>NZ_JBLAVB010000006.1:0-376763 GCF_047263945.1 Rhodospirillum sp. A1_3_36 | reverse complement strand
TTCGGCTTCTTGAGCGCCGCTTCAAGTTCCGTCACCCGGGCCGATAAATGCTCGATCAGCACCGCCTGCTCAAGCAGCAAGGCGTCTTTCTCCGCTTCGCTAAGTCGATATGTCCGGGGCGTTTTCATACAAAGGTTGAATCACAACCCAGGCCGTCAGCCAACCGATTTCGCCAACCCCGTGAGCAATTACGGACGGGGAGCACCATGTGGTCAGCATGACCACGGGGCTGGCCTCGACCATTCAGGAGTTTGCGCTGTACTGTTTTTCGCAGAAGGCGTTCTTTGCCGATGTAGGCGATGCCGGGGCGGAGACCGCTCCGCCTGCCACTACGGATCATATCCCCGGCCTGTGGCTGTTGATGCGCACACTGGAGGGGATGCGGGCGGTTCCTGCCGATGCGCCCCGTATGGTGCCTGTCGATCCCGAGCGCCATGTGATGGCGCTCTATCTCTCCTTATTGATGATGCGCTTTGTCTGGTTCCACGAACTGGCCCATGGGCTGCTCGGTCATGTCGATTATCGCCGTCAAGTGCTGGGCGATGGGGCGTGCAGGGTGGAGGAGTTGATATCCACCGAGACGGCGGCGCCCTCGGGCTCTCTCGATTCCCAATCCCTGCAATGCATGGAGTTCGAAGCGGATAGCTGGGCGCTGAGCCGCTGTCTTTTGATCCAGCAAGGTGGTCTTGAGAATATCGACGGCATAGCGGCCCTGCCGGAGGCATTGCGCCTGCGCCTGACCCTGTTTGGTATCTATGCCATGACGGCGTTGTTCGAGGTGTTTCAGACTGTGCTCTATCGCCGCAAGCTGAGTGTTACCCATCCGGCGCCGCTCACCCGCCTCAAGATGCTGGCCTCCAGGGCCGGATGGGACGCAGGCACGATGGAGGGGCCCGGCGTATCCATGGCTGCAAAAGCGGCACTGGACCAATTGCGGATGATCCTCGCCCCTGTGGGGTCGTCCTGGCAGACGGTGGACGGGTTTGATCCTGATCGCTACAAGGCCCGCTTTGACGCCTTGCGGGAGACGCTGGCGCCGTTCCGCTATATGGCGTCTGCGTGAGGGCGTCTCACATTCTCCAACAGGATGGCAAGGCGTGCCTGTGGGAGCGGTTCCAGCCGCTTTGCCATGGCCTCCAGCCGATCAAGGGGGACCGGCGTACCAGACTCGAACACCGACCCATAGTAGTGAATCAGGTCATGGGGGCCGATCAGGAGGCAATGGCCGTGCTCTCCGCCATGGCTGCGCTGGCGCATCGGGATTACGGCGCCACTCGTGTTGATCGGGAATCCATGCAGGCCCGCATCGAGCGGGGCTTTTGGGTGTTCCAGGCGCCTATCGGCTACCGCTATGAGAAATGCCGCCAGGGCGGTAAGCGGCTGGTGCCGGATGAACCCGCTGTCTCTGTGATCCGGGAAGCCTTGGAAGGCTATGCGGCGGGGCGTTTCGAGACTCAGGTCGAGGTGAAACGCTTTCTCGAAAGCCAGCCGCTCTATCACAGGGGCAAGGATGGTCTGGTGCATCCCTCCCGGGTTACGGAACTGTTGGAGCGGGTCGTCTATGCTGGATATGTCGAGGAGCCGATGTGGAAGGTCTCCTTGCGGGAAGGCCAGCATGAGGGGTTGATCTCCTGCCAGACCTATCTGCGCAATCAGGAGCGCTTGAGGAAGGGCTCACGGACACCTGCCCGCCGGGATATCAATGCCGACTTCCCCTTGCGGGGCTATGTGCTGTGCGATGAATGCCATTCAAGGCGATGGTTATCGATGCCTGGGGCCAGCGGAAGGATCAGGCCAAGCACATCAAAGCGGGTGTGGAGCGGGAGCTGGCCGATCTTGATAAACAGATCGACATTTTGGCGGATCGCATCGTTGAAAGTCAGAGTAGTGCGGCGATCACGGCCTATGAACTCAAGATTGCGTCACTGGAAAAACAAAAGCTGGAGATGCGGGATCGGGCGGTGAATCACACCCAGCCAAAGGCCACCTTGGGACAGGTGCTAGAACACGCCCTGGGGTTCGTGCAAAACCCTTGGAGACTCTGGCAAAGCGGCGATCTGACGATCCGAAAACTGGTCCTCAGAATGGTGTTTGCGGAGCGTTTGCGCTACATCCGTGGAATTGGATATAGAACACCAAAAACCACATTACCATTCAAATACTTAGAGCAGTTTCATAACGTAAAAATGGGGTTGGTGGGCCCGGTAGGACTTGAACCTACAACCAGACGGTTATGAGCCGCCGGCTCTAACCAATTGAGCTACAGGCCCACCAGCTCGACCGCCCCCTGGCCGTGAAACACGACTGGGCGGTGAGAAGAAAAAGGTTTTATCCGGAATGGATGAAGGAAACAAGACAGCGCTGCAGGAAAATCGCAGCGCTGTTCCGTTGTCTCTGGATCTTAGTTGTCCAGGAAGGACCGCAGCTTCCGCGACCGCGACGGGTGCTTCAGCTTGCGCAGGGCCTTCGCCTCAATCTGGCGGATCCGTTCGCGGGTCACGCTGAACTGTTGGCCAACCTCTTCCAAAGTGTGGTCGGTGTTCATGCCGATGCCAAACCGCATGCGGAGGACACGTTCCTCCCGCGGGGTCAGGCTCGCCAGGACACGGGTGCAGGTCTCGCGCAGGTTCGAGTTGATGGCCGCGTCCAAGGGCTGGACCGCGTTCTTATCCTCGATGAAGTCGCCCAAGTGGCTGTCTTCCTCGTCGCCGATGGGCGTTTCGAGGCTGATTGGCTCCTTGGCGATCTTCAGGACCTTGCGGACCTTCTCCAGTGGCATCTGCAGCTTCTCGGCCAGTTCTTCGGGTGTCGGCTCGCGACCGATTTCGTGCAGCATCTGGCGGGAGGTGCGGACCAGCTTGTTGATGGTCTCTATCATGTGCACCGGGATGCGGATCGTTCGGGCCTGATCCGCGATGGACCGGGTGATAGCCTGTCGGATCCACCAAGTGGCATAGGTCGAGAATTTATAGCCGCGCCGATATTCGAACTTGTCCACCGCCTTCATCAGGCCGATGTTGCCCTCCTGAATCAGGTCCAGGAATTGAAGGCCGCGGTTGGTGTACTTCTTGGCGATGGAGATCACCAGACGCAGGTTAGCCTCGATCATCTCCTTCTTGGCCCTGCTGGCTTCTCGCTCGCCCTTCTGGACGGTCTGGACGATGCGCCGGAATTCGGGAATGGGCAAAAGGGAGCGTTCGGAGATCTCGGCAATACCGTCCCGGATCCCCTGGATGTCATTCAGAAAGCGGGTCGTGAAGTCTTTCCAGCCCTTGCCGGGCAGGTTGCCCACGTCTTCAACCCAGGTGGGGTCCATCTCGCGGCCCATGTAAACCTCGAGGAAATCCGTCCGGCGGATTTTCGCCCGCTCTGCCAGGCGCAGTAGCTTGCCTTCGTTGGTCATCAGCGACTTGCTCAGGCTGTTGAGCTGTTCCACCAACTGCTCAATCCGGTTGTTGTTGAGATGGACGTCCTCCATCATCGTAACCAGTTCAAGCTTCAGCTTCTCGTAGCGGCGTTCCAGGTTGGCCGAGGGCTCCTCGCCCTTCTGCAGGGCGGTGATGCGCTGGTCTTGGGCCTTCTTCAGCTTATTGTAGGTTGCCGCAATGGCCTCAAACGTTTCGACGACCCGGGGCATCAACTCCTGCTCCATGGCGGCCAGCGAAACGTTCACTTCACCTTCACCTTCTTCGCCGTCTCCTGAACCGTCTCCGCCCTCAGCAGTTTCGTCATCGCTGCCTTCGGTGGTATCGGCATCGTCATCGTTCTCGTCTTCGTCGTCTTCAACGGCGTCGCTCTCGGGAGCAGTGTCACCTTTGCTTTTCTCCTGGCCGTTCTCATCCGGATCGGCGGGAGGGGGCGCAATCGTATCGGGCGCGGTGGGGGTCTTCAGCGTGATCGGCTCGGCATCCTCATCGACTCCGTCTTCGTCAACGGGAACCGAGTCCGCACCATAGGTCGCGTCCAAGTCGATGATGTCACGCAACAGCATGCGCCCCTCCAGCAGGGCATCGTGCCACTGCAGAAGTGCCCGAATGGTCAGCGGGCTTTCGCAGATGCCGCCGATCATCATCTCGCGACCGGCTTCAATGCGCTTGGCGATGGCAATTTCGCCCTCGCGCGACAGCAATTCCACCGAGCCCATCTCGCGCAGGTACATGCGCACGGGGTCATCGGTACGGCCGACGTCGTCTTCACTGACGTTGCCCGCTACGGTGACCTCGCGGCTCGTGGACTCGTCATCATTGGATGCGACGGCTCCCGCTTCGCCTTCTTCCTCATCCTCGACCACGTTGATCCCCATTTCGGAGAGCATCGCCATGGTATCCTCGATCTGTTCCGAAGACACATCATCGGGGGGCAGGGCGGCGTTGAGCTCGTCGTAGGTGATATACCCCCGGTCTTTGCCGCGGGTGACCAATTTCTTGACGGCCGCGTTCATGGAATCCAGCAGGGGGCTGTCGCCACCCTCTTCCTGGCCGTTCACCGCTTCCGCCGTGTTGGTCGCCTTCGTCGCCATACGGTTTATCTTCCTTCACCCGCTTTCCAGCGGGGCGTTTGCCTGTCCTGGCGCTTCGCCCACTGGAAGCATGTTGCTTCCCGACCCCTTGAGGGAGCCTTCCTCCAGATCCCCGAGTCTCAAGGGTCTCTTTCTCCCCTGGAAACCGGTCTCCGTCACTCTCACTGCCCCGATCGACCCTTGCGCCAGCCCATCGGGCCTTGCCTTGCCCCGGTCGGGGGTTTCGCCTTTACCGGGACCTGCCCTGCTGGGGCAATTCCTGGTCCTCTGTCGCGTTCGACAGGTCTTCCCCGGCGCCGTCGAACTCTCCCGCTCCGTCAAACTCCACCCTGTCTTGGAACGACGCGTCATCGGGGAGAGCTGCGTCCGACCAGGTATCATGCCGTTTGAAGGCGAAGAAATGCTCCAGGGCCTCTTGGGTCATGTGGTCTCCCAACCGATCATTTGCTCTTCGGCAGTCCGCCCGCAGCGCGTCGCGCTGGTGGATATCATATGTGTGGTCCCACCCGGCTTTCACCAAGCCCGGGTCGGACCCTGGACGCGCGAATTTCGCGTGAATCAGAACATCAGGACGCAATAGCCCCGCGATGGCCCCCGACAAACCCCTAGCGCTCAACTGGTCCCGAAGGCCATTAAAGTCAAGGCTTTTTTCAGAGGACAGGATGATTACGATTTCTTGTCTTGCCGAGTCAAGGGTGGGGTCGGACATATCCATGGACCCCAGCCGTTCGCCAATATGGTCAAAGACTTCCGGATGGGTGATGGCCGCAGCAAGAAGCAATCGCTCCCGCAGGATACGGGCGTCGGTTGGGGCGGGGAGGGGCGGAGAGGGGGTAGGGAGAGGCCCCCCCCGGCCTCGGAAACGGGCTCCTCCGCCTTTGGCGGGCCATGCGCCCCGAGTGCCCTGTCCCAGTCCTTGACTCTGGGGTCGATTCGTCTTCCAGTCGGATCCGCGTCTCTGGCTCCCCTGGTCGCGGTTGCCCCGCAGCAGGGTCCAGAACCTCTCTCTCAGGGCACGGCGATAGTGGTTTTGCACGGACCGGTCGGTGATGGCGTTGACCAACCCATCGATGTCCTTCTCCAGCCCGGCTTGGCGTTCCGGTGTGGACAGATCCCGCCCTTCGATCAAAGAGCGCCAGGCCATTTCGGCCAGGGGTTGGGCGTGGTCGAGCACCCGGCGCAAGGCATCCGGTCCGCCTTCGGACAGCAGGTCGTCCGGATCTTGTCCGGGGGGGAGCAGGGCGAAGCGCAGGGATCGCCCGGGGCCGAGGAGGGGCAGGGCCCGCTCCATCGCCCGCTTGGCTGCCCGCTGGCCCGCAGCGTCACCGTCGAAGCAGAGGGTCGGTTCGGGGACTCCCCGCCAGAGGGCCTCCAACTGGTTTTCCGTCAGGGCCGTGCCCAGGGGGGCGACGGCATTGGCAAAGCCGCCCCGCGTGAGGGCGATGACGTCCATATAGCCCTCGGCGACGATGATGGTGTTGGATTGCCGCGCGGCTTCCCGGGCCGGACCCAGGTTGTACAGCTCGCGCCCCTTGTGGAAGAGCGGGGTTTCCGGGGAGTTCAAGTACTTGGGTTGGCCGTCGCCCAAAATCCGAGCACCAAAGGCCACGACCCGCCCGGCGCGGTCCGCGATGGGGAACAGGACGCGGTCGCGGAAATAATCGTAGGGGGCCCGACCATCGTCGGGTCGCATGATCAGCCCCAGGTCGGCCATCACTTGGTCGTCGACGCCTTCGCGGGAGAGGGCGGCGCGCAGGGCTCCGCCGCCGGGGGCATGGCCCAGGCGGAACCGCGCAATGGTGGCGTCGTTCAACCCCCGGCGCCGCAGATAGGCCAGTCCATCCTTGCCCTGGGGCAGGCGCAGCATCTTTTCGTAGAACCGGGTGGCCATCTCCATGACTTCCCGGTAACTGGCTGCCGCTTTTGCTTTTTGCCGGTCTTCCGGGGTTTCCCGGGGAATCTCCAATCCCGCTTCGGCGGCGAGGCGGTCCACGGCTTCGCGGAAGGGCAGGTTTCCCGCCTGCATCTCAAAGCCGATGACATCCCCATGGGCGCCACAGCCAAAGCAATGGAAAAAGCCCTTCTCGTCATTGACGGTGAAGGAGGGGCTTTTTTCGTTGTGGAAGGGGCACAGACCGGAATATTCCCGGCCCTTGCGGACAAGCTTGACCCGTCTGCCGATGACCGAAGACAGGGTCAGGCGGGCACGGATTTCATCAAGGAAGCTGTTGGGCAAGGCCATGGGCAAGCCCTTCATAGGACGCGGGCATCCCCACCGGAGTGGCGGGGGGGGGGGAGTGAGTAAGTGTTGGTGTACAGTTAGGCGTTCAGTTTGGCCTTCGCCAGGGCGCCTGCCTTGCCGAAGTCCATTTGACCGGCGTAGCGCTCCTTCAAGGCGGCCATGACCCGGCCCATGTCCTTCAGTCCTTCGGCACCCAGGTCGGCGAGGGTGGCATCCACGGCGCGGGCCAGATCGGCGGCGTCCATTTGGGCGGGAAGAAACCGCTCGATCACGGCAATTTCATTGCCTTCCTCTTCGGCCAGTTCCAGGCGACCGCCCTGTTCGTACATGTTAATACTTTCCCGGCGCTGCTTCACCATGGACTGCAGCATGCCGAGGATCTCCTCCTCGTCGATTCCGTCCGGATTGCCGTTGCCCCGGGCGCAAATGTCCCGATCCTTGAGGGCGGCGAGGATCAGTCGAACGGTCGAGAGGGTGGTTTGATCCCTCGCCCGCATGGCTTCCTTGAGCGCGTCGTTAAGTTGGGAACGCAGCATCGGGGGGACTCCGAGTAGGTTTGAGAGGAAAGGGCGAAACCTATCCCAAAATCACGGGAAAGCAAAGGGGGCTTGCGTATTATTAGTGCATTGAAAGATTTGAATTTTTATTTTTTTTCCGATTCTTGACTTCCCGGAGGGCATCGCTTAACTACCGTCGACGGCCCACGCGTTTCCTGCGGAGGGAGGCTTGGCGGCGCGCGCATTTCCAGCCAATATGGGAAATAGCGGGCGAGGTCGCCGGTCTGCTCCTGTGCGACCGACGTTCGGCCACCAATAACCCAGACCGTATCCCGCGCCCGCCGAGGTCCCCCTCTCCGCGTCGGGGTTGGTCGCGCCCGCGCGGTCCCGCTAAGGTCAAGGGGGCTGGGCGGATCCATTTGATTGAAAGCGGGAATTAAAGTCATGTCCAGCAGCACACCCACGCCCCGCCCGCCCGGAACCACTGCGGCGTTGGTCCTGGCCGATGGCACCATCCTGTGGGGACGGGGCGTCGGCGCCGTCGGAGAGGCCATTGGCGAGGTCTGCTTCAATACGGGCTTGACCGGGTACCAGGAAGTGCTGACCGACCCCTCATACGCGGGGCAGATTATCACTTTCTGTTTCCCCCATGTGGGCAATGTCGGCACCAACACCGAAGATATCGAAAGCACCGCTACAGCAGCCCGGGGCTGTGTGTTGCGCGCCGATATCACCGAACCGGCGAATTGGCGCTCGGCTCAGCACCTGGATGGCTGGCTGAAGTCCCGGGGGCTGGTGGGCATCAGTGGCGTTGACACCCGGCGCCTGACCCGGCGGATCCGCGATGCGGGCGCGCCGACGGGGATTGTCGTCCATTCCCCCGATGGGATTTTTGACATCGATGTCCTGGTGGAAAAAGCCAAGGGGTGGCCCGGCTTGGAGGGCATGGATCTGGCCAAGGACGTGACCTGTGGCCAGACCTACAGTTGGTCGGAAACGCCCTGGGACCTGGAAGCGGGCTACGGAGAACTGGCCGAGGCCAAGTATCATGTGGTCGCCGTGGACTATGGGGCGAAACGCAATATTTTGCGCAATCTGGCGGGGTTGGGCTGCAAGGTTACCGTCGTTCCCGCTTCGACCTCCGCCGAGGAGGTGAAGGCACTGAACCCGGACGGCATCTTCCTGTCTAACGGTCCTGGCGATCCCGCAGCCACCGGAGCCTATGCCGTTCCAGTGATCCGGTCCCTTCTCGACTCCGGCAAGCCGGTGTTCGGCATTTGCCTGGGGCACCAGATGCTGTCCCTGGCGCTGGGGGCAAAGACTTATAAGATGGACATCGGTCACCGGGGGTCGAACCATCCGGTGAAGGACCACACCACGGGGAAGGTGGAGATTACCTCCATGAACCATGGGTTCGCCGTGGATCGGGAGAGTCTGCCTGATGGTGTGACCGAGACCCATACCAGCCTGTTTGATGGCGTGTTGGAGGGGATTGCGGTGGATGGCAAACCGATCTTCTCCGTTCAGTACCATCCGGAGGCCTCGCCGGGGCCCCGGGACAGTCACTACCTGTTCCAGCGCTTCGTTGATCTGATGGACGCCCAGCGCGCTTGATTGAAGTCCCCTCCCGCCCTGGGTCCGACCTGGGGCGGTTTTCCAAGAACAGCGCGCCACGCGTTTAAAATGGCGGGCGGTGGGCGGGCCGAATTATGGGTCTCGCCCGGATCCCCCGCCGCTCCAAAGGGAAGTCGCATGCCCAAACGTACGGATATTCACAGCATTCTGATCATCGGCGCCGGTCCTATCGTGATCGGTCAGGCCTGCGAATTCGACTATTCGGGCGCTCAGGCGTGCAAGGCCCTGCGGGAAGAGGGATACCGGGTCATCCTGGTGAACTCCAATCCGGCGACGATCATGACCGATCCGGAAACCGCTGACGCCACCTATATCGAACCGATCACCCCGGAAATCGTTGAAGCGATCATCGAGCGGGAGCGCCCGGATGCCCTGCTGCCGACCATGGGGGGGCAGACGGCCCTGAATACTGCCATGACGCTGGCTGACATGGGCGTTCTGGACAAGTATGGCGTGGAGATGATCGCCGCGAAGAAGGAGGTCATCGCCAAGGCCGAGGATCGGATGCTGTTTCGGGATGCGATGATCAAGATTGGCCTGGACTGCCCCCGGTCGGCGCTGGTCCATACCATCGCCGAGGGCCGTGCGGCGCTGGAGGAAATCGGCCTGCCGGTCATCATTCGTCCCAGCTTCACCCTGGGCGGGCAGGGCGGAGGTTTGGCCTATAATCGGGAAGAATATGATCGCATCATCGCCTCGGGGCTGGCCGCCTCGCCGGTCAGTCAGGTGCTGGTCGAGGAAAGCGTGCTCGGTTGGAAGGAATTCGAGATGGAGGTGGTCCGCGACCGGGCGGACAACTGCATCATCGTCTGTTCCATCGAGAATGTGGATCCCATGGGGGTACACACGGGCGATTCCGTCACTGTCGCGCCTGCACTGACCTTGACCGACAAGGAATATCAGATCATGCGCGACGCCTCGATCGCCTGCCTGCGGGAGATCGGTGTGGAGACCGGTGGCTCCAACGTGCAGTTCGCCGTGAACCCGGTCGATGGCCGTCTGGTGGTGATCGAGATGAACCCCCGGGTGTCCCGCTCTTCAGCGCTTGCTTCCAAGGCAACGGGTTTCCCGATTGCGAAGATCGCCGCCAAGCTGGCTGTCGGCTATACCCTGGACGAACTGACCAACGACATCACCGGCTGCACTCCGGCCAGCTTCGAGCCGACCATCGACTATGTGGTCACCAAGCTGCCGCGCTTCACCTTCGAGAAGTTCCCGGATACCGAGGCGCTGCTGTCCTCTTCCATGAAGTCCGTCGGCGAGGCCATGGCCATTGGCCGGACCTTCACGGAAAGTCTGCAGAAGGGCTTGCGCTCTCTTGAAATTGGTCTGTCTGGCTTGGACGAGGTGGAGATCCCGGGCGCCGATGGACCCGACGGCAAGGACGCCATCAAGGCCCAGTTGTCAAAGCCCCGTCCGGACCGTCTGTTGCTGATTGCCCAGGCCTTCCGCCAGGGTCTCAGTCTGGAGGAAATTCGCGCCACCTGTCTCTATGACCGCTGGTTCCTGGCCCGCATTGAGGAGATCGTGCGTGAGGAAGAGCGGCTGAAGGTTGACGGGTTGCCGGTGGATTCCATCGGTATGACCCGGGTCAAGAAGATGGGCTTCTCCGATGCCCGTCTCTCGGCCTTGACGGACAAGACCCTGAAGGAAGTGGCCTTCCGCCGTGACATGCTGAATGTCCAGCCCGTCTACAAGCGGATTGACACCTGTGCGGGTGAGTTCCCGTCCCAGACTCCCTATATGTACTCCTGTTACGAGGGGGATGGGATCACTCCGGGTGAATGCGAGGCCGAGGTCAGCGACCGGAAAAAAGTGATCATCCTGGGGGGCGGACCAAACCGCATCGGCCAGGGCATTGAATTCGATTACTGCTGTGTCCATGCCGCTTACGCCCTGTCCGAGGCCGGATACGAGACCATTATGGTCAACTGTAACCCGGAAACGGTTTCGACGGACTACGACACCTCGGACCGGCTCTATTTCGAGCCCCTGACGCCGGAGGACGTGATCGCGCTTGCCCGCAAGGAACAGGCCAAGGGGACCCTGCTGGGCTGTATCGTCCAGTATGGCGGACAGACGCCGCTGAAGCTGGCCCATAGCCTGGAGCAGGCGGGAATCCCCGTGCTTGGCACCTCGCCCGATGCCATCGATTTGGCCGAAGATAGGGATCGCTTCCAGAAGTTGATTGAGGCACTGAAGCTGCGCCAACCCCGCAACGGGATGGCCCACTCCGTGGAGCAGGCGCGCGAGATTGCCGCCCGCATTGGCTATCCGGTCGTGATCCGCCCTTCCTATGTCCTGGGAGGCCGGGCCATGCAGATCGTCCATGAGGAAGCGCAACTCAACGATTACATGGTCCATGCCGTGAAGGTATCCGGGACGGACCCGGTGCTGATTGACGGCTATCTGTCCGGGGCAATCGAGGTCGACGTGGATGCCATCGCCGATGGGGAGAGCACCCATGTTGCGGGCATCATGCAGCATATCGAAGAGGCCGGGATTCACTCTGGGGACTCGGCCTGCTCGTTGCCACCCTATTCTCTGGATGACGCCACCATCGCCGAGCTGACCCGTCAGACGGAACTGCTGGCCAAGGGGCTGAACGTTCGTGGCCTGATGAACATCCAGTTTGCCATCAAGGACGGCGATATCTACCTGCTTGAGGTCAATCCCCGGGCGAGCCGGACCGTGCCCTTCGTTGCCAAGGCGACGGGCGTTCCCGTGGCCAAGATCGCCGCACGGGTCATGGCCGGAGAACGACTGGCGGACTTTAAGCTGTCCACTAAAAAGCTGGAGCATGTGGCGGTGAAGGAAGCGGTCTTCCCCTTTGCCCGGTTCCCAGGGGTTGATATTGTTCTCGGCCCCGAGATGAAGTCGACCGGTGAGGTCATGGGGATCGACACCAACTTCGCCCGGGCCTATGCCAAGTCCCAACTGGGGGCGGGCGTGCAGTTGCCCGTGGGGGGAACGGCCTTCATCAGTCTGCGGGATGCGGACAAACAGGCCAGCCTTCCCCTCTGTCGGGAGTTGGTGGACCTGGGCTTCCATCTGGTGGCCACCCGCGGAACGGCGGCCTTCCTTCAGGACAACGGTTTGCGGGTGGATGTGATCAACAAGGTTCTGGAGGGGCGGCCCCATTGCGTGGATGCCCTGATCAGCGGTGACATTCACTTGGTCATCAACACGACAGAGGGTGTACAATCGCAGAAGGACAGTTTTGACATCCGCCATACGGCGCTGATGCGGAACATTCCTCACTACACGACTGCGGCCGGAGCTTCCGCTGCGGTGAAGGCTATGACGGCCCTGCGACTGGGACACCTTGAAGTGGCGCCTCTTCAGGAATATTTTAAGGAGTCTTGATCGTCGCCTAGGGAGTCCCCTTACGCCATCGCGTGAGTCCGGGGGTCTCGACCAAAGGTTCGGGGGCTTTATCAGGCCACCGGTTTTTTTTGGGGGGGAACCACGGCGACGCTTGGATCATCGGTTTTAAGGATTCGTATCCATGGAAAAGATACCCATGACTCCGGACGGGTTGGTCCGTCTGGAGGCTGAGTTGAAGATTTTGAAAAACGAAGAACGTCCAGCGGTTATCCGTGCCATCAGCGAGGCGCGGGAGCATGGGGATCTGTCGGAAAACGCCGAATACCATGCGGCGCGGGAAAAACAGAGCTTTATTGAGGGGCGGATCAAGGAGCTCGAGGACGTTGTCAGCCGGGCCGATGTGATCGATATCACCAAGATGTCCGGGGACACTGTTCGCTTTGGCGCCACGGTTACGGTGGCCGATGAGGATACGGACGAGGAAATGACCTACCAGATTGTCGGTGCCCACGAGGCCGATTTGAAGGCGGGCCGGATTTCGGTCGCTTCGCCCATTGCCAAGGCATTGATTGGCAAGGTTCTGGGAGATTCCATCGAGGTCAAGGCCCCTGGTGGTTCGAAGTTCTACGAGGTGACGAAGGTCCGCTTCGGCTGATTGGCCGGAGTTGAGTGCTGACGTGAAAAAACCTCGCTCAAATTGAGCGAGGTTTTTTCATGGAGCGGTTGAAGCACGAGAGCCGTCCGAGATCAAGTTGGGGTCGCATTCGCGGACCAACTTGATCTCGAAGGTACACTAAAATTTATAGAATCAGAGTGAGGGCGACCCTCGGCCAATTGTCCAAATCTTGGCGCTTCTGTATCTTGGCGCTTTCGTCGTTGATCACGGTTGAAAAACGGCGGCTCCGAGGGATCCGCCGTTGTCACGTGATTAATGCGCGAGGAGCACCGGCAGGGTCATTTGGCGCAGGATGTCACGGGTAACGCTGCCGCGCAGCATGCGGGGGAGACCCAGCTTGCCATAGGCACCCATGATCAGAAGTTGGGCATCCGTGTCCGCAGCTTGGGACAACAGGAAATCCGCCACGCCGATATTGGCGATGGCCGGAGTTTCGACGACGGCTGTGACCCCATGGTCTGCCAAACGCTTGGCCAACTCCACCCACCGCCAATCGTTGGGATCGGCCTTTTCCGGAGCGTGGCGAACCACTTCAACCCGGGCTTTGGCGCCCTTGATGAAGGGCAGGGCATCGCCCACAGCTCGGCTCGATTCCCGGCTGTCGTTATAGGCAATCAGAACCCGCTTGAAATCATAATCGAAGGTGCCGGTGTAGGGGATGAGCAGGACCGGCCGTCCGCAATTCAACACAACTTGTTCGGCCATGTCCGCCGGAACCCGCTCGCCGGTGGCCCGGGGATCGATCTGGCCCAGAACGGTCAGGTCGGCGAACTGGGCATTGGCAGTGACCTCGCTGACAATGAAGCCAGGGTTCACGGAGTGAATGGTATGCCACTCCACCTCCAAACCCGGATGGGCGGCAATGATGTCATAGAAACGCTTGCGGTGGGGGGATGCGTCGCGGTCGATAACGTCCTTGTCTCCGTGAAAGGAGTAGCTGGGCAGGGTCGATGCCATCTGGCCGAAAAGCCCGAGGATCCGGCCGCCTCCATAGTTGGCGAGGATCTTGGCCGCTGCTTCGACGCGGCGGGGCCAAGACTCTCCCGTATCCACATGCACAACGATTTTCATGTATTCCATCTCCTTCCCATCCCATGGGCTGCCCGTTTCCGGTGCATGCCTCAGGAATAGCGGTTTTTGAGTGTCCGGCCAAATCGTGGTCCGGCGCCTCCCCTTTTGATTCTGGCGAGGGTGGCTCAACCTGCTCACTTTCGCAAGCCAAACGCGCGCTATCCGCTATCGGTTGCCCTTTGGAAGCGCAGGGAAGTGCCCAGGGATCGGCCTTTCAAGGATGTCTCGGGCAGGTTGGAGGGGGTCTCGATGACAGCAGGTTGGGTGCCTCTGCGAGATACCCTTTGCGGACCAGAGCCGCAATGGACCCGTGATGCTGTGCCCCGGCTGCTGCCGTAGTCGGCTGCAAAACGCAGGACCCTGCGAGCCCGCTCGTTCATACTGCTGAAATAGCGCAGGGTCATCCATTGGCCGGGATAGAGTCCCAAAATCAACTCTTGTGCTTGAATATGGCGTCCCAGGCGCGCCAGTTTTCGGCGATATCCGTTGGGCATTGGCGCGCCTGGTGTTTAGACTGGACATGCTCCCCTGCGTGATGGGGTGATTTTCATGGTGCCCGGTTAACGGTGGGGAAGGTGATCTTGAGTTTCAACCATTATGGGGCAATTGGTTTGCGCAAATTTACTTCATGGTAAATCATTCCCAACCTGACATTTTGATGTGGTCCGGGGAGTGCTTGCGATTCGTTTGCGTCGTACTATCGACGGGACTTGTCCCGCAAAATTACCTTATCGATTGAATCGATTGGATGGAATGCAAGTCAGCGCTGTGGATCTGTTTGGTCTCGTCCGAATCTTGGTAGAGATCCTGGCCAAAAGGTTAGGTTTATGTTGAAAAAAAACGATGACTTTTGAGCGGCTTGTCGAGAATGGCTTGTTCAATCACCGTTGCGTGGTAGTGTTCTGGTTCGAATACTATGCACACAACGTTGCATAATCATACCATGGTGCGAACCGAAGGCTTGAAACAGGGCTGTTTCAAGCTGAGAGGTAGGCGGAAGAAATTCGCAAGCGCTGGGATGCTTTTCGAGTGGGATGGGTCGTTCAGGGTGGGTTATTCTTCCTGGATGCCGTAGGCGTATTGACCGGAGTTAAACCGGCGCGTTCTTCACTTTCTAGGTTTTCAGTCTGGAGGAGATCGTGGGGTCAAAGGAGGGCGTGCGCACCATGCGCATTATGATTGTTGACGATCACGAGTTGTTTCGAAACGGGCTTCGTTTTCAGCTTGCCGCGATCGACCCCGAGTTGGATGTCCTTGACGTGGATTCGTTCGAGGAAGCTATTCGTTTGGCGTCCGAGGAAGGGCCGCTGGACAAGGTGTTCCTGGATTTGATGATGCCGGATATGGATTGGCGCGATGCCCTGTCCGCCCTGCGTCGTCTACCCGAGCCTCCGGATGTGATTGTCTTGTCCGGTGCGGACGATGTCGCCATCATTCGCTCAGCCATCGATAATGGGGCCTGCGGCTACATTCCCAAGAGTTTGAAGGGCGATGTCCTGGAAAGCGCCTTACGCCTCATTTTAGCCGGCGGTTTTTACATTACACCTGAGGTGTTTCGCGGCCCCCGCGGAGGGGAGACGGTATCCCGGCCGACCTCTAATGGCGAAGATATTCCCCTGACGCCGCGTCAGCGGGAGGTCTTGGCTCATATCGATGCCGGTTTATCCAACCGCCAGATCGCTCAGGCCATGACCCTGTCCGAGGCGACCGTGAAGATGCATATCGGACGCCTGTTCAAGGCCCTGGGCGCGCAGAGTCGGACCGATGCCTTGGCCGTTGCGCGGCGGAGGGGTATGCTTTAAAGCATGTCTTGTGACATGTGATTCCACGGTACACGACAGTGACTCGTCGTTTTTGGGCGATTGCCCAAGCCCGTTTGGGGCCAAAAGGCCCCAGTGGGGGGCGAGCCCAAGAAGCAAAAGGCCGCCTCCCACTGGGGCGGCCTTTTTGGTATTGGGTGGGAGGGGGGAGATCAGGATAAAATAGGAGCCGTCATCGTTTTCGGTGGTTGCACACCCAAGAGGCTCAGAACCGTTGGGGCGACTGAGAGCTGATCGGCTTCGTCCGGAGCGATTCCGCCGGTTTCTGCGTCGATCATGTAGAAGGGGACGCGCCGCACCACGGCGTCTGTCCCTCCGTGGTGGCCGTCTTTGCACATACCGTGGTCGGCAGTGACCAGCACCCGATAGCCGGCCTCACGCCAACTGGGGATCAGTTGCGCGAGCGCATCATCGCTTTCCGCCGCAGCGCGTCGGTATTCCAAGGATTCTCCTCCATGTTCATGTCCCATGTGGTCGCAGCCCATGGGATGGATGAGCAGAAAATCTGGCTGGTGCCGACGGACAAGCAGGTCCGCCTGCCAATAGAGCTCCTGGTCGGGAAAGGGGTCCAGGACATAGAACCTCCCGTGTTGGATGGCTCCGGGACCGTCGACCACCTCCCGGTCCAGGACCGGATCGAAGGGGCCATTGTAGAGTTCTGAAATCCAGGAGTAGGCCGCCGCTGCGGTGACCTTGCCGGCCGCCCGGGCTTCCCCGAAGACTCCGGGAACCCGGGACAGGCGGTTGACCTTGTTCGATGTTATGCCATGGACCGCAGGGGTGACGCCGGTCAAGACCGACTCATAGGCGGGGCGGGACAGGCTGGGCAGGACGGAGCGCATCCCCCATCGCTTTGCGAATCCTTGGGCGACCAGCCCTTCCAGATAGCCCATTTCCCGAACCGCTGTCGCGAATCCAAGCCCATCCACCAGCACTAGAATGACTTTTGACATGCCACCATTTCCCAGGTTGAAACCATAACCTCAGGTGGGTATGCGAGCGGTCTGGATAAAGGGCATGGGGGTGAGAAAGGGGCTAGAGTGCTCCGAGATCAAGTTGGGCCAATAAAGACCTGGGGGTCTGGGGCCTTTCGGCCAAAAATAATGGTTGGGGCCTTTCGGCCAAGAATAACGGTTGAGGCCTTTCGGCCCCGGGGGGGACGGGGCAAAGCCCCGTGACGGGAAAACACCCCTGTCGTGTACCGTGCTTTGCGGCCCAACTTGGTTTCAAGGGCACTCTAAAGTCGACATCCCTTTCGGAGGGCGTCAAGCGGAGGACGGTGGGAGCTTGAATGAGACCCTGTTTCGCCCTTGATGCTTGGCTTCGTATAATCCCTCGTCGGCGAGGTTAAACAGTGCTCGTGCTTCCGGGCCGAGGGTTCCAGGTTCTGACCGTCCGCCAGGCAGACCGGAGACGCCGGCGCTGAAGGAAAGGCTGGTGATCCCCTCCGGTGTTTCGATGGGCAGGTCATGAAAGGTCTGCCGCAGGCTATCAATGACCTCCACCGCCCGCTCGACGGGGGTGTTGGGCAGGATGACCAGGAATTCCTCGCCCCCGCAGCGTCCCAGGATATCGCTCGATCGCAGACGGCCAGTCATCAAGCGGGCCAGGGTCTTGATCACTTCATCACCGGTGTGATGGCCGTAGGTATCGTTGACTCTCTTGAAGTGATCGATGTCGAGCAGGGCCACCGCAAGGGGCGTTCTCCCCCGCCGCGACCGCTCCACTTCCCGTTCCAGGAAGTCCAGGCTGGTGGTATGGTTGTACAGGCGGGTCAAGGGGTCGCGCAGGGTCATGTTGCGCAGGATCCGACCACGGTCGGCCCGGTCTTGGGCGGCAGAGATCAGGAATTCAGGCAAAATGGGTTTGGGCAGAAAGAAATCTGCGCCGGAAGCCAGGG
Source organism: Rhodospirillum sp. A1_3_36 (assembly GCF_047263945.1). NCBI lineage: Bacteria > Pseudomonadati > Pseudomonadota > Alphaproteobacteria > Rhodospirillales > Rhodospirillaceae > Rhodospirillum > Rhodospirillum sp. A1_3_36. The sequence continues at coordinate 359,076 of NZ_JBLAVB010000006.1, read as the reverse complement.
CTTCAATTTGATGCTCTATGTCCTGGTCCCGGGACAGGAAGAGGATGGGCAGGGTGGCCCATCTGCTGCCGTGACGGACGGCCGCAGCCACCTCCGCGCCTGAATACCCGGGCATATGCAGATCCGAAATCAGAACATCCGGTTCAAAACGGGCCAAATGATCCAGGATATGGGAGGGCTCCGTCAGGAATTCAGCTTCCATGCCCGCTTCGATCAGGATGGCGGTGTACAGCATGGCGAGAGACTCGTCATCCTCCAGGATCAGGATCCGCGCTGGACCTGCCTGGCTTTCTCCGGCGACTTGGCTGATGTGATCCAATAGCTCTTTAGCGTCACAATGGGGCAGATAGGTCCGAGCCCCCAGACGGTTGGCCCGCACCCGCCAGAGGAAAGTTCCCGACCCACCCACGGCCAGAACAGTGGTTTCTCGGGGTAAGTGACGCAAATGCCGGGTCAGGGTCGGGTCCCCATTGGCAAAATTCAGGTCGACCACAACAGCCAAAGGGGGAAGGGGAACCTGATCGTGCCATTCAGCCAGGGTTTCCACCTCCACCAGGGTGAAGTCCAGTAGGGAGAGGTCGGAGACAACATCCTGTTCCACGCCGATGGTCACCACCACCTGCGGGTCGATTTTTTGGTCATCCCCCTCTGGACCACCCAACCTGTCCAGGTCCAGGGTGCTGTCCTCCGGTTTGCTGGCGCGGATCCGTTGCACCAGGATCCGCGCCAGAAGAGCGGCCTGATCAATGCGTTCGTCTCGGGAGCCTTGCTCCTGCCCGCCTAGAAGCTGCCGGACGATCATTTCCAGGGCGCTTGCCGTGCGACCAAGAGTGGGGAAGCCAAGACTGCCGGCCGATCCGGCCAGCTTGTGGGCCAAGTGATCCAATTCGAGGAGGTCAGACTGGTCGTGCCAGTTTTGGGTGGCAAGGTGTTTTCTCAATGCCTCAATGGTGTCCGCCTGAGCCAGGGCATTGTCGTGGAAGGAGCGGACGACGCCCCTCAGGCGGTTGCTGGAAAGTTCCTCACTCATGGGCGGGTTTTCCACAGCTGTCGAACGTTTTCAGCCAGCCCTATGGGATCGAAGGGTTTAGAGATGATCCCAAGGAAGCCCGTTTCGGCCTCCAGCCCGGCCACTTCATCGGCCCTTGCACCGGTCACGAAGATGACGTGCAGAGGGACGGCGGAATTGGCATTCAAGGCACGCCAGACGACCTGCCCGTCTTCCCGCTCGAGGCGGAGGTCCATGAGGATCAGATCGGCATCATGGGTGGCTCGGGCGACCAGCGCTTCTCCGCCATTTTGGGCGGTGCAGGTGGTCAATCCGCCGATATCGGCGAGGGCGAGCTGGGCAATGGCCAGCATGTCTGGGTCGTCATCCACGATCAGTACCTGTCTGGGGTCACCGTCCATTGGTATTTCAGCTCATTTTCTAGTTTGAACAGACATAACTCTCCATTAACTGTCACCTGACTCTGTCCTTTTGTCCACCGGTGGTTTTATTGCCGGGTACACTTGAGGGATCGTAAGTCTTGCGCTTTGGGGCGGTTTGGGAAAAATTGAGCGCCTAACCGGAAGGTAGCTCGGCGGGGGGTAATTTGTCGTGGGCTGCCTTCTTCTTTTGTCGCCGGGCGTCCTTTGGGCCGGTGACCTCCCCTGAAATGTAGCCACCCATGAAACTGTTGTTTATCACGTCCACGCGTATTGGCGACGCGGTCCTTTCCACAGGTTTGCTGGACCATATAATCCGGAGTACTCAGGGGGTGCGGGTCACCGTCGCTTGTGGCCCTGCGGCTGCGGGCTTGTTTGAAGCCGTGCCGGGCCTGGAACGCCTCCATGTGCTGCGCAAGGGGCCCTGGGCTCGGCACTGGCGCGGGCTCTGGCGGGCCTGTGTGACGACGCGATGGGACGTGATCGTTGATTTACGCATGTCGGCAGTGAGTTGGCTGGTGTCGGCAAAGCGGCGCCATGTCTATCGGGCTGCGGGGTCGCGGGAGCATAAGGTGGTCCAGATGGCCCGGGTGCTGGGGGTGAGCCCGCCGCCAGCCCCCCGGATCTGGCTGGGAGCGGATAACCAAGCCCGGGCCGAATCCGTCTTGCCGCCACGGGGGACACCCTTGTTGGCCTTGGGACCTGTGGCCAATTGGGTGACGAAGACCTGGCCCGCAGGGCATTTCGTCGAGTTGGCCCGGCGGCTGACCGCCCCCGGTGGTCCCCTTCCCGGGGCGCCGATCGTTCTGCTTGGCGGTCCGGGGGAGAGGGAGGCGATCCCCCCCCTCCGCGCGGCCCTGTCGGATCTGACCGTTCTTGATTTGGTGGGCGAGGGATCCTTGTTGGACGCCCAGGCGGTGCTGGAGCGCTGCGCGTTGTTCGTCGGCAATGATTCCGGGTTGATGCATATGGCCGCAGCCTCGGGCATTCCGACCCTGGGCCTGTTCGGACCCAGTCCGGACCATCTCTATGGCCCCTGGGGACCCAAAACGGCCCTGGTCCGCACACCCCAATCCTTCGAGGAGATCATGCCCCCGGGAACGGATCCGGCAAGCGTGGCTCCGGTCATGCACACACTGACCGTCGATGCGGTGGAACAGGCGGCCTTGCGGCTGTGGGAGCGCCACCGATGAAGAGCCTGGATGCTCTGCCTTCTTGAAAAACTGAAAAACGCGGGGCTTTGCCCCGCCCCCCAACCGGGGCCTGAGGCCCCGGACCCCCATTGGGGATCAAAGGGGCCGTGACTCTTTGCCGGTCTGGGCAGAGCCCAGAAACTGCGAAGCAGGTTTTCCGGATGTTCGAGGAAACGGTATATATAGATTATAGAGTACTCCGCAGGTGGCCCGGACCTATTCCGCTGCCAGTGCCTGCTCCTGGATGCCGTGGGAGCCGTCGGCGATGGCTTCGGCATGGTGGCAGGCGACCCAATGGTCGGTCGCGACATCGCGCCAGAGCGGCTCCTCCCCCCGACATTGGGCATTGGCATAGGGACAACGGGTCTGGAAGCGGCAGCCCGGAGGGGGATCGGCGGGGTTCGGGATCTCGCCGGTCAGGCGCATGGGGGCAAAGGGGATGTCCGGATCGACGGTGGGAATGGCCGAGAGAAGGGCCTTTGTATAGGGATGGCGCGGGGCTTCGAACAGCGCCGCGCTTGGCGCCATCTCCATGAACTTGCCCACATACATGACCGCCACCCGGGTGGCGATCTGGGCGACCACGGATAGGTCGTGGGCGATGAACAAATAGGTGAAGCCGAACTCGTCCTGCAGGTCCATCAACAGGTTGAGGATTTCCGCCTGGATGGAGACGTCCAGCGCTGAAACGCTTTCGTCGCAGACGATGAACCGGGGATTTGCCGCCAGTGCCCGGGCGATGCAGATGCGTTGCCTCTGTCCGCCGGAGAAGGCATGGGGGAAGCGGCGCAGGTGTTCGACATTCATCTTGCAGCGCCGGGCGATCTCTCGCACGCGGTTGTCGATCTCCGCCCGCGTCCCCCAGTTCAGGCATTCCAGGGGTTCGGCGATGATGTCGCGCACGGTCATGCGCGGGTTCAGTGAGGAATAGGGGTCCTGGAAGATGAGTTGCATGTTCCGGCGGAAGGACCGCAGGGCCCCCCGCTTCAGGGAGCGGAGATCCACCGGCCCTTCGTTGGTGTTGAAGACCATGGAGCCATCGGTGGCCGGGATCGCGCGCAGCAGGGCGCGACCGACGGTGGTTTTGCCCGATCCGCTTTCGCCGACCAGCCCCAGGGTCTCCCCCTGGCCGATGGTGAAACCGACGCCGTCCACGGCTTTTACGGCTCCCACAGTTCCGCCGAGAAGGCTGGAGCTGCGGATGGGAAAGTGGACCTTGAGGTTGTTGACCTCGATCAGAGGTTTTGTGTCGCTCATCGTCATCCCGCTCATTGTCTTCTCGCTCATTGTCATCCCGCTCATGGGCTTGTTCCATTCATCCATGGAGGAAACAGGCGACGGACTGACCATTGCCCAGATCGGTGTCACTGGGCATGACATCGGCACATTGGGCCATCCGTTTGGGGCAACGGGTAACAAAGGGGCAGCCTTTGGGCCGCTCCAGTGGGCTGGGAATGTCACCGGGAACGGGGGTCAGGCGCCGGGTCAGGTTGTCCATGCGCGGAATGGCCCGCAACAGCCCCTCCGTATAGGGGTGGTGGGGATGGGCGATGACCTGGCGGGTGGGGCCCCGCTCGACAATCTTGCCCAGGTACATCACCGCCACCTCGTCGGCCACCTGGGCGATCACGCCCATGTCGTGGGTAATGAAAATAATCGACATGCCCAGGTCATCCTGGAGCTCCTTCATCAGCTCCAGGATCTGGGCCTGGATGGTCACGTCCAAGGCCGTGGTGGGCTCGTCGGCGATCAGCAGGGCCGGTTGGGTCGAGAGCGCAACGGCGATCATCGCCCTTTGCCGCATGCCGCCGGACAGTTCATGGGGGAACTGGTTGACCCGCAAACCGGCGTTGGACATGCCCACCCGATGGAGCATCTCCACGGCGATTTCATGGGCATGTTTCTTGGTCATCTTGCCATGGCCAAGAAGGTTTTCCTCGATCTGCTCGCCCACGGTTTCGGTGGCGGCCAAGGGGCTGTTGGCCGATTGTCGGTGCAGGCGCACGGCCTCGACGATCTGATTGCCGATGGTGTAGACCGGTGAGAAGGAGGCCATGGGTTCCTGGAAGATCATGGCGATCGAGCCGCCGCGGATCTTGCGCATCTCCTTGCTGTCGGGGTGCAGTTTGGCGATGTCCACAGGCTCGCTTCGCCCGGCGCACAGCAGCATGCGCGAGGCCGGATCGATCACCGCATTGCGCGGCAGAAGCTTCATCAGCGCCCGGGTGCTGACGCTTTTGCCCGAGCCGCTTTCTCCGACGATGCCCAGGGTCTTGCCCCGTTTGGCGGAAAAGCTCACCCCGTCCACCGGGGTGATCAATCCTTCGTCGGTGCGGAAGGAAATCCGCAGGTTCTCCACCGAGATCACGGTCTCGCTGTCTTGACCCGTGGCGAGGGGGGGCGTGGTCATGGTCATGCTGTCCATCTCTCGGCCTCCTACTTGTTGACCGAATAGGGATCGGCGGCGTCGCGCAGACCATCGCCCAGCAGGGTGAAGGCGAGCACGGCAAGGACCACGAACCCAGCGGGAATGAAGAACCAGGGCGCCTGTTCAATGGCCCGGATGTTCTGGGCATCCTGAAGCATGATGCCCCAACTGACCGAAGGTGGGCGCAGACCCAGGCCGATGAAGGACAGGGCCGTTTCGGACAGGATCATGTAGGGGAAGCTGATCACCAGATCGACGATGATATAACTGGTGAAACTGGGCAGCAGGTGCTTGCCGATGATCCGCGCCGGACGGGCGCCGGAGAGTTCGGCGGCCAGCACGTAGTCCTCGCCCCGTTGGGCGAGCAGGTGGGAGCGGACCCGTCGGGCCAGGGTGGGCCAGCCGACCAGACCAAAAATCATGGTCATGGCGAAATAGACCTGGATGTTCGACCACTCCCGGGGGAAGGCGGCGGCGAGTCCCATATAAAGGGGGATGACTGGCACGACCCGGACAATCTCCGTTACCCGCTGGACGCCATAGTCGACCCAACCCGCGAAATACCCGGCGATACCGCCGATGAACAGGGCCAGGACGAAAGCGGTCATCACGCCCAGGACACCGATGGACAGCGAGGTGCCCGTGGCGAAGAGAGTCCGGGAAAAGACATCCCGTCCCAGTTCATCGGTGCCGAAGAGGTGGATCGTTCCCCCTTCGATCCCGAACAGGTGGATGTTCGATGGGAACAGGCCGAACAGCTTGTACGCGTCACCCGGGACGAAGAAATTTAAGTAATCACGCTTCTCTGGATCGATGGTGGCGATCTTGCGCAGGGTTACCGGGTCGCGTTTGGTGGTTGTCCCATGGACGAAGGGGCGTAAGGAGAACCCGTTGTGATCCCAGAGTTGGGGGATCTGTGGCGGGCCCATGATGTAGGTCCGGTCCCGGGTGGTGGTGGAATAGGGGGCGACGAAATCGGCGAACAGTCCGGCGAAGGCCATCACCAGCAGGACAATGGCTCCGGCCATGGCGGTGCGGTGGCGTTTGAACCGCCACCAGACCAGTTGCCATTGACTGGCGGTGTAATACCTCAACGCCTTGGCGTCGTTCTCGGGCAGGGGGCCATCAACGGTGGGAGTCGCAGTATCGGTCATGGGATCAACCTCCCTCCAGCTTGATGCGTGGGTCGAGCAGGGCGAGCAGCACGTCGGACAGGAAATTCATGAAGACAATGAAGAAGGTGAGCATCATCAGAATGGCTCCGGCCACGTACATGTCCAGGTCCAGGTAACTCTGAATCAAAAGCTCTCCCAGTTCGGGAAGGCTGAGGACAAGGGCGACGATGGGCAGTTCGGAAAAAATGCGGTTGACGTCGAACCCAATGGTGCTGACCACCGGGTTGATGGCCAGCCGGGCCGGATATTTCAGCAGCAGCTTCCATTCCGGCAGACCGCGCGCCCGGGCCGCCGTGACCGACAGCTTGTTCAATTCATCAAGCATGGTGGCGCGCACGGTCTGCAATTGCAGGGCGGTAGCCGACCAGGCCAGGACCAGGGCGGGCACGATCAGATGCAGCACCATGTCGCCCACCTTGGCGAGCGACCAGGGTGCGTCCACATAGTCCGGTGAGAACAAGCCGCCCACCGACGAGCCGAACACGGTCACACTGACATACAGCAGGATCAGGGCAAGCAGGAAGTTGGGCAGGGCCAACCCCAGGTAACTCATGATCGTCAGGCCATAGTCCACCGCGCTGTGTCGTCGCACGGCGGCATAGATGGCAATGGGAATAGAGATCACATAGGTCAGGATCAGCGTCGCATAGAGGAGCGAGAGCGTCAGAAACAGGCGTTCGCCAATCACCCGATTGACGGAGGTTTCGAAGGCGAAGGACTGACCGAAGTCGAAGTCGGTCAGGATCCCGCCGACCCAGGAGAGGTAGCGCTCCGGAGCGGGACGGTCGAGACCGAAGTCCACCCGGATATTCTGGATATCACTCTGGGTGACATTGACGCCGGTACCCGAATATTTGCGGAAGGCATACCGGTCGGCGTAGTCGCCGGGCGGCAGCTCCATGATGGTGAAAACCATGATGGACACAAAGAACAGCGTGACCAACATGCCGAACAGCCGTTGGATGATGAATCGCGACATCGCCCCATGTCCCCCCGGGGTTGTGATCTCTTCCTGTAAATGGACCGCATTCCGGCATGAACAAGGGAGCGGCCCGTTCGGCATTTCGGCGCGCCCGAGTGGGGACGCGCCGAAGGATAGCCCCTGGGCTTACTTCTTGATGAACCACTGGTTGGCGCGGTAGGGGTAGGACCAGTAGTAGTCATAGGACTTCGCGGTGTATTCCTTGAAGTTCCCCAGGTCGTTCCGGTGGACCACCGGGTTGGTGACTTCACCGACGGTGCCGATTTTCCACAGGTTCTTGACGTGGATGTCGACGATCTCAGCGCCGAGCTTGTCGGATTCCGGCGTGTTCAGCGGGTATTGCAGGAATTTCTCCGACAGAGTGTAGAGCGCTTTTACGTCATCGGGGGGCTCGATGCCCTCCTTCCCGCCGGAGGTCTTCCAGGCGGCCCATTCGAAGCCGGTGCCCGGGTTGAAGTAGTCCCCGAACATGGGCACGAAGGAGGTCACGTCCTGGCTGATGGTCGGGGCGGCGATGTTGTCGCCCTTCCAGGCGGTCAGGTCCAGGTCGTTGTTGTTCGCGCCGGCCCGGTACTCGTCGGAGGTCACTTCCTTCAGGTCGACCCGCAGACCCACGTCGGCCCAGTAGTCGCGCACCAGTTCATGCATGCGCACCGGGGCGCCCTGGCTGGCATAGACGAGGCGGACAATCAGGGGCTTGCCGTCGAAGCGCTCGCGCACGCCGTCGCCGTCGCTGTCCTTCAGGCCCATTTCGTCCAGCTTGGCCTTGGCCGCTTCCGGATCGTACTTGATCATGTAGTTCAGCATGTCATCGGTGACGAAGCCCACAGTGGAGGGCTCGGCGGGAACGTACTGCATGGGCTTGCCCTGGCCGAGCTGGACCACGTCGTTGATCTCGTCGCGGTTGATGGCCAGGGACATGGCTTCGCGGAAGCGCACGTCGTTGAAGATCTTGCGCAGTTCCGGGTCTTTGTGGGTGGTGTTGAAGGCGTAGAAAACGTTCTCGCCCAGCGCCGGGGTCAGGAAGATCTTGTATCCCCCCTTGTCCTCGTTTTCCTTCAGCAAGGGGTATTCTTCGATGAAGACAGCCTGGGCTTTATAGGTGACTTCCCCATTGGTGATCTTGAGGTTCTGGACTTCCTTGTCCTTGACGTATTGCTCGTCGATCTCGTTGATATAGGGCAGTTGGTTGCCAGCGGTGTCCACGATGTGGAAGTAGGGGTTGGCGACCAGCTTGCGGCCGGTGGAGGTGTCGGCGATGACGATGTGGGACTCCAGCGTCGGGGTCACCATCTTGGCGTCACCGGACAGCAGCGGGGTGGGAACGTCTTTCCAGTCGGATCCGGAATAGAAGACCTTCAGGGCCTCGACGGCGTTTTCCTTGCCCATCTCCTTGGCCAGCTTATCGGCGTCCGGGTTGTACTTGGTCATGTACTTGGACAGGAAATGCTTGGGCTGGAAGGGCTGGCCAAAATCAACGGCGAAGCGGTTGACGATGCCCGGCGTGGGAACGGGGAAGGTCATCTTCACTTGGGTGGGGGTGACGGCTTCCACGGTCATGGGCTTACCCGCGAACAGCCAGCGATCCGGAGTCTCGGGGTAGACGTCCTTGTTCAGGATCAGGTCATTGTACCAGAAGACCACGTCCTCGGCGGTGAAGGGCTCGCCGTCGGACCATTTGTGCCCCTCCCGCAGGTTCATGGTCAGTTCGGTGTAGTCGTCGTTCCAGGACCAGGACTTGGCGACGTTGGGGACGATGGTCTTCAGGTCGTCGGCATAGCGCACGAAGTTCACATGGCGGACGGACAGCAGGTCCGAGGTGCCCGATTCGGTGGCTTTGGACAGGCCCGTGAAGACGCCGCCATAGGTGCCGATCTCGTCATAGGGGATAAGGACCAAGGGATCCTTGGGCAGGCGGTCGGCCAGCGCGGGCAGGGCCGGGTTGCCGGTGATCTTGCCATTCATTTCCGCAGCGGCGGGGTTTTCCTGGAAGGTCAGCTCGCAGGACCCGGCTTTCTGGAACTCGGTCAGTTCGAACTGGTAGGGGACCGGGGCGCTCAGGCCCTGCATGTCGGCAACGGTAACCGCAGGGCAGTCCGCAGCCTGGGCGGCTCCTGGGGCGGAGGTCGCGGCCATCAGGCCTGCAAGTGCGGTGGCGGCCATCAGCCCCCGGCGCATGGAAACGGTCTTCATGGAAACGCGAGACATTAGGAAATCTCCCCGGCTTTGCAATTGCATGTGAATGGTCGGAACCGACCCCAAGCTGGAGCCAAACCCGAATTGGAAATGCGATCTTGCCGTCGGCGCGTGCGACCGTCCCGGCGTCCCCAAGGGACCCCCTGCTTCGCGGCGCGCCCAATAGCACCATGATGACAATCGTTTGTTCCGGGAGAGAAGCCAAAAGACAGTTCTGGGATGATTTATTTATGGTAATGTGGCGCCTTATAACTTTCGATTATAAGGTGGGAGTGTCGGAATTATGACCGGAGAGGCATCAACGGAGGGTTTGTCCGGGCCACGGATCCGGGCTTTCAATGCTGTCGTGCGGCAGCGCTCTTTCTCGCGGGCTGCGCAAGTTCTGGGGATCAGCCAGCCGGCCGTCACGGCGCAGATCCGCAAATTGGAATCGGCCTTCGGGGTGGTCCTGTTTGAGCGAACCGCAGCGGGGGCGGAGACGACGGATTTGGGGCTCCGGCTCTTTGCCCTGACCCAGCAGATCGACGACGTGGAAGCCGCCGCCCAGGCCCTGCTGGAGGCCGGAGCCATGGCGCCGCGGGAGTTGCGCATCGCCACGCCCTCGCCGCAGATCTGCATGCCGCTGGTGGCGGGGTTCATCGAGAGCTTTCCCACCGTGCGGGTCAGTGTCGTTCTGGGCAGCACGGGGGAGGCGCGGACCCGCCTTCTGGAGCGTCAGGTGGACGTGGGGTTGCTCCACCTGGACACACCGGACGAGCGCCTGTCGAGCCAACCCTTCCGGCGCCAGCGGTTGATGGCTTTGCTTCCGGCGGCCCATCCCCTGGCGAATGACGCGGCGGTCTCCATGGCCAATCTGGTGAAGAAGCCGATGGTTCTCCGCTCCGGCCCGTCGCTGACCCAGGCCATGGCAGACCGGGCGCTGGCCAAGGCGGAGCTTGCGGTGACGCCGGCCCTTTGGCTGGAGACCCGCGAAGGCGCCCATGAGGCGGTGGCCAATGGGATCGGGGCGGGCTTCGTCCTGGATAACGACACGATCCCGGACCCACGGGTGAAGCCGGTCCCGCTGATCGACGCCGACGAGGAAATCTGGGAGTCCATCGTCTGGCTCCGCGCCCGGCAGAACCAACCGGCAATCCGCGCCTTTGTCCGGCTGGCGGCGCGGATGACCCATGGGGTGGAGGTGTGACAGGCTGCGGAGACGGTCCTTTATACCCTGTCTCCTTCAAAAACCGAAAAACGCGGGGCCTTGCCCCGCCCCCCACCGGGGCCTGAGGCCCCGGACCCCCATTCATTGGGGCTCGGTTCAAAGGGGGAGAGATATCAGAGACCGCGTGAGTAAGCGGAAGGGGGTTCAACTAACCAGTTTGGTGAGGCGTGGTGGAATGATGGGGACGTGTTTCAGTCCGCGTGAGCAAGCGGAAGGTCTTTCAACCACCACCACGCCGACCTTGGCCGACATGCAGGTTTCAGTCCGCGTGAGCAAGCGGAAGGGCTATCAACCAGGACTACCCCACGTCCTACTATTGTGTCATGTTTCAGTCCGCGTGAGCAAGCGGAAGGGCTATCAACGCCCCCATGCAGGCCCTCGCCAGCAGCCCGCCGGGTTTCAGTCCGCGTGAGCAAGCGGAAGGGCTATCAACGCGGCAATTTCTCCATCGAGTACATCCTGCCGCCGTTTCAGTCCGCGTGAGCAAGCGGAAGGGCTATCAACGAGCGTATCGGTCGCGCGTTCGAGCAGTTGGGGTTTCAGTCCGCGTGAGCAAGCGGAAGGGCTATCAACCTCAGAACAGGGCGACCGCGAACAAGAAGAAAGTTTCAGTCCGCGTGAGCAAGCGGAAGGGCTATCAACCTACCCCTCTAGAAGGCCTTATGCAAGGCTTGGTTTTTGGGGCAGTTTCCACCGATAGCGTCGAATTTTCGAGACTGCGTCTCATAATTCGCTCCATTTTCCACTTCTCCATCAAAATTCCACATGAAAATCAGATGGTTCCCGCCGTTCCACTGATGCTGCGCCTGATTTTCGTGTTTTAGGGTCGGAGCGGGGGGCTTCGACCCACGGCGGCCGTCGCCAGAGCCGTCACTCGGGATCCCCGTTCTCGCGCTGAGGGATGCACGTTTCTCGAGTTCACTGTGGCGCGGGCATAACGTTTTGTTTTTACGCGTCATTCCCGCGTACGCGGGAATCCAGGGTGGGAAGAACCAGCGGCGGCGATTGACGCATCCTGACGCGCTAAGCGCCAATACCAGAGAAATCAACCCTGGATGCCCGTTTTCACGAACATGACGAAATAAAAATGATCAGTCCTAAATAAAAGATATGTGCATGCCTTAGCGCGTGCTCGGGAATGACGGGGAGGGTGTTTGATGTCAGACGCTTTGGTCATTCACAGAAGGCGGGGCCGTAGGTCAAAAGGATGGCCCACCGAAGGGCCATTTCAGTCCGCGTGAGCAAGCGGAAGGGCTTTCAACGCCTCGACATCCTGACGGGACAGGAAGGGAACGTTTCAGTCCGCGTGAGCAAGCGGAAGGGCTTTCAACAGTGGATATACAGGCAGCATTTACGCGCTAAGTTTCAGTCCGCGTGAGCAAGCGGAAGGGCTTTCAACCCACCCCTTCCGTTCTTCCCTGTCTTGGGGTCGGGTTTCAGTCCGCGTGAGCAAGCGGAAGGGCTTTCAACCCTACCCCTCTGGAAGGCCTTCTGCAAGGTTTGGTTTTTGGGCCAGTTTCCACGGATAGCGTCGAATTTTCGAGACTGCGTCTCATAATTCGCTCCATTTTCCACTTCTTCATCAAAATTCCACATGAAAATCAGATGGTTCCCGCCGTTCCACTGATGCTGCGCCTGATTTTCGTGTTTTAGGGTCGGAGCGGGGGGCTTCGACCCACGGCGACCGTCGCCAGAGCCGTCACTCGGGATCCCCGTTCCCGCGCTGAGGGATGCACGTTTATCGAGTTCACTGTGGCGCGGGCATAACGTTTTTTTTTACGCGTCATTCCCGCGTACGCGGGAATCCAGGGTGGGAAGAACCAACGGCGGCGATTGACGCATCCTGACGCGCTAAGCGCCAATACCAGAGAAATCAACCCTGGATGCCCGTTTTCACGGGCATGACGAAATAAAAATGATCAGTCCTAAATAAAAGATATGTGCATGCCATAGCGCGTGCGCAGGAATGACGGGGAGGGTGTTTGATATCAGACGCTTTGGTCATTGAAGGCGGGGCCGTAGGTCAAAAGTATGGCCCACCGAAGGGCCATTTCAGTCCGCGTGAGCAAGCGGAAGGGCTTTCAACAGGTCGTCACTGTGGTGAAGACGGCCAACTGTTTCAGTCCGCGTGAGCAAGCGGAAGGGCTTTCAACCCGTTGAACAGATTGGGAACGGCATCAGCAATCTGAGTTTCAGTCCGCGTGAGCAAGCGGAAGGGCTTTCAACCTACCCCTCTGGAAGGCCTTCTGCAAGGTTTGGTTTTTGGGCCAGTTTCCACGGATAGCGTCGAATTTTCGAGACTGCGTCTCATAATTCGCTCCATTTTCCACTTCTCCATCAAAATTCCACATGAAAATCAGATGGTTCCCGCCGTTCCACTGATGCTGCGCCTGATTTTCGTGTTTTAGGGTCGGAGCGGGGGGCTTCGACCCACGGCGACCGTCGCCAGAGCCGTCACTCGGGATCCCCGTTCTCGCGCTAAGGGATGCACGTTTCTCGAGTTCGCTGTGGCGCGGGCATAACGTTTTGTTTTTACTCGTCATTCCCGCGTACGCGGGAATCCAGGGTGGGAAGAACCAGCGGCGGCGATTGACGCATCCAGACGCGCAAAGCGCCAATACCAGAGAAATCAACCCTGGATGCCCGTTTTCACGGGCATGACGAAATAAAAATGATCAATCCTAAATAAAAGATATGTGCATCCCTTAGCGCGTTCGCGGGAATGACGGGGAGGGTGTTTGATGTCAGACGCTTTGGTCATTCACAGAAGGCGGGGCCGTAGGCCAAAAGGATGGCCCACCGAAGGGCCATTTCAGTCCGCGTGAGCAAGCGGAAGGGCTTTCAACAGAACAAGCATATTCAAAGCTAAGTTAGTCTGGTTTCAGTCCGCGTGAGCAAGCGGAAGGGCTTTCAACCCTACCCCTCTGGAAGGCCTTATGCAAGGCTTGGTTTTTGGCCCATTTTCCACGGATAGCGCCCTCATTTTCGAGACTGCGTCTCATAATCTGTCCCGTTTTTCCCTTTTATCCAAAATTCCCTATGAAAATCAAATGGGTCCCACCATTCCACTGATGCTGCGCCTTCCACCATGCCGCGCGGGGTCCGGGGGGACCGCGTCCCCCCGGTGGGGGTCTGGGGATCAAATCCCCAGCTTGTCCCTCAATCCGTAATACCACGCCCCAAGGGCGGACAGGGGCACGCTCAAGGTCCGACCTCCGGGGAAGGGCAGGCAGGGCAAGGCGGCCCAGGCGTCGAAGCGCTCCATCTGGCCGGACAGGCCCTCGGCGAGGAGGCGGCCCAGAAGCTGGGTGGTGGTGACGCCGTGGCCGCTGTCGCCATGGCTGAACCACACCGTCGGGGACAGGCGGCCGATATGGGGCACGCGGGTCAGGGTCAGGGCGAAGTCGCCGCTCCAGGCGAAGTCGATCTGTGCGCTCTTCAGCCCGGGAAAGGTCTTGAGCATCTTGGGCCGGACCGAGGCGGTGATGTCGGAGAGCTCCCGCGCCCCATAGACGATCCCCGCCCCATAGAGCAGCCGGTTGTCCGCCGTCCGCCGGTAGTAGTCGAGGACGTAATTGCAGTCCTCCACGCAGTAATTGGCGGGCAGAAGGTCATCGAGCAAGGCAGCGTCCAGGGGCTCGGTGGTCAGCACCTGGGAGGAGGTGGGCATGAATTCCCGCTCCACCTTGGGGACCACGCCGTGGAGGTAGGCATTGCCGCAGATCAGCACGCTTTCTGCGGTCACGGATCCCTGGGCCGTGCGGACCACGGGTTTGGCGCCGCTCTCGTCGATGGACAGGACCGGGGAGGCTTCGTGGATCACCCCGCCCAAGCCTTCGAAGGCGGCGGCGGAGCCGAGACAGTAGTTGAGCGGGTGCATATGGCCGCCCACATGGTCGATCATGCCACCCACATAGCGGTCGGTCTTGACCACTTGGGGCAGGCGGGCGGCGTCGACCATCTCCAGGCCGTCCAGGCCATTGGCCTCCCAGGTGCGTTTGAAGTCCTCCAGGCCGCGCATCTGTTTGGCGGTGAAGGCGGCGTGGAAGCCACCATCCACCAGATCGCAATGAAGGCCGTATTTGGCCACCCGCTCGCGGATGATGGCCGCGCCCTCCTGGGCCATGGAGGCGAGGGTGCGTTCGGCGTCCTTGCCGTAACGCTCCCGGATGGTGTCCAGGTCGCGGGAGTAGCCGTTGACCAGTTGACCGCCGTTGCGGCCCGAGGCGCCCCAGCCGACCCGGTTGGCTTCCAGGACGGTGACCGGGAAGCCCTTTTCGGCCAGATGCAGGGCGGCGGACAGGCCGGTGAAGCCCGCGCCGATGACGCAGACGCCGGTGGTGACCGCTCCGCGCAGGGCGGGGCGGTCGGGCGAGGCATGGGCCGATGCCGCGTAGTAGGACGGCGCGTGGGGCTGGCCGACGTTGGGCTGGGAGGCGGGGGGCTGGGAGGCGTGGGGATGGGAAGTGGGGGCAGGCATGGGGCTTACACTGTCCTCAGGTAGGCGTCGTATTCCACGTCGGTGACGCGCAGACGGTATTCGTTCAGTTCCTGGTATTTGGTGTCGGCGTAAATACGCTGGAATCCCTCGCCCAGGTAATTGGCGATGAAGGGGGAGCCGACGAACCGCTCAAGGGTGCGTTCCCAGATCACCGTCAGGCGGGCGCTTTCGTCCGTGGGGTCTCCCGGGGCCACGGCGGCGGGGGGCTCCTCGGCGTCGACGATGCCCTTGTGGGCGGCGGCGAGCAATCCGGCGATGGCCAGATAGGGATTCACGTCGGCGCCGGGCACCCGGTGTTCAATGCGGCTGGCGTTGGGGCTGCTGGTGATGACCCGGACCGCCGCATTGCGGTTGTCATACCCCCAGCAGGCGACGGTGGGCGAGTGCTCCGACAGCCACAGACGGCGGTAGGAATTCTGGTGGGGTGCGAACAGCAACATGGCGTCGGGCATGTATTTCAACAAGCCGCCCACGGCGTGACGGGTGATCTCGTTGGCTTCGTTGAGGGGGCTGGCGAAGACGTTGTTGCCCTCCAGGTCCAACAGGCTGAAATGGACGTGCATGCCGTTGCCTTCGCGGTCGCCATAGGGCTTGGCCATGAAGGTGGCGTCCAGGTTGTGGCGGGCGGCCACGCCCTTGACGATGCGTTTGAGCATCACCGCGTGGTCGGCGGCATCCAGGGCGTCGGAGACATGCTTGAGGTTGATTTCGTACTGACCCGGGCCGTTTTCCCGCAGGGTCGAATCCGCCGGGATCTCCATGAGTTGGCAGGCCTGGGAAATCTCGGCCAGCAGGGCCTCGTTGGCGTGCAGCTCGGCGATGGACAGCACCTGGGTCTGCCAGCCCTGCCAGCGGCCCGTGCTGGAATTGGGCGGGCGCACCGGGTCAAGCGGCGTGCGGTGCCGGTCGATCAGGTAGAACTCCAGCTCCGTTGCCACGACCGGGGTCAGTCCCATGTTGTGGAAGCGGTCCTGCACCCGGGCCAACACCTGACGGGGGTCGGCATAGAAGGGGCCGCCGTCATCGTCCAGCATGGTCATCATGACCTGGGCCATGGGTCGGTCAAACCAGGGCAGGGGGCAGAGGGTTCCGTCGATGGGCATGCACAGGCCATCGGGATCACCGGTGCCGTGGGCCAGACCGGCCTTGTCCACGTCCCGGCCCCAGATGTCGAGCACCAGAGCCGATCGCGGCAGGGCCATCCCCCCGCAAAGGACTTCCTCGGCCCGGTCCCGGGGGATCCATTTGCCCCGGGCGACGCCATTCACGTCAACGACGAAGGCTTCGAGGATTTCGGTATTTGGAAAGCGATGGAAGTAGGCAGCGACCTGTGAGGGGGTCAGTCCAATGGGCAACATTTTACACCCTGTGCGACTCGGATCCCAGTGCGATCCGCCGGGCTATCATGCCTTTAATCCATTCATTTGGCGAGACGGAGTTTGGGGTCTTTTGTGACCGGACCCTGTCCGGGCGTCGGATCGCTGTCGACGACGACCCGGTTTCGCCCTCTGCCCTTGGCGGCGTAGAGGGCCCGATCGGCGCGGGTGAAGAGATCCTGCGCCACCGTTTGGCCCGGGGAGACCGGACGGACAAAGGCCAGTCCGATGGAGATGGTCAGGCTGGTTGGAACCGGCTCTCCGGCCAGATCGGTCAGCAGCAGGGTCATGTCTTCGACGGCCCGGCGCAACAGGTCGGCCTTGCGCCGGGCCTCCCATTCGGTTCCGGGCAGGTAGAGCGCGAATTCCTCTCCCCCCAGGCGGGCCACCTGGTCGTCGGTGGCCAGGCTCGCGCGGAGGAGGCGCCCCATGGACCGCAGAACTTCATCGCCCGCGCCATGTCCCAGGGTATCGTTCACATGTTTGAAATGGTCGAGGTCGAGCATCATCAAGGCTCCCCGATCCGGCCGGAGCTGGAGGGCCTGTTCCAGGGTATCGCGGAAGGCACGCCGGTTGGGCAGGCCGGTCAACGGGTCCGTCAGAGCGGCCTCATTCAATGCCTGTTCCCGGGCCTTTCGGTCGCTGGCCACCAACACCAATCCGGCGAGTCGCTGGGGGGCGTCCCTGGCGCTGGAGGTTTGGTGATTGGAGGTTTGGGCGGTGACGTCGGTGATCAGCTCCAACCAGATCTCCTCGCCGTTGAGCTTGCGGGCTTTGACATCCATGCGGAAGCCCGTGGAGCGCCCTTCCAGGCAGGCACGGACGGCGGCCATGACTTGGGGCTGGTTATCGGCAAAAAGGTGTCGGACCAAGCGTCGGGCGTTCATTTGGGCATAGGGGGGCGGGTAGCCCAGCATGGTGAACAGGGTATCCGAACACCAAAGGCGACGGGTGGCCAAGTCCAGTTCCCAAAGCCCGCCCCCCTGCGAGCGCTCCAACACGGCGAATTGTCGGGACAGGGCGTTCTGGCGTTCCCGGTGGATGGATCCGGCGATGAGCCCGGCGACGGTTTGAAGGTAGGCGATGTCGTCCCCGGACCAGTTCACCGCCCGTTCGCAATCGTCCAGCCCCAGGGTTCCCCACCAGTCGCCGCCCACCATAATGGGGACCGTCGCCATGGCCAGGATCCCCTGAGAGTTCATATCGTCCCTGAGGTCGCCAAGGGGCAAGTCCTGGGTTCGGAATGCCACGGGTTTGCCTTGGATCCGTTTGGCGACCATCTCCTGGTATTCGGGACAGTCGAAGGTGCTGCGAAACAGGCGAAACCGGTTTCGCTGGAGCTGCGCCCACCGTGGCGTGGCGGCATGCTCGAAAATGTGATCCTGGATCAGGTGGTCATCGGCGCGGTGAATGAGCTGGAAGATCCAAACCCGGCTGACCCCCGTTGCCTCGCCAACGGAGGCCAGGGCGCAGCGCATGGCTTCGGACCAGTCCTCCCCTGTGTCGAGCAACCGAGCGCAGTCTGAAAGGCTGGCCAGTAATGGGTTCTTGGTCACATCCGTCTTCCCTGTCGGATTTCGCAAGCCTGCGGACCGCGTTTCGGGTGGGCCGAAAACGCGCAAGGGTGGCTAAGGCTTCTCCCGCCACTCCAGTAGTGTAGGAAGATTGTCTTACGATTCTGTTAGCCTGGCGATCGTCCCATACCCGCTGTCACCCTGTAGGAGAGGGGACGTGGATCACGTGCCAAACAGGTCCCCTTGGCCGGCTTCCGGCTCGTCTGGCATGCCAGGGGCGGTTTCCCATCCCAGGGCGGGAAGGGCGATGACGCGCTTGCCATAGGCGTCCTCTCGCATGGCGATGGCGCCCTGACCCTCCAGGTAGTCGAGCAATCCCCGGCCCCGGCGGGGTGAGCGTGAGCCCCGGGCCCGGGCGATGGCCAAATCGGAGGGGCAGGGCGAGCCATCGCGGGCAGCCCGCGCGATCAGCAGATAGATGGCGCGCAGATCCTCCGGCAGGGCTTCCGCCGCGTCCTGGGCGGCGATCCATTCGGGATCCTCGGCGGTCTCACTGTCGACCCCGGCCCGGGCAACGGACAGGCGCCGTCGGAAGGCCCCCAGATCAAGCAGCCGTCCATTGACCCCCTGGGACCGGCAGCGCACCAGGAAATCCTGGTATAGGACCGCTTCGTTGCGGAAGGCGGCGTCGGGGTCCTTGAGGATCTCGCGCAGGATGTCATCCAGTCGGGCCATGGGCGTTTCCACAGCGGCGGCTTGGGAGAAGAGCGTTGGGGAAGCGGTGTTGTCCGGGGGGGGAGCCCCCATGGTTGTCCCTGTTGTGGTCCCCGTTGAGGGGGCGCTCCTTGTCCCCTCAGCCGGGGAGAGGCCGGCAGGCGTGGCCAAGTTCACCCGCTCGAGGATTTCTCTGGTGCTCGATCGGGGTGTCGGGCGTTCGGAGGGCCGGGGCATGGGGAAGGCGTCGATTTGCATGATTAAATCGCGGGCATGCTCGGGCGGGGTTTCGGGCAGGGGCAACAGGGCCGGTCCGCCTCCCCGTCCCCCGGTTGTCACCTCGCCGATCTTCAGGGGCAGGGGACGGCGGGCCAGGGCCGGACCCAGGGCGATGAAATGGCCCCGGTTCAGGTCGCGGAACATTTCCGCCTGGCGCCGCTCCATGCCCAGCAGGTCTGCGGCCCGGACCATGTCGATATCGAGGAAGGTGCGACCCATGAGGAAGTTGGAGGCCTCTGCGGCCACGTTCTTGGCCAGTTTGGCCAGTCGCTGGGTGGCAATGATGCCCGCCAAACCGCGTTTCCGCCCCCGACACATCAAGTTGGTCATGGCCCCGAGGGAGGTTTTGCGGGCCTCATCGGACACTTCTCCGGCCACGGCTGGGGCGAACATCTGGGCTTCATCGACGACCACCAGCATGGGGTACCAGTAGTCCCGCTCCATGTCGAACAGCCCCCCCAGGAAAGCGGCGGCCCGTCGCATTTGCAGTTCGGTTTCCAGGTTTTCCAGATTGAGGATCACCGAAACCCGGTGTTCCCGTACCCGCGCGGCGATCTGCTGCAGGGCGTTGTCCGTATGGGCGGAGGCATCAACGACCACATGGCCATATTCTTCGGCCAGGGTGACGAAGTCCCCCTCGGGATCAATCACGGCCTGTTGGACCCAGGGGGCGGATTGCTCCATCAGGCGGCGGAGCAGGTGGGACTTGCCCGATCCCGAATTGCCCTGCACCAGCAAGCGGGTTGCCAGCAGCTCCTCCAGGTCCATCAGGGCGGCCTCGCCGGTTCGGGTTTTTCCCATATCGATGCCGATGGTCATGGGGGGCTGTGGGTCCTTGTTTTGGGTCTGGGTTTTGGGTCTGGGTTTTGGGTCTGGGGACGAGGGCAGTGCGAAGATGCGACTCTCGCCATGCGGCGCCCGCTGTCAAGTCCTGGAATGAGGGGCAGGGCAGGTATGCTCCCCTTCCGTTTCGTGATGGGAGTGGCGTATGCTCGCGTGGTTAAACGAGAAATCAACCTGTTCACGCGTCCGGAGGATCCCCGAAATGCGCGCCAATACCGTTCGTCTTGCCTGGGAAGAGGGCCGTCAGGTCGTCTCTGCCTGGATCGGCATTCCCGATCCCCTGCTCGCCGAGCTTTTCGCGGCGCAACCGGTCGACGCCGTGATCATCGACTTGCAGCATGGCATGAACGGAATCGAAAGCGTGCTCGCCATGCTCCAGGGCATCACCGCCCAGAATGGCCCCACGCCCTTTGTCCGCCTGTCTTGGAATGACCCTTCGGATACGATGAAGGCATTGGATGGGGGCGCCCTGGGCGTCATCTGCCCCATGATCGATACCGCCGAGCAGGCGGCAACCTTCGCTGCCAATTGCCGCTATTTCCCCCGGGGACGTCGCAGCGTCGGCCCGGCCCGGGCGAGCCTCGCCCATGGGGCCGATTACATGGAAAAGGCCGATGACGAGATCCTGGCGCTTGCCATGATCGAGACTCTGGAGGGGTTGGCGAATGTCGATGCCATCGCCAATACCCCGGAATTGGATGGCCTGTTCATGGGGCCGGGGGATTTGGCCCGGGTGGTCACGGGCCAGTTTGCCGTGGACCTGGAGAACCCCGAGTACCGCGCTGCCGTCACGCGGATTCTAGAGGCCGGACATCGGGCGGGCAAGAAGGTGGGGACTTATGCGTCCGACACTGCCTTCGGCATGGCCATGCTTGAAATGGGCTTCGATTTGGTCACCCTGGGGGCCGATAGCCTGATCCTGGGGCGGGCGATCAATCGGGAGTTGGCAGAATTGCGGGGGGCGCACAGGCTGAAAACTTGACCCCTGGGGTCGATTACTCCCTTGCCATAGGGGGTGGCGCGCCTAAATCTTATGGACCAGGTTTGGTGCGGCCCAGGGTACGCGACAGGGAGTGTTTTCCCGTCACGGGGCTTTGCCCCGTCCCCCACTGGGGCCGAAAGGCCCCGGACCCCAGGCCCAAAAAACACGAGATACTGTCGTGTACCCTGGAAGCGGCCCTCTCGACCGCGTGAAGATTATTTGGCTGGAACCGAGGAGTCTCCCATGCAGGGACCCACGCAAGAGGATTATGAGCGTCTGTTCGCTCTTTACGGGGATGCCGTCGACACGGCGTACCGGGACATGCCGGAGGGAGAATCCGGACATTTCGATCTGCTGTTCGAGCAATTGATGACTCTGCTGGCGCGCGGCTCGGCCTTCAATGCCACCATCCACAGGGATTTCACCTCGGCGGCAGAGCTGTACAAGATTGGCGATCCGCTGACCTTGAAACGGTTGACCGATCCGGACAACCGCCTTTTCATTCTCAGCGACTTCAAGGACTATCTGTTTCTGACCCGCAAGCTGCGTCGCGCCGGATAGGCGGGCCTTTTCTGCTCTTGGCCCGCCAGGTCCTGTCCCCTTCTCAAAGGGCGGGGCTGTGCTGGGTGCTGGGCACGGACTCAGCAATGGCGGTCAGGTGTTTGTCCCGCCAACTTTCCGAAAGCCCGGCTCCGGCCAAATCAACCACTGCACGCAGCGCTGCCAGCACGTCGGACTGCGAGCCTGGTTGACCCTGGGGAACCTGGGCGTGCAGGGCCAGGGCGTCCAGGGAGAGGCGTTCCGCCTCCAACTCCACGGTTTTGATGCGGGAGCGCAATTCGGCGGCGGCCTTGTCCAGGTCCCGATGGGGCGGCTGGCTGCTTTTCATGGTGCGGCGCACGGTGCGCAAGGGGCGGATCACGGATTCCCGCCAGGGAGAGATCCGTTGGTTGATGTCCTCCAACAGCTCTTGGTCCACCTTGGCGCCCCGGCGGGAGGCGGCCCAGGCGGCGAACAGCAACAGGGGAACGTCGACCCCTGCCTCGTCCTGGAGGGCAAGGCAGGCGGTTTCCACGCCGGATCGGGCGTGGAGGGCGACGGCGAACCGCCAAAGGTCTTCGGCATCGGCGCTCATCTTAACCACTCCCGGACGTCCTCCGTTGGTTTGGGGCGTCTCGTTAAAAGGTTTCTCCATTGGTCACTTCGACCGCGTCGAAGACGAAGCCAAGGTACCGGTCCACATCCTCTCGCGTACAGTCCTCGGGTAAATCGGGCAACTCCATGTCGATTCCTTCGTCCTCCAACAATTGGCGGGCACGGGCGAAATGAAAGGTCCGGTATTCAGGAACCGTTTGAAATTGGGCGTTAAAGGCGTCCACTTCCTCTCGCCGGGCATCGAACAGGGCGCGCCGCTCATTTGCGGTCAAGGCGCCGGGTTTGGCCGTCAGTTCCAGGCGGGTCGCCTTGGCTCGCTCCAATCGCTCGAACCAATCGGGGTCATATCCCTCCATGGGACGGACACCGGGAGCATGGGGGGCTTTGTCGTGAGCCATAAGGGGAGGGATGGAGGTGGAGGTCATGGGTCGTTTGGTTCCTGTCTCTCTCGCGATGACGTGAACCGGACGCATCCGCGTCGGCTCGACTGGCGGGGGAGAGGAGGATTATGGACGTTCAGGACATCAGAGGCAATTATTTCGGTTGGGAAACGCGGCAGGTCCTTGGGGGCCGCGTTTCCTCTCGGTCTGTTTGGGTGCACAGCCTTACGGTCGCACGAGGCGGTGGCCTCTAGATCAAACCGCCTTAAATCGGAATCGATTTAAGGCGGATAATTTGATCTAAAATCATAGAGTTAGAGCATCGAGTGGACCGGAAAACCGGTTGTCCGCTCCGCGTTCCCTTTGGCTCCCACTTTTCCGCTCGATGCTCTAAAACCGAACGGTGGCTTTCAGGTAGAAGCTTCGACCCGGCTCGTTCACTTGGATGTCGTTTGGCTCGAAGGTGGCAGCCTTATTCAGATGGTTGGAATAGGTCGCGTCCAGCAGGTTGGTCGCGCCAAAGCTGATTTCCACGGGGTCGAATTCCGTGATGGTTCCATGAAGGTCCAGGGTGACCCAGCCCGGCGTTTTCCGGACGTCCTGACCCGTCCCAGTCAGGCTGTTGGTATCCACCCGGTTTTGGGTGAGGGCCCCCCGCACCTTGCCTCCCAGGGTCCAACCGCCACCGTCGTAGGTCGCGCCCAGGCCCATGGTCAGGGGAGGGATCTGGTCTAGGGGACGGTTCGTTTTTAGGTCCTGGCCGAAGGTCCAGGCCAAGTCTGCACTCACCAGCCAGTCATCGAAAACGCGATGGTTCACCCCGGCCTCGATCCCGGTGAGCAGCGCGGTGGTGTTGTGATAGATCAGGGCACCGTCGCTTCGCAGAACCCCGTATTCGCCCCTGGCGTGGTCCGCCAAGATGTAGTCATCGACCAAGTTGACGTAACTGGCGATGAAGGCGTTATCCCCCCGTGCGTTTTTCCAAGAGGCGCCGATATCGACCTGGTGGTGCTTTTCCGGGTGGATGTCCGGATTGCCGACCCGGGCCGTCGACCCAAAGCCCGAGGCGATACCCCGTTCTGTGGCATCGGCGGTGCGCACGGACCGGGACAGGCCCGCGTTGAGGGTAATTCCGTTGGAAAGGTCATGCTCTAACCGGGCGAGGCCACCAAGGTTCAGTTCGACGCGATCCCCATAGGTTTCCCCATAGTAGGCGGAATAGAGGGAGTTGGCCGTTCTCCGAGCCCCAGCAATCGCAGCGCCGGGCAGGCTGTCGGCTGCCCCCGCAGTGGTGTAGACGAAATCCATGCGCGCACCGGTGATCAGCCGGGTATTCTCGGTTACCGGGATGGTGGTCTCGCCAAACAGTCCGAGTTCGGTGATGGAAATATCTGGCCAGGAATAGGTTCTGATGAGCGGTGAAGGCGCCATCATTCCCATGTAACTTTGGGCCGAGCGCTTGTTGGTTCGGCCGTCCACGCCCACCTCGGTAGAGGCACCAAACAGATCGAGGCTCGCCGAAAGCTTGCCGCCAAAGGTTCTGGAGTGGGCGTCTGTCTTCATATACATGCCGGTGACGTCGCGGAGACTGTAGTTGTCCATCAGATGATCGACATCGTTTCCGTAGAAATTCCCTTCCACCAGCTTGAGGGTCGCGTCGTCGACCACATATTTGGCCCGGACCCGACCCGAGAAAGTGTCGGTCTTGGGGCTATCCATCATGCCGTTGAACAAAGCATCCCGAATGGCGGATTTGGAAATGTTGGCCTCCAGAAAGGACCCATCGTTCGCAACGCGGCCCAGGGTCAGGCCACCGCCCACCTGTTTGAAGGCGGACCGGACGTCTCTCCCGTCTCCGTCCTCGTAGTTTTCTGCCCTGGTCCAGCTTCCTTCTCCGCTGGCGAAATAGCCCTCATGGACAGCATTGGCGGTGAAGCCCGTGGAACTGCCCAATCCATTGGACTCAAAGCCAGCCCAGGCCGATCCGGAAAAGGGACGGTCCATGGGGGGAAGCCGCTTCTCCAGCAGAATGGTTCCACCGCTTGCCCCAGGGCCGTTGGTGACCGTTTGATAGCCTCGGATGACGGTGATCTGGTCGTAGTCACCAGGGCGCGCCAGGGTCGTGGGAGGATCCATGCGGCCGGGACAGGCGCCAAAGATCTGAGACCCATTGTCTATAACCGTAAGTTGGTTTTGTTGTTGGCCTCGGATCACGGGTTCGAAACCATGGCCTCCCGCCCGGGAGGCGGTGACGCCGGGGAGGTTTCGGAGCAAATCACCGGTTTCCAAAATCGGGCCGGTGTCCGGGTCGTTCGCTCCGATGCTGGAGGTGCTCGACGAGGGGGTGGACGTCTCGTCCAGCGCCTGCGATTGGCCATAAACCGTGATCGCCAGGGGAGAGGGGGGGGGCGCGTCTTCCGCCGCGAGAGCGGGAAGGGCGAAGAAGGGAAGGGGGGCGCACAGCAGGATGCGCGCCAAAGTGGCATGCCTTGGCATGAGTGGTATCCTTTTCCTTTGATGTTGATTCAGCGTCCGTCGGATGCCGAATGGCGTCAGGAAAAGGAGAGGGGTGGGTCCCTGGCCCTGGGAATGATGGGGCGCCGCGACAGCGGCCGGACGACGAGGGGCGTGTCCCATCGTTCGAGCTTGAGGGCGATGACAGGCAGGGCGACGCTTTCCGGGGCCAAGCAGCCATGGCTTGCGTTGGTGCTGGGAAAGCAGAAGAAGCACTGATAGCCGGAGGAGTCTTTGGAGGGGGTCGACTCATCCGATCCGTCCTGGGTGCCGCCGGAGTTTGCCGCCAAGCAAAGGGAAGACAGAATGGCGCGCACAACGGGATCCCGCGTGCTTTCAACCTGAACCCCGGCGAACGTGGGCATAAGAATACCCAGCCAAGCGATGACCAGCATCGCTTGGGCGCGCCAAGCGCCTTTTCGCCCGCCCTTTAGTCTCAACCGGAATCCCCCCACTCAGAAAGGGCATGTTAGCAAGGGAAGCCGGAAGGTATCTAGGGTTTTTAATCGCATTGGGTGATTTGTGCACATTGTGCGCTTGATTTTTGCGAGAATAGGGCAATGTTGCGAGAGTCTGTTTTGTCCTTTTTTCGGGTCATTCCGCCATGTCCTTCCCCTTGTCGCGCGCTTTCTCGGGCCTTCTGGCCGGACGTGTCCTTTTGATCGGCAGCCTGGCTCTTTTGCTCTGGCTGTTCTGGAGCAGCCCCGATGGCACCCGGGTGGCTGCGGGCGTGGCGATTTTCCTGTTTGGCATGCGGTTCATGGAGGACGGCTTCCGGTCTTTCACCGGTGGCGCGCTGGAGCACCTTTTGGGCCGCTGTACGGGCTCAATCTGGATGTCTTTGTTGTTTGGCGTGGTCGTGACGGCTCTGGTGCAGTCCAGCTCTCTGGTGTCGGTGCTGACCATTTCCTTCATGAGCGCCGGTCTTCTCTCCCTGCGCGGGGGGATCGGGATCATTTTCGGTGCCAACCTGGGGACGACAACGGGCGCCTGGTTGGTGGCTGGGCTGGGCTTCAAGGTCGATCTGGCGGTCTATGCCCTGCCCATGTTGGTTTTGGGCGCGGTCCTGAGCTTCCAGAAGGGCAAGGCAGGGCGGGGGGCCGGACTGGCGCTGGCGGGGTTGGGGTTCCTGTTCATGGGGATCCAGGAGATGAAGGACGGCTTCGATGCCTTCCGCGATACCATCGATCTCGCCGCCTTTGCCATGCCTGGAATTCGGGGATTGCTGGTCTATGCTCTTTTAGGGACCATTGCGACGGTCATCATGCAGTCCAGTCATGCCACGTTGATCCTGATCCTGACCGCGCTGTCCGCCGGTCAAATCACCTATGAAAACGCGTTGGCTTTGGCTATTGGAGCCAACCTGGGTACGACCATCACGGCTGTGATCGGGGCGTTGGGGGCCAATGCTGCGGGACGCAGATTGGCCGCAGCCCATGTGGTGTTCAATGGGGTCACGGGCTTGGTCGCCCTCTTGGCTCTGCCGGGCTTCGAATGGGCGGTGGAAGAGGTGGCGTTGGCGGTTGGGTTGGCTCCGGACGACATGACCATGCGATTGGCGATCTTCCACAGTCTCTTTAACTTGGTGGGCGTGATCGTGATGCTGCCCCTGGTTGGGCGGCTGGAGCAGGTTCTCTATCGGCTGCTACCCGATCACATGGCCAAGGTTACCCAGCCCAAATACCTGTCCGAGACGGCCCTCGCTTTTCCCGAGGCCGCGCTGGAGGCTGCCCGCAAGGAAGTGTTCCGCCTGTTTGAGCACACCCGGGACGTGGCCTGTATTACCTTGGGACTGGATCTCCGGGTGGTGGACGGGGAGGGGGATCTGCGCGCTCGTATGGGGGCCCTTCGTCCTGACCCGACCCTTGACGTGGAGATGCTCTACGATACGCGGATCAAGCCCCTCCATGCTGCCATCGTCGAGTTCATCGCCCGGGCCGGATCTTTTCAGGCGTCGGAAACCCGCCCGCTGATGGGGTTGTACCGGGCGTCCAACCGCATGGCCCAGGCGGTCAAGGATATGAAACACCTGCATAAGAATGCGTCGCGGATGGCCCAGGGGGGCAATGAGCGGGCGCGAGAGGAATATGTGAAGCTCCGCTGTGTTGTGGCGGAGATGCTGCGGGCCACGGATGTCTTGCTGCATGAGGACGCGGAGTCGCGGGATCCCTTGGCGTTGGATCTGGTGAAGGTGGATATGGAGCGTGCTGACCCCATGGCCGATGGCCACATGGACCGCCTGATTCGTGCGGGTGCCATGCCTGGTACGGTGGCGACATCATTGGTCAATGATTTTGGCTATGCCCGTCGGATAGTATGGAACCTCGCCGATGCCGCCCTGTCCATGGTCGGCGTGAACAAAGAGGGCGATGCCAATGTGGCCGACAGCCTCGCCCTGACCGAGGGCGAGGTGATGGCCCTGGGCCACGGCACACCGCCTGCCGGCGGGAAGGGGAAGACATGAGCACCAACAAACTGATCGCCCTGGCGCGACGTTTGATCGAGGACATCCAGAAGGAGGGCAAGGGCAAGACCCGCAAGGCCTTGAAGGACACGGCAAAAAAACTGCGCAAACGGTCGCGGAAATTCCGGGAAAAGCGCGATGCCGCCAAGGATGAGGCCGAGCGCCTGAAATTCGAGGAAAAGTTACTCGTGACCAAGCTCCACAGGGAAAAGGCCATTCAGGCTTTGAAGGATCTGGAGGCGGCCCCGAAGGCGGACCAGGATAAGGACTAATGGTCTTGGGAGGCTTTGGAGAATTGGCCCTGGCCCTGGTCGTGTTTCTGGGGTCCCACGCGGTTGCGGGATTGCCCGGTGCCCGCAGTCGGCTCGTGAGCGCATTGGGGGAGCGGGTCTATCTGGTCGCCTATTCTCTGCTGTCCCTGGGGCTGGTGGGCTGGGTGATCTCCGCCGCCCTGCGTGCGCCCTATCTGGAGCTTTGGCCGCCCCAATCCTGGGTGGCTTACCTGCTGGTCGGCGGGATGCCGATCGTGTCCATCCTCTGGACCGCTTCTCTGATAGAAGCCAATCCCTTCAGTCTGAGTTTTAACCGCCGGGCCTTTGATCCGCAGCGCCCGGGATTGGCGGGATTGGTGCGCCATCCCCTGTTCGCGGGCATGGCGCTTTGGGCGGCGGGCCATGTCTTGGCCAATGGAGATTTGGCGGGGCTGTTGGTGTTTGGTCCCATGTTGGTTCTGTCTTTGCTGGGACCCCGGATCGCCCGACGCAAGGCCGCTCGACGCCATGGGGCGGAGCGCTTGGCCCAATGGGAGCGCGCCATGGCGACGGTGCCCCTGTCCCAAAAGCTGCCGACAGGGCGGACGGTGCTGTATGGGCTGTTGCTGTATTTCGCCCTTCTAAGGCTCCATGGGCCGTTGTTCGGCATTGATCCGGCGGCGTTAGTGGGGTGAGCGTTTGGCTCGGTAAACGACAGTCGGCTTTCCCGTCACGGGGCTTTGCCCCGTCCCCTACTGGGGCCGAAAGGCCCCAGACCCCGGGCATTAATTTGTAAAAGAAAAATGGGGGTTTGGGGGCATTTGCCCCCAAATGGGCTTGGGCAATCGCCCAATTTTTAGCCCTGGTGGAGCACCCGTTCGATGAACTCACCCATGGCGCCCAAGACGGAATCCTTGGCTTGTAAATGGGGGATATGGGCGCAGTTGGGGATCATCAGGCCCTCCGCCGGGCCGCTTGACCAGCGGAGGATCTCTTCCACCTGCATTTGCGTGCCGTATTCGTCCTCCTCTCCCTGGATCACCAGCAGGGGGCAGCGGATATCCGGCAATTCATCAACCATGGTCCAGCCCTTGAACGCGGACCTCCTCCAGGTGTCGTTCCAGCCGTGGAAGGCCCCATCCACGTTCTCCCCATGGTAACGGGCAAGGCGATCGCGCAGGTTCGTCGTTTCCCAGGCCGTTTTGGCGTCCAGGACTCCGGCGATGGTCACGTCTTCCACAAAGACATGGGCGGCCTCGGTAATGGCGGCGAGCGGTTCCATGGGGCGGGCCGCCGCGAACAACAGGGCGATGGTGCCGCCGTCCGAATGGCCGATCAGGATATGCTGTCGGGGCCGGATGCCGACCTGATCAAGGACCTGGGGAAGGACCTGTTCGCCTTCAACATGCAGGTAGTCAAAGGGGCGTGGCCCCACGGGGATGGGGTCGGATCCGCCAAAACCCTGCCGCTCGTACAGGAACCCGCGCAGCCCCGTGGCACGGCAAAGGCGTTCGGGGAAATCCTTCCACATGCGGATGCAGCCCAGGCCTTCATGCAAGAAGACCAACACCGGCCCCGTGTCCACACCGTTGGGGGTCAGCCAGCGTCCCTTGAGGTGGACACCCCCGATATCCAAGTCCAGGTCTTCCACGGATACGGTCCCCTGGTCCGAGTCCCCTGGGTCCTTTGTGTCCAGGCCTTTCCCGGTCATGCGTCGATGATCTCCCTGAAGTCCTGCTCCGTCAGGATCGCGAGTCCCAGGTCGCGGGCCTTCTTTTCCTTCGATCCGGCGTCGGCACCGACCACGACATAGTCGGTCTTGGACGATACCGATCCGGCGACCTTGGCTCCCAGGGCCTGGGCCCGGGCCTTGGCCTCGCCCCGGCTCATGGTGTCCATGGTTCCGGTGAAAACGATGGTCTTGCCCGACAAGGGGCTGTCTCCGCCGATGGCCACACGTTCGAAATCGGTCACGGTCAATTGGGCGTCCAGGGCGTCCAGGGCGTCCTGATTGTGCTTCTCGGCGAAGAAGGCCACCAGGTCCCGGGCCATGGAGGGGCCAATCCCGTTGATGTTTTTCAATGCCGTGAAGGCCTCGTTGTCCTCTTCCTCCCCCGCTCCGGTACCTGCTGCCTCCATGGCGGTGCGCAAGGTGGACAGGGAGGGGTAATGTTCGGCCAGCAGGCGGGCAGTGGCTTGGCCCACCTGGGGGATACCCAGGGCGAAGATGAAGCGGTCGAGCCCGATGACCCGCCGCTCATCGATGGCCTTGAACAGGTTCTCCGCCGATTTGGCGCCCCAGCCTTCCCGATTGCGCAGTTTAATCAGGCTGTTGGCGTCGTCCGTTTCCTTCAGACGGAAGATGTCTGCGGGCGCGCGGATCTCTCCGCGTTCATAAAAGGCCTCGATATGTTTGCCGCCCAGTCCTTCGATATCAAAGGCATTGCGCGAGACAAAGTGTTTCAGCCGCTCTACCGCCTGGGCCGGGCAGGTTAACCCACCGGAACAGCGCCGGGCTACCTCGCCCTCCTGCTGGACCACATGGGATCCGCAGACCGGGCAGGTTTCGGGCATGGCATAGGGGGCGCTGTCCTCGGGCCGCTGGTCGAGCAGGACTTCCACCACTTGGGGGATGACGTCTCCGGCCCGCTGGATCGTCACCATATCGCCAAGCCGGATATCCTTGCGGTCGATTTCGTCCTGGTTATGGAGGGTCGCCCGGCTGACCACCACGCCCCCCACGGTCACCGGTTCCAACTCGGCGACGGGGGTGAGCACACCAGTGCGGCCCACCTGGACGATGATCCTGTTGATCCGGGTTTGGGCCTGTTCGGCGGGGAATTTTCGCGCGATGGCCCAGCGTGGCGCGCGGCTGACGAAGCCCAGCCGTTTCTGCCAGTCGATGCGATCCACCTTGTAGACAACACCGTCGATGTCGTAATCCAGCTCCGCCCGTTTCAGGGCCAGCTCGGCGGTCGCTTCGACCAGAGCTTCAACCCCCTCGCAGATCCGGGTTTCCGGGTTCACCGGAAATCCCCAACGGCGCAGGCGCTCCAGGAACTCGTGGTGGCTGGCCATCTCCAGGCCGTCGACTTCGCCCCAGGAATAGGCGAAGAAACTCAAGGCCCGCTCCGCCGTGATCTTGGAATCCAACTGACGCAGGGAGCCTGCGGCGGCATTGCGCGGATTGGCGAAGACCTTGCCGCCCCGTTCCACTTGCCGGGCGTTCAAGGCGCGAAAGTCCGCCTTACCCATGTAGACCTCGCCCCGCACCTCAAGGATGGCGGGCAGATCCTCACCCGACAGGGTTTTGGGCAGGGAAGCGATGGTCATCATGTTGGCGGTGATGTCCTCACCCGTCGTCCCATCGCCACGGGTGGCGGCGCGGACGAATCGCCCTCCTTCGTAGCGGGCCGAGAAGGACAGCCCGTCGATCTTGGGCTCGGCCACATAGGGGATGGGGGCTTCTGCGTCCAGGCTGAGGAACCGGCGGATCTTCTGGTCGAACTCCCGGGCTTCGTCGTCGTCGAAGACGTTGCCGAGCGAGAGCATGGGAACGGCATGGGTGACCTTGTCGAACCCCTCGGTGGGGGCGGTGCCCACCCTGCGGGAGGGGCTGTCCTCGCGGATCAGTTCGGGGAACCGGGCCTCGATCTCGCGATTGCGTCGGACCAGGGCGTCATAATCGCCATCGCTGATCTCTGGCGCGTCCTTGCCGTGGTACAGGGCGTCATGGCGGGCGATCTCGGCGGCCAGAAGGGCCAGGTCCTCGGCGGCCTGTTCGGCGGTGAGGTCGGTCACGGGAATCATGGGGTGGTCCGGTGCCTTCTGTTGAGGGGCCACTATGGGGAACAAGCACCGTTTTAGACCACCCTGTGCCCAGAGGAAACAGGGTTTGCGATGGGAGACAAGGGCCGGTTCACACCGCCCGTCAGGAGGCCGCGACGGTCATGGGGGCCGAGTCGGTGATCATTTCTTCGTTCAGGGTCACGACGCGATCGCGACCGGATTTTTTGGCCTTGTACATCCGCTTGTCCGCCAATTCGACCAGCTCGGACCAGTCTGCGCTTTCATCGGCGACCATTTCGGCGACGCCGATGCTTGCGGTTTGGGGTTCCCCATCGGGACGGTTGCCCAGGCCCAATTCCCGCAGACGCAAGATGGCGTTCAACGCCCCCACACCGGTGGTATTGGGCATCATGATGATGAACTCCTCGCCCCCCCACCGGACGACGATATCGCCGCGGCGCAGCACCTTGCGCAGGGACTCACAGGCCCGTTTGAGGGTCTTGTCCCCTTCTTCGTGCCCGAACCGGTCGTTCACCGATTTGAAATGGTCCAAATCGAGAAAGGCGATGGAAAGCGGCAATCCCGATCTTTGGGAACTGTTGAACTGGACATCCAGCAGTTCCTCGCCCACCCGGCGGGTGTAGACCTTGGTCAGGCCGTCGTGGGCCGCCTGATTGACCAATTGGGTCATGAAGTGCAACTGGCTCATGCCCGCCAAGGTGGCCACGATCGCCAGCAGGGCCAGCAGCCAAAGGGCGCCCAGGTAATAATTGAAGGGCTCCAGGGGAAATCCAAGGATAGCTACGCCGAATTGGGACAGGATCAGGGGAGCCGTCAGGGCGACTCCCTCCACGAAGGTGATGGGAAAGACCGCGAGACCGGCAACCATCACAAAGGGCAGGAAGGCATAACCGGAGGCAAAGACCTGTTGTATCGCGGTCAGGTCAAAATTCGCCAAAGAGGGTACGCTGATAATAAAAAAGAGGCAGGGGATGGCCAGAAGCAGGGCCAGGGCTGTCATGGCCGAGCGCATGCGCTCCGTATTGCGGAATCCCAGGGCGATGCTGCCGAAGGTGACCGTGGCACCGACCCGCAGGGCGGTCAGAATACCCGACAGCGGCCAAGGGAACATCACCATATCGACGGCGATCCATAGGGGCGTGAGTACGGCGAAGGTCATCGCAACCCAGCGCACCCGAGAGATAATCAGAATCGCCCTGCGGCGCTGAACGAGGGGCGAATGCCCGAGTGGCAGAACAAGGTCGTACATAAGATCCGCTGTGAGTTCGTTGGTGATCCGAGCCAGCGCCCCACTAATGTTTGGTCCCGGTTTGGCCATTCCCAGTTGCCCGAAGGCCCCCCTATCTTACGTGTTTTGCGGTAAGATAGGGAGTATGCGCAGGGAAGTAAAATAAAACCCTTTCAATACTAAGGGTTATATACCTACCTACCCCCATAGGGCTGGGGCTGGGGGGGAGACGATCCCTTGGGCAAAGTCCAGGCCTGGGGACCGGTCCTTTGCCAGCAGGACAGGGCCGTCCAGGTCGACGAAGGCCGCCCGGTCGGCCAGGAGAAGCGCCGGGGCCATGGCCAGCGAGGTGGCGAGCATACAGCCGACCATGATGCCCATGCCCTGGGCCTCTGCGGCATCGGCGAGTGTCAAGGCGGCGGTCAGCCCTCCGGTCTTGTCCAGCTTGATATTGACCAGACCATATCGGCGGGCCAGTCGGGGGAGGTCCTCTGCCGTATGGACGGATTCGTCGGCGCAGAGGGGGACGGGGCTGTTGATCCCCTCCAAAGCCTCGTCCGCATCGGCGGGCAGGGGCTGTTCGATCAGATCCACGGACAAATCGGCCATGGCCGCCAGCAGGGCAGGAAGGTCTTCGGCGGCCCAGCCTTCGTTGGCATCGACGATCAGCTTCGAATCGGGGGCACCCTGGCGCACGGCGGTTACCCGGGTGATGGGATCATCCCCCCCCACCTTGATCTTCAGCAGCGGGCGGTTGGCCAGGGCGCGGGCCTTGGCCTCCATCTCCTCGGGCGGGCCGAGGCTGATGGTTTCCGCTGTCACCGCCGGAGCGGGTTCGCGCAGGCCAAGGGTCCGCCAGGCGGGTT
Organism: Rhodospirillum sp. A1_3_36; assembly: GCF_047263945.1. Classification (NCBI taxonomy): domain Bacteria; kingdom Pseudomonadati; phylum Pseudomonadota; class Alphaproteobacteria; order Rhodospirillales; family Rhodospirillaceae; genus Rhodospirillum; species Rhodospirillum sp. A1_3_36. The sequence continues at coordinate 325,590 of NZ_JBLAVB010000006.1, read as the reverse complement.
GGCCGGAGCGTTTGGCCTCCAGGTCGATCAGGGCGCAGTCCAGGGCATTGCGGGCTGCGCCCGGGGCCATGGCCGACAGCAGCCCCTGGGAGGTCAGTCCCTCGGCCACCAGGGGTACCATGGCCTCCAGCGCTTTCAGGGAGTCCGCCACGGTTTCCCCATAGCGGGCATAGGGAACGGCCTCTCCCTGGCCAACGACGGTTCGACCGTCCGCCAGGGTTTGGGTGATGCGGGCGAGGATCACATGGGCTTCGGTCTTGGCGCCCCTGGAAATGACGAAGGACCCGGCAATCGGCCAGCGTTCGTCCGACAGGGTCAGCAGGGGCGCGGTCTCGGTCCCGGTTCCGGTCACGCTCACGGCATTATCCCTTCGCCATCAGGCTGTCCACCAGGGGGGCGACGCCGGTGCGTACCGGATCCACGCAGGGGAGGCCGAAGGTCTCGGCGGTGTGGGCCATCAGGTCCTGGGCCTCTGCATCGGCCAGGGCAGAGGTGTTGAAGGCCATTCCGAGAACCTGAACGTCCGGATTGGTCAGCCGGGCGCAGCGCAGGTTGAGCTCCATGCACTCCTCCAGCGAGGGCAGGGCGCGCCCAGGTAGGCCGCGCATATGGGGGCGGTTGGGCTCGTGGCAGATCACCAGATAGTCGGGTTGGGCACCGTGCAGAAGGCCAAGGCTGACTCCGGCGAAGGAGGCATGGAACAGCGAGCCCTGACCTTCCACCAGATCCCAATGGTCGGCATCGTGGGCGGGGGCGAGGCGTTCGGTGGCGCCGCTGATGAAATCGGACACCACCGCATCAACGGAGATCCCCGACCCGGCGATCAGGATGCCGGTCTGGCCCGTGGCCCGGAAATCGGCTTTCATGCCCGCGTCGCGCATGGCCTTTTCCATGGCCAGCATGGTGTACATCTTGCCCACCGAGCAATCGGTGCCCACGGCCAGGATGCGCTTGCCGCTGCGGGGTTCGCCGGTGCCCACATCCAGGGGGTCGGTGGGGTGGCGGACATCATGCAAGGCCACCCCCTTGGCGGCGGCGGCTTCGGCCAGGCCCGGAACATCGGCGACCTTCTGGTGCAGACCCGCTGCGATGTCGAAACCCAGCTCCACGGCCTGGAGCAGGATCTCCCGCCAGGCCTCGCCGATGCGGCCACCCCGGTTGGCGACGCCAAGCACCAGGGTTTCGGCTCCGGCGGCGCGGGCTTCCTCCAGGGTCATGTCGGGAATCCCCAGGTCTGCCTTGCAGCCGGGCAGACGGAATTGTCCCAGGCACCAGTCCGGCCGCCATTGGTGAATGCCATTGGCGGTCTTGGCCGCCAGTTTGTCGGGGGCATCGCCGAGGAACAGCAGGTAGGGCGCGCGAAGGGCCATGGGAGACTCCTGAGACCAGAAAGAGGGAAAAGACGATGAAAATGACAGTATAGGGGCGGTTAGCGTCCCTCAATCCGCTTAGATGGGGCCCCAACGACGGGCCGCCAACCCCGGTGAGGGACGACTTCCGGGTTCCTAGAGCGGAATGAGGAAAAGTGTGTGCGGTTTTCCGTCTCATTCCGCTCTAACTATATGATCTAGTGGTTCGAATCTGACGCTTCGAACCACTAGGCTCTTCGATTGATGGATCAACTTATCAAAACATTTGAGTGGCTTACCGGATTGTCTGCCGATCCCGACGTTGAACTCAAATGTTTCGGTTGATCCACTAGGTGGGTTATTTCGCATGCGCGGCCTTGCGGGATGGAGGGAAACGGACCATTAACGATAAGGCCAGTCTGTTCTCCGATAGGGATTCCCGATGAGCATCCACGCTGCCTTGCACCACCGTACGGAATACAAATACGACCGCTTGGTCAAGTTGTCACCCCAGGTGATCCGTCTGCGTCCCGCGCCGCACAGCCGAACGGATGTGCTGTCCTATTCTCTCAAGATTACGCCGGAACCTCATTTCCTGAATTGGCAGCAGGATCCCCATTCCAATTGGTTGGCCCGAGTGGTCTTCCCCGAGAAGGTGGATCATTTCTCGGTCGAGGTGGATCTGGTCGCCGATATGGCCGTCTTTAACCCCTTCGACTTCTTCCTGGAGCCCGAGGCGGAGACCTTTCCCTTCGCCTATGCGTCTGATCTTGCCGAAGAACTGGCGCCCTTCCGCAAGCTGCCCCCGCTGACCCCCAAGCTTCAGGAATTGGTGGACTCCATTGATCGGACCGAGGCCCGCACGGTCGATTTCCTGGTGACCATCAACCAGCGCCTTCAACAGTTGATTGCCTATACCGTGCGCATGGAACCGGGTGTCCAGTCGCCGGAGGAAACCCTGACCCTGGAGCGCGGCTCTTGCCGGGACAGCGCTTGGCTGTTTGTCGCCGTTTTGCGTCACCTGGGTCTGGCGGCCCGCTTCGTTTCCGGTTACCTGCTGCAACTCACCGCCGACCAGAAATCCCTGGACGGTCCCAGTGGGCCGGAGGCCGACTTTACCGACCTGCACGCCTGGACCGAGGTCTATTTGCCCGGTGCCGGTTGGGTGGGTCTGGATCCCACCAGCGGTCTGTTCGCCGGAGAGGGCCACATCCCCCTTGCCGCGACGCCGGATACGCCCTCTGCGGCGCCGGTCTCGGGCCTTGTCGAGCCCTGCGAGACCACCTTCGACTTCGAGATGTCCATTTCGCGCATCCTTGAAACGCCGCGAGTCACCAAGCCCTATTCGGAAGAGCAATGGGCGGCCATCGAAAGCCTGGGCCATGAGATCGACCGCAAGCTTCAGGAGGGCGATGTCCGACTGACCATGGGCGGAGAGCCCACTTTCGTTTCCATCGACGACATGGATGGGCCGGAGTGGAACACCGCCGCCGTCGGCCCCGACAAGGAGCGACTGGCCACGGGCCTGATCCACCGCCTGCGCGCGCGCTACGCCCCGGGCGGCTTCCTCTTGTTCGGCCAGGGCAAATGGTATCCGGGCGAGCAGCTTCCCCGCTGGGCGCACCACCTGTATTGGCGCAAGGATGGCAAGCCCATCTGGCGGGACCCCTCCCTTCTGGGCGATACGGTCTCCAACAAGGGGTACGATATTCCCGAGGCGGAAACCTTCATCAACGCCCTGGTGAAGCGTCTGGATGTCACGCCCAAGGCGATCCAACCCGCCTATGAGGATCCCTGGCATTTCATCGAGCATGAACGACGCCTGCCCTTCAACGTCGACCCCATCGACAATAAGATTGCCGATCCCCAGACCCGGGACCGGGTCGCCCGGGTTTTCGAGGAGGGGGTCAACAAGCTGCGGGGCTACGTCCTGCCGATCCAGCGCTGGAATGCGCCGGCCCAGGCGCCCAAGTGGCTGACCGAAGTTTGGAAATTCCGCCAGGGCCGGTGCTATCTGATCCCCGGTGATTCGGCCCTGGGCTTGCGCATTCCGCTGGACAGCCTGCCTTGGGTGCCCCGGGACTCCTACCCCTTCATCTACGGCCAGGATCCCACCGAGGACCGGGATGAACTGCCCGAGCCGCCCCCCTTGCCCGAACCCGCGCCCCTTTCGGGCCCCCTCTTAGGTCAGCGGGTCCAGGCCAGCATTCCCGGTGCGGCGGAAGCCCAAGCCCCCGACGAGAACGCCCAGCGTTTGATGGAGCAGACCGCCGGGGACGGTGAGGGTGGCGTTGTCCGCACGGCCCTCTGTGTCGAAGCCCGCAATGGTCGTCTCCATGTCTTCATGCCGCCGACCGAACGGCTGGAGGATTACCTGGAGCTGCTGAACGAGGTGGAGAATACGGCAGTTGAACTGGGCCTGCCGGTGACCATCGAAGGCTATCCCCCGCCGCAAGACTCCCGCCTGAACGTCATCAAGGTGACCCCAGACCCAGGCGTGATCGAGGTGAACATCCACCCCTGTTCCTCCTGGGATGAGTTGGTCAACAATACGGAGATCCTCTACGAGGAAGCTCGGGCCAACCGCTTGGGTACGGAAAAGTTCATGATCGACGGGCGCCATGTCGGCACCGGCGGCGGCAACCACCTGGTGGTGGGCGGGGCCAGGACCAAGGACAGCCCCTTCATCCGCCGCCCGGATCTGCTGGGCAGCATCGTCCGCTATTGGCAGAACCATCCCGCCCTGAGTTACCTGTTCAGCGGCCTGTTTATTGGCCCGACCAGTCAGGCGCCCCGGGTGGACGAAGCCCGGGACGATACCCTCTATGAGCTGGAGATCGCGCTGGCTCAGCTCCCCACCAAGGAGCAGTCGGAGGCCAATCCGCCCCCGCCCTGGTTGGTTGACCGGGTGATGCGCAATCTGTTGGTTGACGTCACCGGCAATACCCACCGGGCGGAGATCTGCATCGACAAGCTCTATTCCCCGGACAGCGCCACGGGGCGCCTGGGGTTGGTGGAGTTCCGCGCCTTCGAGATGCCCCCCCATGCGCGGATGAGCCTCGCCCAGCAACTGCTGCTCCGTGCGATGATCGCCCGCTTCTGGGAGCAGCCCTATACGGCGCCTCTGGTGCATTGGGGTCACGCCCTGCGTGACCGGTTCATGCTGCCTTACCATGTGTCCGAGGATATGCGCGACATCTGCGAGGACATGACCCGGGCAGGCTTCCCCATCGATTTCTCTTGGTTCGCCCCGCATATCGAGTTCCGCTTCCCCCGTTACGGCGCCGTGCGCCACGGTGGCGTGGAGATGGAAGTGCGCCATGCCCTGGAGCCCTGGCACGTCATGGGCGAGGAACCCGGCGGCGGGGGCACGGTCCGCTTCGTCGACAGCTCCGTCGAGCGCCTGCAGATCAAGGCCTCGGGGCTGGTCCCCGGGCGCCATGCCATCACCTGCAACGGGCGGCGCCTGCCCATGGCGGACACCGGCACTCCGGGCGAGGGGGTCGCGGGCATTCGCTACCGTGCGTGGCTTCCGGCGAGCTGTCTGCATCCGACCATCGGCGCCCATACGCCCCTGGTCTTCGACATCGTGGACCTATGGAGTGGGCGCTCTTTGGGGGGCTGCACCTATCATGTGACCCACCCGGGCGGGCGGAACTATGAGACCTTTCCGGTCAATGGCAATGAGGCCGAAAGTCGCCGTTTGGCGCGCTTCTTTCCCATCGGTCATAGCCACGGCCTCATGGGCACACCCAGGGAAGAGCGTAATCCGCACTTCCCGGCGACGCTTGATCTGCGCTGGATGGGGTAAGAATGGCAGCCTGATGGGCTTTTACCCACTCCCGTCTGAAAGGCCTCCCAGAGGCCTTTCAGACCCTCCGGTTCAGCCGTCGGCGATGGGACTGGGACCCCGTTCCAGATAGCTGCTGAGCGCGATGTAGCTTCGGGTGCCCGTGAAACCCTCGATGGCATGGATCCGCTCCAGGAGTTTTTCCAGGGCATGGGTGTCCCTTGTCCGGACCTTGAGCAGTACGGCGCTTTCCCCCGTGACGGTGTGGATCTCTTCCACGTCTGGCAGGTCCTTCAGGGCCAGGAGGTGGCGAGTTACCGCCCAACTGGTCGTGTCCACATGCACGAAGGACAGCAGCGGTCGGCCCAGTTTGGCCCCGTCGAGCACCGCCACGGTGCCTCGGATCACCCCCTCTCGTCGCAACCGCTTCACCCGCTCGTGCGCCGCAGGCGCGGACAGGTGCACCCGCTCCCCCAATTCGGCGTAGCTTAAGGAGGCGTCTTCGGACAATAGGCCTAATAACATTCTGTCCTTTGCGTCCAGGCGTACCGGGCCGGGGTGGGGATTCGGAACGGTATTCGAATCTTCGAGCATGGCATCCCTTGAGTCTTTGAGAGCGAAAGCTGAGTCAGTATATCTGGCTATGGCCGAATGCCGTTCGGAAATAAGCTGATTTTACTGGAGATTATTAGGATGTTTGACACTAAGGTGGCAATTCTGGTTCTCGAGGATCTGGCTGTCTGGCAAAAACTGAACGTGACGGCTTTCCTTGCCACGGGGATCGCTGCTGATGCGCCCGAAGCCATGGGGGAGCCCTATGTGGACGCTGCGGGCCGGTCCTACGCGCGGCTGTTGGGGGAGCCCATGTTGATTTTCGGGGCAGACCCCAAAGCACTGGCCCGTGCTCATCGGGTCGCCGGAGAGCGGGCGCTGTCCTGCGCAGCCTATGTGCGCGCCATGTTTTCCACCGGCCACGATGCGGCGAACCGAGAAGTTTTCTTGGCCGAATCCCCCGAGGCGCCCGATCTTGTGGGAATAGCCCTTCGAGGACCGAGGAAGGACGTCGACAAGGCGATAAAAGGGGCGAAGCTGCACTCGTGATGTCTGTCTCAAGGCACGGTACACGACAATCTTTCGTCTTTTTTGGGCGATAGCCCAAGCCCCATTTTTTTAATGGCCTGGGGTCTGGGGCCTTTCGGCCAGTAAATGCCTGGGGTCTGGGGCCTTTCGGCCCCAGTGGGGGGCGGGGCAAAGTCCCGCATTTTTCGGTTTTTCAAGACGACAGAGTATAGAGGAAACGGGACCGGCATGACTCAAGCTGATCCCGTTTCACTCTAAGCGCTGTCAGGCATCCATCTTTTTCACGTCCCAGATGTCCTGGGCGTAGGTATGGATGGAGCGGTCAGAAGAGAACTTGCCGATCCGGGCCACATTGAGAATGGCTTTTTCCGCCCAGGCGCTCTGGTCCTGGTACAGGGTGTCGACCTCCTCCTGGGCCTTCATGTAGCTGCGGAAATCGGCCAGCACCATGTAGGGATCGCCGCCGTCCAGCAGGGCGTTGACCAGCGGATGGTAGCGCTCGAGATCCTCGGCGGAGAAAAAGCCGTTGCGGATCATGTCGATGACTTCGCGCAGTTCACCGTCGCCGTTGTACCAATGCCAGGGGTTGTAGCCTTCGGCCTTGGACTGGGCCACTTCCTGGGCGGTCAGGCCGAAGATAAAGATGTTGTCCTCGCCCACTTCCTCGAGGATTTCGATATTGGCGCCGTCCAGGGTGCCAATGGTCATGCCGCCGTTCAGGGCGAATTTCATATTGCCCGTGCCCGAAGCTTCCGTCCCGGCCGTGGAGATCTGTTCGGACAGGTCGCAGGAGGGGATCAGCACTTCCGCCGTGGACACATTGTAGTTGGGGACGAAGGCCACCTTCAACAGGCCGCGGGCGGCCGGGTCGTGGTTGATGGTTTCGGCCACGTCGTTGATCAGTCGGATGATCTTCTTGGCCATGAAATAGCCCGGCGCGGCCTTGCCCCCAAAGATCACCGACCGGGGGAGGAGATCCAGGGTGGGGTCCCGGCGGATGCGATTGTAGCGGGCGATGACCTGAAGGATGTTCAGCAGTTGGCGTTTGTATTCATGGATCCGCTTGATTTGGATGTCGAACAGGGAGTTCGGGTCCAGGGCGACCCCCCGCCGCTCGGCCACCAGGGCCGCCGCCTTGACCTTGCAGTCCTGTTTGATGGCGAGGAACTTCTTCTGGAAAGCTTTGTCCTTGGCCAGCGTCTCAAGGCCCCGGAGCTTGTCCAGGTCGGTCACCCAGCCATCGCCCACGGCCTCTGTCACCAGGGCCGAGAGGGCGGGATTGGACTGGAGCAGCCAGCGCCGCTGGGTGATGCCATTGGTGACATTGACGAATTTTCCGGGGTACAGGGCGTCGAAGTCCGGGAAGACCCGTTCCCGCAGCAATTTGGTGTGCAGGGCGGCCACACCGTTGACCTTCTGGCTGCCGACCACGGCCAGATGGGCCATGCGTACCCGGCGGGTGTTCTCGTCGATCAGGGACAGGCGGCGCAGCATGTCCATGTCTCCGGGGTAGGCGTGGCGGACATCTTGCAGGAACCCATGGTTGATTTTGTAGATGATCTCCAGGTGCCGGGGCAAGATGGCCTCGAACATCTCCACGGGCCAGGTTTCCAGGGCTTCGGGCAGCAGGGTGTGGTTGGTATAGGCGAAGGTCTGGCGGGTGATGGTCCAGGCTTCAGGCCAAGCCAGACCGTAATGGTCGATCAACAGACGCATCATCTCGGGCACGGCGAGCGCCGGATGGGTGTCGTTGAGCTGGATGACGATCTTTTCCGGGATCAGGTGCGCGTTCTTATGGACCTTCATGAACCGGACAATGATGTCCTGCAGGGAGGCGGAGACGAAGAAATACTCCTGCTTCAGGCGCAATTCCTGGCCCATCAAGGTGGTGTCCATGGGGTAGAGAACCTTGGACAGGGTCTCGCTGACGGTTTTTTCCTTCACCGCCTCGATGTAGTTGCCCTCGTTGAAGTAGCGCAGGTCGAAGTCCTGGGTCGAGCGGGCCGACCAGAGGCGCAGGTTGGCGGCGAAGTCTCCGCCGAAGCCGGTTTCCTTCAGGTCGTAGGCAACGGCCATGACCTCTTCGGCGTCCACCCAGCGGCAGCGCTCCTGGCCGTCCTCGTCTCGGAAGCAAACGATGCGGCCGCCGAAGCGCACGGGGTATTCCACGTTGTGGCGCATGATCTCCCAGGGGCTGCCGTTGCGCAGCCAGCTTTCCGGGTGCTCCACCTGTTGGCCGTTCTCGATGGTCTGGGAGAACATACCGAATTCGTAGCGGATGCCGTAGCCATAGCCGGGATAGCCATGGGTTGCCATGGAATCCAGGAAGCAGGCAGCCAGACGGCCCAGACCCCCATTGCCGAGGGCGGGGTCGCTTTCCTCCTCGATTACCGCGTCGAGGTCCTGATCGAGCGCGGCCAGGGCGGCGCGGACAGGGGCCTCGATACCCAGGTCGAGCAGGTGCTTCATCAGTCGCCGACCGGTCAGGAATTCCATGGAGAGGTAATAGACCCGCTTCATGTCCTGGCCATATTGGGTGCGCGACGTGCGCATACCTTGTTCAGACAGGTGGCCGCGCAACATGCCGGCCAGGGCTAGATACCAGTCATGGGCGGTGGCGCTGGAGGGGTCGAACCCCACGGATCGCACCATGGAAGCGACGAGCCCCCGCTTGATCTGCTCCACATCCGTGAAGTCGATGCCGGCTTCCAGCTCGAAACCATCGGCGATCACATTATCCATGCGCGAAACTCCTAGTGTAAAAGGTGGTCGTTCAAGGTTGAACGGACGGGCAAGGTGAACGGACGGGCAACAGAAACGGGCGGGATGTCCGAACGGCAACTCCCGTAGTTAAGCAAGAGTTATGCCAATGTCGGTGGGGAAAAACGCTTCCCCCAATTCTGGTCTATCACCCTGCAGTCATCAAGTCCGTGTACACTTTCAAGTACTCCTGAGCGGAACGCTTCCAACTGAAATCCTGGGCCATGGCCGCGCGTCGGACTCGGGCCATGGTGTCGGGATCATGGAACAGGGCGACCGCCCGGCCCACGGCCCATTCCACGGCGTCGATGAAGGCATGGTCGAAAACAACCCCCGTGCCCTCTGGATCCTCATCCACGGAGCGTACGGAATCGGCCAGACCGCCGGTTCTACGCACCACCGGTGCCGTACCATAGCGCAGCGCATAGAGCTGTGTCAGGCCGCAGGGTTCGAAGCGGGAGGGAACCAGCAGGAAATCACTTCCAGCCTGGATAAGGTGGGACAGGCGCTCGTCGTAACCCACATGGATGCCGACCCGTCCCGGGTGACGGGAGGCGGCGAGGTTCAGTTCGTATTCCAGATGGCGATCTCCGGAACCGAGGATGGCCAATTGCGCGCCTTCACCAACCAGTCGATTGATGGCTCCCAGGACCAGATCGATGCCTTTCTGCTCAACAAAGCGGCTGACGAGGCCGAACAGGGGGGTGCTGCCATTGCCATCCAGGCCCATCTGGCGCTTCAGGGAGGCTTTGTTGGCGGCCTTTCCCGGTTCCGGATTGGCTGGATCAATGGGGGCGGCAAGGTGGGGGTCGGTCAGGGGGTCCCAGGCTGCCATGTCGATTCCGTTCAAAATGCCACGCAGCTTTTCTCCCCGCTGTCGCAGCAGTCCGTCCAAACCCTGGCCCTCGTAGGGAGTCTGTATCTCCCGGGCGTAGGAGGGGCTGACCGTCGACACGGCTTGGGAATATTGAATGCCCGCCTTCAGCATGGATACCAACCCGTGGTATTCCAATCCCTCAATGGAGAACTGGTTTTGGGGCAGGCCGACCATCCCCAGGATTTCCTGGCCGAAAATTCCCATGTAATGAAGGTTGTGAATGGTGAACAGCACCGGCGGACGGCGGACGGACCAAGCCTTCAGATAGGCGGGGACCAGGCCGGTCTGCCAATCGTGGGCATGGATCACGTTCGGGCGCCAGTCCATCAGATCGCCCGCCGCACCGATCATGGCCGCGACTTTGGCCAGCAGGGCAAACCGCTTGAAATTGTCCGGCCAGTCGTTCCCAGGAGTGATCATGTAGGGGTCGCCCGACCGCTCGTACATCGGCGGGCAATCCAGCAGCCAGAGCGGGCAGCCCGTGTCGGGCATGCTGCCCTCCAGCAGGCGGCACTCGCCGACACCCAGGGGATCGCCCAGGGCCACGGACCGTCCGGTCAGGGTGGCCCGGCCCATGGCATCCGGGTAGGCGGGGAGCAGAATGCGGGCGTCCACGCCCACGTCGCGCAGGGCAGCGGGAAGGGCGCCCGCCACGTCACCCAAACCACCGGTTTTGACCAGCGGATAGGCTTCGGAAGAGACGAACAGAACTTTCATTGTCAAGGCAAAGCCCCCGGAGCAGTTTTCGAAAAAAAGAGGAATACAGGGGTCCCTCCGTTTCCGAACCCGCCCTGTCATGTGTTTCGGGGGACCTCACTTACCCCCAAAATGCCCCGGTCCGGCTCGTCCGGACAGGGACGTGTTATCCCTGCCAAGAATTCCACTCCGGCACAAGCGACAATATGATGGAACCCTGTGCATCTCGACGATGGGTGCTGCGCATTAGGGCACCGCGCGGTTTTTCATGAATCTCTCATTTGCTTCATGCATATAAGAGCAGAGAGATCTATAGTGTGCTCAATAAGATCATACCGAGGGAAGTGAAATGGACCAGGTCACCGCGTTTCAATTGGATATCAACCGCGCCCTGAAGGATACCCTTGCCCTGGTGCTTGCGGGCGGGCGGGGATCGCGGCTTCGCGATCTGACCAACCGGGAATCCAAACCGGCCGTTCCCTTCGGTGGGAAGTACCGGATTGTCGATTTTCCTCTGTCGAATTGCATGAATTCCGGGATTCGCCGCATGTGCGTGCTGACCCAATACCGGTCCCATAACCTGATCCACCACATTCAGCGGGGATGGGGCTTTCTGAAGGCGGAAATCGGCGAGTTTGTGGAGCTTTGGCCCGCCCAGCAGCAAACCGTCAAGGAAAGCTGGTACCTGGGGACGGCGGATGCCGTGCACCAAAACCTGGACCTGATCCGCATGCATGCACCCCGCTATGTGCTGATTTTGGCCGGAGATCACATCTACAAACAGGATTACGCCAAGCTTTTGGCCCATCACATCGAAAGCAAGGCCGATTGTACCGTGGCCTGCGTTGATGTCCCCCGGGAAGAAGCGTCCGGTTTCGGATGCGTGGATGTGGACGAGAATGACCAGATTACCCATTTCCTGGAGAAGCCGACAGATCCCCCCTGTATCCCGGGCCAACCGGATCGGACTTTTGCATCCATGGGGATTTATATCTTCAGCGCGGAATTTCTCTACGAGGTTTTGGAACATGACGCTGAGGTTGAGGGCAGCGCCCATGACTTCGGCAAGGACATCATCCCCCATTATGTGGGAAAGGCGCGCATCGTTGCCCACCGGTTTAGCCAATCCTGTGTCTATTCCGTGGGACGGCGCGAGCCCTATTGGCGCGATGTGGGAACAGTCGATGCCTATTGGGCGGCCAACATCGATCTGGTGAATGTCACCCCAGCTCTCGACCTTTATGATACCCACTGGCCCATCTGGACCTATCAGATGCAGCGGCCTCCGGCGAAGTTCGTTTTTGATACCGATGAGCGTCGGGGTGTCGCAACGGATAGCCTTGTCTCTGCGGGCTGCATCGTGTCCGGCGGGCGGGTCAGTGGATCCCTGTTGTTCAACGATGTGCGGGTGAATTCTTTCAGCATTGTGAAAGATACGGTGGTCCTGCCCATGGCCGATATCGGCCGCCATTCCCGGCTGAGCAAATGCATTGTCGGCACAGGCTGTCGCGTCCCCGAAGGGCTGGTTGTGGGCGAAGATCCCTATCTGGACAGCCAGCGCTTCCATGTGACCGAACAGGGGGTGACTCTGGTAACGCCGGATCGGTTGGCCATGTTGTAATGGGGCACCATTGTAACGGGGCACCATTGTGATGGGGGGCCAGTCAGGGGGACGCCGGAAAGGGGGGCTCCCGGACGACACGGAAGCCCACAACGTAGCTCCAAACATGGCTGTCTGCACGGGCTCGCCCCGTTGAGGCGGAGAGGGAAGCTTTATAGTACCAGGCACCGCCGCGCATCGTCTTGTCGCGGCAGTCTTCTCCGTTTTGGCTTTCCGGCCTTCGGGCTGATCCATCCGGTGGGCGGGCTGATCCATCCGGTGGGCGGGCTGATCCATCCGGTGGGCGGGCTGATCCATCCGGTGGGGCGCCCGCATGGGTCTTGGACCAGCAATCCAGGGTAAATTCCCAGACATTGCCGTTCATGTCCGAAAGGCCCCAAGGGTTGGGGGGGTAGGACCCGACCGGCGCGCTGGATCGGGCGTCCCAAGGTTTGTCCGGATCGCAATGGCGACAATTGACCCGGCCGGTCACCATGGTCTCTCCAAACCACCAGGGCGTATCCGTGCCCGCCCGGGCGGCATATTCCCATTCGGCTTCTGTGGGCAGCCGATAGGTGGCTCCGGTTTTGGCGCTGAGCCAAGCTGCGTAATCCCGGGCTTGATCCCAGGTAATGTTGATCATGGGCCGGTTTCCTCGCCCCCAAGCGTGGTCATCTTGTCCACCCTCGCAGGCGCCATCGGCCACGCAGGCGGTCCACTGATCCCAGGTGGTCTCGGTCCGGGCTATGGCGAAAGGGCGGCTCAGAGTGATGGGGACTGCCGGACCGACGTTTTGTCGTCCCCGGTCGTCCCCCATGGTGAAGCTGCCTGCAGGGAGGGGCACCATCTCCGGGCAGTCGGTGCATTCCTTGAATGGAAGGGGGGCGTTGAGGAGCGGTCGCTGATCCCTGGCCAAACCGGGTTGGGCGATCCCGAGCAGGATCCCTAGGGCGAGTGCGGCGCCAATAGGGCGATCTGCGCGACGGGACCCGCAGAAGCATCCCGTGAAGCCTTGTCCCGTCGAGAGGGCTTTGTACTCAAGGCCTGGGCCACGCGTATCCATAAATCCCGTGCTCCGAAGGGTTTGCGGATGAATCCCCTCGCCCCGGCAGCCAGGGCCGCACGCGGCAAGTGTTCATCGTTATGTCCGGAAATAAGGATGACCGGCAAGTCTTGATGTGGGCTCTCCGGGGAGTGGACCACCCAGTGCGTCCAGGCCAAACCCGTTTGCCCACCGAGTAAGTGATCGACGATGGCCAGATCAAAAGGGTGTCTCCTGAGGAGCTTTGAAGCCTCCTCCGCGTTCTCCGCTTCAAGGACATGCTCCGCGCCAAGGGCCGACAGAAGCGTGCGGAGCAGCATTCTGAACTGCGGATTATCATCTACCACGAGACACCGGAGGTCTCCCCAAGCCCTCACTGACATGTTTGTTCTCCCCCCTCCCAATGTCTCCAGGTCGCCAAGTCTCCAGCGTTTTTTCGCGTCCCCTTTCGCTAAGCTTCCCCATTTTTCCGGCAATATACCAGGGAAATCGTATCAAAGATTGCGTACGGATTGAAATTCAAGACCGTTTGTTACGAGGAATTGCATGATTCAGATAATAATTTAAGGAGCTCTCAAGGTGGATTGTCAGAGCCAGCGGCAGGCGATAGGGTGCGGCCCATGGCTCCACCACCTCTTGCACTACGCGACATTACGCTCGGATTTGGCGGGCGTCCTCTGTTCCGCGGCGTTACCGCCGAGGTCGAGGCAGGCGCGCGCCTCTGCCTTGTTGGGCGCAACGGCGGCGGCAAATCCACCCTATTGAAAGTCATGGCCGGTCAGGTCGAGGCGGATGGGGGCGAGGTTTTCGTCCAGCCGGGCGTCACGGTCTCCTATTTACCCCAGGAGCCTGATCTGTCGGGATGGCCCACCCTGCGTGACGCCGTCGTGCAAGGGTTGCCGCCCACCCAACGGAGCGAAACCCATCGGGCGGATATCCTGCTCGAAGCCCTGTCCATGGACCCCGACCGGGAGCCGGTTGGTCTGTCCGGAGGAGAGGCACGCCGCGCCGCTCTGGCCCGGGCCCTGGTGGGAGAGCCGGAGATCCTGCTGCTCGACGAGCCGACCAACCACCTGGATTTGCCTGCCATCACTTGGCTGGAAAACCATCTGGCGGGTTTTCGTGGCGCTCTTGTGTTGATCTCCCATGATCGGGCATTCCTGTCCCGCCTGACCCGGGCCACCCTCTGGCTTGATCGAGGGGTTGTTCGTCGATTGGACCAAGGCTTTTCCGCCTTCGAAGCCTGGCGGGACGAGACCTTGGAGATGGAGGCGGAGCAGGAGCGCAAGTTCGACAAATTGATCGCCGAGGAAACCCGCTGGTCGCGCCAGGGGATCTCTGCCCGGCGGAAACGCAATCAGGGGCGCTTGGCGCGCCTTTATGACATGCGCAAGGAACGGTCTGACCGAGTGGCCGTTCAGGGTGCGGCGAAGATGACGGCCGAAGCGGGGCAGACCTCTGGCAAGTTGGTGATGGAGGCCGAAGGGGTCTCCATTGACCTGGGGGGGCGGCCCATCCTGAAGGGGTTTTCCGCCCGTGTGCTGCGGGGCGACCGTCTGGGGATCGTTGGCCCCAATGGTGCGGGCAAGTCCACTCTGCTGAAGATTATGACCGGGGCGCTGGTACCCGACAGCGGTAAGCTGCGTCTGGGGACCAACCTGAACATCACCTATCTGGATCAATCCCGGTCGACCCTGGACCCGGAAAAGTCGGTGAAGGATACCCTTTGCGACATGGGGGGGGACATGGTTGATGTGCGGGGGACCCCCCGCCATGTCCACGGCTATATGCGTGATTTCCTGTTTGAGGACCGTCAGGCGCAAAGCCCTGTGGGCAGCCTGTCCGGTGGCGAGCGTAACCGCTTGTTGCTCGCCAAGGCCTTGGCCCGGGACTCCAACCTGATGATCCTGGACGAGCCCACCAACGACCTGGATATGGAAACCCTGGACCTGCTTCAAGATGTTTTGGCCGACTATGAGGGGACGCTGCTGCTGGTCAGTCACGACCGGGATTTCGTCGATCGGGTGGTGACCTCCACCATTCTCATGGACGGTCTGGGCGGGGCCACTGAATACCCGGGGGGATATACCGACGCCGTTCGCCAAGCGGGCGGGGCGCCCTGGGAGATTCCGCGGGCCAAGGCGAAATCCAAGGGGGAGAAAAGTAGCGGCAGTTCAGGGGCCGGTCTGGGGTCGGGGTCAAAACCCAAAGCGAAACCGGTGGCGAAGCTGAGCTACAAGGACCAGCGGCTGCTCGATCAATTGCCTGGAACCATGGAACGGCTGCAGGGCGAGATTGCTCTCCTTGAGGGCGCCCTAAGCGATCCGGCCCTGTTCACCAAGGATCCCGAAGGCTACCAGTCAAAAGCAAAGCGCCTGGAGGAGGCCCAGCAGGCCCTTGCCGACGCGGAAGAAAAGTGGCTGGATCTGGAAATGCAGCGCGAGGAATTGAGCGCGGGATAGAGCAAATCCCGAGCAATCTGGAACAGATTGCGACGGGCGGAACGCACGCCGTAGGCGTGACGATTTGCTTCAATGTCAGAGGTTTAGAGCATGGTGCGTGAATCACATTCACGCACCATGCTCTATGGGGTTGTGTGGGTCCGTGAGCGCGGCCCCACACAACCCCATCTCAGCGGCCTTATCGTGCCGATAGGGCTTTGTCCAAGGTGTCCAGCCGGTCCTGGCCCCAGAACCGTTCGCCGTCCAGGACATAGGTGGGCGCGCCAAAGACCCCCAGGGCAATGGCTGCCTCCGTATCCTCGGCCAGAGTCTTTTCGGTCGACCTGTCCTGAGCCTTGGCGAGGACTTCGGTGGCGTTCAATCCAGCCTTGCCGATCAACATGCTGAGCACGTCCGGGTCGGCCAAGTCCAACTCCTCCACCCAGACGGCCGCCAGTAGGGTTCGGACAAGTCCGTCTACGGCCACCTCCATGTCTCGGGCGGCGATGACACAACTGGCGGCTAAGCGGTCATCTACGGGAAAATGGCGAGGGTGGAGGACAAGAGGCAGATTAAACTCCCGGCTCCACCGCTCCAGTTCCAGCAGGCGATAGGATTGGCGGGATGGATGCCGCTTGTTCAAGGGCGCTCCACCCGTCGCTGGAAAAATGTCAGAAGGCAGTAAAGGGATGTGGCGAACCGTTACCCCATGTCGGGTTGCGATCTCCATCAGGCGGTCAAAGCCGAGGTAACTCCAGGGAGATTGCAAAAAGTGGTAGTGGACGAGATCCGTCCTGCCCATGGCTATATTCCTATGTGGTCAAAGGGAAAATTCGATACGGGGCAGAGCCAATTTAAGGGCGTTTCAACCGCTTTTCTAGATCACGGAGAGACGGGAGGTGTCGGGTGAGAGATTTTTCTGGAAAAAATCTCTAGAAGATTGCTCTTTTGATTCTGAAAATTCGCATGGGCGTTTAGCCCTTACCTCCAAAACCTTGGCAAAAATATGGAATACTCTGCTTTTCAGCATGAGATGAGGTGTTTCCATGGATCTTGGGAAGAGGCAAGAGGAAGACCGTTTGAAATGGAGGGGGCGCGGGTATAAACCGCTTGTTTTCTGTTTTTGATCCAACAATGTTCCCCTAGAGTGAAACTGGCCCAGTCTTACTCTAGTGATAGTGATTTTAGAGTATCTTCGAGATCAGTTTGATCGACAAGCCGAGCCCGCCCCCGCCCGTTAGATCAAACCGCCCTAAATCGGAATCGATTTAGGGCGGATAATTTGATCTGAAATCATATGGTTAGAGCATCGCGTGGACCGGAAAACCGGCGCCCACTTTTCCGCTCGATGCTCTAGAGGAGATTGCAATGCCACGCCCCATGCCCCCCGCTGCCCTGATCCGCGACACCATTGAAATCTTTTGCCAACGTCAGGGGGATGGGAAGACCTTTTGTCCCTCTGATGTGGCTCGTCATTTGGTGACGGATCGGACAGAGTGGGAGGGGGAGGTGGACGCTTGGCGGAAGGTCCTTCCCGCCGTGCGGCGCACGGCCCTGGAGATGGCCCGTGATGGCAAGCTGACCATCTATCGCAAGGGAAAGGCGGTGGAACCCGATGGTGTGAAAGGGGTTATTCGGTTGGGAGGTCCCTCGGCGGACATCTAAGGACAGAGAGGACCCCCTTCGATCTAGATTCGACAAGTTGAGCATCGAATGGACCGGAAAACCGGTGCCCACTTTTCCGCTCGATGTTCTTGATCCTCCGGCGATTGGGAGGGCGTCTTTCTTTTGGTTCCGGGCAATGAGAACATGGCGTGAGGAATTATTCGGCCCTATATGCCTGGGGTCCTTCGGTCAAGACAGGGAATAAGCGGTTCATGAGCAGTTGGTCACTTGACGATATCCCTTGGGATGCATTCGATCCCGGTCGGGTGAATGCGGATTCCCTGAAAATAGCGAAGGCCGCTGCCCTGACGGAAAGCAATGGTCGTTTGTATGGCCAATATCTTTCACGGGTGTTTCACGATGAGCCGACCATTCGGGAAGCCATCGGTCAATGGGCGGAGGAGGAAGTGCGCCACGGAGAGGCCCTGGGCCGATGGGCTGCAATGGCCGATCCAACTTTCGACTATGCTGAGGTTCTACTGCGCTTTCGGGAGGGGTACACCATCGACGTGGATGTGGATACCAGCGTGCGAGGATCCAAAACATCGGAAATGGTTGCCCGCTGTATTGTCGAGGCCGGAACGTCTTCTTTTTATTCGGCCCTGATGGACCGGTCGGAAGAGCCCGTGTTCAAGGAAATCTGTCGGCGCGTGGCTGCGGATGAATTCCGGCATTACAAGCTGTTCCTCGACACCTTGAATGTTCTGTTGGAGCGGGAAGGAACGGGAGTCATTCGCCGCCTTCTCGTTGCCTTGGGGCGAATCCGGGAGACCGAGGACGACGAGCTACCCTTCGCCTATCATTGTGCGAACCATGCGGATCGTCCCTATGTTCGGGCCGAGGCCTATCGGGAATACTCCGCTCGGGTTTTCGCCAACTACCAACGCCACCATGCCCAAAGGGTGGCCTATATGGTCCTAAAGGCTGCGGGCTTGTCACCCCAGGGCCGGATGGGGGATTTGGCTGGCAATGTCATGTGGTTCTACATGCGCAGCAAAGCGAAATCCCTGGCAGCGTGAGGCACGGGCCCTTTTAGGGCCTCAGGCCTCATGCTGAAGGCATAGCAGGTATCGAACGGGTATCATCGCAGGCAAGTTCGGCGGTCGAGATCTGGATCCAGTTCCAGTTCCAGTCCCCCAGGGCCAGTTGACGTTTATGATTGCCAGTGAACCTTGAAATGAACATCCTGCGGGGATTGGCGTCAAAGCCCTTTCGACTCCTTCTCTTCTTTGTCATCCCCGCGAACGCGCTCAGGTATGCGCGTTTCTTTTATTTAGGGCTGATCATTTTTATTTCGTCATGACCGTGAAAACGGGCATCCAGGGTTGATTTCTCTGGTATTGGCGCTTAGAGCATCGAGCGGAAAAGTGGGAACCGGTTTTCCGGTCCGCTCGATGCTCAACCTGTTGACTCTAGACCAAACCGCCTTAAATCGATTCCGATTTAAGGCGGTTTGGTCTAGCACGTCAGGATGCGTCAATCGCCGCCGCTGGTTCTCCCCACCCTGGATTCCCGGGTACGCGGGAATGACGAGTAAAAACAAAACGTTACGTCCGCGTCACAGTGAACTCGAGAAACGTGCATCCCTTGGCGCGCATGCGGGAATGACAAAAAAAGACGGTTTCGACAGTCTGACAAACGTCAACGGGCCCTAGAGTGAAACGGGATCCAATTCCAACGAGATCCATGGGTCTTTAAAGGTAATAATATTAAGTCTCATTTTAATTTGTCATTGCGAATGATTATCAAATCCAACACCATACTCGGATTATGGTCTTGCCGGGGATGGAAAGATGCACGTGGATGGTTTTGCTGATCGGTGCGGTAAAGCAGGGGAGCGGGGTGAGGAACGCCTTAGCACCTTCCTGGAGCGTGCTGATACGATGGAGGTGGAAACCTTGCTGGAGCATTTGCGGTGGCCGACGGGCCGTCGTCCCTGTGTTCATTGCGAATTTCGTCGGTCTTATCGAATGGCCAACGCCGAGGTGGCTCGTTTGCGTTTCAAATGCGCCCGTTGCCGCAAGCAGTTCACCGCCCGCCAGGGCACTTTGCTGGAGCGGTCGAATCTGTCCACCGCCCGATGGCTGCAGGCCATGGTTCTGTATTTAACTGCCCCCCGAGGGGGACTCGCCGCGCGGATCCAGCGGGAGACGGCCATGAGTTACAAATCCGCTTGGTCGGTGGTTGATCGGTTGCGAGATGCTCCGGATGACCCGATTCTGCTCCAGGTTCGGGCCATTTTGGAAGGCAATCCGTCTGAGGAGATCAAGGGCCTCCTTGAACGCAGTGCACGAAGCTAGAGTGCTTCGAGATCAAGTTGGGCCAAGACGCAAGGTACACATCATCCGGGGGTTTTCCCGTCACGGGGCTTTGCCCCGTCCCCCACTGGGGCCGAAAGGCCCCAGACCCCAGGCAGTTACTGGCCGAAAGGCCCCAGACCCCAGGCAGTTACTGGCCGAAAGGCCCCAGACCCCGGGCTCTTATCTATAAAAGAAAAAGGGGGATTTGGGGGCATTTGCCCCCAAATGGGTTTGGGCTATCGCCCAAAAAAGACGAGACGCTGTCGTATACCCTGGCCAAGACGTGGTTCATCTTGATTTCGGACTACTCTAGGTCCGCATGCTCCCGGTGTCGATGAAGCGCTGGTGCCAGGACAGGGCCTCCCGGGGAAGGCCGGGGGCATGCCCACCGTAGCTTTCTTTCTCGGCACGGGCCAGATAGTCCCGCAGGGCCGGGCGGAAATCGGGATGGGCGCAGGTCTCGATGATCAGCTTTGACCTTTGGCGGGGGGCCAGACCGCGCAGGTCGGCCAAGCCCTGTTCCGTGACGATCACCTGAACGTCCTGGGTGATGTGGTCCACATGGGCGACCTGGGGAACGATGGCGGAGATGGCCCCACCCTTGGCCGTTGAGGGCGTGAGGAAAATCGAGACATAGGCGTTGCGGGCGAAATCGCCGGAGCCGCCAATGCCGTTCTGAATGCGCGACCCCATCACATGGGTGGAGTTTACATTGCCATAGATATCGGCTTCGATCAGGCCATTCATGGCGATACAACCCAGGCGTCGGATCAGCTCCGGATGGTTGCTGATCTCCTGGGGACGCAGAATCATCCGATCTCGATACTGCGCCATATTGCTATTCAGCCGGGCTGCCGCCTCGGGGCTGAGGGAGAAGGCCGTGGCCGAAGCCATGCGCAGCTTGCCCGCGTCCAGCAGGTCGATCATGCCATCCTGGATCACTTCGGTATAGGAGGTCAGGTCCTCGAACCGGCTGTCCAACAGCCCGGACAGAACCGCATTGGCCACATTGCCCACGCCGGATTGAAGGGGCAGAAGCGAAGCGGGCATTCGACCGAAGCGGACTTCATGTTCCAGGAAGTCGAGCAGATGGGCGGCGATGGCCTTGGCATTGGCGTCTGGCTTGGCGAAGGGCAAATTGCGGTCTGGGGCTTCGGTCTCGACAATGGCGACGATCTTGTCGGGATCGCAGCGGAAGGTGGACTGGCCAATGCGGTCATCGGGGTGAATCAGGGGAATGGGCTTGCGGTTAGGCGGCAGGGCCGTGCCGTAGTAGATGTCGTGCATGCCTTCCAGGGCCTGGTTCTGCCAGGAGTTGACCTCCAGAATCACCCGCTTGGCCCGGTCCAACCAGGTCTTGTTGTTGCCGACGGAAGAGGAGGGGATCAGTGAGCCATCGGGCCGGATGCCCGCAACCTCGACCACGGCCACGTCCAGCTCTCCCAGGAACCCTTGCCAAGCCATGGGGGCCACCTGGCTGAGGTGCATGTCGAAGTAGTTCATCTGCCCGCTGTTGATCTTCTCCCGGGCGATGGGGTCGGAATTGTAGGGCAGGCGGAATTCGATGCCATCGGCCTTGGACAGGGCCCCATCGAGTTCCGGTCCCGTGGAGGCGCCGGTCCACACCTGGACGCGGAAAGGCGATCCCTTGGCGTGCTCGGCTTCCATATGGGCCGCCAGGGCCAGCGGCACGGCCTTGGGATAGCCAGAACCGGTGAAGCCCGAAAGGCCCAGGGTGTCCCCGGGGCTGATATGGGCGATGGCCTCCTCCGCAGTGACTACCTTGGCGGACAGGGCGGCATTCTGGATACGGCTGGATTGGATGAGGGTCATGGGTTCCTCCTGGACATTTTTTGATTGGCCCAGGTGGGCGGGGGTGGCCTCAACCCTGGGGTGGGTCCGCCCCTCTCGCCGGACAGACCCTCTTGTCTCATAGTCCAGAATTCGACATGATTTAAATGCGCATCTTGATATGTAAGTTATGCAAAAAACACATACCTGCTTATGGCAGGTGGTCTTCGTTGGTTTTGTACGTCTGGGCTTCGGCGGTTTGTGGGGCGCGGAAGCGCGCCAGTTCGTCCGCCGCAGAGGGCAATCGGTAGAGGGTCATACGGCTGAAGGCACGCCACATGATTCGTTCCTGTGCAGGATCGGAGGGGAGTATCAGGCCCAATGCTTCGGCCAGATCTCCGCGATGGAGGTCGAAGACCGCCCGGCACTGATCCCCCCAGGTGTGGGCTGCGTTCCTGGCCACGGCCCATCCCAGGGGATGGGAGAGGATGGCAAGGCTCAACAGATTCGAGTGGATGGGATGGGGAGGATTCATCAGCCGGGACAGCAGTGTGGCGAGCACCACAACGGTGGAGGCGAAGACCAGATTGGCTCCGAAATTGAGGAGGCCTCGGCTTTCCTCCAGGCGTGAGAGGGTTTCCTTGGGTAAGACCTCCACAATACGAGGCCAAGCTGGCACGGAATCCAATCCGTAGAGGATTCGCGGATAGACCTCATAGGCGCGCATGATATTGCCAAGGCTGGTGGGCAGCAGGAACCGGGGAGCATCCGGGTAATGGGTGACGGCCCGCTGTAACCCGCCGTTCAAGTCCGGGAGCTTCGGCTTGGCTGTGGGGTCCGTTTGTCGGGCTGCCTCCAGCCGGGCTGCTTCGGCGAAATAGGGGGCGGCCTCCCGCGCATAGGCACGTTTTGCGGCCCAAGTCAGAGGGCGAAAGGGATAGCCCTGGAGAAGGCGGATCAGGGGGCGGTTGATGGCCGAGAGCGCGATGGCCACCAACCAAAGAATAACAAGGGCGGCCGCCGTTCCCGAAACACCATTGGCCAGCTTGATGGTGTCAATAATGGTGCCAGGAGCGAAAGCCGACCAAAGCCCGAAGGTCAAAAGAGTCCCGGGAAGCACTTGTCCGATCAGAAAGGCCCGGCCAATCAGTTTGGGAAGCTCGGAAAACATGGCGATGCCCTCGGTTTAGAAGTCCGTTGTGCCGTGACCGGCCATGCGGGTGAAGGTCCGGTCCTGGTTGTCCCCTTCATCTGATAAGGGTGGGGCTTCCGTTTTCTTTGAGCCCAAGGGCCGGGAACGACGTTTCCATAGAGGTTTGAAGGGAAAGTGACGCGTGTCCTCTCGCGGTTTCTCTATCGTAACCGGAGGGTGCGTCGTGCGGCCGTTCTCTGTCTGTTGATTGTCGTGCTCGATGGGTTTCGCTCCATGAAGACGAGAGTATCGAGCGGAAAAATGAGAACCGGCTTTCCGTTTAATACTCTACGGATAAAATTTATGTCAAATCCAAAGCAATCTGGGGCAGAGTGCCGCTACGATTAGCTTCACTGTCGGACGCTGATTGCATGGCACGTGATTCGCATTTCATGCGACATGCATTGGCGAACCACCAGCCTAACACACTTCGGGGAGGTTTTCTTAGTGAAAAGCGCGCAAGGATATAGCTACGCTGATTTGACGTATGGTCCTAGAGCGGCGATCACATCGGTATAAAGTGCCCGCTTGAAGGGCACGATCAACGGGATCAACTGGTCCAGGGGGACCCACTTCCAGGCGTCGAATTCGGGATGGTCGGTTTCGATGTCGATCAGCCTGTCCGGACCAGCCAGACGCATGGCGTACCACTTCTGCTCCTGTCCCCGGTACTTGCCCTTCCAGACCTTTTTCTGGATATCGGGGGGTAGATCGTAGCGCAGCCAGTCCTCGGTTTCGCCCAGTATGGTCGCTGCGTTTGTGCCGATTTCCTCTTCCAACTCCCGAAAAGCGGCGTCTTCGGGGTCCTCGCCCCGGTCTATGCCTCCCTGGGGCATCTGCCAAGCGTCGGGGGTATCGATCCGCTGGCCGACAAAGACTTGGCCTGCTTGGTTGAGGAGCATGATGCCCACACCTCGGCGGTAGGGAAGCTCGCTGGTCATTGGGTTGGTCCTCTTTCTCCGGTCAACATCACGGCTGATACGGGCGCCAGGGCGAAGCCCTTGCTTTGCAAGGTGCTCAGCCAACGGGTCAGGCGGTAGAGGGCGACTGGCGAGGTGCCGATGACGCCGATCGCGAAGCCTTGGGCCCGGGCTTCTTCCTCCAGGTAAGTCAAACGGCTGTCGATGGCCCGTTGGAAGGGGTTCTGGTCGATTTCTACGGTCACCCGGTTCACCGGAGGCACAACGTCGTTATTGGCGTTCACTGCGGCCACATCTCCCCGGTGGACGTAAAGCAGCCCTCTGGCTTTCAAGGATTGGAGCAGGGGGCGCATGGTCGCGGCGGTGTCTGTGAAGCGACCGGCGGCTGTGGCCAGAAGACCCACGTATCCCCCGGCGCGGCCCAAAACGGAGTCCAAGCGTTTGCGGTTTTCCAATTCGGCGATGGGGGACAAAAGGGCCAGGGGACCCGGGTCCATGGCGGGGAAACCCAGGGGTTCCACGGGTAAGTCCAGCAGGGTCTCATGACCCATCTGACGTGCCCGCCCCATCCAGACGGCCAAGTTTTCCGCATAGGGGCTGAAAGCCAGGGTGACATCGGGCGGTGTTTGGCCGATGGCCGCTTCGGTCGCATCGTTGCGCAAACCCAGGCCGTCAACAATGATGGCGATCCGCGGGAGGGTGGGGTCTCCAGTGAAGGGGCGGGCGTAGGTGCGCCATGGCATGCGACCGTCTTCGGCAATCACGGGCAGGAGGCCGCTTTCCGAGGTGCGCAACAACTCAGTCAGAGGGGCATCCGGAAGGGGCGTGCCGCCTAAGCTGCCCGCCGCAGGCAAATCAGCATAGCTGGGCATGCGGCCGGGGCGGTAGCCGTCCTCCACGGGGAAGGGCGGGGTGGGAGGTGGGGGCGCCGATGGCGTGGGAAGAAGCTGGCCCGCTGGTCGCTGGAAAGCGGATGTCCCGTTTCCAGTTCCACCGACTGGATTGCCTTTGCTTGGTTGTTGGCTGGGCGATGTCATCGCCGGTTGGTTCGGCGATGTTGCCACGGGAGCGGCTTCAGAATTCCCTCTGATGTCCCCAGGAGCAGGAGCCTGGGTCGGTGCTGCGGGCTCAGGGCTGGAATCCGACATCGATGTGGGGGTGACCGCTTGTGGGGCGGTCTCGGCTGAAACAGCTGCAGGTGGGGCTGTCGCGTCCGGCTGTGCGGGGACCGGTTCGGCGGCGGCCATAGCCTGGGGAGCGGGAGCTGTCGTTTGTGCCGCAGGGGGGGCAGGGTTCTGGGATGGGGGTGCTGTGCCGTCGTTCAGCCAGGGGCGTCGCTCAAGGGAGCGATCTGTGGTTACCTGCTCCGGTCCACCACTCTCTCCCGAGGTGGGGGGCTGGGTCGGTGGGGTCATCAGACCGTCGGCGGGAGTTGACGGCAAGGGATGGTGAGTGTTCACGGAGCCAACGGCGTCCTTGCTTTCCTCTCCCGACCCAGACACAGCCATGTAGCCGCCGATCAGGGCGCCGCCGAGTAGCAGAACGGCGAGGCCGTGGAGAATCATCCGTCCCCGCCCTTCGTCATCGTCGTCACGATCCCGGTAATGGGGATCATCGTCATCAAAGCGGTCGCTCTTCCCTTTGAACAGTCCCTTTAACTTTCCCAGAGGACCGCCACCCTTCTTCTGGGCATTGGAGTCCAATCTGTCCAAGGCATCCATATCAAAGTCATCATGACCCATAGGGTTGCCCAGGTCGTCCCCGATGTCACCATCAGCCAAGTCATCAATGAAGTCGTCCCCCTCTCCGGTATTTGAACCGAAAAGGGGGGCGCCATCGTCCTCGTCGAAGTCGTCGATATCGAGGTCCTGGATGTCCTCGCGCGGCTTTTTCTTGGCGCCGCGCTTGGATTTGGAGGGGGCTTTGCTCACGGTTGCTCTGTCTTGCGGGAAGCCCGCAAGCTCCTACTCGTGTACGTCCTTGGACCGGTAAAGGGCCAAGCCGCGAATGAGATCAAGGGCACGGGATAATTGGTAGTCGTCCCGGGCCGTCGAGGTTTTGTCGTCCTCTTCCGCCTTGGATCCCTCTTCCTTCGACTTGTCCGGAGACGCGTCTTTTGAGGACTTGTCCGTATTGACCAGAGCATTCCGCAGGTCGGCTTCGCTGCGCATACCCGTGGGTCGGTCGATGGTCTCGATCCGAGCCGGTTCCACGAGGATGTCGGGTTCAATCCCCTTGGCCTGGATCGAGCGGCCCGAGGGCGTGTAATAGCGGGCCGTGGTCAGGCGGATGGCGCCATGGCCGGGCAGGGGCATGATGGTCTGCACGGATCCTTTGCCAAAGGATTTGGTGCCGACGAGCAACGCCCGGCGGTGGTCCTGCAGGGCACCGGCGACGATCTCGCTGGCCGAGGCCGAACCGCCATTGATCAGCACCACCAGGGGCAGGCCTTCGGCCAGATCTCCGGGGCGGGCGGCGTAGCGCTGGGTGTCCTTGCTGTCACGCGAGCGGGTGGAGACGATTTCACCCTTGTCCAGGAAAACATCGGACACGGCGATGGCCTGGTCGAGCAGACCGCCCGGGTTGTTTCGCAAATCCAGGACATAGCCCTTCAACTTGTCGCCCAACTTGTCGTGGATCTTCTTCATGGCGTCGCGCAGGCCATCTTCGGTCTGTTCGGAGAAGGTGGTAATGCGGACATACCCCACGTCCCCTTCCGTGCGCGAGCGAACGGAGCGGATTTTGATCACATCACGGGTCAGGGTGACGTCGAAGGGCTCCTTGCCCTCCCGGCGAATACCCAGGGTGATGTCGGTGTTCACGGGGCCGCGCATTTTCTCGACGGCTTCGTTCAGGGTCAGCCCGAGAACCGGTTCCCCGTCCAGGGTGGTGATGAAGTCACCGGGTTGCAGGCCCGCTTCTGCGGCCGGAGTGCCGTCGATGGGAGAAACGACCTTGACGAAGCCGTCTTCCATCGACACCTCGATGCCCAGACCGCCGAATTCGCCACGGGTCTGGACCTGCATGTCCTCGAAACTTTTGGGGTTCATGTAGCTGGAATGGGGGTCGAGGGAGGTCAGCATGCCATTGATGGCCGCTTCTACCAGAGCCTCGTCACTGACTTCTTCCACGTAGTCGCGTTTGACCCGCTCGAAGACGTCGGCGAACAGGTCGAGGAGTTGGTAGGTATCCTCGCCCTTCGCGGCTTTCGCCGCACCATCGTCATAAAGGGTTCCAAAGGTGAAGGCCGTGACCGCAATGGCACCGGCCGAAATCCAAGTTTTCCAGGAGGTCATCCGCTCGCGTTGCCTTTGCTTGCCGTGAGCCAGGGGAGTGGATTGATGGGCTGCCCGTCGCGGCGCAATTCCACATAAAGAGATGGCGAATCGTCGTTTTTGCTTCCCATGGGAGGCATCAACCCGACAGGTTCACCCGCCGCGAGCCTTTGGCCGACAATGGCGTCTATTCGGCCAAGACCCGCGAGTAACGTATGGTATCCTCCGCCGTGATCGATGATCAAGAGATTCCCATATCCTCGAAACGGTCCAGCGAAGACAACCACCCCATTGTGGGGGCTGACAACCTGTCCGCCGGCGCGTGTCTGGATGCGCATCCCCTTCAGGGTGTCGCCCAAATCCGTCCTTTCCCCATAGCGTGCCGACAGCCGTCCCCGGGCCGGGAAGGGCATGGCCCCCCGCGCGCCTTCGAAGGCGGCTGCGGACAATTGGACATCTGGCGGGCGGGAGGCGGTTTCGGCCATGTTCTCCACCGGACGATTGGATGGAGCGGGCCGACCGGTGGCCGCCGTCTGATCCGCTGGAGGTGGGGAGGGGGCATTGGGGGAGGCTGCCACGGATGCGGTCTCGCTCCCGTTTGGTCGGTTGGGGGGGCTGGCGGGGGGAATGCGCAGTGGCGGCTCGTTCGGGAGAGCCGTCTCTTCCGGTTCCTCGGGTTTGGGTCGGATGGCCAGAGCTGCGAGGCGTTCGGCCTCCCGTTGTTGCAGGCGCTGACGCTCCTCCGTTTCCCGTTTCAGTTTTTCCTCTTCCAGGCGGGCCATCAAGTCGCGGAGGTCCTTGGCATCCCTGGTCAGCTTTTCCATACGGGCGGTTGCGGCTTCGCCTTGGGCGCGCAGGTCACGGACCATGCTGCGCTTTTCTTCGACCAGATCGCGCAATTGGGCATGTTCGGCCCGGAGGGAATCATTGGTGGCCCGGATCTGGGCGCGTTGGGCGCGCATGGCCGTGTCCAGATCACGCAGGGTTTTGATCTGGGAGACGATCTCGCGGGCGTTTTCCTCGATCTGCGGAATGGCCGAGCGCAGGAGGATCGCCCCACGCACCGTATCGGCGGGGGAAACGGGTTGCACGAGAAGGGCTTCCGTGGGCCGCCAGGCGAGGCGCTGGATCGCGGTCAGCACGCGGACCACCTGATCGTCCCGTCGCGCCAAGGCGTCGCGCAGGGCCGTGTCCCGTTTGCGCAGGCCGCCGAGTTGGTCTTCCAGATTGGACAGGGTTTCCTCGTGATCCTGGACTCGCTTCGCTGCGGCAACCAATTGCTCGCTGAGATCGGAGAGTTCTTGTTCGGTGGTTTTTGCCTGTGCATCCAGCCGCTCCCGTTCTTCGCGCTCCCGTTGCAGGGCGCGTTCCACGGCTTTCAAGTCCTTGGGGGAGGGATCCCCCGCCGCCCAGGACTGGGGGGCAGTCGACGCGCAGAGCAGCGCCGCTACCGCGCCCAGGGTCAGGGCGGCCCGAGAGGGGAGGGCCGGGCGTTTAACCCTGCGCACCGGATGCCTGACTGCCTGAGGCGGCCACAGGCTGCGAGATCAGGCACCGCCCGGTCATTTCCGCAGGTTGTCCCAGGCCCATGAGGGCAAGGATGGTGGGGGAAATGTCGGCCAACCGTCCTTCGCTGAGGGTCGCACCCTCCGCTCCGTTGACCAGCAGCAGATCGACCTTGCCCACCGTATGGGCGGTGTGGGGCTCTCCGGTTACCGGGTCGCGCATCAGTTCCGCATTGCCATGATCCGCCGTGACCAGCATCACTCCACCGGCGGCGGCGATGGCCTTTTCCAAGCGGCCCAAGCTGGTGTCGATGGTGGCAGCCGCTTTCATGGCGGCCTCCAGCATGCCCGTATGGCCCACCATGTCGCCATTGGCGAAGTTGGCGATGATCACGTCAAAGCTGCCGGATTCGATGGCTCCGACCAGCTTATCGGTGACCTCCGGCGCGCTCATTTCCGGCTGTAGGTCATAGGTGGCGACCTTGGGACTGGGAACGAGGATCCGCTCCTCCCCCTCGAACTGGGTTTCCTCGCCACCGTTAAAGAAGAAAGTGACGTGGGCATATTTCTCCGTCTCGGCGATGCGCAGTTGCTTCAGGCCCGCCTTGGAGACCACTTCGCCCAGGATGTTGGTCAGGGTTTCGGGGGCGAACAGCACCTTCATAAAGGCATTGTGCGCCTTGGAATATTCGGTCATGGCCAGCGCCGCAGCCATCTTCGGTGCGGTTCGCGCAAAGCCATCGAAAGTGGGGTCCAGCAGGGCCTGACTGATCTCGCGGGCACGGTCGGCGCGGAAGTTGATGAAGAAGATCCCATCCCCTTCGGCCATGCCCGCATAATCGCCGATAACCGTAGGCAGGACGAATTCGTCTCCCTTGTCCTTGGTCTCATAGAACTGGCTGACGGCGGTTTTGGGGTCCGCTGCGCTTTCCCCCTTGCCCAGGGCCATGGCGTCATGGGCGAGCTGGACCCGGTCCCAGCGCTTGTCCCGGTCCATGGCATAGTAGCGGCCTGAAACGGTGGCGATGGGGGCGTCCGGTCCGGCGTCTTCCATGAAGCTGTCGAGGAAACCCAGGGCCGAGCGCGGCGGGGTGTCGCGACCATCCAGGAAGGCGTGAACCTTGGTGGGGACGCCGGCCTCGGCGATGGCCTTGGCGACGCAGGCCATGTGGTTCTGATGGCTATGCACGCCACCCGGAGAGAGCAGACCCATCACATGGGCCGTCCCGCCACTCTGCGTCAGGGCGTCGATGAAGGCGGTCAAGCCGGGCATGGTTTTGATGGAGCCATCGGCCACCGCCGCATCAATGCGCGGCAGGTCCTGCATGACCACCCGGCCCGCGCCCAGGTTCATATGGCCCACTTCCGAATTGCCCATCTGCCCATCGGGAAGGCCGACGTCATGGCCGCTGGTCTCAATCAAAGTGTGCGGGCAACTGGCCATCAGGCGATCCCAGTTCGGGGTGTCAGCCTGGGCGATGGCATTGTCTGTGGGGTCGTCCCGATGTCCCCAGCCATCCAGGATGCAAAGAAGCACCGGGCGGTGAACCGCCGGGCGGGGCTGTTTCGGGGTGGAGGCAGCGTGATGGGTCATCTGGGTTTCCTCGCTCGGGGACCGTTCCGTCTATCCGTCTTCCCCCTGTATATAAAGTCCACGGGGATCAAGTCAAAACCGGAACCACCCGGCGAGCAAGAGGGTTGCGGGCGAGAGGGTTGCGGCATGCAGGGTAATCGGTTGATGTTACGAATGCCTTAAGGTCCGGAAAACGGAGCGGGGCGTTCACATCGGATGGGTTGAGGAAAGGATGGGTCGAGGAAAGGACCGACGGAGATGATGCGGAAATACGCTTATCTGCTGGCTTTGGCCCGGGAGCGGCATTTTGGCCGGGCCGCGCAGGCCTGCAATGTGTCCCAACCGACCCTGTCCAACGCCATCCGACAGTTAGAGGAAGACCTGAACGTTCCCATTGTGGAGCGGGGCCGGACCTTTCAGGGGTTTACGCAGGAGGGGCAGAAGGTTCTGGAGCATGCCCGCCATGTGTTGAGTGAGCAGGACGCCCTCATCCAATCCCTGCGCCAGGGAAATCTGGGACTGGGGGGGACGGCCAAGCTGGGGGTTATTCCCACCGCCCTGCCTGCGGTTGCTCATATCCTGGCCCCCTTTGCCGAACGACACCCCAAGCTGCGGGTGTCCTTGCGGTCCATGAGCTCGCGCGAGATCCAGCGGGGCCTGTCCGCCTTCGAGTTGGACATGGGGATCACTTATGTCGACAACGAGCCCCTCTTGGGTGTGCGCTCCCGCCCTCTCTATATAGAACGCTACTTCCTGCTCACCCGGCGGACCGGTCCCCTGGAAGGACGGACCGGTGTTGGCTGGAGAGAGGCCGCGGAGCTGCCCCTTTGCCTGCTCACCCCGGATATGCAAAACCGCCGTATTGCCGAATCCGCCTTCGAGCGGGCCGGAGTCTGCGTCACGCCGGAGGTGGAAACCAATTCCCTGATGAACCTGTTCACTCTGGTCCGTCGGGGGCATTGGTCCAGCGTGGTTCCCGGTCAGTTGCTGACCGTCGTTCGCGCCGATCCAGACCTGGTCGCGCTGCCCCTGGAATCCCCCGTGACCACCTATACCGTGGGTTTGGTTTATGTCGACCGGGATCCGCCCACGCCCTTGGTGACGGCGCTGCTCGAAATGATGTCCACCCTCGATTTGGCCACGACCATTGGCGAGGAGACGGAACGGGCGCGGGCCATGTCCGGAGGGACGTAAGGAGATTGCTATCGCTTCTTGGGGCTTTGATAGCTTTTTGCTATCGCCGCATGGAAAATTAAAATTTGAACATTGCGTGACTTTCATCCCAATCTGAACCAAGCCCAGGCAAAGGGTTGCCGTATTTTAAAGGGGAGGAAACATGGCTGATCGCGCTCCGTGGTCCGAAGACCGCGCCCGATCCATTTTATCCGAGTTCCAGGACATGCGCGGTGCCCTGCTGCCCATGCTGCATGGGCTTCAGGAGGAATTCGGCTGCATTGATGACCCGGCTATTCCCCTGCTGGCCGATGCGCTGAACCTGTCCCAGGCCGAGGTTCACGGGGTGGTCAGCTTCTACGAGGATTTTCGGACGACACGCCCGGGCCATCATGTGCTGAAAGTCTGCCGGGCCGAGGCCTGCCAGTCCATGGGAGCCGAGGCCCTGCTGGCCCATGCCAAGGCCCATCTGTCCGTTGACCGGGGTGAGACCTCTGCGGATGGGGTTTTCACGCTGGAAACCGTGTTCTGTCTGGGCAATTGTGCCCTCTCCCCCGCCGTTCTGATCGACGAAGACCTGTATGGCCGGGTCAGCCCGGACCGTCTGGATTCCCTGCTGGCCGATTATCGCGAGGGAGCGGTCGCATGAGCCCCCAATCTGAAAGCACCCTCCGGGACGCCGTGACCGTCTATGTCCCCCGGGACGCCGCTGCCCTGTCCATGGGGGCCGATGCCGTGGCCCGGGAAATCGCGGGGGAAGCCGACCGCCGGGGCCATGCCGTGAAGATCGTCCGCAATGGGTCCCGAGGCCTGCTCTGGCTGGAAACCCTGGTGGAAGTGGCCCTGCCCGAGGGTCGGGTGGCCTATGGTCCGGTGACCAAGGGCGATGTGGCCGGTTTGTTCGAGGCCGGATTCCTGGAGGGCAAGGACCACGCCCTGGCCCATGGCCTGACCGAGGAGATCCCCTATCTCAAGCGTCAGGAACGGCTGACCTTTCAGAATTGCGGGATCATCGATCCGCTTTCCGTGGCCGACTACCAGTCCCATGGCGGTTTCGTCGGGTTGGAGCGGGCGCTGTCCATGGACCCCGCCGCCATTTGCGCCGAGGTG
Source organism: Rhodospirillum sp. A1_3_36 (assembly GCF_047263945.1). NCBI lineage: Bacteria > Pseudomonadati > Pseudomonadota > Alphaproteobacteria > Rhodospirillales > Rhodospirillaceae > Rhodospirillum > Rhodospirillum sp. A1_3_36. The sequence continues at coordinate 293,451 of NZ_JBLAVB010000006.1, read as the reverse complement.
ACGGACAGTGGTCTGCGGGGCCGGGGTGGGGCCGGATTCCCCACGGGCATCAAATGGAAGACGGTGCTGGAGGCCCAGGGACCCCTCAAGTTTATCTGCTGCAACGCCGATGAAGGCGACAGTGGAACCTTCGCCGACCGCATGATCATGGAAGGCGATCCCTTCCGCCTGATCGAGGGCATGACCATTGCCGCCCTGGCCGTCGAGGCGACGGAGGGCTATGTTTACATCCGTTCCGAATATCCCCATGCGGTGGAAACCATGCGCGAGGCCGTCCGTCTGGCCGAGGCCGAGGGCTGGCTGGGCAAGGGGATTCACGGCTCGAAGCGGGATTTCCACCTGGAGATCCGCATGGGCGCCGGGGCCTATATCTGCGGTGAGGAAACCTCCATGCTGGAAAGCCTGGAAGGTCGCCGGGGGCAGGTCCGTGCCAAGCCGCCCCTGCCGGCTCTCGAGGGGCTCTTTGGTAAGCCGACGGTGGTGAACAATGTTCTGTCCCTCTGTTCTGTGCCGGTGATCCTGTCCAAGGGTGCGGCCTATTATCGGGACTTTGGCGTGGGGCGCTCCCGGGGAACCCAGCCCTTCCAGTTGGCAGGGAATATCCGCCATGGCGGAATCGTCGAGAAGGCCTTTGGCATCACCCTGCACGAGCTGCTCTATGACTTTGGTGGGGGAACGGCCTCGGGTCGTCCGGTGCGCGCGGTCCAAAGCGGGGGCCCCCTGGGCGCATACCTGCCCGCCAGTCTGTTCGATACGCCCAAGGACTACGAAGCCTTCGCCGCCCAGGAGGCGATGGTCGGCCATGGCGGCATCGTGGTGTTCGATGACACCGTGGATATGGCCGCCCAAGCTCGTTTCGCCATGGAGTTCTGTGCGGCGGAAAGCTGCGGCAAATGCACCCCCTGTCGGGTCGGTTCCCAGCGAGGTGTCGAGGTCATCGACCGGATCCGCGCCGGGATCGAACCCGCTGCCAATCTGGTCCTGTTGGAGGACCTGTGCACGGTGTTGGCCGACGGCTCCCTTTGCGCCATGGGCGGGTTGACCCCCATGCCCGTGCGCAGCGCCCTGAAGCATTTCCCCGAGGACTTCGGTCCCTCGGCCCTAACCACGGAGGCTGCGGAATGACCCGGCTCAAGGACACCGACTACGGAACCCCGGCCGTGGAGAGCGGCGCCCCCGTTTCCCTGATGATCGACGGTCGCGCCGTGACCGTGCCCGAGGGCACCTCGATCCTGCGCGCCGCCGCCGAGGCGGGGATCTCCATTCCCAAACTCTGCGCGACCGACAGTCTGAAGTCCTTCGGCTCCTGCCGCCTCTGTCTGGTGGAGGTCTCGGGCCGCCGGGGAACGCCTGCCTCCTGCACCACACCGGTGGCCGAGGGCATGGAGGTCATCACCCAGAACAAGCGTCTCGGCGATCTGCGCCGGGGAGTGATGGAACTGTATATCTCCGACCATCCGTTGGACTGCCTGACCTGCTCGGCCAACGGCGATTGCGAGTTGCAGGATATGGCCGGGGCCGTGGGCTTGCGTAAGGTGCGCTATGGCTACGAGGGGGAGAACCATCTGGAGGCCCCGACGGATGCCAGCAACCCCTATTTCTCCTTCGACGCCAGCAAATGTATTGTCTGTTCCCGTTGCGTCCGGGCCTGCGAGGAAACCCAGGGGACCTTCGCCTTGACCATCGAGGGTCGGGGTTTTGAGTCCAAGGTCGCTCCGGGCGCCGGAAGCAATTTCATGGACAGCGATTGCGTCTCCTGCGGCGCCTGTGTCCAGGCCTGCCCCACCGCCACGTTGATGGAAAAAAGCGTCATCGAGCAGGGCCAGCCCGAGCATGTGGTGAAGACCACCTGTGCCTATTGCGGTGTGGGGTGCTCCTTCGATGCGGAAATGCAGGGTGAGACCGTGGTGCGCATGACACCGTCCAAGGAGGGCGGCGCCAACGAGGGCCATTCCTGCGTGAAGGGTCGCTTTGCCTGGGGCTACGCGACCCATAAGGACCGCATCACCAGCCCGATGGTCCGCGACAAGATCACCGACCCCTGGCGGGAAGTCTCCTGGGAGGAAGCCATCTTCTTCGCGGCGGAGCGCCTGAATGCCATCAAGGCCGAGCATGGCCCCCTGGCTCTTGGGGGGATCACCTCCTCTCGGTGCACCAACGAGGAAGTCTTCGTGGTGCAGAAGATGATCCGCGCGGCCTTTGGGTCCAACAACGTCGATACCTGCGCCCGGGTCTGCCACAGCCCGACGGGCTATGGCCTGAAGGAAACCTTCGGCACCTCGGCGGGGACCCAGGACTTCAAGAGCGTTGAATCCGCCGATGTGATCCTGCTGATCGGTGCCAATCCCACCGATGCCCATCCGGTCTTCGGCTCCCGCATGAAAAAGCGGTTGCGGGCGGGCGCGCGGCTGATCGTTGCCGACCCCCGTCGGGTGGATCTGGTCAAGAGCCCCCATATCCGCGCCGAATACCATTTGCAGCTTCGGCCGGGCACCAACGTGGCCCTGGTCAACGCCCTGGCCCATGTGGTGCTGAGCGAGGGTCTGGAAGACCGTGCCTATATCGAGGACCGCTGCGATCCGGAGGCCTTCGCCGCCTGGGAAGCCTTCATCCGCGAGGAGCGGAATTCTCCGGAGGCTTTGGAAGCCGTCACCGGCGTGCCTGCGGGTGACGTTCGGGCGGCTGCCCGGCTCTACGCCACGGCGGGGAATGGAGCGATTTATTACGGCCTGGGCGTGACCGAGCACAGCCAGGGGTCCACCATGGTGATGGGCATGGCGAACCTCGCCATGGCCACGGGCAACGTGGGCAAGGAAGGTGCCGGGGTAAACCCCCTGCGCGGTCAGAACAATGTCCAGGGGTCCTGTGACATGGGCTCCTTCCCCCATGAACTCAGCGGCTACCGGTCCGTTTCCGACGACGCGGCCCGGGGGCTGTTCGAGGCCGATTGGGGCGCCAAGCTGTTGCCCGAGCCGGGGTTGCGTATTCCCAACATGTTCGACTCCGCCATCGGTGGGACCTATCGCGGTATGTTCGTTCAAGGCGAGGACATCGCCCAGTCCGATCCCAATACACAACATGTCCAGGCGGCCCTGAAGGCGCTGGATTGCCTGATCGTCCAGGACCTTTTCCTGAACGAAACGGCGGCTTTCGCCCATGTCTTCCTGCCCGGCACCTCTTTCCTGGAGAAGGACGGGACCTTCACCAACGCCGAGCGGCGGATCAACCGGGTGCGCCCGGCCATGCGTCCCAAGAGCGGCAAGGACGAATGGCAGGTGGCCTGCGATCTGGCGACGGCCATGGGCTATCCCATGGCCTATGCCCACTCGTCGGAGATCATGGACGAAATCGCCCGCCTGACCCCCACCTTCAAGGGGGTGAGCTTCGCCCGCCTGGATGCCGAGGGCAGCCTGCAATGGCCCTGTAACGACGCCGCACCCCATGGCACCCGGACCATGCATGTGGGCGGCTTTGTTCGCGGCAAGGGGCAGTTTGTGGTGACCGAATTCGTCGCGACGACCGAACGGACCAGCCGCCACTATCCGCTGATCCTCACCACTGGCCGGATTCTGTCCCAGTACAACGTGGGCGCCCAGACCCGGCGGACGGAAAACTCCAGTTGGCATGCCGAGGATATTCTGGAGATCCATCCCCACGACGCGGAGAACCGGGGCATCGTCGATGGCGACATGGTATCGCTCGCCAGCCGGATGGGTGCCACGGCGCTTCGGGCCAAGGTGTCCGGACGCATGCCCCAGGGCGTGGTGTACACCACCTTCCACCACCCAGTGACCGGGGCCAATGTGGTGACCACCGACAACTCGGATTGGGCAACCAGCTGTCCGGAATACAAGGTGACCGCCGTCCAGGTGGCCAAATCCAACAGCCTGGCCAACTGGGCGCGGGAGCAGGCGCCGGTTCGCACCTTGGAAGACCTGAAGGAGCCCGCAGAGTAATCCCATGGGCAAGGTGATGGGAGATCAAGGGGGACGCGGAGTGGGGACCAGCCACTCTGCCTTCGCCGCCGGATCCGCCTTTCGGGGCGGTGAACGGCGGGAAGAGGTGACGTGGCATTTGGCCGAGGAAACCCCCGTGGCCTTCGTCTACAATACCGAGCCCCATGCGGTGATGATGGCGACCCCAGCGGATTTGGAAGATTTTGCGCTGGGGTTTTCCATTGCCGAACAGGTGGTCGCCCACCCCAAGGCCTTCCTGACCGTGCGGGTCGAGGAGGAAGGGGTGGGGCGCCGCCTGTGCATCGCCGTGGATCCCGATGAGTTGGGTCCGGGGGCGCTGACCGAGCGGACCCTGGCGGGAGGATCCGGATGCGGGCTTTGTGGTTTGGCGGAAATCGGCCAGGCCCTGCGGCCCCTTCCACCGGTTCCGGGCCTCAAGAGGGTCGTTTTGGCGGAGGCGATCGTTCAGGCCTACGAGGCTTTTCGGGATCACCAGCCCATGAACCGTCTGAACCATTCGGTCCACGGAGCAGCCTTCTGCGATCCCGAGGGACGGATTCTCCTGTGTCGCGAGGACGTGGGCCGACACAATGCCTTGGACAAGGTTATCGGGGCCATGGCCCGGGCGGGGTTTGATCCATCGGAGGGCTTCGTTCTGTTGTCCAGCCGTTGCGGTGCGGAGTTGGTCCAAAAGGCTGCGGCTGCGGGGATCTCCCTGCTGGCCACACTGTCGGCGCCGACGGCCCTGGCTGTGGATCTGGCCCGGGGGGTGGGATTAACCCTGGCGGCACGGAATCGTTCCGGAGGCGTTATTCTCTTCCAATAGACTATGGCCTATTGGGTGTTTCAGTAAGGGGTTGATGTTGTCTTCTGGTTATACGGGCCTTTTGGTCTGTTTTTGTGGACTGGAGACTTCTGAATAAATATGGACCCTTGTCCTTTTAAGAGGGCCGGGGAGAGTATTCCATAAGGTGAGTCACCCTCTTGGGAAAGGGTAATAAAAAGACGTGAGAGGGTGCGGCCGATCCAACGCAAAAAAACAAAGCGGGAGGTCGTTACGTGAATATTATAGAGGGACTAAAAAAGGAACATATCGTCGCGGGGGAGGACTATAATCGGTGGCTTGTTCCACCGGCTTCTATCGCAATCCATCTATGCATTGGCTCTGTCTATGCCTGGAGTATTTTTAATCCGGCCCTGATTAAGGAATTGGGAGTCGTGGCCAGTGCGTCCGGCGACTGGTCGTTGAGTTCGGTTGTTTGGATTTTTTCCGTTGCCATCGTTTTTCTCGGACTGTCTGCGGCCTTCGCTGGCAAGTGGTTGGAGCAGGTGGGACCACGGATGGTCGGATTCGTTGCGGCTTGCTGTTGGGGGGGGGGATTCCTCATCGGCTCCGTGGGTATCACCACGCACCAATTGTGGCTGATCTATTTAGGATACGGGGCGCTTGGCGGCTGTGGGCTCGGGCTTGGCTATGTGTCGCCCGTCTCGACGCTGATCCGGTGGTTCCCGGACCGACGCGGTATGGCCACGGGTATGGCCATCATGGGCTTTGGTGGCGGGGCCATGATTGGCGCGCCGCTGAAGGAATTCCTTCTGAAACTGTACTATCAGGCCCCGACATTCCTGGGGCCGGTGGCGGATGTCCCCATGACTACGGAGAATGGGGTGCGCTTCGCTACGGTCAATGGCAGCCCCGTCGAGGTGGTCGTGGCCTCGGCGGCCGATATGGCCAAGGCGATCATGCCGGGACCTGAGGGGGTCTATGTGGTGGGCACGGGCAGCACCGGTGCTGCGGCGACCTTCTTCACCCTGGGGATTCTCTATACCATCGTGATGATTGCCGCCTCCTTCTCCTACCGTGTTCCTCGGGAGGGATGGTTGCCCAAGGGATGGACGCCTCCCCAGGCCGGTACCGCAGCCAAGAAGATGATTTCCTCGGCCCATGTCCACATCGATCAGGCCCTGAAAACGCCCCAGTTCTGGCTTCTCTGGGTTGTGCTTTGCGCCAATGTGACTGCCGGGATTGGTGTGATCGGCGTGGCCAAGACCATGATGACCGAGATTTTCGGGACCACCATGCCCTTGATCGTCAACGGTGGATTCGCGGCGACCTATGTTCTGATGATCAGTGTGTTTAACATGGTCGGGCGTTTCTTCTGGGCCAGCACATCGGACTTCCTGGGGCGAAAGAACACCTACTTCGTCTTTTTCATCCTCGGTATTATCCTGTACATGTCCATTCCCTACGCCGCCCAGCAGGTGAGTGTCCATCCGGCGGTTGTCTGGTTGGTCATGTTCTACGCGGCGACGATGATTATCTTCACCATGTACGGTGGCGGTTTTGCGACCATCCCGGCCTACCTTGCGGATATCTTTGGGACCAAATACGTGGGGGGGATCCATGGGCGGCTGCTGACCGCCTGGAGTACCGCCGGTGTCCTGGGGCCTTTGGCGATTACCCAATTGCGCCAGCATTCCCTGACCAACGCCCTGCATGATTTGGCTGGAGTGATTAACAACGAGACCTTCGTTACGGCCTTTGGCGCGGGGAAGGAGAAGTTGGACGAGCTGATTGCTACCAAGACGGTGACCATTGGCAAGTTGATGGAAATCGCTCCCGCAGGAACCACCGACCCGACGCCCAGCCTGTACAATACGACCATGTATACTATGGCAGCTCTGTTGGTTGTTGGGCTGATCGCCAACATGATGGTCCGTCCGGTGCATGAAAAACACCACATGGTCCATGATGAAGTGGAAGACCCCGTGATGTAATTCTAAAGCGCCTTATGGCGGGTTAGAGTACTTGATGATGCGCCTCTTCATGAGAGGCGCATCGTTTTTTTGTGCGATTGCCCAAGCCCATTTGAGGGCAAATGCCCCCAAATCCCCATTTTTTTATGGCCTGGGGTCTGGGGCCTCACGGCTCCAGTGGGGGACGGGGCAAAGCCCCGTGACGGGAAAACGTCCGCTACCGTGTACCTTAGTCGACTGCGTGTTTTTTTGAGAAAAGAGGAAATAAAACAATGAAGAAAGGGCGACCTTCCAAGGGATTTGCCGGGAAAATGTCGCAGAGAGCAATCCTTTTTGGTTGGGTCACAGGGGAGAAAATCTGGGATAGCATCATCCCTAGATCGCGTCCCTGTTCTTCCCGAGCAGCCGGGGATGCGGGCCTCTCTGGGTCGATACGCCTGAAATCTGGCCCGATTTTAGGCGGTGCTGTCTGACCCGAAGTGAGACAGGAGAACGGCCTCTCCGCGAAGCGCAGGTTTAAACCCTCCCGTGCTTTGTTCGCCACTCTTGATCTTCTGTCTTCCTTGCGAGGCCTTTTGGCGGCGCGTTCCCTTCCCAAGGAACGCGCCGCTCTTTTTTTTATCAAAGGTCTGAAATCGTCGGCTTTGGGTTCTCTTCCTGACGATTCAGTGTCTTGAAGGGCTGCGTTTCATAAGCTCCGTACCAGCGCCTCCAGCAGCGAATCAATCAGGGCGGTCAGCGGCGTCCTCCAGGGATTCTGCTCCCGGCGGAACAGGCGTGCGGTGGGGTACCACGGGGTGATTGGGGCCCCATTTCCCCAGCGCCAATCGGGGCGGGACCCTAAAAGGACCCAGCAGGGCTTGCCCATGGCTCCGGCCAGATGCGCCACCACCGTGTCCACGGTCACAACTCCATCCAACGAGTCGATGATGCGCGCCGTGTCCAGCAGGTCTCTGGCCTGGGCGATGGGGGCCATGTCCATGGGGAATGGGGGGGGAAAAGAGGGGGAGGCGTCTCCCCATTGCAGGCTGGTCCACCGGATACCGGGACAGGCCGAGAGGGACGCAAGGGCTTCTCTGGGGGGGTCCCGTCGCAGCTCCGGTCGGTCGCTGGAGCGCCAGACCATCCCCAGAGCCAAGCCGGTCCCCTTGCGGGGCGTTTCGGTGATCGGCGGGGTGACCGGGGCGAGGGGGAAGGGTGGGTAGGGAACAGCGTCCTCTAGGGGGGCTCCCTGGGCAATAAGGCCGGGCAGGCTGCCCAGGGCCACTCTCAGGTCCGTGGGGGGGAGATTGCCCTCGGGCGAGAAGGGAACGACGAGGTCAACGGTGGGAATGGCCTCTATCAGACGGCGCAAGGGGGCGTGGCACTCCACGATCACCCGACCGGCGCCGGAGATCTGGGGCAGGTAGCGCAGAAACTGCACCCCGTCTCCCAACCCCTGTTCCGCGGTGACCAGCAGCGAGCGGCCTTCGAGGGCCGACCCGTCCCAGGACGGAGCGGTCAGCGCCGCCCTCTGCCAGCCGGGCAGGGCGAGGCGCGCCTCATAAAGGGCGAAGCCCTCCGCCCAGGCGCCCCTTGCAAGCAGGGCATGGGCCAGGGCCAGACGGCTGTCCTGTCTGTCGGGAGCGAGGGTGAGGAGGCGCCGCAATACCGCCTCGGATCCCTCCGTATCCCCCGCATGTCGCCGCAAGAGGGCGAGATTGTGGAGGACATTGGTATTGGTGGGATGGCGCTCTGCCAGGGCTTCCTGGTCCACCAGGGCCTGCTGGGGGCGCTCCAGGTCGTCCAGAACCTTGGCCCGGTGAAACAGGGCGCCGTCGTCCTGTGGGGAGAGGGTCAGCGTTCGGTCGAGGGCTTCCAGGGCTGCCTCCGCCTCGCCCAGGGCCGTCAGGGTCTCGGCCAGCAAGCTCCAGGCGTCGGGTTCGTCGGGCTCCAGTGCCAGGAAGGCGCGCAGAGGGGGGACCGCATCCTTGGGGGTCTTGGCCTTCAAGGCCCGGATGGCGGCGTCCAGATGGTCGGCAGCCCCGGCCATAAGTGCATGTCCTTTTTCCGGTTCAGTTACAGGACCAGCAGGGTACACGGCGTCGGCATCCTTTTGAACCGGTGAAGAACGGGATTACAGCTTCTCGAAGAAGGCGTCCACTTCGCGTTTCGCGTCATGCAGGGTGATGCCATAGCGTTGCTGGAGCTTCCCCACCAGGTTTTGGTGTTTCCCCTGGACGACCTTCACGTCGTCGTCGGTCAATTTGCCCCAGCGTTCCTTGGCCACGCCAGCCAGCCGGTTCCAGTTGCCTTCGATCTCATGGCGATTCATCGGGCGCTCTCCTCGGTTGGAAAAGGGTAACACCCAGGAAACGAGCGAGGGGCATTAGGGTTCCGAATAAAAAAAACCCCTGGGCAAGCCCAGGGGTTAAGTCGGAACAGGGAGGTTTCACGTCTGGAAGACGTAGGACACCGAAACGCGGCGCCCTGTGCCGGATCTCTCCGGCGGAATTGGCGGCACAAGGGAGGAGAGCCACCAAATCTGTCTGCATGTGCGATGCAACATGCGATGACTTGTTTTTACGCTTTGGACCCCTGAACCACCATGTGAATTTCGACAGATAGGCTATGCATCGGTCGCATGGCTTTGGTCGACGGTCCTGTAGAGGCGTCTTCCTCTCTTGCTTTTCCTTTTTAAATCAATTGGATAATGGTGAACGTGGTCCGTTGATGACGGAGATTTCCTTGATCAGAAAGTCTCGGAACACCGTCACCCGCTTGCTGTGTCGCAATTCTTCGGCGTAGACGAAGTAGATGTTTACGTCAGGGCCATGCTCCTCCGGGAGAATTTTCACCAAGTTGGAGGATTCGCTGGAGAAATAATCGGGCAATGCAGTGATGCCGAGTCCGCTTTCTGCCGCGCGAAACATGCCGTAAATATTGTTCAGCTTCAGAATGGGTTTGCGCGGTCGCCCGTCTGCGGTGCCAGCGGTCAACAGCCAATTCATTTCCTGCACAGGCGGTTTGAACTCCTCGCCGTAGCTGATGATCTTGTGGTCGTCCAGGTCTCGCACATTCTTGGGCACACCATATTTCTTCAAGTATTCTGGGGCAGCGAAGACATGATAGGGCATGCTGAGCAGGTGGCGCTGGATCAGGTCCGGCTGCCTGGGCGGCACGAAACGCAGGGCGACATCCGCCTGACGCATGGCCAGATCCAGCTCCGTATCGTTCAACGCGATGGTCACGTTGATATCTGGATACCGCTCCATAAAGCGGCGGATGCGCGGCGTCAGCCAGAGCGACCCAAAAGCCAGCGTGGTGGTGATGGTCAATGGCCCTTCTGGTCGTTCCTTGGACTCTCCCAGTTTGGCCTCGACGGAAGCCAACCTGCCAAAGACCTCGTGCACCGTTTCAAAGAGCAGTTCTCCCTGTTCGGTGAGGATCAGCCCCCGGGCATGACGGTGAAACAGGGACACCTTCAAGCTTTCTTCCAGGGCACTGATCTGGCGACTGACGGCCGACTGGCTGAGATTCAGCGTTTCGCCCGCGTGGGTGAAGCTGCCCGCTTCAGCTACGGCGTGAAAGACTCGCAGCTTATCCCAATCCATATTGCCCGCTCCGTGCGGCATTGGCTTCTCCCCAAGGCCGGACTTTCATTGTCCAGCGACACCCATGGGCCTCCCCGCCCCTGGGTATCTGTTCCGACTGAATGACTGGCCCCTCTTTTTCGGGGGCTGCCCGCAGATTGCCCTTTTTGGGACGGCGGAGTCAGGTGCGTGGCCCCCGCGTTGAGGGCCGGATACTGAGCCCTCAAGGCGAGGGCCGAGTGCTTATTCCTCTGCGAGGGCCAGGAAACGGTCGGCTTCCAGGGCGGCCATGCAGCCCGTTCCCGCCGCCGTCACAGCTTGACGGAAGATGTGGTCCTGCACGTCCCCTGCGGCGAAGACGCCAGAGACATTTGTTGCGGTGCTATCGGGTTTGGTGACGAGATAGCCGTTGGCGTCTTTGTCCAACTGATCCTTGAAGATTTCCGTGTTGGGGGCATGGCCGATGGCGACGAAAACCCCCTCACAGGGCAGGGTGCTGGTTTCGCCTGTTTTGACATTTTTCAGGGCCACGCCCGTGACACCGGGGGGCGTCCCACCGCCCAGAACTTCTTCAACCACGCTGTCCCAGATCACCGAAACCTTGGGGTTCTTGAACAGGCGGTCCTGCATGATCCGCTCGGCCCGCAGTTCATCGCGGCGATGGATCAGAGTCACCTTGCTGGCGTGGTTGGTCAGGTAGATGGCTTCTTCGACCGCCGTGTTGCCGCCGCCGATCACCACGACCTCTTTTCCCCGGAAGAAAAAGCCGTCGCAGGTGGCGCAGGCTGAGACGCCCATGCCCGCCCATTGTTGTTCGCTCTCCAGACCCAGCCAGCGGGCCGAGGCGCCGGTGGCGATGATCAGGGTCTCACCGATGTAGGTGTCTCCGGAATCGCCCTGACAGACAAAGGGACGCTTGGACAGATCCACGTCGACAATCAGGTCGTGGACCATGGTCGTTCCCACGTTCTCGGCCTGGGCCTGCATCTGCTCCATCAGCCAGGGGCCTTGGATGGCATCGGCAAATCCGGGGAAGTTTTCCACGTCGGTTGTGATGGTCAACTGGCCACCGGGTTGCAGGCCGGCCACCAGGATCGGAGACAGATTGGCCCGCGCGGCATAGATGGCGGCGGTGCATCCGGCAGCGCCGGAGCCAAGGATCAGAACTTTTGTGTGGTGCTCGGTCATGGTGGTCCAGGACTTAAAGAGGGTGAAAGAGTGGCATGAAGGTCCCCCGCCCTTCGTATGGGCCTCCGCGCGAAGGAGCCAAAAGAATAGGGGGCCTCCGATGCGGGGTAAAGGGAGCAAGACCCAAAAACCTTGGCGGAAGAAGAAAAAGCGAGACGCCCCGAGAGGGACGCCTCGCTTCTCACAAGGATCGGCCCGCTTGTTTTGCGGGTCAGGATCGAATGCTTACAGCTTGTCGGCGTTTTCGGACAGGTATGCGGCCACGCCTTCGGGGGTGGCGGTCATGCCCTTTTCGCCTTCCTTCCAACCGGCGGGGCAGACCTCGCCATGGGCGTCGTGGAAGGCCAGCGCGTCGACCATGCGCAGGGACTCATCAACGTTCCGGCCCAGGGGCAGGTCGTTGATCACCTGGTGACGGACGTTGCCTTCCTTGTCGACAAGGAAGCTGCCGCGCAGGGCCACGCCACCGGGCAGCAGCACGCCGAAGGACTTCGCGATGTCCTTGGTCAGGTCGGCGACCATCGGGAACTGGACGTTGCCCAGGCCACCTTCGGCCACGGGGGTCTTCTTCCAGGCCAAGTGGGTGAAGTGGGAATCGACGGAGATGGCAACGACCTTGCAGCCCTTCGCCGTGAAGGCGTCCATGCGGTGATCGTGGGCCAGGATCTCGGAGGGGCAGACGAAGGTGAAGTCCAGCGGGTAGAAGAACACGAGGCCGTAGGATCCAGCCAGATAGCTCTTCAGGTTGAAACCCTCGTCGATGGAGTTGTCGCCCATCACAGCCGGAGCGGTGAAATCAGGAACGGGCTTGCCAATCAGGTTGCCGACGCTATCGGTCATCGTCTTTGGTCTCCAGTATCGAGAAATGCGGGCATGCCCGAAAAGGGGATGCCGCCATGGGTTTTTTTAGGTCAATTCCGATTTCCACGCGACGCGCCCCACCAAGGGTGGCATGGGCGAGCGAGGAAAAGGCGCGAAAGGATCGGTCTCCCTCGGGCGCCCATAATGTCGGTTATGGGATGCCTCGGCGCAAGGCCCACCGGATGACTTTTCCGAGGATCTCATGGGGTTGTTCCAAAAAGAGGGCGTGGAACTTTCCAAAGATTGCGTCACCTCGCATTGTCGTTGCGTCAGGGTGCGAGATGCGTGTAATTTCCTTTCGTGGGCTAGGTAGGTCCTCGGTTGGAGAGTGTGGGCCGGTGACCCGGCCTGTGTGACATAGTTTCGTGACCTCCGAACCCGGATGGGACGGGGGCGCCTTTTGTTGAAATGGGCAGGGTTCCATGGTGACGCAGCGGGTCAAATTGGACCGCATCGACCGAAAGATTCTCACCGATCTTCAGAATGACGGTCGGATGACCAACGTGGATTTGGCCAAGCGGGCTGGAATTTCCGCGCCCCCCTGCCTGCGCCGGGTTCGTGCGTTAGAGGAATCCGGGTATATCCGGGGCTACCATGCGGAGCTGGACCCGGTTTCCCTTGGGTTTAACGTTTCCGTCTTCGCCCATGTGGGCCTGAACAGCCAAGCCGAATCGGATTTGCGGGCTTTCGAGGATCTGGTTGGTATCTGGCCTGAGGTTCGGGAGTGCCACATGCTTGCCGGCGATACGGACTTCCTATTGAAAGTGGTCGCCCATGACTGGGATGACTATCAACGGTTTCTGACCGAGCGGCTGACCTCGGCCCCCAATGTGGCCCATGTGAAGTCGGCCCTGGCGATTCGCACCGGCAAGCTGTGTCCGGGCGTGCCGGTCACCGATCATCCGGATGGCGACCCGAGGCGGGATACGGCGTAAAACAGCCTCTCTCGCCCCGGGGCTTCCTTCACGGCAAAAGGCGAAGGGTACCGGTGGTGCTGCCCGCCTCCAGGTCCGCCTGGGCTTGGGCGGCTTCAGCCAAGGGGTAACTCCGCCCCTCGGCGACGCTGAGCCCCTCCCGCAGGACATCGAACCATGCCTCTGCCGCCTGTTCGTAACCCCGGCGATTGCCCAGGTGGGCCAGGATGCTGGGGCGGGAGAGGAAGCGGTTGGTCAGGGAGGCTGGGTCAATGGGGGGTAGAGGGCCACCCACCATGCCCACATTGGCCAGGAGGCCGAAGGGGGCGAGGCATCCCAGGCTGCGGGTGAAGGTTTCGCCGCCAATGCCGTCGACGATGAAATCCACCCCTGTTCCATCGGTCTGCGCCCGTAGGGACTCGGCGAAATCCTCCTGGTCCCGGCGGATGACGTGGTCCAGGCCATGGGCCAGGGCGAGGCGTGCTTTGTCCTCGGAGCCGACCACACCGAATGTTTCCGCTCCCAACCGCTTGGCCCATTGGACCAGGATCAATCCCAAGCCTCCGGCGGCGCCATGGATCAACAGGCGCTGACCCGATTGGACCTGCCCGACCGTATGGAGCAAGAGATGGGCCGTCAGCCCCCGGAGGAAGGACCCGGCGATTTGCTCGTCGGGTAGGTCGTTGGGCAAACGGACCGCCGCACTGGACGGGACAACCCGGGCCTGGGCGTAACTTCCAATGGGAGCGCCCGCCATGGCCACCCGGTCACCGGGGGCCAGGTCGGTCACGCCGGAGCCGACCTCGGCCACGACCCCCAGGGCCTCCACCCCCAGAGGTGCGGGGAAGGCGGGGGGCTTGTGCAGTCCCTTGCGGTGGTAGATGTCGACGAAATTGACGCCGATCGCTGTCTGTTCGACGAGAATGGCGCCAGGGCCGGGAGGGCCGGGATTGATGTCCCGGACCGAAAGCCGGTCGACGCCGCCCGGGGCGTCCATGCAAATCATCATGACCATAAGGAAAACTCCGTTCTTCGTTAGATCAAACCGCCTTAAATCGGAATCGATTTAAGGCGGACACTTTGATCTAGATTCAACAAGTTGAGCATCGAGTGGTCCGGAAAACCGGTGCCCACTTTTCCGCTCGATGCTCTAATGGGGTGGCGGAAGAATGGGGTTTCTTTGCATGGGTGAAAATGCCTATAAATTCCCATTCCTTGGGGAAAAATGAGCATGAATTGGGAAGATCTCCGTCACTTCCTGGCCCTGGCCGAGGGGGGAAGCTTGTCTGCTGCGGCCCGGATGCTGGGCGTGGAGCATTCGACCGTGGCCCGTCGGGTCGCCACCCTGGAGCGGGATCTGGGGACACGGTTGGTTGACCGCTTGCCTCGCTCCGTTCTTCTGACCGAAGCGGGACGACGGGTGGCAGATCTCGGGGCCGGGGTGTCCGAGGGGGTCGCGCGGGTCGTCCGGGGGGTGGATGCCCTGGAGGACAGCTTAGCCGGGTCGGTGACTGTCAGTGCGCCGCCCAGCCTCGCCGGATGGGTCATCGCCAAGGCCCTGGCGGACCTGCGGCAGCGCCATCCGCAGTTGGTGGTGACACTGTTGGGGGACGTCGACAGGGCGGATCTGGACCGGCGCCGGGCGGATATTGCGCTTCGCCTCTCCCGACCGGAACAGCCGGATCTGGTGGCCCGCAAGGTGGGGGAGCTGGTCTTTCGCTTTTATGGGGAGCCGGACTTCGCGCTGCGGGAGGATGCCCGAGAGGCCCATTGGCCGATCATTGGATATGAGGAAACAACCGCCCATTATCCCCAATGGCGCTGGCTGGAGCCGCGTCTGGCGGGGCGTCCGGTGGTCTTCCGAAGCAACGATCTGACCGCCCACGCGGTGGCTGCTCGGGCGGGGATGGGGGTGGCTCTCCTCCCCCGGTTTATGGGGGAGGAAGCTGGACTGGTCGTTCTTGCGAGTCAGGACATCCCGCCGTCTCGGGATATATGGATGGTGGTCCACGACGATTTGCGATCCGTTCCCCGAGTCCGGTTGGTGATGGATGAATTGGCGCAAATCGTGAGGGACGTATGAGGAGCAAGCCTTGGGCAGGTTTCATCGGCGGGATGTGACGTTTTGTGACCCTCACTGAATGGGTGCGAGCAATTCCGGTGCGGTTACCAACTGGCGGACGCCATGGGAATGATCCTCATGGAAGACATTGCCGTCTTCTGCCCATTTGTATAGGGAGCTGACATCGATCTTCGCGCAGGCCGGGCGCACGCTCCAGGTCACTTGCAAGGGTGAGCAATGCTCTTCCGTGAATTTCGGTCCGGTGGTTGAACCGGCGAAGACGACCGGTGTACCGGTACCGCTCGGCAGCGATTTTGGTTGGTGAAAGCCGTTAACAACCGTATTCGCGTAAGCGAAATCCGCGAAATCCAAAGCCGTCTTGTCGTTTACAACCAGGAAAACTTGGGATTCAACGCGTAATTCCGGGTTGGCGCAGCGATCGTTCATGCAGGATCCCAGTCCTTCGCCGGGTGAGACATCACAGGACGTATAGACCCAATGCACTTCGATCGTATCACCGGGAACGATGCCGTGAAATGCCCCGTGCCCATGGGCCGGATCCTCAAGCTCTTCTTTGGTCAGAGACGCGGTCTCGTTGCATTGGTAACCGCCATGCTCCTGATCCCCGGCGAACACGGTGAACCCGGGTCCCTTGTGCTCGGCATTCGTGTGGGTGTGGATATTACATAAATTGAGCCGATCGGCCGGTGGTGCAGGGGAGAAAACTCTGGGATTGGTGCCCTCGACATTGGAAATGTCGCGCGGTGTTTGTGGGCCAAAACCTTGGCATATCTCGGCGGCGGATGTCATGCCGACCGAACCAACGAATCCGCATAAGACCAACAAAAGGGGTGTTAAACGAAAATGCATCATATTATCTGTCCTTGCGCCTTTTAGATATGGTTGAAAGGCTATGGTCGCAATGAATGGCGGTCCTGTCGATGTCTAATTTTCCTATCCGAGTTCTTTGTGTTCTCGTGGTGAATGAAATGGAAAGGGGCGTCGGGTGCGGTCCGGTGCCGGATGGTGTGATCCGGTGTCGTTCTTGTCGGAGCGGGCCTTCTCTCGTTAAGACAAGGTTTCGCCTTTATTCAACGGTTCGAGTCCAGGGTACGGGACAGTGTCTGATATTTTTTGGGCGATTGCCCAAGCCCATTTGGGGGCCATTGCCCCCAAACCCCCAATTTCTTTTTACAAATAAGAGCCCGGGGGCTGGGGCCTTTATGCCCCAGTGGGGGACGGGGCAAAGCCCCGCGACGGGAAAATATGCCCCGTTGTGTATTGTGTCCGATCGAATTTTATCAATGTGATTTAAATCATCTGGTTAGAGCGGAATGAGGCCGGAAAACCGGTGTCCCCTTTTCCTCATTCCGCTCCAGCCCTGGGTCAAAGCACAGAAAGTAGGGCGCTTTCCAGGATATCCAGACCCTCGTCCAACTGGGCGTCGGTGATGACCAGTGGAGAGAGGAAGCGGATCACGTTGCCCCGGGTGCCGCAGGACAACAGGATCAAACCATTTTCGGCGGCCTTATGGACCAGGGCCTTGGCCAAGTCCGCATCCGGACTGTTGGCGTCCCGGTTTTTCACCAGTTCCATGGCCACCATGGCGCCCTGGCCTCGGATCTCGCCGACACAAGAGACGTCATTGCGGCTGGCCAGGGCTTTTAAACGGGTGGTCATGCGATCGCCGAGATGGATGGCCCGCTCGATCAGCTTTTCTTCTTCGATGACATCAAGAACCGCCAGACCGGCGGCGCAGGCCAGCGGGCTGCCCGCATAGGTGCCACCCAGGCCGCCGGGGTTGGCGGAGTCCATGATGCTGGCCTTGCCCGTGACGGCAGAGAGGGGGAAGCCGCCCGCCAGGGACTTGGCCATGGTCATCAGATCCGGCTCGACGCCGCTATGCTCGATGGCGAACATCTTTCCGGTCCGGGCGAAGCCGGTCTGGATCTCGTCGGCGATCAGCAGGATGCCATATCTGTCGCAGATCTCGCGCAGGGCTGCGACCCATTCGGGCGGGGAAATGACGAAGCCGCCTTCTCCCTGGATCGGCTCCAGGATCAGGGCTGCAATCCGGGTCGGCTCGATATCCGACTTAAAGCGGTCCTCCAGGGCGGTCAGGGAGTCGGCCACGGAGATCCCGTGATAGGCGTTGGGATAGGGGACATGGTAGATGTCGCCGGGGAAGGGGCCGAAGCCGACCTTATAGGGGGCGACCTTGCCGGTCAACGCCATGCCCATCATGGTGCGGCCATGGAAGCCGCCGGAAAAGGCGATGACACCGGGGCGTCCGGTGTGGGCCCGGGCAATTTTGATGGCGTTTTCGACGGCTTCGGCGCCGGTGGTCAAGAACAGGGTCTGGCAGGGCTCGGCGATGGGCACCAGGGCGTTCAGGCGCTCGGCCAGGGCGATGTAGCTCTCGTAGGGGACCACCTGGAAGCAGGTGTGGGAGAAGTTATCGAGCTGTCCGGCGACGGCGGCTTTGACCTTGGGGTGGTTGTGGCCCGTATTGAGGACGGCGATGCCCCCGGCAAAATCGATGTACCGCTTGCCCTCCACGTCCCATAGCTCGGCGCCCTGGGCGCGAGCGGCAAAACGCGGAAGCATTGTGGCCACGCCCCGGGGAATGGCGGAAAGGCGACGGTCCTGCAAGGCGGCGTTGGTCGTTTGTGTCATGCTGTGTGATCCATGAGGGAAATTTGGTGCAGGCAGGGAGGGCTCGGCTTATTTTACGCCACCGAGGCAGAGGTATTTCATTTCGGTGAAGTCATCGAGACCATGGCGAGAGCCCTCCCGCCCGATGCCGGATTCCTTCACACCGCCGAAGGGCGCGGATTCCGTGGAGATGATGCCTTCATTGATACCAACGATGCCGTACTCCAGGGCTTCAGCAACCCGCCAAACCCGACCGACGTCGCGGGCGTAGAAATAGGCGGCCAGACCGAAGGGCGTGTCGTTGGCCATGTGAATGGCTTCGTCTTCGGTCTTGAAGCGGAAGAGGGGGGCGACGGGGCCGAAGATCTCCTCATTGGCCACCCGCATGGCCGGGGTCACGCCGGTCAGGATGGTGGGCTCGTAGAAGGTTCCGCCCAGGGTATGGGGCTTGCCGCCCAGGGTTGCTGTGGCGCCCTTTGACAGGGCATCCTTCACCAGGGCGTCGACCTTCTCCAGGGCGGCCGCATTGATCAGCGGACCCTGCTGGGTCTCGCCCTCCAATCCCGGACCCACGGCCATTTTCTTGACCGCCTCGGCCAGCTTGGTGGCGAAGGCCTCGTATACCCCGTCCTGGACGAGCAGGCGGTTGGCGCAGACACAGGTCTGTCCGGTGTTGCGGTACTTGGAAGCCAAGGCGCCTTCAACGGCGGCGTCCAGGTCGGCGTCGTCGAAGACGATGAAAGGCGCGTTGCCCCCCAGTTCCAGCGAGACTTTCTTCACGGTCCCGGCACATTGGGCCATCAGCATCTTGCCCACAGGGGTGGAGCCGGTGAAGGAGAGCTTGCGGACAATGGGGTCGGATGTCAGGGCGCCGCCGACCTCCGGTGCCTTGGGCTTGGAACAGGTCACCACATTGAACAGTCCCGCAGGCATTCCCGCCCGGACAGCCAGTTCAGCCAGGGCCAGGGCCGAAAGGGGGGTGTCTTCGCCGGGTTTGACCACCACGGCACAGCCTGCGGCCAGGGCCGGAGAGACCTTGCGGGTGATCATGGCCATGGGGAAGTTCCAAGGGGTGATGGCGGCGACCACACCGATGGGTTGGCGCAGGACCAGCAGGCGCTTGTCCGTGCCGTGGGCGGGGATGACCTCCCCATACATGCGCTTGCCTTCCTCGGCGAACCACTCGATGAAGCTGGCGCCATAGGCCACTTCGCCCCGGGCCTCGGCCAGGGGTTTGCCCTGTTCGGCGGTCATCAGGATCGCGAGATCTTCCTTGGCCGCCAGGATCAGATCATGCCACCGGCGCAGAACGCCAGCCCGATCCTTGGCGGTGCGGGCTTTCCAACCGGTCATGGCGCTTTCGGCGTCGCGGATGGCCCGGTGGGTTTCCTGGGCGCCCATGTCGGGGACCTGGGCGATCTCTTCTCCATTGGCTGGGTTGGTCACGGGGAAGGTGGCGCCATCGTCTGCATCGGTCCAGGCGCCGCCGATGAAAGCCTGGGTCTTGAGCAAACCGGAGTCGGAGAGGGTGGGCATGGTGGGGGGCACTCCCATGGGGCGAAGGGGGAAAGGGCCGGGCTGACCCTCTGTTCGACAAAACCATACATCCGTCTAAAATTATAAACAATATCGTCGGCGACTGTGCGGTGATCTTAAACGCGAGGAGGGGATGCGTTTAACGCGGTTGGTCCTGGTGGTCAGGTGATCTAAAATCCTAAACAATTAAACAGTTCGGGCATGGATGGATGGGAGCAGATCGAATGGATGTGGATGTGGGGGCTCGGCTGCGGTCGATCCGCGAGGCCAACGGGCTGTCCCAGCGGGAGTTAGCGCGCCGGGCTGGAGTAACCAACGGCACCATCTCTCTGATCGAGCAAAACCAGAGCAGTCCTTCGGTGGCCTCGCTGCGCAAGGTCCTCCAGGGCATTCCCATGTCGCTGCAGGAGTTTTTCAGTCAGGAGATGCCCCCTCCGGAGCGCATTGTCTTCCGTTCCGAGGACTTGACGGAGATTACCCACGAGCTTCAGAGGAAAAGCAAAGGGGCCATTGCCTTCCGCCAAGTGGGTGACGCACGCCAACACGGCCTTCAGATCCTACACGAGGCCTATGAGCCGGGCGCGGACACGGGCCGCACCCTGCTTCAACACGACTCCGAGGAAGGGGGGATTATCATCTCCGGGCGTATGGAACTGACGGTGGAAGACGAGCGTCACATCCTGGGGCCAGGGGACGCCTATCTCTTCGATAGTCGCCGCCCCCACCGGTTTCGAAACCCTTTTGATGAGCCCTGCGTGTTGATTTCCGCTTGTACGCCGCCCTATCTGTAGCATCTGATGTCCGCGTGGATAGGGGGCGGTATGTGTAAACGCAATAACGCCCCCGCCCTGTTTTCCGGTAGGGATCGATTTGAAGGGGGCTTCCGGTGTATGTGCAGCAGAACGCTAATTATTCTTACGTTTCAATAAGAGATTAGCGCCGACGATGCTGTGCTCTCCTAGTTTGGCGCCCATGTTCTTGCTTGAGAAATGACTTTCCAGGGAGTATTTGTTTAGTAAAATTTTCTCAAGTTCACCAACATTGACTAATGTTACGGGGACTCTAATTTCTCTATCTTTTATATTGGCTGGCATTGGTCCGGGGCCATGTTGACTTAGTTTTGACGTGTTCACTGTAACGGTTCGTTCTCCTGTGAATAAGGGCAAGCGATTTATTGCCATTATAGGAGCCGCGACTTCAATGAGATTCTCAAGGGTTTCTTCAGGAGATGGAGTGTATTGTACGGATCCTGATGCGTGGACGACATCGAACGTTCCGATGATATTGATTGCTTCGTTTATAGATGAGGAAAAGAACAGTCCGTCCATTTTTATGGTTTCTTTTGCTGCGCATATCATTTCTTCTGTTTCGACAACAACCCATTTTATGTCTATGTCTTTTATGATTTTCTTTACGAGATAAAAATGAAGTCCGCATGCGCCGCCGAAGTCCAAAACAGTGACTGTCTTTTTTCCATTTTGCGATGCTTTCATGATCGCTATTGCAATAATACAGATCGGATCTGGGTCCAGTATGGGCTTAGGATTGGTATAGATGAATTCAAGTGTTTTTTTCAATACGACATCTACAATGTCGTTGTCGGAATAGTTGCTGCCACAAAATTCAAGGGCTTCTTGGTATGATGGGAATGCAGTGGCCGTTGTGAACATTTTCACCTCAAGGTAGGGGTATCTTGACTTGCTTTGTAGGGTTTTTTGCAATTTTTTCTTGTATTATTCGGGATTCAATTGATGGACTTCTTGCGCTGGTGCCACCTCCTTTAATGGATCTTACGGGGTGAGGGAAGTGGCAGATAATGGCTTTCTGCAAATATCTTCATGCGGAGAAGACCGCGGCGGTTGTCACGCCAACGCAAGCGCGATGCGGTTCTGCTTCGGGGCCAGGGATTTGGAGGTGGGTTCGTGCCCAGTGGGGGCATGGCGTCGCGCTTTTCAGAATGGGGCGACGCGTTCCCGAGCGTTGGGGAAGCAGTGCTGGCGACGGGGGAGAACGATAACCGGGATCTGGAGGTCGAACGCCTCTGCACCAAGCTGGGCGAGGTGCTCCTGGAAAAGGGCTTTTATACCCAGGTGCGGTGAGTTTGCCTCACCGCACCTTGGAAGCGGCCAAGTGGCCGCCGCGCCTTATGGCGCGTAAAAGCCCGCCTGGCGTTTGAACGCAAGAAAAGCGGCGTGGGTTTAAACCCGCGCCGCTTGGTATTAGGAAGGCATTAACGACATAATGGAGAGCCGCGGCCCCCCGCCTTCGTGAGGGCAAGCTCTTTGGGCCGCTGACGGTCGAAGCGATGTGCGCGGGTTCACCGTCAAGCGGCCGCACTTACGGCATCAGAGCGGGCAGGCTTACGGAACCACTCGCATAACGCATGTGAGGGACTCGATCCAGCATGAGCCGGGTTCTCTGGGGAGCGGACCCCACGTGCAGGGCGGAATGGGCAGAATGTCTGGGCCGTAGCCATCACATCCACCATGATGTGATGGCCGCCAACACTCCTCCTGCCGCTACTTTGCGACTTCGATGCGCCCGCCTGAAGTGCCCGTGACTTCCTTCAAGGCGGTCAAATAATCCGCAACGACGCTCACCAGCAAGCGTCCGGCGCTGGCATCGACGAGCACTTTGCCCTCGCCCAAGGCCTTGAAGCCGTCGCCTCCTTCGGCAATGTAGTCGTTTGTTGCCACGGTGTAGTTGGCCGACTCGTCCAAGGGCTGATCGCCCACGGTCACCGACACCAGGCGACTGCCCACAGGCTTGTTCGGGTCATAGGTCAGAGCCAGGCCGGACACCTGGAGGAACCGCCCGCCGTTTTCCCCTACCTGGGAGAGCCCATGTTCGAGGGTCTGTTTCACCTGGGCGCCGGTCAGCTCCACAACCATGGACACATTGCCAAAGGGCATCTCGGTCACCAAATCCTTGCGGGTCAGGGTGGTGTCCGGATCGTACAGGCGATCCCCGCGGATGCCGCCCCCATTGGCCAAGCCGATATCGGCCTTGGCCTCTGCACGCAGGGCATCGGCGATCAGGTCACCCATGGTGGATTCCTGGGAGCGAACCACCGACTTCCGGCTGTCCAATGCGACCTTGGTCACCGCCAGGGGTTCCCCCAGTTCCTTGTCCAGCATGGCATCCCATTCCGCAATTTTGGCGGCCAATTGGGGATTGGGCGCCACACCGGTGACCGGAGTCAGGCTCCAGGCAGGAAGTGTGCTGACCTCCACCGTCTTCCGTCCCTTGACGTCCTGTATGGTCAGATCAACCTCTGCCAGGAATTCCGCGTCCATGCCCGCCTTGAGGATCAGGGTTCCGCCCTCCATCCAGGTGATGGCCTCGTGGTCGTGGCCACCAAGGATCAGGTTGATGTCCGGAACCTCCTGGGCCAGGGCCTTGTCCTGTTCGAATAACAGATGGGTTAAGGCGATGACCACATCGGCCCCCGCGACTTTCAGGTTCACCGCCGCATCCTTCGCCTTGGCGATGGGATCGAGAAACAGCACGTCCTCGCCCGGGTCGGACAAGGTGGTGGTCTCGTCGGTCAACACGCCGAGGAAACCGACCTTGTAGGGGCCGACGTTGCGCAGGGCCGTGGCCACCATGCCTCCAAAAGGCTGCTCATTTTTATCCAGCACATTGGTGCCCAGCCAAGGGAAGGGGCTGGTCTTGAGGTGTTCGGCGAAGACTTCGGGGCCGAAGTCGAACTCATGGTTCCCTGGAACCGCCAGATCCACGCCGACCATGTCCATGGCGGTGATCATATGCTTGCCCTTGTCGATGCTCGACAGCAGGGAAGGCGAAATCAGGTCCCCGCCGAAGGTGACCAGGGTCAAATCCGCGCCCGGTTCAGCTTTGGCCTCGTCGACCATTGTCGCCAATTCGGCCAAACCACCCAGGCCCGCCTTGTTGGGAGACACTTCGTAGACATCGTTCACGTGCAGCAGTCGCAGAACAGCGGGTGGCCTGAGATCCTCGGCCCGGGCGGACTCGGGCCCTGTCTGGAGCAGGATGGTTAGAACCAGACCGGCCAAAAATAGCGCGATGGGGCGAAGGCGATGGGGCAATCGCATGGAAAACTCCTCGAAAAAAGGGGGGCGATTGGCGGGGAAGAAGGCTCAGTATGCACGTTTTTAGGGTTTGGCGGAACGGACATCACGGGGACGATTGAAGGGCGCGCCCTGCCTTTGCTATTCTACGGCGACACTGCGTCGCGAAGAGTCCCAATGAAGATCGACGCGGTAAAGCTTGGGGCGGGCCTTGCAAGGGGAAAAGCTTGGTCCTTGACCCCGGGGGAAATGAGAGAAGAGAGACCCTTTTCCGCAGGATTTCGCGCGTTCGGCGCCCATGGACTCCAAAACCCAGCCCTGAACCGGGGCTCACTGCGGTGTGGGGCCCTGCTGCGACGAACTGTACTCGAAAAAGCATGACCGCAAGGCAAAAACAGGCAATGACCGAAGACACCCTATCGCTTGCCGCCGATTTCCCGGCCCTGTCCCACGACGACTGGCTCGTTCTCGTGGACAAGGCCCTGAAGGGAGCGTCCTTTGAAAAGAAGATGGTGACGAAGACTCACGAGGGCTTCTCCATCCAACCCCTCTACACCTGCCAGGATTGGCCGACGGAGGGGGATCCCTCCGGTTTTCCCGGCGGCGCTCCCTTCACCCGAGGGGGAACCGCCAGCGGATCTCTGCAGACGGGTTGGGATATCCGCCAGGAACACGCCCATCCCGATCCCGTCACCGCCAACAAGCAGATTTTGACCGACCTTGAAAAGGGCGCCAGCAGTGTGTCCCTGCGCCTGGACATGGCTGGACGGGTCGGACTGGACGCCGATGCCGAAGCGGCCGCTGAAATCGCCGGCTGGGACGGGATCATGGTGTCCTCCGTCGAGGACCTGGACGCTGCCCTTTCCGGTGTGATCCTGGACGGCGCCGTTGTCTCCCTGGACGCGGGCGCCGGGTTCGAAGCCGCCGCCGCCCTGATGGTCGCCCTGTGGAAAAAACGCGGGGTGGACCCCTCCAAGGCGCTGGTCTCCTTTGACGCCGATCCCCTGGGGACCCTGGCGGCCATCGGTGCCCTGCCCATGTCCACCGACCGGGCCTTGGAGCGCTTGGCTGCCCTTGCTGTCATGACTGCGGCCAGCTACCCCAAAGCCACAGCGGTGAAGGTGGATGGTGCCCCCTACCACGATGCGGGTGCCAATGAATCCCAGACCCTGGGCGCTATCCTGGCCACCGGTGTTGCTTACCTGCGGGCCATGGAAGCTGCCGGAATGGACCTGGGCTCAGCGGCGAGACAGATCGTTTTCTCTTTGCCGCTGGACAGCGATTTCTTCATGGGCATCGCCAAGCTGCGGGCCGCCCGTCTGCTCTGGGGCCGGGTTATGGAGGCCTGCGGCGTCGCCGAAAGCGACCGGGCCATGCGTCTACGGGCCACCACCGCCCGGCGCATACTCACCCGCCGGGATCCCTGGGTGAACATGTTGCGCACCACCGTGACCTGTTTCGCCGGTGCGGTCGGCGGCGCCGATACCGTCTCCGTTGCGCCCTTTGATGCCGCCCTGGGTGTGTCCTCGGACTTCGCCCGCCGCATCGCCCGCAACGTCCAGATCGTGCTGATGGAGGAGAGCAACCTGGGTCGGGTGATCGACCCCGCCGGAGGATCCTGGTACGTGGAAACCCTCACCGACCGGCTGGCCCGGGAAGCCTGGAGCGAATTCCAGCGCATCGAGGAAGAAGGCGGCATGGTGGCGGCTTTGGAAAGCGGGTCCTTCGCCGCCCTGATTGCCGACACCTGGGAGGTGCGCCGCACCGCCATCGGCAAGCGCAAGGATCCAATCACTGGCGTCTCGGAGTTCCCCAACCTGGGCGAGGCTCCCGTGGAGACCGCCCCTGTGGATCGGGATGCCCTGGTCAAGGCCGCGACCGCGCGCCTTGCAGCCAGCCGCGCTTCTGCGGATAAGGTCGCCGACTTCGCCACCGCCGTAGAGGCTGCGGGCAAGGGAGCGACCTTGGGTGGATTGACGGCCGCCCTGTCCGACGGCCATGCCGCCCAGGTCGACGCCTTCACCGCCCATGATCTGGCTGAGGACTTCGAAGCCCTGCGCGACGCCTCGGACCTCTGGATGGAAAAGCAGGGTCAGCGCCCGGCGATCTTCCTGGCCAACCTGGGTCCCGTGGCCCAGTACACCGCGAGGGCGACCTTCGCCAAGAACCTGTTCGAGGCCGGCGGTATCGAAGGGCGTCCCGGCTCCGGCGCCGCTTCCGCCGAAGAGTGCGCCAGCGCTTTTACGGAGAGCGGCGCCAAGGTGGCCGTGATCTGCTCCTCCGACGGGCTTTACGCCGAGATGGCAGAACCTGTCGCCCGGGCCCTGAAGGCAGCGGGGGCGACCAAACTCTATCTCGCCGGTGCCCCCGGTGACGCCAAGGACGCTCTGAGCGCTGCGGGTGTGGACGCCTTCGTCCATGTTGGCTGCGACGTGCTTGGTACCCTGACTGACCTGCATGCCCACCTGGGCCTTACGGTGGAAGGATAAGATCCAATGACCGGCATTCCCGATTTTTCCAAGATCGATTTGAACGGCGGCGCCGCTGCCGGATCCGCCGAAGCCTGGACCAACGCCTTCACCCAAGCCACCGGCAAGGCACCGGAGGCGCTTGCCTGGGAAACCCCGGAGCATATCGCCGTCAAACCCCTTTATAAGGCCTCCGACCTGGAGGGGCTGGATTTCCTGGACACCTATCCGGGTGCGGCGCCCTTCCTGCGCGGTCCTTATTCGACCATGTATGTGAACCAGCCGTGGACCATCCGCCAGTATGCCGGATTCTCCACGGCCACGGAATCCAACGCCTTCTATCGCCGCAATTTGGCTGCCGGTCAGAAGGGGCTGTCCGTTGCCTTTGATTTGGCCACCCACCGGGGCTATGACTCCGACCACCCGCGCGTGTCGGGTGACGTGGGCATGGCGGGAGTGGCCATCGACAGCATCTACGATATGCGCACGCTGTTCAGCGGTATCCCTTTGGACAAGATGAGTGTGTCCATGACCATGAACGGCGCGGTGCTGCCGGTCATGGCGCTCTACATCCTCGCCGCCGAGGAACAGGGTGTTTCGCCTGAAAAGCTGTCGGGTACCATCCAGAACGATATCCTCAAGGAATTCATGGTGCGGAATACCTATATCTATCCGCCCACGCCCTCGATGCGGATCATTTCCGACATCTTTTCCTTCACCGCTGCCAATATGCCCAAGTACAACTCCATCTCCATCTCCGGCTATCACATGCAGGAAGCCGGAGCGACGGCGGATCTGGAGCTGGCCTATACCCTCGCCGACGGCGTGGAATATGCCCGGGCGGGCATGGCCGCTGGATTGGACATCGACGCCTTCGCCCCCCGCCTGTCTTTCTTCTGGGCTATTGGCATGAACTTCTACATGGAAGTGGCCAAGATGCGGGCGGCCCGGCTGCTTTGGGCCAAGCTGATCAAGCAGCTCGACGCCAAGAACCCCAAGTCTCTCTGCCTGCGCACCCATAGCCAGACCTCCGGCTGGTCCCTCACGGCTCAGGACGTTTTCAACAACGTCACCCGAACCTGTGTGGAGGCCATGGCCGCGACGCAGGGGCATACGCAGTCCCTGCATACCAACGCCCTGGACGAGGCCATTGCGCTGCCCACCGATTTCTCCGCGCGCATTGCCCGGAACACCCAACTGTTCATCCAGCAGGAAGCCAATACCAACCGGGTGATCGACCCCTGGGGCGGCAGCTATTACGTGGAACGCCTGACCCACGATCTGGCCGCCCGCGCCTGGACCCATATCCAGGAGGTGGAGGAAACCGGCGGCATGGCCAAGGCCATCGAGGCCGGTATCCCCAAGATGCGCATCGAAGAGGCGGCAGCCCGCACCCAGGCCCGTATCGACAGCGGGCGCCAGACTGTTCTGGGAGTCAACAAGCACAAGGTGGGCGAGGACCAGGCTATCGACGTTCTCAAGGTCGAGAACGCCCAGGTGCGCCGCCAACAGATCGAGCAGCTCGAAAAGCTGCGTGCCGAGCGGGATTCGACCAAGGTGGAGGAAAAGCTCGCCGCCCTGACCAAGGCCGCCGAAACGGGTGAGGGTAACCTGCTTGCGCTCGCCGTCGATGCGGGCCGCGAGAAGGCAACCGTGGGCGAAATTTCCCTGGCCCTGGAGAAGGTCTACGGTCGCCATAAGGCGGAAATCCGCAGCATCTCCGGCGTTTATAGCAGTGAGGTGGGAGACATGGTTGACAGCGTGGACAAGCTCCACAAGATGGTGGAGGAATTCGAGGTCAACGACGGGCGACGTCCGCGGATCCTGATCGCCAAGATGGGGCAGGACGGCCACGATCGGGGGCAGAAGGTGATCGCTACGGCCTTCGCCGACCTGGGCTTCGACGTGGACATCGGCTCCCTGTTCCAGACGCCTGCGGAAAGCGCCCGTCAGGCGGTGGAAAACGATGTACATATCGTCGGTGCCTCCTCCCTGGCCGCCGGGCACCTGACCCTGGTGCCCGAACTGCGCCAGGAACTGGCCAAGCAGGGCCGGGACGACATCATGGTCGTTGTCGGAGGCGTGATCCCGCCTGGTGATTTCGATGCCCTGTACAAGGCAGGAGCTGCGGCCATCTTCCCACCCGGCACCAATATCGCCGAGGCGGCCATCGACCTGCTCGCCAAGCTCAACGAGAAGCTCGGCTATACGTCGAAAGCGGCCTGATCCGCTTCGCGGGCGGGCTCCCGCCCGCGCCCGGCCGGGGGGATTTATCCCCCCGGACCTCTCCTTTGTTTTGTTTCGAAAGACTCCCATGGCGCGTTCCCCCCTGACCGTTGACGACTATGTCTCCGGTGTTCTTTCCGGCGACCGGGCCCGGCTCGGCCAGGCGATCACCCTGGTGGAAAGCCGGAACCCGGTTCACCAGCGCACCGCGCAAGAGGTGTTGATCCAGTTGCTGCCCCATGCGGGCCAGGCCCATCGGGTCGGCATTTCCGGCGTTCCCGGTGTCGGTAAGTCCACCTTTATCGAAGCCTTGGGCTGCCAACTCTGTGACCAGGGGCATCGCGTCGCCGTGCTCGCCGTGGATCCATCTTCCTCGCGCACCGGCGGGTCCATCTTGGGGGACAAGACCCGGATGGAGGAGCTTTGCCAAAGGGACAACGCCTTCATCCGCCCCTCGCCTTCTGCCGGGCGCCTGGGCGGCGTAACCCGCGCCACCCGGGAAACCATGCTGGTCTGCGAAGCAGCAGGTTTTGACGTGGTCCTGGTGGAAACCGTTGGCACCGGCCAATCGGAAACCCTGGTTGCCGACATGGTGGATTTCTTCCTGGTGCTCATGTTGCCCGGGGCTGGTGATGAGCTTCAGGGCATTAAAAAGGGTATTCTCGAGCTGGCCGACATGATCGCCGTGAACAAAAGCGACGGACCGAACCGGGACAAGGCGACCGCCGCCATGCGCGAGTACAAGGTCGCCCTGCATATCATGAAGCCCGCCCACCCCGATTGGACTGCTCCGGTCGTCCTTTGCTCCGGTCTGCGTGGTGAGGGCCTGGACGAACTTTGGGCCAAAGTGGAAGAGTATCGGGCGATCATGGGTGCCAACGGACACCTCCAGCAGCGCCGCCAAGCCCAGCAAGTGCAATGGATGTGGTCCATGGTCGAGGACCGCCTGATGGATGCTGTGCGCGGTCATCCCGCAGTCAAGGACGCTCTTCCTGACCTGAAGAGCCAAGTGGCCACAGGTGGGATCACGGCTACCCTGGCGGCCTATCGCATCCTGGAAGCCTTTGGGGTGGATGCCGAGGGACGCTAGAGTACTTCGAGATCACGCTGGGTCGCTTGGCGGCTGAACTCGACCTCGAAGATACTCTAAAACTTATAGAATGAGAGTGAAACCGTCCTAGACTAAAACCGGATCAGCTTGAGTCAAGCTGGCCCAGTTTGGGCGATTGCCCAAGCCCATTTGGGGGCACATGCCCCCAAACCCCCATTTTTTTATAGCCTGGGGTTTGGGGCCTTCTGTTCACGGCAGGATCAGGTTTCCAGCGTCATCGGGTAGGAACTGGGGCACGTAGCCGATTTCCCAGGGGTGGCCGTCAGGGTCGGCGACGTAGGCCATGACCGCGCCCCAGGGGGTCTCCTTGATGGGGGTCAGGCGGGTTGCTCCGGCGGCCAGCCATCGCTCGACCATGGGGGCGACCTCCTCTTTCGTTCGCAGATTGAGTGCCAGGGTGATCGCGCCCGGTTCACCGAGGTTTGGCCTCTCCAGGTCGGCGGCCAGGGCATCGCGGCCGTAGAGGCCTAGGACCATGCCGCCGGTCTGGTAGAACACAACATGGGGATTGCTGTCCCCATGGGCCGTCCAGCCCAGGGCATCGTAGAAGGCCCGCGCTCGGGCGATATCTGCCACGGCGAGGGTCACTAGGTGCAGGCTTTGGGGAACGGGTGTGGTCATGCGAGACGCTCCTTTGATGAGGGGATGCGGTCAGGTTAGGGGGAGAGCCACCCCGTCGTCTTGTACCTTTCGGCCAGAAGAGCCAGCGCCGCACCCGCAGGCAGGCCGGTCAGGACCCGCAGGGACCGCCCCATATGGGCTTGATCCGTAAACCCGGCCTCTTGTGCGATCTGGGCGAGGGAACCTCTGCCACGGGCCAAGAGCCATCCGGCCCGTTCCATGCGGGCTACGGTGGAGAGAAACCGGGGTGACACTCCCGCGATTCGAGCAAAAGACCGTCGCGCCGCACGCTCCGACCAGGGAGCCTCCCGCAAGGCGGCACCCGGCTCAAGACCCGAGCGGAGGAGGGCCCAACACCGGTCCACACGGAGGGCTTCAGGTGACAAGGGGGGGCTCCGGAGAAACAGCGCGCGGGCGAGGTCTCGGGCTACAAGGTCTGCAGGGCGGTCAGGATCAGCGAGTACGGCTTGTCCCAAACGCCAAAGCCAGGGCGGAAGGGACTGCGGGGACTCGGCAAAATCGGCAGGAGGACCCAGAAGGGTGAAGCCAAGGGGAGGCGGGAGGCGGACTCCTGCGTAGCGGTCTCTGGGATCAAGAATAACGGAAAACGCGCCGAGGCTGGGTGGAGAGACGAAGCCATCGAACAGGGATCCGTCGGGGCGCCAGCGCAGGATCATATCCATGGATCCGTCGGGGGGAATGAGATGTTGCCCCCCGCCGTCCGAGGCCCAGGCGGTTGCTTGTCCCAATCCGTCCCCCGGCGCGATGATCCATTCCCGGTGCAGCACCACAAGAGGGGCGTCAGGCCCCATTTTTGTCCTTGTCCAGCAAAGACCGCATGTCCCGAATTTCACGGCGCAGGGCGCGGAGGTCGTTGGCCATGTCAGTCATAGTCGCATGGGTCTCGGCAGCTTCGTGGACATGCTCGGCTTGGTTGTCCGCGTCATGAACTGTTTGCATGGAATCCACGATAATACCGATGAACATGTTCAGAATGGCGAAGCTGGTGACGATGATGAAGGGGACGAAGAAAATCCAGGATGTGGGGTGGACCTCCATCACCGGTCGGACGATGCCCATGGACCAGCTTTCCAGCGTCATCAACTGAAACAGGGTGTACATGGATTCCCCGATGGTGCCAAACCACTGGGGGAAGCTGTCTCCGTACAGTTTGGTGCTCAGGACGGCGCCCACGTAGAATATCATGCAGATGATCATGACCACGCTGGCCATGCCGGGAATGGCGGTCAGCAAGGCCTGGATCACCCGGCGGAGCTGGGGCACGACGGACACCAGCCGCAGGATTCTCAGGATCCGCAACGCCCGCAAGACCGCAAGCGGTCCAGAGGCGGGGATCAGGGCGAAGGCAACAATGGTTATGTCAAAGATATTCCAGCCATCCCGGAAAAACCGGAGGCGGCGGTAAGCCAGCTTGCCCAAAATCTCGAACGCGAAGACCGCCAGGACCGCATGGTCAAACCACACCAGGATTGGTCCAATCTGCCCCATGACGGCATCCGATGTCTCCATGCCCAGGGTAATGCCGTTCAAGACAATCAAGGCGGTGATGAACCGCTGAAACCCGATGCCCTCAACCCACCGGCCCAGGGCGTCGAAGGGAGTATTCTGTGGAGACATGGTAGGCGAGGACGGTTGGTCTTGGGGCATTTGGACGAGGTCCTGTCGATCACGATTGAGAGACGGATGCCGGAAGATAGGCATGCCGGTTACCAAGTTCAATCGCTCTCGGAAGCGCCCACTTGTGGCTTTTCTAGAGCATTTTGCGCAAAAGTGGCCCCCGATACGGTCCACGACAGGGGGTGTTTTCCCGCCACGGGGCTTTGCCCCGTCCCCCCCCCCCCCGCTGGGGCCGAAAGGCCCCAGACCCCGGGTGTTTATTGGCCGAAAGGCCCCAGACCCCGGGTGTTTATTGGCCGAAAGGCCCCAGACCCCGGGTATTTATTGGCCGAAAGGCCCCAGACCCCGCGCTCCTATTTGTAAAAGAAAAAGGGGGCATTGGCCCTCAAATGGGCTTGGGCACTCGCCGAAACAATATAAAACACTGTCCTGTATTGTGGAGTCCTGAAGCAGGCGAGTTGCTCTAGCCGTTTAGCCCTAGTCGGGCTTCGGTCAATCCGCGGCCTTGCATAAAAGTCAAGATCGTCAGGTCATGGCGGATCATGTGATCGAGCAGCATATGCCCGATGCGCGAGACAGCGCGCATCATGGTTGTTTGATCGGCATTCTCGGTGAAGTGGCCGACCTGGTCTCCTATCTCGCTTGACAGGAAGGTGTGAACCGCTTGGTGCTCCGTCAACTCGGGATACCCCAGGTTGGCCATCAGAATTTCCTCTTCCTGGTTATGGGAGAGAAAGTCATGGTGTAGCTGTTCGGCCCAGGTCCTGATTTCAGATGGGGACTCGCCCCAGTGAATGAGCTTGGTCATTCCCTTCAGCAATTCGAGGTGGCCTGCGTGGGCCTCATCAATTTTCCCCACGCCCATCTGGAACGCCGGGGACCAGTCAATATTTATCATGGGACCGCCTGCCTTATAAAGAGGGGGCGACAAGGTTTCTTGAGCCTTTTCGTCTCGCTATCCGTCCGACTGCGCCTTGGCTTTGGAGCAAAATACCAGGGGAAAGCCTCTCCTATCCAGCGTTGCACCTGTAGCGTCGGGGGGATCGAGTGCTCCCCAACCATTGGACGTATATGGATATAATTGTGTGTTAATTGTCTAGATGGTTATTTGCTGACAGGTATTTGGACAAGGGAATGGGGCAGGTGATTTGGGGGGAGTCGCAGGGGCCGACGCGGGTAATGATGAAACCTCCTAAGGCACTGTTTAGAATTAATTTTATGGGAGTTAACATGCCATCTGCAGAAAAGTGGAGGGTTATGGTTTTGCCTTCCCAGGACCGGGCGTGTCTTTTCGAAAAACCAGAGATGGGAAGGGGTTCCAAGGTGACCGGAATGGTCTTTATCGGAGCGTCATTAACTTGGATGGTCGTGGAGTCGCCAACGTCGGCCTGGAAGTCGTAGCGCAACTTCCCATCGAATACGGGCAGGATAACCCGCTCTCCACTTTTCGCAGTCCTGAGGATTCGCCGGGCCAGGGCAAAGGTGGCAAAGGGATCAAGGGCGCCCCAGCGCAACTCCGGAGGCACCCGAGGGTCTTCCTTTCCATTGTTGTAGCCTTCTGGGGGATGTCCCAGGGAGTAGCGGACCTCCTTGATCCCAGCCTTTCCCGTCTCCCGATAGACTCGCAGGTAGCCTTCGGGGTGGATGGATTTCATGGGTGAGAGGGCATCGGTAAATCGGCCAGATCCCTGGGCCATGGCGCGCAATTCCCGGAAGGTTTCCAGCAATCCCCTGCTCTCCAAGACAAGCTTGGCGTCGAAGCTGCTCCCCCGATCGGTGAAGTTGACAGAGAAATCAGCCATGTGGAGCCCGCCAAGGTGGGCGGTGAACAGGTCATGGAAATGGTCCCGGTGGGGTATGGTCTCCGGTTCGGTTGCTGGCCTGACCTCGATCCGATCCCCGGGCCCTGCTGGAGTCTGTCCGCCCGCGTCGGCCAGAAGGGGTAATCCCAGGCAAACCGCGAGCGCAGAAGTCCGCCACGGGAGCTGGGAAAACCAAAGGAGAATTTGGCGAACGGACCCTGGGGGAGCGATGCTCGCCGACCCGGTCCTGGTCGGAAATAGTCGCATCATGCTGCCTCGCTAAACAGTTCGTTTATTACCACCAGACTCCGGAAGCGATGTCAATTCGGCGAAATCATGGCGTGACAGTGGCACCGGCCTTGTAACAATGGCCGAGAGGGGTCATCCTCTCCCCTCTTGGGCCCAAAATAAAAAACGAAAATCCAATCTACATGCATGTAAGAAACGGGTGACTTTAATGAAAATCGCCATACCTAAGGAGCGCCGGTCCGGCGAGGACCGCGTCGCCATTTCCCCCGAGGTGGCTAAGAAGCTTGTCGGCCTGGGTTTCCAGGTCGTCGTCGAGAAAGGCGCCGGGGCGGGGGCGGCTCTCACCGACGATGCCTTGACCGCAGCCGGAGCGACCATCGCCGCCACGCCGGAAGAGACCTATGCCGAGGCGGGCATGATCTGGAAAATCCAGCGGCCCATGACGGCAGAGGAGGGGACCGACGAAGTGTCCCTGCTGCCTAAGGGTAGCCTGCTGCTCTGTCATCTCTCCGCCATGACGAACAAGCCGTTGGTGGAGGCGTTGGCCAATCAGGGGGTGACCGCTTTCGCCATGGAACTGATGCCGCGCATCAGCCGGGCCCAGTCCATGGATATCCTGTCCAGCCAGTCCAACCTGGCGGGATACCGGGCTGTCATCGACGGGGCCTATGAATTTGGTCGGGCCTTCCCCATGATGATGACGGCTGCGGGCACCGTTCCCCCGGCGCGTGTCCTGGTATTCGGCGCCGGTGTCGCGGGTCTGCAGGCCATCGCGACGGCCAAGCGCATGGGCGCGGTGGTCATGGCCACCGATGTGCGTCCGGCCACCAAGGAACAGGTGGAGAGTCTGGGCGGCAAGTTTATCTCCGTCGACGACGAGGCCATGAAAAACGCCGAGACTTCCGGCGGCTACGCCAAGGAGATGGGCGAGGAGTTCCGTAAGAAGCAGGCCGAGGCCGTGCTGAAGGAGCTGGTGCGCACGGACATCGCCATCACCACCGCCTTGATTCCGGGCAAACCCGCGCCGGTCCTGATTGACGAGGACATGGTCAAGCAGATGAAACCCGGCAGTATCATCGTTGATTTGGCGGTCGAAGCCGGGGGCAATTGCCCGCTGGCCAAGCTGGGCAAGATCGTAACCGAGCATGGGGTGAAGATTGTTGGCCATGCCAACGTGCCCTCGCGCGTGGCTGCGGACGCCAGCCCGCTGTTCGCCAAGAACCTGTTGAATTTCATTACCCCGCAGCTGGACAAGGAGACCAAGGCCCTGTCCATGAACTACGAGGACCAAACCGTGTCGGGCACCTGCGTGTGCAAGGACGGAACGGTGGTCCACCCGGGCCTGCTTGGGGAGGGAGCCTGATCCATGGAAGACAAGAACGTACTCGTCGAGGGCTTTAAACTGCTCTCCGAACAGGCCAATGAGCTGTCTCAGAATGCCCAGATCATGGCCCATCAGGCGGCCGGCATGATGGGCATCGCGCCGGCCGCCCACGAGGGGCCGGGCGAGTTCTGGTGGTTGATGACCATTTTCGTCCTGGCCTGCTTTGTGGGCTTTTATGTGGTCTGGTCGGTGACCCCGGCCCTGCACAGCCCCCTGATGGGCGTCACCAACGCCATCTCCTCGGTGATCATCGTTGGCGCGCTTATCGCTGCGGGTCCCGCTGACTTCAGCGGATCCAAGGTGCTGGGCTTCTTCGCCATCCTTCTGGCGAGCGTGAACATATTCGGTGGGTTTATTGTGACCCAACGCATGCTCGCGATGTTCAAAAAGAAGCAGAAGTGAGGGGCGAGCGACAATGACACACGGACTGACAATGGCGGCCTATATCGTCGCCGGAATCCTCTTCATCATGGCCCTGCGCGGCCTGTCCAATCCGGAAACGGCCCGTAAGGGCAACCTGATGGGCATGGTGGGCATGGGGATCGCCATCCTCACCACCTTGATCTCTCCGGCTGTCCAGGCCTATGCCTGGATTGTGATTGCCATCGTCATCGGTGGCGCAGCGGGGACGGTGATTGCCCGCAAAGTGGTGATGACTGCCCTGCCGCAGCTGGTGGCGGCTTTCCACTCCCTGGTCGGTATGGCGGCGGTCTTCGTGGCCACGGGTGCCATGCTCAACCCGGAGGCCTATGGCATCGGCTCGCCCGGGGCCATCCATGCAGGATCCCTGGTCGAGATGTCTTTGGGACTGGCGGTCGGTGCGATCACCTTCTCCGGTTCGGTCATCGCCTTTGGCAAGCTGCAGGGTCTGATCTCCGGCAAGCCGGTGACCTTCCCCATGCAGCACCCGCTGAACGCCGCTCTGGGCATTCTGCTGGTGGTGCTGATCATCTGGTTCGCCGCCACGGAAAGCCATCTGGCTTATTTCCTGCTGATGGCCCTGGCCTTCGCGTTGGGCTTCCTTCTGATCGTCCCCATCGGTGGCGCCGATATGCCGGTGGTGATCTCCATGCTGAACAGCTACTCGGGCTGGGCGGCGGCGGGTATTGGATTTACCTTGGGCAACCCGTTGCTGATCATCGCCGGGGCCCTGGTGGGCTCCTCTGGCGCGATCCTCAGCTACATCATGTGTAAGGGCATGAACCGGTCGATCTTCAACGTGATCCTGGGCGGTTTTGGCGGCGATTCCGCCGCAGCCGGTCCGGGGGGCGACGATAGTGAACGGTCGGTTAAGCCGGGCAGTGCCGACGATGCGGCTTTCATCATGAAGAACGCGTCCAAGGTGATCATCGTTCCCGGATACGGCATGGCCGTGGCTCAGGCCCAGCATGCCCTGCGGGAATTGGCCGACACCCTGAAGGGCGAGGGAGTGGACGTGTCCTACGCCATTCACCCGGTGGCCGGCCGGATGCCCGGTCACATGAACGTGCTGCTCGCCGAGGCCAATGTGCCCTACGATGAGGTCTTCGAGTTGGAAGAGATCAACAACGAGTTCGCCACAGCGGATGTCGTCTATGTGATCGGCGCCAACGACGTGACCAACCCAGCGGCCAAGACCGACCCGGCCAGCCCCATTTTTGGGATGCCGATCCTGGATGTGGAAAAGGCTGGAACGGTTCTGTTCGTCAAGCGATCGATGGCGTCCGGTTATGCCGGTGTGCAAAACGAACTGTTCTTCCGCGACAACACCATGATGCTGTTCGGCGACGCCAAGAAGATGACCGAGGAAATCGTCCAGGCCATGGGATAGAGTGCCTTCGATGCCAAGTTGGGCCAAGAATGGCCCAACTTGATCTCGGAGCACTCTAATATCTACATATACTCTGTGTCCTTGAAAATTCGGAAACCCTGCTTCGCAGTTTCTGGGCTCTGCCCAGACCCGCAAAGGGCCGCGGACCCTTTGATCCCAAATGGGGGTCCGGGGCCTCAGGCCCCGGTGGGGGGCGGGGCAAAGCCCCGTGTTTTTCGGTTTTTCAAGGAGACGGGGTATAAATTGAGTGAAGCTGGGCCAACTTGACTCAAGTTGATCCCGTTTCACTCTAAGGCTCTCCGCGTCAGGGGGGGCTGACGGTCCCTCGTCTTCTTATCGATGCATAAGGAAAGCGGGCTCCGAGAGGGGCCCGCTTTTTTGGGTGCATGCGAGTCTTTGCCCTGCCTCCACCGGGGTACCCGAGGCTCCGGTGGGGGTGGAGGTTATTCCGTGGCGGCAGGCTTGTTGCTGTTGGCCGCGACCATCCGGTCCAGACGGGCCTGATGGAGAAGGCTGACATGGGACCGGTGCCTGGGGGGCGGGGGGACAGCCTTGTCCGGGTGATGCTTGATGAAGGGGCGAAGCGCTTCACTGTTCAGGAACTGGCGCATGGCGATCTCGTATCCCTGGCGGCGACACCGGGCCACATTTTCGTGCGTCCAATGGGGTTGGGCGTCGGATTGCGCCTCGATAATGATCCACTCCACCTCTTTGTCCCGGGTCGCCAGGAGAGCCTGCCCCTGACTGATATCATCGTCTCCGATGGTGGCGATCATTTCGGTGACCTGAAGGGAATAGTTGTCGTGGTTGCCGTTGTGGATACTCAAGGTGGCCGTGTCATTGCTATCCATGATCTGCACGCAGATCAAGACCTCCAGAGACGGCAGAGTTTCCAGGGCTGCGGGGGTCAGGGTCGCGACGTCGCGGACGGCGCTTTCCCGATACCAATTGCCATCGATTTCCGTCTCTGCGATCAGCCAGGGCAAGTTGCTGGCCGAGGCCAGGCGCCTGCCGTCCAGGGGCGCAAATTGGGGGTGGTCGATGCAGTTGGTCGCCTGGGTGACCTGGGCTTGCCCGACTTGCAAGAGACTCATGATGTAAATGGGCGAGTCCTTGTCGTAGACGCTGGCCCAGTTGATACTCGGGTGGATCCATCCCTCGGGCTGGGTGGGATCGTAGAGCTCCCCGAAGGGGCCGATGGGCGCGAAGTAGTATCCACCAAGGCCCAATCGGGTCAGGGGGTGCCAGACGCAAAGATTGCGGGTGAAAATCCCCAGGTTCCGTTCGGTCGGGTTAGCCCAATAGTCCATCCCTGCGTGCACGACATCGGGGAAGAGCTCCGGCGCCAAGAGGTCCTGGTAGGCTTCCGGGCTGCTGTAATAGCTGGCGAATCCGCGCATCCAGGATGCGATCCGCATGGGGAAAAGGGGCGGGATCGGCGCCTTCATATAATCCTTTTCGGCCATCAGACCGGCTTCGGAAAAGCGATCAATATAGGTGGTCGGGGGCAGCCCCTCGACGAGGGCCATGTGATAGAAGAGGCCGACGAAATTGCCGACGCACCCTGGTAGCATGACATCGGGAACAATGCCCAATTCGTGCATCGCGTCGATGACGCCGACCTCGTATCCGTAATAGGGGCCGCCGCCAAAGGGAACATAAGCGACTTTGGCCGTGTCGGCGCGCTGCTTCCAGCTCTCATAGGTCCTAAGGGTGAAGGTGCTGTGGTCAAAATCAACATCCATGGGAGATCCTCCTTCCCGGTGGGAGACGGGGGCCGTTCGATCAACTGGTCCGAACGTGGCTCAGGAAGCCGCGCACTTCAGTGTCGAGGACATCCCCGCTTTTCCTTAGGTTCGCTGCGGCACGTAAGACGGTGTCGGATGATGCCTTGAGGTCCTTGGCCGTGTGGGAAACATCTCCGATGACTATCGACAGGGTCGACGTGCGGTGCGCGACATCTTCGGTCATATGAGCGATTTCTTGGGTTGCCTCCCTTTGTCCACCGACGGACTCGGCGATATCATGGCCAAGGCTGTCGATGTCGCGCATGGTCCCCACGACACCTTCGATCGACTGGGCCGAAGTCCGGGTTGCTTCTTGAATGGCCTGAACCTGCGCGGTGATTTCGTCCGTGGCCTTGCCGGTTTGGTTGGCCAGGGTCTTGACCTCGTTGGCAACGACGGAGAAGCCTTTCCCCGCATCTCCGGCCCGGGCCGCTTCAATCGTGGCGTTCAGGGCCAGCAGGTTGGTTTGCGAGGCGATATCGGAGATCAGCTTGACCACGGCGCCGATCCGGTCTGCGGCAACGGCCAAAGCCTGGATTTGCTGGTGGCTGTCCGTGGTTTCCCGGACCGCCTTTTCGATCATGTTTTTGGACCGCTGGACATGGCCGCCAATCTCCTCGATGGAGGCGGTGAGTTCGGATCCCGCACCGGCGACGGCATTGATACTTTCCATGATCGAGTTCGCCGACAG
Source organism: Rhodospirillum sp. A1_3_36 (assembly GCF_047263945.1). Taxonomy (NCBI): domain Bacteria; kingdom Pseudomonadati; phylum Pseudomonadota; class Alphaproteobacteria; order Rhodospirillales; family Rhodospirillaceae; genus Rhodospirillum; species Rhodospirillum sp. A1_3_36. The sequence goes on along the minus strand of NZ_JBLAVB010000006.1, from coordinate 254,111 downwards.
GGAGGCCTCCTCCGATTGGCTGGAGGTTTGGGTCGATCGGCTGGCCATGGTTTGGGACGTGGTCTCCAATTCTCGAACGGCGGTGCCAACCTGGCCGGTGACTTCGGCAATCTTGGTTTCGAAGGTGGTAACCCGCTGCTCGATGTCCTTGGCCCGTTCCAGGCGCCGCTGTTGGTCTGCTTCCGTTTGGTCCCGGAGCACCTCGTTGGACCGCAGTTCTTCTTGAAGGGTGCGCAGGGTATTGGCGATATGGCCGATTTCGTCTTTTCGTTCTGGCAGGTCGATGGGGCTGGAGAGATCGCCCGACGCGATCTGGCGCATCCGTTTGTCGACGATTGACAGGGGGATACGAATATTTCTGCTAATGGACACCGCCACGATGGCGACGATGGCCTGAACCACAACAGCGAAGGCGATAATGCCAAGGGCTGCGCGCCAAAAAAGGGCATCGATGTCCTCAATGTAGACGCTTGAGGCGATAAACATGTTCCACGGCTTGAACCGCATCAGATAGTTGATTTTCCGCAGGGGAGTGTTCCCACCCGGTTTTGGAAAATAGAATTCGTAGGTCGCTTCATCCTGATTGCGCATGAGCTTGACTTGATCGGCGATGATCAAATGGCCCTTGGTATCCTTCAGGCCCATGAGGTTCTTGCCGACCAGACCAGGATTGGCCGGGTTCGCCATCATGACGCCATCCATGGTCGCGGTGGTGATGTAGCTTTGGTGGTCGTCATACCACAGGGTGTTCAAGGCTTCCTCGAACCCTTCCTGTGCTTCTTTCCGGGAGATGTCGCCCTTGGCGGCCCGGTTTTCATAGGATTGGGCCAGACCATGGGCCAGTTCGACCACCGACCGGAGTTTGGCGAATCGGTCATCCAGCAATTGGCCGCGAAGAAAGATCAGCAGAATGGTCAGAACCAGAATCGTCGAGACCAATCCCAGGCCGACAAGAATTGCGAGCTTACGTCCAACACTCACACGGTTCAGCATGGAGGACTCCAACAGAGAGTAAAAAAACGGGGTGGGAGAGGGGCCTCTCCATGCCGCGCTTCACGCTGTTTCTGCACCAGGTCGAAGTTCCGGTCTCCACCGATGGGGGCTCTCTCTCAAGGCTGGAGTCCCTTATGAGCATCCCGTAGGGACAAGCTCGTTCCTGTCAGATTTGCGGTGCACTGCAGCATAGATGCTATCAGAATAATCAAAGTTTTCGCAATAGGCGGTTGTCTAAAAAGAGAGCGCGGTATTTGGATGACTTTCCTTCAATTTGATGGAGTATTGTGAATAAATGATTGCGTGTGAGAACACGTAGTGCGCGTACTGCGAATGTGTGGTGCGCGTACTACGGACGGCCTTGTCACTTCGAAAAATGTGATGACGAGAGCTACAGGCGTGGCAGGAATATATCCTGGGCGTTGGCGATTTCCTGTTTCACGAATCGGCTGACCGCCTTCACGCGTAGGGATTCTGCGAAGTCGGCCCGGGAGAACAGCCAGTAACTTCGCACCAGGTTGACCCGGCCCGGCAGAACGGGGACCAGAGAGGGGCGTTCAGCGGCCATATAATGGGGCAGGACGCAAAGGCCGTGGCCTGCCTCGGTCATCTCCCGCTGGGCAATCAGGCTGGAGCTTTGCATGCGGGCTTTCAGGCCGGGCAGTACCTCGTCCAGGTAGTCCAGCTCTCGGGTGAAGATCAGATCGGCGACGTAGCCGATAAAGGAATGGTCGCGCAGGTCTTCCCGGCGTTCGGGGGTGCCGTGCTTGGACAGATAGGCTCCCGTGGCGTAGAGGCCGAGTGCATAATCGGTCAGCTTGGCCGTGGCGAACTGACCTTGTTTGGGCGCGGAGAGGGATATGGCCACATCACCTTCACGCAGGGACAGGCCGGTGATTTGCTGCAGGGTGACGAATTCCAGGCGGAGGCGGGGGTTTTCCAGGCTGAACTTGCCCATGCGCTTGGCGAGGAACAGGTTTCCTAGTCCCTCAAGGCAGGTCAGGCGGACGGTACCGGACAGGCCGATGCCCGTTTCCCCCAAGGCTTGGGAGGCCGCGACCACCTCAGCCTCCATGCTTTCGGCGTGACCCAGCAGGGTTTCGCCCCGGGGGGTGAGGAAATACCCCTGGGGGGTGCGTTCGAACAGGCGGGCACCGAGGGTGCTCTCCAGGGCTTGAACCCGACGACTGACCGTCCCGTGGTCCGTTCCCATAACCCGCGCGGCCCCCGTCAAGGTGCCCTGCTGCGCCACGGCCAGAAAATAGCGAAGATCGTTCCAATTGAAGCGGTTCATGGGGCATCCACTTTGTCTGGGGAAAGCGTCGCCTGGGTCCGGGGGGCGGTCTGAGCATTCTGCCACAGCCGCTACCGTATCAAATGCGTTGTGTGACGGAAACAATCATACTATTCCCCTTATACCAATGAAAAATCAGTAGGGAGGACCCCAATGTCGGATTTGATCCATTACACCCAGTTCATCGGTGGCAAGACCACCGCCCCCAGCGGTGGTCGCACCCAGGACGTGCTGGAGCCCATGACCGGCGGTGTGCGGGGCACGGTTGAGCTGGCCACCAAGGATCAGCTTGCCGAGGCCGTCGCCAACGCCAAGGCTGCCCAACCGGCCTGGGCCGCCCAGAACCCCCAGAAGCGCGCCCGCGTTCTGATGAAGTTCCTGGAACTGGTCCACAAGGAATACGATTCCCTGGCCGAGATTCTGGCCCTCGAACATGGCAAGACCATCCCCGACGCCCGGGGCGACATCCAGCGTGGTCTGGAAGTTGTGGAATTCGCCATCGGCATCCCGCATCTGATGAAGGGTGAATTCACCGACAATGCCGGTCCGGGCATCGACATGTATTCCATGCGCCAAGCCCTGGGCGTGGTGGCGGGGATCACCCCGTTCAACTTCCCGGCCATGATCCCCATGTGGAAGTTCGCTCCGGCCATCGCTTGCGGCAATGCCTTCATCCTGAAGCCCTCCGAGCGGGATCCCGGTGTGCCCATGCGTCTGGCCGAGCTGATGATCGAAGCGGGTCTGCCCGCTGGCATCCTGAACGTGGTCAATGGCGATAAGGAAGCCGTGGACGCCATCCTTGATCACGAGGACATCAAGGCCATTGGTTTTGTGGGCTCCACGCCCATCGCCGAGTACATCTATTCCCGGGGTTGCGCCAACGGCAAGCGGGTGCAGTGCTTCGGCGGCGCCAAGAACCACATGATCATCATGCCTGACGCCGACCTGGATCAAGCCGTTGACGCCCTGATCGGAGCCGGGTACGGCTCGGCTGGGGAGCGCTGCATGGCCATTTCCGTAGCCGTTCCCGTTGGCGACGAAACCGCCGAGCGTCTGTTGGAGAAGTTGGTTCCCCGGGTTGAAGCCTTGAAGATCGGTCCCTCGACCGATGCCTCGGCCGATTATGGTCCGTTGGTCACCGGGCAGGCGCTTGAGCGCGTCAAGGGTTACATCCAGATCGGTGTGGACGAGGGCGCCGACCTGCTGGTCGACGGTCGCGGCTTCAAGATGCAGGGCTACGAGAACGGTTTCTACATGGGCGGCTGTCTGTTCGACAAAGTCACCAAGGACATGCGGATTTATAAGGAAGAGATGTTCGGTCCGGTCCTCTGCGTCGCCCGGGCCAAGGACTACGAAGAGGCCATCTCCCTGCCCAACGAGCACGAGTACGGCAACGGCGTGGCCATTTACACCCGCGACGGCGACGCCGCCCGGGATTTCGCCTCCCGCATCCAGGTCGGTATGGTTGGCATCAACGTGCCCATCCCAGTTCCCCTGGCCTACCACACCTTCGGCGGCTGGAAGCGGTCCGGTTTTGGTGACCTGAACCAGCATGGTCCGGATTCCGTGCGGTTCTACACCAAGACCAAGACTGTGACCTCCCGCTGGCCCTCGGGCATCAAGGATGGGGCTGAGTTCTCCATCCCGACCATGAAGTAAAAAGGCCCAAGCCAGGGACGACCAAGAGGCGTCCTCCCCCACAGGACACGACAGTCGGTGCTTTCTCGTCACGGGGCTTTGCCCCGTCTCCCACTGGGGCCGTAAGGCCCCAGACCCCAGGCCAAGAAAAATGGGGGTTTGGGCTATCGCCCAAAAAAGACGAGACACTGTCGTGTACCGTGGTCCTCCCCCCATCGTACCCGTTGATCCCCAGGGGGAGGATCGCCGGTCCCGGCGTTTGGCGAAGAGGGGACCGAAAGACAAGGGGAGCCGGAGTGGATCGGTCCAAGCGGGATACCATTTCAAGTATACTGTTGGTAACGACGTCATCTTCTGGGATCGAGGATCCGGGACAATGATGCGTCATGTGTGAATCGCGAAAACGCGGGAGAGAGCATATTGCGCAAAAGTGGGCACCGATTTTGCGCATAAAAATGCGATAAAACAAAATCTTAGAGCATTTTGTCGGAATCATAAATCAGGCAGGAGGCTCTAGAAAGCACAGGGGAAACACCATGTCCGAGGAATTCGATTACATTGTTGTCGGCGCGGGGTCGGCAGGATGCGTGATGGCCAACCGGCTGTCGGAAAACGGAAAATACTCCGTTGCCGTGGTCGAGGCCGGAGGAATGGATAACTGGATATGGTTTCATATTCCTGTCGGCTACCTCTTCGCCATCGGCAACCCCCGGGCGGATTGGTGCTTCAAGACTGAACCGGACCCCGGTCTGAATGGCCGCGTGCTCGGCTATCCCCGGGGGAAGGTGATCGGCGGCAGTTCGGCTATCAACGCTATGCTGTACCTGCGGGGACAACGGGAAGACTACGACGGGTGGCGGGACCTGGGTTTGGATGGATGGGGCTGGGACGACGTTCTGCCCCTGTTCATCAAGCATGAAAACAGTCATCGGGGCGCCAGCAGGTACCATGGTGTGGGCGGAGAATGGACCGTGGAAGCCCGGCGGACCTCCTGGGAGGTTCTTGATACCTTCATCGATGCGGCGGAACAGGCGGGCATTCCCCGCACCGACGATTACAATACCGGTGACAATGGGGGCGTGTCCTACTTCGAGGTGAATCAGAAGCGGGGACGGCGCTGGTCTTCGGCCCGGGGCTTCCTCAAGCCCGCCTTGAAGCGTTCGAACCTTAAATTGATCACCGGCGCCCTGACGGAAAAGGTCCTGCTGGACGGCAAGAAGGCCAGGGGCATCGTCATCCTGCGCAATGGCCAAAGGGAGACCCTGAAGGCGCGCAAGGAGGTGATCCTCTCCGCAGGGGCCGTGGCCTCTCCGGCGATTCTGGAGCGTTCGGGCATTGGGGACGGTGCGCGCCTGAAGACGCTGGGGGTGGAGACCCTCCACCACCTGCCCGGTGTCGGAGAGAACCTACAGGACCATTTGCAGCTCCGCATGATCTACAAGGTGCACGGGGTGGAGACCATGAACGTGGTCTATCAATCCCTGTTCCGTCGCGCTCGCATGGGGCTGGAATACGCCCTGTTCCGCAGGGGACCTCTGACCATGGCGCCGAGCCAGCAGGGGGCCTTCGCCAAGACCGACCCGCGCCATGCCACGCCCAACGCGGAGTTCCACATCCAGCCCCTGTCGCTGGAGAAGTTTGGCGAGCCCATGCATTCCTTTGGCGCCATCACGGTGAGTATCTGTAACCTGCGGCCCAGCAGTCGGGGGGGAGTCCATGCGCGCTCGCTGGATCCCAATGACGCACCCATTATCGCGCCCCATTATCTGTCCCATACCGAGGATCAGGTCGTGGCGACCGAAGCCATTCGTCTGGCGCGGAAGGTGATGGGGCAGCAGGCCATGGCCCGTTTCAAACCCGAGGAATACAAACCGGGGGCCCATTTGACCGAGGATGGTCAATTGGTGAAGGCCGCCGGAGACATTGGGACGACCATCTTCCACCCGGTCGGAACGGCGAAAATGGGTGTGGAGAGTGACCCCATGGCGGTTACCGACGGACGCTTACGGGTGCGCGGCATTGAGGGTTTGCGGGTGATCGATGCCTCGGTCATGCCCAGGATCACCTCGGGCAACACCAATTCGCCGACGATTATGATCGCCGAGAAGGGCGCGGGCATGGTGTTGGAAGACGCAAACGCCTGAGGGCGGGGGGGGGCTTTCCCCCCGCGCCCCCACCGGGGAAGCCTGGCTTCCCCGGACCCCTATTTGATGGGGGAGAACTCTGCGGGAAGAAGAATCTTGCTTTCCTGCTTCTCGAGCATGGGCATGATTTTGCTCACGAAGTCAGAGATCCAATTGGGGTTCTGATACAGCTCTTTCCGCTTTTGGGCACGGCCATCAAGGCTGTCGTAGGCCCAGATGTGGACCACTTGGTTCAACTCGCCAATCTCCGTGTACCAGAAGCCTACGAGGGTGGTGTACTGGGAGATGATGGGCAAGCCCACGTCCCGGAACAGGGCGAGGTATTCGGTCATCTTTCCCGGTTTGATGGTGTAGGTCCGCATTTCATAATACATGGGGGTTCTCTTTGTCATGGCGTGGATTCCACGTAAGGCTATGCGGGATCACCCCGGAGAGGTGCAAGGATTTTTGTTTGTTCCCTATGGATTAAAGAAACGAAAAAAAAGGCGGCCACTCCAATGAAGGGGGCCGCCGAAAGTGAAGGCTAAAGACACCGAAAGGAGAGAAGGCGTTCTGGACGAAGCGCATCCTCCTCAATCGCTGACGCCACGATAAGGGGGGGATCTCATCGACGCAACGGTAAAATGGACCGGATTGGTCTAAAATAAAAAAGTCGGGTATCCCATTAAATTCATGCGGGTATTAGGCCCCGAGGCATTCGGTGAAAAGCGACATAAAATCAATGGGTTCTCTGAGGGCGGCGCCTTCCAGTTCGTGGACCCATCGGATCCCAAGGCTGTTTGTCAAAACCATTCCGTTGGTCCTTTTCAGGTCATCAAGGGAGAGTTTTGCCTCCTCCGCCAATCCGGCGCGGAGGATGTCTTCCCGAGCGATTCCGGCTACTCCCCCTTCCGAAAGGGGCGGAGTCACCATGCGGTCGCCCAACAGAACGAAGGGGGTGGCGATGGTCGTTTCCGCAAGGCGACCCGCCGTATTCAGGATCACCGCGTCGTCCGCCCCCCTTGCCTGAGCCTCTCGCCGGGCCAGGATGCCGTCCCCGTAGTTGAGGGACTTGAGTCCCGAGAGGGGGGAGTATTCGTTCCGTCGGGTGCTTTGGGCGATGATCAGTCGAACGGGTCCCATCGGCGGTGCTGGAGGGGCGGCCGTGATCAGCACCGTGGGGCTGGGCTCCGCTGGGGGGAGCAGGCCTCGGTGACCGGTCCCCCGGGTGAGCGTCAGGCGCAAACTGCCCCGCGTGAGGTCATTGGCCGCCAGGGTCGCGCGGAAGGCTGCGTCCCAATCCAGGGCAGGGAGAGGCAGGCCGAGGACTTCGGCTCCCCGGGTCAGTCGGGCCAAATGGGCATCCTGCCGCAGGGGGGCACCGTTTTCGGCGCGGAGGGTCTCGAACAGTCCGTCGCCCAGCAGCAGGCCCCGGTCGTTGGGGGCGATGCGAGCCTCCTTGAGGGGATGGAGCGTGCCGTTTAGCCAAACGATCATGGTGCGGGACCGGTCAAAGTGGTCAGCAGGGGCGCCAGCTTCACGAGGCTTTCCTCATATTCCGCAGCCGGATCGGAATCGGCGACAATGCCGCCTCCCGCCTGGGCCACCAGGGTTTCGCCGGAGCGGGTCAGGCTGCGGATGACAATGTTGGAGTCCATGGAGCCGTCCAGGCCGATCCAGGCGATGGAGCCGCAATAGGCATCGCGGCGTACCCTCTCCAGCTCGGAAATGATTTCCATGGCGCGGATCTTTGGGGCGCCCGTGATCGACCCGCCCGGAAAGCAGGCCTTGAGCAGCTCCACTGGCCCTGCGCCGGGACGCAGCTTGCCAACCACTGCGGAGACGAGATGGTGGACCGAGGCGAAGGTCTCCAGCCCCCGGGACTGGGGAACGGCGATGCTGCCCAGGGTGCAGACCCGGCCCAGGTCGTTGCGCATCAAATCGACGATCATCAGGTTCTCTGCCCGGTCCTTCTCGCTGGCCAGAAGCTCCCGGGCGAGGCGCGCATCGTCCTCCGCCGTGATGCCCCGGGGGCGGGTGCCCTTGATGGGGCGGGTTTCCACCCGGCCATCGGCTTCTAGGCTAAGGAAACGTTCGGGCGAGGCGGATATCACGGCGCGGTCCCGGCCCAGCCGCAGGAAGGCAGCGAAGGGCGCGGGGCTGAGTTGCCGCAACCGCTTGTACAGGGTCATATCATCCAGTCCGCGGGGCATCTGTCCCAAAAACCGTTGGGTGATGTTGGCCTGAAAAATATCTCCGGCATGGATGTAGGCGATTGTTCGAGCGATGGCATCTTCCACCGCAGCGCGCGGGCGGTCCGGGGTCCAGTGGCCAAGGGGGCTCCAATCGGGGGCGGTCGCCGACGGCAGGGCGGCGATGCGGGCGGCGAGGGTCTCTGTCCGCTCCCGCGCGTCGGGACGGCGGCGGCGACCGGCCAGGATCCAGGCCCGCCGCGCCTCCAGGTCCAGCCCGACCACCGTATCATAGAGCCCCATGGCCAGCTCTGGCATGTTCAGGTGGTTGGGGGCGGGATTGGGCAGGTGCTCCAGGTGACGACCCAATTCATAGCCCAACAGACCGGCGGCGCCCGTGGGGAAGGGCAGGGGGCAGGTTTCGGGAACGGCTTCGGCCATGGCCTCGAGTCCAACCCGCAGGGCGGTGAAGGGATCCACATGGGCAGGCAAGCCATCCACCCAGGTGCCCTGGCCATCGGCGGTGATCACCCGCCAAGGATCGACACAGAGAAAGGCATAGCGCCCCCGGCCCCCGTCGCGGGCGGCGCTGTCGAACAGGACGGCATGCTCGGCCTGAGCCGCGAGGGGTAGCAGGTCGAGGGGATCGCGGAAGGGAATGGGCTCGATATGGATCACGGGGGCGCCGATCTCAGGGAAGGGAGCCTGATACTTGGGGCGAAGGGTTGGGATACGGCAAGGGAAAACCGACCCGGGAGCCTCCTTGGAGCCCAAGCCCATTTGGGGGAAAATGCCCCCAAACGCCCATTTTTTTATGGCTTGGGGTCTGGGGCCTTTCGGCCCCAGTGGGGGACGGGGCAAAGCCCCGTAACTGGAAAGCACCGACTATCCTGGACCGCAGCCCGTTTTCACGGGCATGACGGAAAGCTTTGAAGTCATGGCATGAATTCCGGGTTGGCTCTTAGAAATAGTCTGGATAGCGCTCACGGATCTGGTCGACGGAGGCGAGGGTTCCCGACAAGTGTTCCCGGACCATGCGATCCACCAGAGGGAGATCCCCACCTCCGATCGCGTCCAGAATGCCTTCGTGATACTCCAGGATGCTGCGGGGTTTGCCGGGATCGGGCAGGTTCAGTGCCCGCAGTCGGTCGATATGTCCGGATCGGGCGGAAATCAAAAGCCAAAGGTTGGACACCCCCATCATCTCGCACAAGGACTGGTGAAACAGGCGATCCAAGGCTCCAAAGCGGCCCAGGGTTTCGTCCCGCTCCAGGGCTTCCTTTTGAGCGGCGAGAATGCGGCGCGGAATCGTCAGATCCGTTTTGTCGGACTGGCGAGTCAATTGGCGGGTGACTTCCAATTCCAGGGAAAGGCGCAAGAACTGCGTTTCCTTGGCATGGCCAATGTCGATCTTGGACACCACGGTTTTGGATTGGGGGTAAACGAATAGGAGCCCCTCCTCCTCCAACTTCATCATGGCATCCCGGACAGGAGTCTGACTGACCCCATAGGCTTCGGCGATCTCCGCGCGGGACAGGGCGGTTCCGGGAACCAGGGCAAGGGTCACGATGCGATGACGCAGGCTGTCTTGGAGCATTTGACTGGCCGTGGTCCGCTTATGGGGGCGCCCACCGCCCGGAGGGATCCCGGGCGTGAGAAACTCATCTAATCGCGTGGATACGTCCAAGGTTGCCATGGGCCTTTATCGTTGATCCCCTGGGAAGGGTGGGGTGGGGTGGGGTGTGGTCGTGAGACGGAAGAAAGGCATAACCCTTCATACAGAAAGCTTGCGCCCCATGCACTAATATATTAGTGCATTAGATCACGGGGCCGAAAGAGGTTCCGTCAAAAAATCCATGGGAGGAACAGATGACGTTCACGAAAGCCGCCTTGCTCGCGACCTGTGTCACGGCCTTTGCTGCGACGGCTCAGGCGGAAACCCTGTCGATTCAGACCTCTTTCAACGCGGGGGATTTTTCGACCAAATATCTGACCGAGACGTGGTTGCCCAAGCTGTCCGAAATGACGGACGGGCGAATTGCGCTCACCCTGACGCCCAACGGGTCGATCGTTCCGGCCAAGGAAACGCCGGAGGCGGTGGCCGCCGGGGTCATCGACGGGGATTTTACTTCGGTGAACTATTTCTCCGGGCGGGAGCCGGCCTTTGCGATCCTGGGCGACTTGATCTCCGGTTACGACACACCCGAACAAATGCTGGGCTTCTGCCATGACGGCGGAGGCGAGGTGATGATGCAAAAGGCCGTGGACGCGATCACCGACGGAGAAGTGAAGGTTGTTGCATGCGGCCCTTATTCCCGTGAGGCCCTGGTGGCGCGCACTCCGATCCGCACCTTCGAGGACCTGAAAGGTAAGAAGATCCGGTCGCCGGAGGGGTTGGCCGCAGCGGTGTTCCAGGCCGCTGGCGCCTCACCGGTGTCGATTCCCTTCTCGGAGGTTTTTGGGGCTTTGGAAAAGGGCATCGTCGACGCGGCGGATGCCTCGGCCTATGTGAATAACGACGCCACGGGCTTGAACGAAGTGGCACCCTTTCCCCTTTTTCCGGGCATCCATTCCATGCCCTCCATGCAATTCACCGTCAACCGCGAAACCTGGGATGCTCTCTCGCCGCAGGACCAGACGGCGCTGCGCGACTGGTGGTATGAGGCCATGTACGCCATGGCCGGAGAAGTGGCCAAGAAAGACAAGGAACTGGCCGCCCGGGATAACGCCGGAGGAAAGATCGAAGTCATCGATTGGGCCCAAGCGGATCGGGACAAGATGCGCGCGGTCGCCCGCGTCCAATGGGAGGACTACGCCAAGAAGTCTCCCCTGGCCAAGGAAGCGCTAGACGCCAACATCGCCTACATGACGAAGATCGGCCTGTTCAAATAGGCGGTTCCCACGGTTGGCGCCCGGCCCTTCCTTTTTGTGGAGGGGCTGGGCGGATATCGGTCTTGCCCCCCTTTCCTTCGCGCCCACGGGGAACTGCAATGAATCGCCTTTTCGCGCGCTACGCCGATGGGATGGACCGCGTCAGCGTCTTCATCGGCCATGGCTGCTCCGTTCTGTTCTTTGCCTGTATTGGAATTTCCGCCCTGGAGGTGGTCCTGCGCTATGTCTTCGATCGGCCCACGGTTTGGTCAACGGAGCTGGCGATGACCCTCTGCGCTTCGGCCTGGGTGCTGTCCGTCGGCTATGTGGCCGAGAGGCAGCGGCATATCTCCATCACCATGATCGAGATGTTGGTCCCCCCCCGGGTCTGGCAGCTGTTCCGTCTGATCCAAATGCTCGTCGCGACCGGGGCGATCTTCGTTCTGATGCTTGCCCTCTGGGATCCGGCCATCAAGGCCTTGAGCCGAATGGAACATTCGGGTACGGCCCTGAACTCCATCCAGCCCGCCTATCTGAAGGCGCTGCTGGTTGTCGGCTGCGGCTTGTACCTTCTGCAACTGCTCGCGAATATCACCCGCTGGGCTCAGGGCACCGAAGGGAGCCAGTCCAATGGGCATTGAGGTCATTACCATTCTGATCGTTGTCGCCCTGTTGGCATTGATGGCGGTCGGCGTACCCCTGGGCATCACCACCCTGACAGTCTCCCTGGTCACGGCCCTGTTGTATTTCGGTGAGCGGGCGGGCTTTTTCATCGTCGCGGCCAATGTGGGCGAGGTCCTGCATAAATACGAACTGATCGCCGTTCCCTTTTTCATTTTCATGGCCAATGTCCTGGAGCGATCGGGCATCGCCAAGTCGCTTTTTGACTCTATGGCGATTCTGGGAGGGCGGTTCCGGGGATCGGTGGCGGTGCAAACCTGCATCGTCGCGGTGGTGCTGGCGGCCATGTCCGGCATCATGGGCGGCGAGATCGTCATGCTCGGCCTGATTGCCCTGCCGCAAATGCTGCGTCTGGGTTACGACAAGAAGCTCTCCATCGGCATTATCTGCGCTGCGGGGGCACTGGCCACCCTGATCCCCCCCTCGGTGGTGCTGATCGTCTACGGCCTCGCGGCACAGGTCTCGATCACCAAGCTCTTCGCCGCTTCCGCCGTGCCGGGGGTGATTCTGGCCTGTCTGTACATTGGCTATATTCTGATCCGGGTGCGTCTGAACCCGGCCATGGCTCCCATCTACGATATCCCCGAAACGGCTCTGCCGTTCACCAGCCGCCTGAAGTTCATGAAGGGCGTCGTGTTGCCGGGCCTGCTCATCGGGTCGGTTCTGGGGGTAATTTACACAGGCGTGGCGACGGTGACCGAGGCCGCAGCTCTGGGGGCGGTCGGCGCTCTGGTGGTCGCCGGGATCCGGGGAGAGTTGACCTGGCTGATGGCCCGGAATGCCATGCGCCAGACTGTCCTGACCATGGGATCGATCATCTGGCTGGTCCTGGGGGCGATTTCCCTGATCGGCATCTACAACCGGATCGGTGGAGGCGAATTCCTGCGGGGCGTTCTCACCGGTCTGGACATCGCGCCCATCCTGGTGATCGCCGTCATGATGTTGATTGTCATGCTCCTGGGGACCTTCCTGGAATGGATCGCAATCATCTTCATTACCGTGCCCATCTTCGCCCCGGTGGTGGTCGACCTGGGCTATGACCCGATCTGGTTCGGCGTGCTCTTCGCCATGAACATCCAGATCTATTACCTCTCCCCACCCTTCGGACCGGCCTGCTTCTTCCTGAAATCCGTTGCCCCCAAAGGCATTGAATTACAGGACATCTTTGCTGCCGTCCTGCCCTTCATCGCATTGCAGGCCGTGGGGTTGTTCCTCGTCCTGTTCTTCCCCGAACTGGCCCTTTGGCTGCCGTCGCTGGTGAACTGAGGAGGTCGCCGATATGGAAGACAAGGATCTCACCCGACAGGAAGAGGATCTCTCCGGCCCTGAATTTGCCGAAGAAGAAAGCCGCGATAGTCACGATTTCGGAAATTGGCCGGAACTCGTCGGATTGGTGTTTACCGCCGTCGTCACCTGGCTGATCTTCGCCTTTACCGGATAGAACCGATGACAACAAAACGACACGAAGACCTGCGGTCCGCCCGCTGGTTCGCTCCCGATGACCTGCGCAGTTTCGGCCACCGCTCCCGCATGATGCAACTGGGCTATGCGGAAGAGGATTTTATGGGGCGGCCATTGATCGGCGTCTTAAGCACTTGGTCGGAACTGAATACCTGCCATTCCCACTTCCCCGAGCGGGTGAAGGATGTCAAGCGGGGGGTCCTTCAGGCCGGGGGGTTGGCCGTGGAGATGCCAGCCCTCTCCGTCGACGAGAACTATACCAAACCGACCTCCATGCTCTATCGCAATCTGCTGGCCATGGAGACGGAGGAGATCATCCGCTCTCACCCGTTGGATGGGGTGGTACTGATGGGTGGCTGCGACAAGACCACGCCGGGCTTGGTGATGGGGGCCCTGTCCGCGGGCGTGCCGATGATCTACCTCCCCGCCGGTCCCATGCTGCGGGGCAACTACGCGGGTAAGCCCCTGGGGTCGGGTTCGGATGCCTGGAAATACTGGGACGAGCGCCGCGCGGGGAATATCTCCGACGCCGAATGGAGCGGCATCCAGGGGGGCATTGCCCGCTCTGCCGGGACTTGCATGACCATGGGAACGGCGGCCACCATGATGGCCATCGCCGAGGCCATGGGGCTGACCCTGCCCGGCGCCTCCTCCATCCCCGCCGTGGACAGCGCGCACCAGCGCATGTCCGCCCATTGTGGACGGCGGATCGTCGAGATGGTGTGGGAGGATGTCACTCCGAACAGGATCGTCACCACAGAGGCCATGCGCAACGCCGCGACGGTGGCCATGGCCACGGGCTGCTCGACCAATGCCGTGGTTCATCTGATCGCCATGGCCCGTCGAGCGGGGGTGGAGCTGAGCCTGGACGATCTGGACGCCCTGGGACGGAGCACGCCTTTGATCGCCAATGTGCGGCCCTCGGGGGCGTCGGGCTATCTGATGGAGGACTTCTATTACGCCGGTGGTCTGCGGGCTCTGATGAAGCAGATGCAGGGGCTGCTGGACACCAGTGTGCTCACCGTGTCCGGACAGAGCCTGGGCGAAAGCCTGGAAGGCGCCAGGGTGTACAACGAAGACGTCATCCGCCCGCTGTCCAATCCGGTCTACAAGGAGGGCTCTCTGGCTATCCTGCGGGGTAATCTTTGTCCCGACGGGGCGGTGATCAAGCCCGCAGCCTGCGATCCCCGGTTCCATGTTCACCAAGGTCCGGCCCTGGTCTTCGACAGCTATCCGGAGATGAAGGCGGCGGTGGAGGACGAGGATCTGGCGATCACGCCCGACCATGTGATGGTGCTGCGCAACGCCGGACCCCATGGCGGGCCGGGCTTCCCCGAATGGGGCATGCTGCCGATCCCCAAGGCGCTGATCAAACAGGGACATCGGGACATGCTGCGGATTTCCGATGCGCGCATGTCGGGCACCTCCTATGGGGCCTGCATCCTGCACGTGGCCCCGGAAGCCCATATCGGCGGGCCGCTCGCGCTGCTGAAAACCGGTGACACCGTCCGCCTGGACCTGCCTAACCGTCGCTTGGACATGCTTGTGGATGAGGCGGAGCTCACCCGCCGCCGGGCTGCCTGGGTGGCACCGGAGCCGCGCTTCCAGCGGGGCTATGGCCACCTGTTCACCCAACATGTGACCCAGGCCGACAAGGGCTGCGACTTCGATTTCCTGGAAACCGCGTTTGGCCCCGCTGCGGGCGAACCCGATATCTTTTGAGGCACCTCCGATGAGCACTGATTTCATTCTGTCCGACGAGACCCGCGCGGCGTTGATGACCGTCTCCACCGCCTCCATCGCCACGGCCCTTTTCAAGCGGGGGCTGCGAAATCAATACATTCAGGGGGTCTCTCCGGTCTCTCCCAAGGAGGCCAATATGGTCGGTCAAGCTTTCACCCTGCGCTATATTCCGGCTCGGGAAGACCGCAATCCCATTACCGTCTTCCGCAATCCGGACCACCCCCAACGGGTGGCCGTGGAAACCTGCCCGCCGGGCTGGGTCCTGGTCATGGACGGGCGCAAGGACGCTCGGGCGGCCACGGCCGGATCCATTCTGGTCACCCGCATGGCTCAGCGGGGCTGCGCCGGGCTGGTGTCGGATGGGGGGCTCCGGGATGCCCATGGCATCGGTCAATTGGATATGCCGGCCTATTGTGCCAATCCCTCGGCCCCCACCAACCTGACCCTGCACGAGGCGCTAGATATCAATGTCCCCATCGCCTGCGGGGACGTGGCGGTCTTTCCCGGCGATGTGGTTGTTGGGGACCGGGATGGGGTGATGGTGATCCCCGCCCATTTGGTCGACGAGATTGCAGCGGAATGTAAGGGGATGGAAAGCTTCGAGGATTTCGTCCTGGAGGAGGTGCAAAGCGGTGCGTCGATCATTGGCCTCTATCCCTGCACCAAGGAAGAGAACCAGGCGAAGTACGAGGCTTGGCGGGCCAAAGCGGGACGATAAATCTAAAAATAGACCTATTCCAACGGGTTGGGGAGGAGGTCCCAGAGTACACGACAGGGGATGTTTTCCCGTCACGGGACTTTGCCCCGTTCCCCACTGGGGCCGAAAGGCCCCAGACTATTGCTTTTGGCCGAAAGGCCCCAGCTCCCGGACATTTATTGGCCGAAAGGCCCCAGACCCCGGGCTAAAAAAATGGGGGTTTGGGGGCATTGGCCCCAAATGGGCTTGGGCAATCGCCCAAAAAAAATAAGACACTGTCGTCCCCCGTGATCCTTTCCTTATTTCGGAAAGAACGCTGGGCAGGTCGTGGGGAGGCTAGCGCTGTCGATTAATTCGCAGCTGTTGGAGAAGGTCAGAACACCGTTTGCGTCCGTTTCCAGCTTCCAGATGGAATCATAATCATTGAAGGCCCAGGGCGGCAGGTCCTTCGCCGCAGCGGGGTTTTGATAAAGGTCCGCAATCACGTATTGGGCGGCCTTCACGATATGGTCGTGTTCCCATCCCACCAAAATCGTTTGGGGCTCGGTCTTGCTCCATTGGAAATAGGGCGAGGCCGGGTTGAACAGGGATTCCGCCAAGTCCGTCCCGTTGTTCCAATCAAAAGCCGCAAGGGTCAGCGGCAGGCCGGTTTTGATCGCGAAGGGCGCCACCGTCATGGTCGCCCTGATGTAGGAGCAGGCGCCCTCCTGGCAGCGGTTGATGCTCGCGGGGTTGGGTCCGTAGACATAGTCCGGCGCTCGCCCCCCCAGGACCTCCAACAGCCGATCCGCCACACCCAATGCCCGCCATTGGCCCTGGCAGACATAATTGCCATCCTCGAAGGCCGGAGTGGGATGGGCCTCCACATGGCGGACCATATAGACGGTCTGGTTGGGTTGCGGAGAAAAGCCCTTCGGTGGGTCAACGGAGAACGTCACAGCCTTCTCCATGGCGCAGGAGGCCATGGGCGGCGGCAGCACCGGTTCCGGATAGGTGTTGACTGCGGTCAGGCCATCGTCATAGGCGGTCAGGGTGAAGTGCCCTCCGTTTCCGCTGGCGACCAGATAATCAGCCCCCTCGGGGATCTTGTCCAACTTGGCGCCCAACCCCTGGGCCATGGCCGTGATCATGCCCTCCCCGCCGGAGAACACATAGGTCCCCTTGGGGCTATCGCCAACAATCCCTTGCAGGAATCCCTCCGTTCCGTCCCAGGCCGTTGGAGTCTTCATGGTGAGGCTGGAGACGGTGACCGCTCGGTTGTTGAGCACGGCGAAGGGCTCGATGCTCTCCAAAGGCGCGAGGTCCTGCGGCGCGGTCTTTGGGGTAAGGGCGTACAGGCCCTTGATCGCGGACTCTTTCCCCGCCACGGCCCCATCAAGCACCTGGGCGAAACGAAGGGCATGGTTCAGGCCCTGGACCGAAAGGTTATTCGATCCCTCTACCGCCGATCCCTCGAAGCTGGGGACGAGGATAAAATTCCAGTCGTTGGTCTTGAGCGGTGGGAGGCCGGTTTCCACCTCCATGCCCCAGGCTTGTGTGGCGAGCACCATCCCCACGAACGACATTGAAATCGGTCCAAACCGCATCACCGCGCCCCTTCGGTCCGAGTTGTACGACAGAGCCGCCAAAATTCCGCGACCAGACAACAATTATACCGATACGCGGTGGATTTTGGCAATTTTTTAGGGATATTTTATGCAGGCGACGACTGGATGCGCCGAAGGGGCCCCCCAGCTTGAGGGCGCGTCTTACAACTAACCGCCAGACACTAAACCCGCCCGGGGTACAGGCGCTTGTTGGTCTCTTCTGCGTAGCGGCGGAGACAGTACTGTTCGTTCACAATCCCCAGAATCTCTTGATTGACCCCGAGAACGGGTAAGGTATCGGCTTCATATCGGCCAAAGGCGGCGATGGCTTCACGCAGGGTTCGCTCGGGAGTCAGCCAGGCGGTTTTCAGCCGCGCGATCTTTCCAATGGACTCCTCCGGGTCGAGCCCCTCCCAATGGAGATCCGTTGTCAGGCAAAGCCCTGCATAGCGCCCGGTTTGATCCGTCAGGGGCACGGCCTTCGTCGCCCCCAAAGGGAAGCGCCGCCGTGCCTCCTCCACGCTCGTCGTATCGGGCAAGGAGGAGGAGCTGTGGCGCATCATACGCGCCACGCTCAAGTCCCGCTCCCACCCGATATCCGCAGCGGAGCGAATCGTTTCTCCCCGTAAATGGAAGCGCCAGGTAGAGAAACTGAACCCGAAGACCTGGCGGACAATCGCGGTGGATATCAGCGCGGCGAACAACACCGCCAATGCCAACGGCAAACTTGCCGTGGTCTCCAGCGCCAGAAAACACATGGCCAGCGGCGCACCGATCACCGCTGTTGCCAGGGCGCACATGCCGACCACGGCCAGAACAACGATGGGCAAATCGAGCCCGAAGGCCATCATCCACAGCAGTCCCAGAATTTTCCCCAAAAGGACGCCAAGCAGCAGGGAAGCGAAAAACAAACCACCGCGAAATCCCGACCCGATGGACAGGATTGAGGCCACCATTTTAAGAAGGAAGATCAGGGCCAGCGCCTTCAGGGGCAGGTTCTGATCAAAGAGGACTCCCATGGCCCCATGGCCGGAGGACAAGACCCGCGGCGTCAACAGGGCAATCAACCCGACACCCAGCCCCCCGATAACCGGACGGAGCCCACCAGGGACCCTGACTTTTCGGAACAGCGTCTCCGTGGCCGCCACCGATCGCATGATGACGATACCAATCCCGGCGGAAAGCACGGCGAGAACGGCGATGGAGGCATAGGAATGGGCGGGGATCTCCCCGGCAAAATGCAGGTCCATCCCATGGGTTTCCATGAGCAGCCGCGCAATAGCGGTGGCCGCGATCGAAGAGGCCAGAACCGGCAGTAAGGCCGCCACAGAATAGGCCGCTAAAATCAATTCGAAGGCATAGAAGGCGCCGGTCAAGGGCGCATCAAAGGCCGCAGCGATCGCCCCTCCTGCCCCCGCCGCCACCAGTTGTCTCAAATCCTCCCGCCGCAGTCTCAGCCGCTGGCCAAGAAACGAGGCAACCGCCGAGGAGGCCTGTGTATAGGCGGCCTCCATGCCGACAGAGGCGCCGAAGCCACTGGATAGGATGGTTTGAATCGTGATGAAGAGGCTGCCTTTGATTTCGACCTTCCCCCCACCAATGGCATTGGCCTCGATCGGGTCGGCGATCCGCCGGAACCAGCGGTTCCCCAGAAAGGTGGAAATTCCCAGCAAGACGCCGCCCAGAAGCGGCCCCAGAACCGTCCGTTCCGGATCCAGCATATCCACGCCACTAATCGCCCCCCCATGGCCGAAAACCAGGAGGGCGATCAGATCCAACAGCTCTCGCATGCCGACGACAAGCAGTCCTGCGATCAGTCCAATAACCGCAGCGACCGCCGTATAGATGATTTCCTGTCGCCGGACCAAAGCGCGCAACCGAAAGGGAGTCCGAAGACGCCGACGGAGGAGTCGCCCGAAGGGAACGCGTCGGCGCGCCTTTTCGATCATTGGGTGATATAGGCTTGGTACAGCGCGTTCATCCGGGCCGTCATGGGGCCCGGTTCACCCTTGCCGACCGGGCGTCCATCAATCATCGAAACGGGGGTGATGCCCCCCAAGGTTCCGGTCACGAAGGCTTCATCGGCGCCATACACTTCTGCCAAGGTGAAGTCCTTTTCGTACACGGGCAACCCAGCCTCTCGCCAGAGGTGGATCGCCTTTTTTCGAGTAATCCCATTGAAGCAACAGCTTCCCGTCGAGGTCCAGAGTTCTTCGCCCCGGATGATAAAAAAGTTGGTGGAATTGCAACTCGCCACAAAACCGCGCGTGTCGAGCATCAGGGCCTCGTCGGCCCCCATGTTGATCGCTTGGATCAGAGCTTGAATGAAGTTCAGACGGGAATGGGAGTTCAGCCGCAGGTCAAAGACATCCGGGGTAGAACAGCGAATGGTCGAGGTCATGAGCTTCAGGCCGGTTTTTTTGATCTCCGGATTGGGCTGCTTGTACTCGGCGACAATGACCACGGTGGGACCGGCCACGGTAAAGCGGGGGTCCTGGTTTGGCGTGGATTTCAAACCGCGGGAGACCATCAGGCGAATATGGGCGCCATCCTCCATGCCATTGTGTCGCAGGCACTTCCAGATTTCGTCGATCATCCCCTGCTTGGTAAAACCGAGGTCGAGTTGGATCGAATTGGCGCCCTCGAACAGGCGGTCCATATGCTCATTGACGGCCAGAAGCCTGCCTTTGATCAAGCGCAGCCCCTCCCACACGCCGTCCCCAAGCACAAATCCCGCATCAAAGATCGATACCTTTGCGTCCTCCCGCTTGAAGAAGGCGCCGTTGACATAGATCTCGACGCCGTCGTTGCGGGGATCCTTCACGTAGCTTTGCGAGGAGACGCTACTCAGAGGAGGCATGTTTTCATCCTTTGGATAGGGGACAAGAGGCGGACGATCAGAAAGAGAATTCGCCAAACCGCCTCAGGAAGTCTTGTGTCTTGGCCTTTTGGGGGGCTTTCAGGACCTCGTCCGGCGTACCGACTTCATGGAACAGACCATCGGCGAGGAAAATGACCTTGGTCGCGAAGTGGTAGGCGAAGCCCAATTCATGGGTCACCAGCAGCATGGTCCGTCCTTCCACGGCCAACTGCTTGATTACCCTGAGAACCTCTCCCACGAGTTCGGGATCCAGTGAGGAGGTGGGTTCATCGAACAACAGGATTTCAGGCTCCATGGAGAGGGCCCGGGCGATGGCAACCCGTTGCTGTTGCCCCCCCGACAAATGCCCTGGCCAAGCATCGTGCTTCTCTGACAGGCCGACCTTCTCCAGTTCCCGAATGGCAATGGCCTGGGCTTCCGCCTTGGGCAGCCCCTTGACCGTCACCAACCCTTCCATGACGTTCTGCAACACGGTCATATGGGGGAACAGGTTGAACTGCTGGAAAACCATGCCAAGTCGCTCCCGAACGGAGCACAATTGCTTTTCCGGGTAGTGCACCTTGCCGTTCCGTTCGACGCCGATCCGCTGTCCGTCGAGCCAGATTTCCCCGTCGGACAGGGCTTCCATGAAGTTCATACAGCGCAGGAAGGTCGATTTTCCGGAGCCAGACCCACCAATGATGGCAATGCGCTCGCCGGGTTCGACCGTGAAATCGATGCCCTTGAGAACGTGAAGGTTCCCGAAGGATTTGTGCAGGCCCTTGATTTCGAGAATGGGTGTGCTCATCGCATCTCCTTTCCGCCGGTCAATTCGACCGGGCGAAGCGTTTTTCAAGGCGCCCCGCGAGGAAGGTGCCGGGATAGATCAAGACGAAGTAGATGAAGGCCACGGTCGTCAGGATTTCGAAGGGACGGTAGTAGGTCGCCGACAGAAGGCGCCCCTGGTACATCAACTCATGCACCGAGATCACCGAGGCGAGGGAGGACATCTTGGCAACCTCGATCGTCCGGTTGGTGAAGGCGGGCAGCATGCGTTTGACCACCTGCGGCAGGATCACCCGGCGCATGGCCTGGGCTTGCGTCATGCCGATGGCCTTGGCGCCCTCCATTTGCCCCTTGTGGATCGACCGGATCCCGCCCCGGAAAATCTCGGCGCAATAGGCGGAGGTATTCAGGGTCAGGCCCAGCAGTGCCGCGCCGAAGGGGCTCAACTGGGTGCCGATCAGGATGGGAAAGGCGTAGTAAAACCAGATGAGCTGGATCAGAACCGGCGTATCGCGGAACAGCTCGACGTAGACGAGACTGGGCCCGCTCACCCATCGGCTTTTGGACAACCGGGCCTGGGCGATCAGAAAGCCACCGATCAACCCCATGAGGATCGACGGAATCCAAATTTCGACGGTCACCAAAAGCCCGCGGAACAGGACGATCCAATTGTCGAGAACAATGCTGAAATCGGGGGTATAGGGCATGGATAATGTCCCTTAATGATGGGGGCCCTTAATGGTGGGCTGTCAACCGCGCTTCGACCATGCGGCCGAGCTGGCTCGCCGTAACCAGCAGCGCGAGATACATCAAAGCGATGACCGTGTAGACCTCAAGGGGGCGGAAGGTTTCCGCATTCACCATCATCGCCTGATAGAGCAGGTCGGCATAGGCGAGGGTCGAGGCCAAAGCCGTCGTTTTCAGCAGTTCGAAACTGCGTTCAATGAAGGGCGGCACCATACGGGCCACAGCCTGGGGAAGGATCACCCGACGCATCAGCTTGGCATGGGTCATGCCAAGGGCCCGCCCCCCTTCCCATTGCCCGCGCTCGATGGAGACGATGCCGCCGCGAAACACCTCCGCATAAAACGCGCCCGATTGGGTGGACAGGGCCAGGACCGCCGCCACATAGGGGTTCAAATTCACCGCCAAAAGAACGGGAAAGGCGTAGAAAAACCAAAAGAAATGCACAATCGGCGGGGTGTTTCGGTAGAACTCGATGAAAATCAGCGCGGGAACATTGAACCATTTGCGCGGGGACAACCGCAGCATCGCCAGGAGCAAGCCGACAACCACGCCAAGGACAATGGAGACGACCGCGATCTTGACGGTATTGAGCAGGCCAAGCGCGAGCATATCGAATCGCGCCAAAACCGAGCCAAAATCCCAGGAGTAATCCATAAGCCGTCCCTTCGCTTGGTTCGCTTGGAAAGAAACAAGGAGCGGTCCGCGCATTTTCGGCAAGGCGCGGACCGCGAAAACCTCCTACCAGTCCTCTTTCATGAGGCCGGGGATTCCCTTGGGATCAATGCCCTTGCTTTCGAGGTAGGCGTTGAAGATTTCCGTCGGTACACCCTCGGCGTAGAACTTGGCGAAGGCTTCATCCATCCAGGTTTTGAAGACGCCGTCGGCTTCTTTCCGGATCCCTGCGGAGGTCGCCACCGGATTGACCGGCTCGGGCAGGATCACCTTGCCCAGTTTGAGCCGGGAGTACTGCACCACAAGCGCCGGATGGAACTGCACAACCGCGTCCACCCGCCCCGCAGCGAAGGCCGCAACCGCCTCATCGTTGGTTGAGAACCGATTGATTTGGGCCTTGGGCAACATCGCCGTCACATTGCGATCCAGCGAGGTCCCCAGGGTCACACCGATCCGGGTTTCGGGGGTGTTCAGCTCATCCCAAGTCCGGGCAGAAACGTCCTCCCCCACCAGGGCGCCCATGGCGTAGTAGAAAAGCGGGTGATCGGGGAAGTCGATCGCCTTCTTGCGCTCCTCGGTCGGGTCGAGGACGAACATGGTGTCGAATTGATCGGCCTGAAGCCCGGCCACCGCATTGGCCCAGGTGGTCTCCACCGGCACGAGTTTGACCCCAAGCTCCTTGGCCAACCGTTCGCCCATGGCGACGCCGACGCCGGTCCATTTCTCGGACATGGGATCCTTGTAGAACCAAGGCTCCGCCGAGGCGACGCCGATGCGGAATTCGCCGGTTTCCTTGATTTTGGCGAGGGTATCGGTGTCCCCGGCAAAGGCTGGCGCGGCCATGCCGACACAGGCTGCCAAGGCCGCGACAAGAAGGGTCCGTCTTTTCATCATGTGCTCCTGTTGGTGGGTGGCCGGTCTGTGTCGAGGGTTTCGACGAAGGCCTTGGTCACATCGAGACCGCGCCGCATATGGCTGTGGATCTCGGCTTTCATCGCATCGAGGCTGTCGCCAAGGGCGAGGCGAATATAGTCGTCGTGGCTTTCCCGCTTGGGGCCGGTGATCCCATGGGCGCGGTGATGGGCCGCCCAATAGAGCTCCAGCCGGCTGCGGATGCCGGTCCAGCTGCTGAGCAGGATCCCGTTGCCGCACCACTCGTAAGCCAGGCCATGCAGATCCAGTTCCGCATCAATGGCGCGCACATCGTCCTGGGCATCAATCGCCTCCAGCAAGGCGTCATGGCGCAGGCGCAGGGCTTGGTCAAAGGCACTGTCCCGGGCCTCCCAGATCTGCTCGAAGGCAAAAATTTCCAGACAAATCCGCATGGCGTAGATGTCATTGATGTCCGTGATGGACAGGTCCAGCACATGGGTGCCGGTATAGGGAACCGAGACCAACAGCCCCTGATCGATCAAGTGCCGCATGGCCTCCCGCATGGGGCCACGACTGGTGCCGAAGCGCAGGGCCAGGGCGGTCTCTGTGACCATCTCGCCGGGTTTGAACTCCCCCGACAGAATGGCCGTCCGCATCAAGCTGGCGATTTGGGCACTCATGGTTTCGCGTTTGACCGGCCCGGCTGTCATCTGCCCCTCGTTCCGTTGTTGATTGTCTACAATCTGCAATGTTGAGAGGGTGTGTCAACAGGATTATGCAAAATTGACCCAAAAGGTGTTCTGCCCGCCGGTCGTCAAGCCCGGCGCCTTCGCGGGAATGACGAAATGAAACAAGGGCATGTTTCATTTTAGGGAGGGTTTGGGAGGTCTCTGGACCTCCCAGTCAGGGATGCGGGGACGGACCTCCCCGCCTATCCGATCACCAAGCTCCGGCGAACATTTCCGTGAACGCCGCCGTGATCGTCTCCGCCAGTTCGGCATGCAGCGCCGCCCGCGACCGGGTTCCGGCGTCCTCGCAAAGGGGGGTCGTCTCTCCCACCTGTTGCAGGAAGGCGCGGGCGCCCTCGCGGCACTCCGGCAGGAAGCTGTAGTGCACCGCGCCTGCCACATGGGTCAGCCGCGCCCGCGGGGCCAACCGGGCCAATTGGTCTGAGGCGACGGAGATGGGCACCGTTCCTGGGGCGCCCAGGTTCACGAAAGCCAAGGGCACCGGGATTGCCCGCAGGCTCTCCGGGTCGAAGGCTTGGGCCATGGAGGGGTCCACCAGTACCGCAGCGGTCACGCGTGGGTCCCGGTGGTCACCCTCGAACCGGGCCTTGTCCAGGGATCGCAGGTCGAAGGGAGGGACCGTCACCTGCTCGCCTTTCACAAAGGCCTCGCCGCCCACGAACCAGCGGCAATCGGGCATCATCGAATAGGTCTCGCAATAGCGGGCGTAGGCCTCCCGGTTGGGACGACCACCCACCAGATCCAAGGCCGCCGCTCCGCCCAGCGAAAAGCCGAGCACCCCCACCCTGGTCCCATCGATCACCGCCGACCAGACCGGGTCCTTCGTCAGGTGGGAGAGGATCCTGGACAGGTCATCGGTGCGCTCCCACAGCTCGGGCGTATCCTGAGGGGTGGAATCTCCGCTGGTGGTTCCCGGATGGTTCGGCCCGGCGACCACGAAGCCCGCCCGCGCCAGGGCCGAGGCGATCCAGGCCATCCCCTGGACCGTGGAGCCCGATCCGTGGGAGAGCAGGATCAAGGGGAACCGCCCCACCATGGGGGGCGCGTTCCGGACAGCGGGAGTGCCCTGGAACACCCGGGATTCCCCCGGATCGATCAGTTGCCCCCCCGGCGCCACCGGATACCACAGGGTGACCGCCAAATCCTCTCCGCGCAGGGAAGAGGCCACCGTCAGCGTTCGCATGCCAACAGACGGTGGGGGCGATCCGGGGGCGGCAACCGCGGACATACTCGACAGGCACAGAAGCACCAAGACAACACAGGCACGGGACATCCCCATCACCTTCTCCTCACAGATGAGCCAAAAGAGAGGGCACCATAAGGGCTCGGCCACTCCCCCGCGTCCTTGATCGCGATTAAGGACCTCCCCATTTCCCTCCCCACTTCCCATGAGGCCGCCATTCTCGAAGCGGAAGGATGTCCAGGAGCCGATCCGTCGGTCCTGCCCGATGAATTACTAAAATACCCCACGGTGCCCCCGTTTTTCCTTGCCAGCGCCCCGGCCGAGTGTTTCCATGAACCCCCTTCGGTTCCCGTTCGGGAGCCCGTTCCCGGCGCCCGGAGGCCGGTGAAGCCATGCCGCGTCCCTGGGCCCCGTGCCAAGGTTCCGTCCCAGGCTTCGAAATCCGGCCCCCTGTCTGCGCCAAAACCAACACACCAATAACAACAGGGGAGTGAAGCCATGCCCGATAGAGCCAACGCGCCTCGCGTGGCCGCCATTGTCGGTCCCTATGCCAGCGGTAAGACAAGCCTGCTCGAAAGCATCCTACTGGCAACCGACACCATCCACCGAAAGGGCGCGGTGGCCGACCACAATACGGTCGGGGACTCCTCTCCCGAAGCCCGCGAGCGGGAAATGGGTGTGGAGGTCAATATCGCCGAAGCCGCCTATCTGGGGGGCGCCTGGACCTTCCTCGATTGCCCGGGCTCTGTGGAGTTCCTGCAGGAAACCTTCAACGCCCTGACTGTCTGTGACGTCGCCGTGGTCGTCTGCGAGCCGGACCCGGCCCGCGCCGTCATGCTGGCCCCGCTGCTGAAGTTCCTGGACGAACGCGGCATTCCCCACATGATTTTCATCAATAAGATTGAGACCACCGAAAACCGTCTCCGCGACATGATCGAGGCCCTCCAGGCCGTCTCCGACCGCCCCCTGGTCGCCCGCGAGGTGCCCATCCGCGAAGAGGGAAAGGTCGTCGGCTATGTGGATCTGGTCTCCGAACGGGCCTACCGCTACAAGCCGGGCGAGGCCAGCGACATGATCAAGATCCCGGCGGATATGCAGGACCGCAAGGCCGAGGAACGGCAGGAGATGCTGGAGCATCTGGCCGATTTTGACGACGACCTGTTGGAAGAGTTGCTCTCCGACATCGTTCCGCCCAAGGAGGAGGTCTACCAGACCCTGGCCAAGGATCTGGCCGAGGACCTGGTGGTTCCCGTCTTTTTTGGCGGTGCCTTGCAGGACAACGGCATCCGCCGCCTGCTCAAGGCCCTGCGCCACGAAGCCCCGACCCTGGAAGAAACCCTGTCCCGCCTGGGGATCGAGGGCAAGCCCCCCATCCTTCAGGTGTTCAAGACCCTGCATGCCGAACATGTGGGCAAGCTTTCCCTGTCGCGGATCTGGTCGGGCAAGGTCAAGGACGGGCTGAACCTCTACGGCGACAAGATCACCGGTCTGTTCACCTATCCTGCCGGTCAGCAGACCAAGGTCGCCATGGCTCCGGCGGGCAGTATCGTTGGTGTTGGTCACCTCGATAGCAAGAAGACCGGCGATCTCATCGGAGGCGAAAGCGCCGCCGATGTCCCTCCGGTCCTGGGCTCCCTGTTCGCCCTCGCTCTCCATGCCCAGAAGCAGGGCGACGACGTGAAGCTGACGGCGGCCCTGAGCAAGCTCTGCGAGGAAGATCCCTCCCTGCGCTACGAGATGGACGCGGACACCGGCGAGCTGCTGCTCTGGGGGCAGGGGGATATCCACCTTCAGGTGGCCGTGCTGCGTCTGGCCCGCCAGTTCCATGTGGATGTGGCCGCCGAAAAACCCTCGGTCCCCTATAAGGAAACCATCTGCAAATCCACCAGCAAGCAGGGCCGGTTCCGGCGCCAATCCGGCGGCCATGGCCAGTTCGGCGATGTGCATCTGGACATCAAGCCCCAGCCCCGGGGCGCCGGGTTCGCCTTCACCGACACGGTCACGGGCGGGGCCGTGCCCAAGCAATATATCCCGGCGGTGGACCATGGGGTTCAGGAGTTCCTGTCCCAGGGTCCCTTGGGTTTCCCCGTGGTGGACATCGCCGTCACCCTGACCGACGGCAGTTATCACGTGGTGGACAGTTCGGAAGCGGCCTTCAAATCCGCAGCCCAATTGGCCATGCGTGAGGGCATGGTCGAATGCGGTCCGGTCCTGCTGGAACCCATCCTGACCGTGGAGATCAGCGTTCCCACCGAAGCCACCAGCCGGGCGCAGCGGGCTCTGACCACCCGGCGCGGGCAAATCCTGGGCTTCACCCCCAGGGACGGGTGGGCCGGATGGGATGTGGTTCAGGGGTATTTGCCCCAGTCGGAAATGCACGATCTGATCATCGAAATCCGTTCGGCCACCATGGGGGTCGGCACCTTTAGCTGGTCCTTCGATCACCTCCAGGAGCTGACCGGAAAGCCTGCCGATGAGGTGGTGGAGGCGCGGAAGGCCGCCCTCGGCTGATTGGGCTTTCTGTCGGGTGGAATTGGGCGCTTCGCTCCCAAGGGTAAGCTTGGGGAGGCTTAGCCTCCCCAAGCCCCTCCGGTCCTGGGGGCCGTCTCGGGTATCTTTTTACGGATTCGCACTCTTGCCGGTGGAGTGCGCTATGCCTTTCACGGTATACTCCGATCGTGTCCGACCTCACGGATGGGCAAAAAAGCGGCGCCGGAAGGTGTGCAACCACCCGCCGACGCCTGACCGCAACCCTGCTTCCACCTATGAAAGAGAGCAGAGCCATGGCTAACGCCTGTTATACCCGACTCATCACGGATTCCACAGTCCCATCCCGCCTTTGGGATGGTCTGGGGGTGATTCTGGCCGGGGGCTGAGGGAGGACACCGGGCGGGCCGGGTTCTCCGGCGGTCTTCATCCTGTGTGGTGAGACTCGGCTCTGACCCGGCCCGTTTCGGTTGTTCTCCTTCGCCTCCGGCCGGACCTTCCGGCCATGAGA
Organism: Rhodospirillum sp. A1_3_36; assembly: GCF_047263945.1. NCBI lineage: Bacteria > Pseudomonadati > Pseudomonadota > Alphaproteobacteria > Rhodospirillales > Rhodospirillaceae > Rhodospirillum > Rhodospirillum sp. A1_3_36. Next base: position 225,964 of record NZ_JBLAVB010000006.1, on the reverse strand, counting down.
GAGACCATTCATTCCCCAGAGTCCGGTGGGGGGCGTGATCGCGCGCCTTCTCCCGTTGACCTCCACGTGGGACGCCGCCTGCGCGAGCGACGGCGTTCCCTTCGCACCAGTCAGAGGGCGCTTGGCGATTGGACGGGCGTCACCTTTCAGCAGATCCAGAAGTATGAATTGGGAACCAACCGGATCAGCGCGAGTCGCCTTTACGACTTCGCCAAGGTCCTGCGGGTACCCTTGTCTTATTTTTTCGAGGGCCTTCCGTCGCCCATCCTTTTGACCAGTCTGGAGGGGGACCCGATGATGCACCCGCTGACTCTGTCGGTGGTGTCGGCCTTCAACCGCATCCCCTCAGCCAAGGTCCGCGCCGCTGCGCTCGCCCTGTTGCAGAGCATGGTGGATCGCGGGGGGTGATGGGCGGCTGGCGGAGCATGGGGAGCTGGCGGAGCATGGGGGCGCCGCCCCCAAACCCCCGTTGGGAGGCGGCGGCCTCCCAAACCCTCCCTAAAATTAGGTAAGAGATTGTTTTATTTCGCTATTTCCTCCTTTCCCGTCGTCCCCGCGAACGCGGGGATGACGGGGGGAGCTGCGAACCCAGGCGCCTACATCCTTCCCTCTTTCCTTTTTGTCATGCCCACTTCCCCCCTCCGTCATTCCCGCGAACGCGGGAATCCAGGGTTGATGTCGCTGTCGTGGGGGAAAGGCGCGTCTGTTGCGTCGAGAGCTTCCGTCACCGGTTCCCACCCTGGGTCCCCGCGTTCGCGGGGACGACGGGGGGAGCTGCGAACCCAGGCGCCTGCATCCTTCCCTCTTTCCTTCGCGTCATGCCCGCTCCCCCCCTCCGTCATTCCCGCGAACGCGGGAATCCAGTGTTGATGGCGCCGTCGTGGGGGAAAGGCGTGTCTGTCGCGTCGAGGGCTTCCGTCACCGGTTCCCCCCCCTTGGGTCCCCGCGTTCGCGAGGACGACGGGGGGAGCTGCGAACCCAGGCGCCTGCATCTTTCCCTCTCTCCTTCTGGTCATGCCCGCTCCCCCCCCCCTCCGTCATTCCCGCGAACGCGGGAATCCAGGGTTGATGGCGCTTTCGTGGGGGAAAGGCGCATCTGTTGCGTCGAGTGCATCCGTCACTGGTTCCCACCCTGGGTCCCCGCGTTCGCGGGGACGACGGGGGCGGGGATGGGGCCGTAATACTCGAGGGGGAGGACTTCGGGGGCGCCCTCCACGACCCAGGAGAGCAGGCTGCGGCCATCCCCGGCGGCTTCGATCACCCGCATCCCCTCGGGCTCCCAAACGGCATGCCCGCCGGTCTCGGAGACGCCATGGACGCGGAGGAGGCGCCCGGTTTCGGCCTCCCAGAGCTTGAGGGTGCCGTCGTTCCCGGCGGAGAGGAGGCGCCGCCCGTCCGGCGAAAACGCGCAGGAAATGATAGAGGTGCCGTGTTTCATAGTGTCGGAGAGGGTGCGCCCGGTTTCGGCGTCCCATAGGCGGAGGGTGCCGTGGGTCCCCCCCGAAAGGAGGCGCCGCCCGTCCGGCGAAAACGCGCAGGAAGTGATCCCAGCGCCGTGTTTCATGGCGGAGAAGAGGCGCCCGGTTGCGGTCTCCCAGAGGCGGAGGGACCCGTCGAATCCGCTTGAGAGGAGGTGCCGACCGTCCGGTGCAAACGCGCAGGACGAGATACTGCGGCCCTGTTCCATGGTGGAGAGGACGCGCCCGGTTTTGGCGTCCCAGAGGCGGAGGGTACCGCCTCCGCCCGAGAGGACGCGCCGTCCGTCCGGCGAAACCGCGCAGGAATTGATTCCAGGGCCGTGTTCCATGGCGGAGAGGAGGTGCCCGGTTTCGACCTCCCAGATGCGGAGGGTGCCGTCTTCTCCGCCCGAGAGGAGGCGCCGTCCATCCGGCGAAACCGCGCAGGTATTGATCGAGGTGTCGTGTTCCATGGTGGAGAGGAGGTGCCCGGTTTCGGACTTCCAGAGTTTGAGGCTGTCGTCTCCGGCGGAGAGGAGGCGTCGCCCGTCCGGCGCAAACGCGCAGGAATTGATCCAGGTGCCGTGTTTCCTGATGGAGAGGAGGCGGCCGGCTTCGGCGTCCCAGAGGCGGAGGATGCCGTCCTTACCGCCCGAGAGTAGGCGCCGCCCGTTCGGTGAAAACGTGCAGGAGCTTAAAAGGTTCCGATCTTTTTGAGAGTGGCGAAGGAGGCGCCCGGTTTCGGCTTCCCAGAGTTTGAGGGTGCCGTCAAACCCACCGGAGAGGAGGTGCCGCCCGTCCGGCGAAAATGCGCAGGACCAGATGGGACCGTCCTGCTCAAAGGTGGAGAGGAGGCGCCCGGTTTCGATATCCCAGAGGCAGAGGGCGCCCCCTCTCCCACCCGAGAGAAGGTGCCGCCCGTCTGGCGAAAACGCGCAGGACAGGATCCATTCGCCGTGTTTCATGGTGGAGAGGAGGCGCCCGGTTTCTGCCTCCCAGAGTTTGAGGGTGCCGTCATTTCCAACCGAGAGGAGGCGCCGCCCGTCCGGGGAAAACGCACAGGACAGGATCGATTCGCCGTGTTTCATGGTGGAGAGGAGGCAACCGGTTTCGGTGTCCCAGAGGCGGAGAGTGCCGTCTCTTCCGCCCGAGATGAGGCGCCGCCCGTCCGGGGAAAACGCGCAGGAATCAATCCAGATGCTGTTATTCATGGCGGAGAGGAGGCGCCCGGTTTCGGCCTCCCAGAGGCGGAGGGTGCCGTCGTCCCCGCCCGAGATGAGGCGCCGCCCGTCCGGGGAAAACGCGCAGGAGGTGATCCAGTCGCCGTGTTCCATGGCGGAGAGGGCGCGCCCGGTTTCGGCGTCCCAGAGGCGGAGGGTGCCGTCGTCCCCGCCCGAGATGAGGCGCCGCCCGTCCGGGGAAAACGCGCAGGATTGGATCCGGGTGCCGTGCTCAATGGCGGAGAGTATGCGCCCGGTTTCGGCGTTCCAGAGGCGGAGGGTGCCGTCCTCCCCGCCCGAGAGGAGGCGCCGCCCGTCTGGCGAAAACGCGCAGCATTGGACGGGACCCGTTGCAAGCCAGAACAGGCGCGCCGCAGGGGGGGGAGGTCCGGGCGTGGGCGCAATGACCGGGGTCAGGGTCGCCGTGTCCGGGGTTTGGGGGAAGTTCCGTCCGTGAATCACATGGGGGCGGAGGCCTCTGGCGTTCTCCCAGGTCGTTTCGGTCATGTCGCAGGACCGGAAGACCGTCGCCGATAGGCTCGCGCCGTCCAGGTGGGCGCCGGTCAGGTCCGCGTCTTCCAGCTCCGCTTGGGCGAGGTGGGCGTTGGAAAAGTCCGCCTCGACCAGCCGGGTTCCGGGGAAGCGGGTGCGGCGCAGGTGGGCGCCAGAGAAATCCGCGCCCGTCAGATCGAGGGGGTGGTCCGCCGTGCCGAAAACGCCGTCGTCCAGTTCCGCCTCCGTGAGCGACAGGCCCCGGAGGCGTGGGCAGGGCAGGGCGCGGCGGACCGCTCGGTTGGCGTAGGTCAGGATGGTTTCGTTGACCGGGGGGCGGCGGAGGGGCACCCAGCGGTCCAGGGTGGCCAGGGGGGCGGGATCCTCCGCCAGCATTTGTCCCAAAAAGTCCAGGGTTTCGGGGCTGGGCGTTGGCAGCACCCAACGGTCGGGCTGGTCGGCCTTCTGGGCGTCATAGAGATAGCTGGCAAGGAAGAACTCCTGCAAGGAGGTATGGGCGAAGCGGAAGGTGCCGCCGTCCTCGTCCTCGTTCTCCTCGACCCGGCGGAGGAAGGTGGCGGTGCGCAGGTCCTCCTTCAACTGGTCCAGGCCGATGGACTCGTTCCATTGGTAGTGACGGCGAAGCTTGGGGTTTTCGTCCAGCCAGTCGAGGAACCAATCCTCGAGCTCCCCGGCGGGTAGACCCGCATTTTTGTCGCGCCACAGGGTGGCGGCCAAATGGGCGGCGAGGTGCATCTTGTGGTCCGGCTCGATGCGGTGCTTGCCCTGGTCGCGGTCGAGCCAGCGGCGAACCATTTTGCGGTAGAGAGTCACCCCATGGACCGGGCGCCCGCCAAGGCGTTCCTCCTCGATATCGGGAATGAAGTCAGAGACCAGTTTCAGGGTGAAGGGCCGTTGGGTCAGGTCCTCCAGATCATGGACGGAGCGGACCGTGTCCATGATGCGGGTCAAGTCGGCGTCTTCTACCTTCAGGGCGCTGGCGAGGTATTTGGCGACTTGTTCCTCGCTGAGGGGGAGGAGGACCAGGGCGCGGTATCTGTCCGCTGTGACTTCGCCCCGTTCCTGCCCGGTGAAATGGGTTTTCTGGTCGCGCAGGGTGCGGAAATACTGGGTGCGGCAGGTGACGACCACCCTTGCGGGGGCGGCGCCTGCCTTGTCTCTGATGCGCGCGGTATGGTCGGGGATGAGTTTTAGCAGACCGTTGGTGAAGATCTGACCGTCGGCCTCCTTCAACTTGACGAGGACCTCGTCCAGGCCGTCGAGGAAGACCACGGCGCCCTGTTCCATCCAGGTAAAGACGTTTTCCAGGGTATAGGCTTCGTCCCCGTCCGTGGCCCAGCCCCGGCGCATGCATTCCTCCAGGGCTTCGCGCAGGTCCGGGGTGCGTTTGTCCAGGCCGGTGATATGGCGCAGGTCGAAGTAGAGCGGGAGGGGACGGGTGGGGTCGGCCTTTCGGGCGGCGTCCATCTCCTGGGCCAGTTTTTGGCAGGTGACGGTTTTGCCCATGCCGTATTCCCCCAGCAGGGCGAAGAGGGGCGGGGCGGTTTTTTCTACGGTCCAGGCACGGAGGGCGTCGAGGACTTTGACGCCCTCGGTCCCCGCGCCCCGGTGGGCGCGGATTTCGTCCTTGAGAAAACTGGTATGGGAGCCCTCGGCGTCGAGGATGAACAGCTCCTCGGGGATGGCCTCGCCGTCGTATAGGTGCATGGGGGCGCGGGGGCGGGGGCCGCGTTTCCGGGGGCGGGGGTCGTTCGGATCGGGGCGGGGCGGGGAACCGTCGTGGAGGGGACCCATGTCCAGGGCGGCCTTGACCACCAGGGCGGCATGTTTGGCGGCCATGGCTTGGTCCTGCTCCTTGCGGGGATTGGATTTGTTTTCGCCCCAATCGCAGATGGCCTTGACGACGATCCAATCGCTTTGGCGGCGCAGGGCCGCGGCCATCAGGCCAACGCCTTCCATTTCTCCGCCGACCGCTTCAGGTTCGATGGCGCGGAGTTTGTCCTTGAAGGATTTGCTGTCCACCAGCTTGGATCCGCTCAGGATCACGCCAAAACGCAGTTTGGGCCAATGCAGGGCGCAATCCGGTTGGGCGAGCATGGCATGGTCCAGGCTGCGGAACCGTCCGACCAGGACGGGGGAGGCCTGGTTGCGGTGGCCCCGTGCGGTTTCCGTGCCGTCCTCGTTCATGCGGCCCATGTCGTAATCCCGGACGGCGGTGGAGACGAGCACGTCGCCGATGGCCTGTTTCCCCCCCATGCCGAAGGCGATGCCGAGGGCGATGATGGTCCGGGGTGCCCAATGGCGAATGGCTTCTCCCACGGCGGCGTGGGTCTCCTGGGGGCCTTGCTCGCTGACCCGCAGAAGGATGGACATGCCGCCATGGCGCCCCAAGCGGAAATAGGGCACCCCGTCGCGGGTGTCGGTCGGCGCGGGACCCTGTGGGTGGAAGGCGGTCAGGGCCGCTTTGGTCTCGTGTTCGTTGAAGGTCAGAAGCACCACATCGGGGGCATCGAAATCCAGGCCCCGCTGATCGTCCAAGAAGCGATCCTCTGGCACGGCGTTGATGTCGCCCGTATGGGCCAGGGCCGGGCCGGGGGTGGGGCCTTCGAACCAAAGCTCCCGTTGGGAGCCGCGTTTCTTGTCCTGGGTGATCTCCAGGCGGAGGGGGAGGGATTGGCCCTCTGCCGCATCATTGATCTGCTTGATCAGGCGGTTGAGCTGGGCGTTGGCGCTGGCGGGGGTGGCGAGGCTGAACAGGTCCCCGTGCACCCGGCCAACGGTGATATGCCCGTTTTCCTCCATGAGGGCCAGGAGGGCGTCCAGGTGCTTTTTCAAGGCGCCCGTCACATCCAGATTGGCAGCGGCACGCTTGGCGAAATAGGCATTGAGCTCGGGCATGACGGCATCTCCGCATTTGGTATTTACGGATGCTGCGCGCCTGAGGTGTGAGAGTCAAGGGATTGTGTTTGATATGTTTGAATTGAGTTTGATGTGAAGGTTGGCCATAAAAAAAGCCCGGCGCGGGGGCCGGGCTTCTCAGGAATGGTGGGGTTCGGGGAGGCTTGGCCTCCCCGATAGGGGTGCGGGGACGACGTCCCCGCCTGTTGTGCTTAAGCCAAAGACTCGCAGAAGCGCTTGATGCGGATGCAGGCCTCGGTCAGGTTCTCGGTCGAGGTGGCATAGCTGATGCGGAAGTAGGGCTCCAGGCCGAAGGCGGCGCCCTGCACGGCGGCGACGCCTTCTTCCTCCAGCAGCTTGGTCACGAAGACCGTGTCGTTCTCGATCACCGTGCCGTCTTTGGTCTTCTTGCCGATCACGCCCGCGCAGGAGGGATAGACGTAAAAAGCCCCCTCCGGTGTGCCCACCGAAAGTCCCGGGCATTCGTTGATCATCTTGACCACCAGATCCCGGCGCTCCTTGAACACGGCGTTGCGCTCGGCCAGGAAGTCCAGCGGGCCTTCCAGGGCGGCCTTGGCGGCGGCCTGGGAAACGGACGAGGTATGGGTGGTCGACTGGCTTTGGATCTTGTTCATCGCCTTGATGACCTCGACCGGGCCCGCCGCGTAGCCGACGCGCCACCCCGTCATGGCGAAGGACTTGGAGACCCCGTTCAGCGTCAGGGTGCGGTCCTTCAGCTTGGGCTCCACCTGGGCGATGGTGGTGAATTTGAAGCCGTCGTAGACCAGATGCTCGTACATGTCGTCGGTCATGATCCAGACATGGGGGTGCTTGAGCAGCACGTCGGCGATGGCCCGCAGCTCGGACTCCGCATAGGCCGCGCCGGTCGGGTTGGAGGGGCTGTTCAGCACCAACCACTTGGTCTTGGGTGTGATGGCCTTGTCCAGGTCGGCGGGCTGCAACTTGAAGCCGACCTCGGGACCGCAGGGCACGAAGACGGGCACGCCGCCGGCGAGCAGGGTGATGTCCGGATAGCTCACCCAATAGGGAGCCGGGACGATCACTTCCTCGCCCTCGTTCAGGGTCGCCATCAGGGCGTTGTAGATGGTTTGCTTGCCACCGCAGCCGACGGTGATTTCCTCGGGGGTGTAGTCCAGGTCGTTCTCGCGCTTGAGCTTGGCGCAAATGGCCTTACGCAGGGCGGGCGTGCCGGGGACGGCGGTGTATTTGGTCTCCCCGGCCTTGATGGCGGCGACGGCGGCGTCTTTGACATGCTCGGGAGTATCGAAGTCCGGCTCTCCGGCGCCCAGCCCGATCACGTCGCGGCCCGCGGCCTTGAGCTCGGCGGCCTTGGTGGTCACCGCGATGGTCGGTGACGGCTTGATGACGGACAGACGCGTGGCGACGATCGACATGGTGTTCCTCGGAATCAATGAAGTCGATGGGAGGGGTGGGAATTGGGGTCGCGCGTCCTACGGATCGACGGGCGAGCGCAAAAACCTACTCCCGGTCCGCCTTGCGCGCAAGGCCTGCTAAAGTCCCGGGGGCCGGATTGCCAGGGTTATGGCCAGGGTCATGGCCGGGGGTCATGGCCGGGGCCAGGTGCTGGATATGTGATGGACCCCTGGACCACCCGGTTCCGCCCGTCGGCCTTCGCCAGGTAGAGGGCTTGATCAGCGGCCTGCAGCAGGTGGTCCAGGACCGGTCCCCTGTCGGACAGATCTCGGCCCCTTGTCTGGACCATGCCAATGCTCGCTGTCAGAGGAAGGGTCGTGTTCACCGCATCCCTTGGGGATGCCGTGTTCACCGCATCCCCAAGGGATAGGGGCGTTCCGGCGATGCGGGCGCAAATGGTTTCGGCCAGGGCACGGGCCTCGGGTTCTGTCAGGCCGGGGAGCAGCAGGGCGAATTCCTCGCCCCCCATGCGCGCGAGCAGTCCATCTTCGCCCCGGGACTCCCGAAGCAGAGTCGCCACATGGCAGAGGGCCCGGTCGCCCACCGCATGCCCATGGGTGTCGTTCACCCCTTTGAAGTGGTCCAGATCCAAAGCCAGCACCCCCAGGGGGAGGTCCTCCCTCCGGACCCGGTCGAGGATCTCCCCGGCCCGGACGAAGAAATCCCGGCGGTTGCGGAGACCGGTCAGCGGGTCCCGTTCGGCAAGGTGACGCAAGCGGCCGTTGAGGCGTTCGATGGTGACGCCGACACAGCCGAAACCCGTCACCAGAGTCGATAGGATCGACGCCAGAAACAGAATTTGCGCGTGCTCACTGTCGTCCAGAAGGGCTCCGTTGGGGTGGGCGAGGAGAAAGTAAGGGACCCGCGCCAAGTGGAACAGACCGGTAAAGAGAAAGCTGCCAACCAGAAGTTTACCCAGCAGATAGGCCGGGTCCCGCCACAGCGGCCAGAAGGCCCTGGCAATGAGGAGGGTGTAGCCCCCCATCATCGAAGAACTGAGCGCCGCGCGGAGGGGAAAAGAGGTGTGGAGGACAACCAGGATGGAGATCGCCCCCAGGTAGGCCAGGGAGAAGAGGAGCGCAGGCAGCGAACTTGCCGGTCTCTCTCGTCCCATGAAGGTCAGGGTTCCCAACCAAGCGACATGAACACCCAGGAGCAAGAACCCCTGTCCCACCAGAATGGAGAGCGGCATAGAGAGAACGTCGCGGGCGGACAGGATCAACAGCGCAAGGAGGACGAAGAGCCGTCCCAGGGCCCATTCCCCCAATCCGGGAGAGGTGCGGTCCCGCCACCAAAGCATTCCCAAAACAAGAGCCGACATGGCTTGGACCAGCAGCAGGACAATGATCAGTGTCGGAACGTGCAGAGTCATGGCCTGAGGAGCGCTTTCGTCCAGTAGACGATGCGAGGGTGGTGAAAGATGTGGGGATGGCGAAAAAAGAGACCCTGTGTTTCCGGATTAGGACTGTTTGCCATGCTCTTACTGCTTGGGTTTCCGCCTGTGCGGGATAGACGTCCACAGTAAACCTAGAGGATGGTCTGCCCGTTCGGGAAGGTGGAAAATGGAGGTGGATCAGTCTTGTTTTTTCGTTTGGATCAACGGGATAGGCGGCCTGTTTTCGTGGTGAAACAAAGGCGGGTGCCGACGTTAAGAGGGAATGCCGGAAAAATCCTTGTGGGACAAGCGGTTCCGCCCAGACTCCTTGGCTGCGGCGAGTGTTTCTTCCGCCATCTGCAGGAGGGTATCGATGGGAGGGCGAGGACACCCTGGTTCTGGGGCTCCAAGGGTCGCGACACCGATGCTGACGGTTATGATGACGGGGCCGGAACGGATTGGTGCCGGGTGCTGCTCCACGAGGGCTCTGGCGGTTTCTGCCAGGGTGAGGGCGTCCTCCCGGTTTGCGCCGGGCATGGCCAGGGCGAATTCCCCACCGCCGATATGGGCCAGAATGTCGCCCTTCCGTGCGACCGTCGACAAGAGGTTCGCGAAGTGACGCAGGGCGCGGTCCCCAGCGACCATTCCTTGGCTGTCGTTCACACGGCTGAAGTGGTCCGGATCAATAGCCAGGACCGAGAAAGGGCTGTACGGGTCACGGGCTTGAAGGCTGGTCGCCCCCTCAAGGAAGGCCCGCCGGTTGTTCAGTCCGGTCAGGGGATCGCGGTCGGCTTGGATGCGAAGCCGTTTCCCGAGTTTTTCAGCGGTGACGCCAATAGATCCGAAAGCAAGGAGCCAAGAGTGTACAATTGCTGCAACAACGACACGGGAATTATGGATGTTGTTCTCAAGGTTGCTCTGCGGCAGGGGAGTTTCGCTGAAAAAGGACAGAAACAAACGCACCAAATGGGCTGCCAGGATCAGGCAAAGACAAACGATAAGGAATTTGCCCATGGGATGGAATCGATCCCGCCACATGGGCCAAAGGGCGATGATCTGAAGCAGCGTCATGGCGCTTGCCACCGAAACCATCAGGATCACCCGGGATTGGAAGGAGGGGGAGGCAAAAGTGTAGTAATACAGAAGGATCGTAAAGGCGAAGAGACCGAATAGGGCCGGAAGGTGACCCCAGCCCCTCGGTCGGGGGCGCTCCATAAAGTCCCAGGTCGCCAGAGCGGTGATGTAGAAGCCTACGACGAGAAAGAGGTTTCCAGACGGGATCGCCACGGAAGAGGGGATGGAGAGGATGTCTCGGCCAAAGACCAAAAGCATGCCGATAGCCATCGTCAAGTAACCGAGCCACCACCCCTTCAACCCGGGTTCTTCGCGGTATGGAAACCACAGAACGGTAAAACATCCTAATTTCAGAATCTCTAATATGAAGAAAACCAAAAGCAGGGTGGGAAGATGGAGGTGATCCATGAGCCCCCCCATTCAGCGCCTCCAGAAGTCGCGGCTGAACAACACAAGAAGGGTGAAAAACTCCAACCGGCCAAGGAGCATTCCCAGGGCCAGGAGCCATTTCGCCGAATCCGGGAGAATGGCGAAATTGCCCGAGGGTCCGATCAGGGGGCCCAGGCCCGGACCCACGTTGCCCACGGCCGTCGCCGCGCCGGACAGGGCCGTAACCCAATCCAACCCCAGCAGAGTGAGACCCAAGGCGATGAAGGCCGTGGTCGCGCCGGTTGCGAAGAAAAAGAGCACAACCGAGGCGGCGACATCCTCATCAATGGGATTGCCCCGGTAGGTGGAGAGAATGATCGAATGGGGCAGGTAGCGTCGCCGGACGTGGGCGCGCATGACCTTGTAGGCAATCTGATAGCGGAAGGTTTTGATGGCGCCCGAGGTGCTGCCCGTACAGCCCCCGGCGAAGGTGATCAGAAAGAAGAACATCACAGCAAAGTCTCCCCAGAGGGTGTAGTCCTCGGAGGCGAAGCCGGTGGTGGTGACCACGGATGTGATGTTGAAGGCTGCCGCCGTGATGGCAGCGGGGAAGCTCTTATCGGAGGTCAACCATAACCACGTTCCGACGAAGAGCCAACAGCCGACCAGGAAAGTCAGAAAGGTGCGGACTTGGGAGTCCTTGAACAGGACCTCGGGTCGCCCCCTTGCGGCCTGGACGAACAGAAGGAAGGGCATGGCTCCCAAGATCATGCCCAGGACGGCAATCCACAACACACCGGGCCCCATGGTGCCCATGGAGGTGTCCCAATTGGAGAATCCGCCGGTGGACACCGTGGTGAAGGCGTGGCAAATGGCGTCGAACATGGTCATCCCGCCCAGCATGTACCCCAAGGCGACGGCGACGGTGATGACCAGGTAGATGACGGAAATGGACAGGCCCAGCTCGCCGATGCGGGTCAGTCCCCGTTCGGAGGTATCGGAGCTTTCCATGCGGAACAGCTGCATGCCGCCAACCCGGAGCACCGGCAACAGGGCGATGGCCATGCCGATGATGCCGATTCCCCCCACCCATTGCTGCAAAGCCCGCCAAAACAGAATGCCTGGGGGCATGTGGTCCAGATCGTGGATGACCGTCGACCCGGTGGTGGTCAGGCCGGAGATGCTTTCGAAGACCGCATCGCCCAGGTCCAGACTGGTGGTGGCGAAAATAAAGGGCAGGCTGCCGAACAATCCCAACACCACCCAGGACAGGCAGGTGAGCAGGAAGCCCTGTTTCAGGTTCAGCCGGATCGGTCGACGCCAGTTGGAGGCCACCAACATCAGGCCCGAAAACAGTGTCAGCCCCGCAGCTTGGAGGAAGCCGAGCCAATCGTGGTCGTGGACGACGAAATCCAGTAACGCGGGCGCCAACATGGAGAGACCCAGGGCGCTGACCAGCACACCCAGCACGAACAGCACGGGGACCAGCTCCAGTCCACCCAGGCTCAGGCCCGGGCGCTCATGATCCTGGGGGGCGATCAAGGCCATGGAAACAAGCATCCTTCCGACCCGAATGAGCCTGCCCCATCCGGTTCCCCAACCCTATCGGTCAAGACCGGCCCCTGGTCAAGGGTGCCATGCGGTCTTATCTTAATTGGACACCTTTTCTCCGTCCCGTTCGGTCAAAGCTCTCTTTCTTTCAGGTCCATGCCCATGTCCGGTTTCGCGCCCGTTTTGATGCCCCTCTACGAACGCCCGCCGGCTGGTCCCAAAGCGGAATTCCGGCTGGCCAGCGACTACCAGCCTGCGGGCGACCAACCCACGGCCATTGCGGAACTGTTGAGGGGCCTGGACGCGGGCGAGCGGGATCAGGTGCTGTTGGGAGTTACCGGGTCGGGTAAGACCTACACCATGGCCCAATGCATCCAGGCCCAGGGGCGGCCCACCCTGATCCTCGCGCCGAACAAGACCTTGGCCGCCCAATTGTATGGGGAATTCAAAAGCTTCTTCCCCGATAACGCGGTTGAGTACTTCGTTAGTTACTACGATTACTACCAGCCGGAAGCCTATGTTCCGCGCACAGACACCTATATCGAGAAGGACTCCAGCATCAACGAGCAGATTGACCGGATGCGCCATTCGGCCACCCGGGCCCTGCTCGAACGGCGCGATGTCGTGATCGTTGCTTCGGTGTCCTGCATTTACGGTATCGGTGCTGTAGAATCCTATTCCAGAATGATTGTTCCGATTTCCGTGGGGCAGACCTTCCCGCGCAATGACCTGCTCAAGGCGCTGGTGGAGATCCAGTTTACCCGGAATGATATCGCCTTCACCCGGGGGACCTTCCGGGCAAGGGGCGATTCGGTGGAGATTTTCCCCGCGCACTACGAGGATCGGGCCTGGCGGATCAGCCTGTGGGGCGACGAAGTGGAATCCCTCAAGGAGTTCGATCCCCTGACCGGTCAGGTCACCTCGGACATGGAGAAAGTGGTGGTTTATCCGGCGAGCCACCATGTGACACCCCGACCCGCCCTCTCCCAGGCCATGCGCACCATCAAGGAAGAGTTGAAAGGTCGGCTGGAGGAGCTGACCAGCCAGGGCAAGCTGCTGGAGGCGCAACGGCTGGAACAACGGACGACCTTCGACCTGGAGGTGATGGGCGCCACGGGCCATTGCAAATCCATCGAAAACTATTCCCGTCACCTGACCGGACGCAGGCCCGGCGACGCGCCGCCAACCCTGTTCGAATACCTGCCCGAGGACGCCTTGCTGTTCGTGGACGAAAGCCATGTGGCCGTCCCCCAGATCGGAGGCATGTTCCGAGGCGACTTTAACCGCAAGACGGTGCTGGCAGATTATGGCTTCCGCCTGCCGTCCTGCGTCGACAACCGCCCCCTCAAGTTCGAGGAATGGGAGGTCATGCGGCCCCAATCGATCTTCGTCTCGGCCACCCCTGGCCCCTGGGAGCTGGAGCGGGTGGGCGGTGTGGTCGCCGAACAGGTGATTCGTCCCACGGGTCTGCTCGATCCCGTTTGCATCATCCGACCGGTGGAAACCCAGGTGGACGACCTGCTGGCGGAAACCCGTGAGGTAACGGCCAAGGGGTTCCGGGTGCTGGTGACCACTCTGACCAAGCGGATGGCCGAGGATCTGACCGAATACCTGACCGAACAGGGCATCCGGGTGCGCTATATGCATTCCGATGTGGACACTTTGGAGCGGATCGAGATCATCCGCGACCTGCGTTTGGGCTCCTTCGACGTGCTGGTCGGCATCAACCTGCTGCGCGAGGGATTGGACATCCCCGAATGCGGTCTGGTGGCGATCCTGGATGCGGACAAGGAAGGCTTTCTACGGTCCAAGACCTCTCTGATCCAGACCATCGGGCGGGCGGCGCGAAACGTGGAAGGGCGGGTGTTGCTTTACGCCGACAAGATGACGGCCTCGCTGCAATTCGCCCTCGACGAGACCAGCCGCCGTCGGGAAAAGCAAATGGCCTATAATGCCGAGCACGGTATCACCCCGGAAACGGTGCGCTCCAAGATCTCCGACGTGCTGACCAGCGTTTACGAGAAGGACTATGTGACCGTCGACCTGGGAGCCTCCGGTGGGACGGAATTGGTCGGCAAATCCCTGCGCGAGCATATCGCGGACCTGGAGAAACGGATGCGCGCCGCCGCTGCGGACCTGGAGTTCGAGGAGGCCGGCCGCCTACGTGACGAGATCAGACGCCTGGAAGCCCAGGATCTGGGGCTGCCGCCGGACGGCGCTCCGGGGACGGCTGGGTCTTCGCCGCTTTTGGCCTCGGCAGCCCGGGGACGCGGGGCTGTGGCCAAGACCTCCAAGGGGAAAGGGAAGGCCCGCACCCGCAGGAAGTAAGCTGTCGACGACGAGAGAGCGAAGACATGAGGGCTGTCTCACAGGAGGCGACAGTATCTCGTCTTTTTTGGGCGATAGCCCAAGCCCATTTGGGGGCAAATGCCCCCAAACCCCCATTTTTTTTAGCCCGGGGTCTGGGGCCTTACGGCCAATAAATGCCCGGGGTCTGGGGCCTTACGGCCCCAGTGGGGGACGGGGAAAAGCCCCGTGACTGCATAGCGCTCTCCGGCGTGTACTGTGAAAACCGGTGCCCACTTTTTCTCATTTCACTTTGAGCATCCGGCTCTAGTGCCCTCCGCCGCCGGCACTGGGTCCCATTTTGGGGCGACGCATAAGCGGGGCGAGCAGGACGAGGCTGACGAAAACCACGGTCAGGGCCACGAACACGTCCCCGAAAGCCATGACCGTGGCCTGTTGCCGGACAATCAGGCTCATCTGTTTCAGGGCTGCGGCGCTGGCATTCGACCCCAGATCGGCGAAGGCGCCTGTCAAATGGGCCAGGGTTTCCTCGACTCCGGGTCGCCCCCAACTCACCTGCTCGCGCAGGCGGGCCAAATGCAGGTCCGTGCGGTCGTTGAGCATGGTGTTGATCAGGGCCAGTCCGACCGCACCACCCAGGTTCCGGGTGACGTTGAACAGACCCGAGGCGTTTTTAATGGCATGCGGCTCCAAGGTTCCGAGTGAGATGTTGGTGATGGGCACCATGCAGAGCATCAGGGAGACACCGCGCAAGATTTGGGGAACGAAGAGCTCCCAGAAATCCCAATCGGCGGTGATTTTGCTGGCCATATAGGTTCCCATGCCAAATCCAATGAAGCCGATGCCGATCATGATCCGAGGATCAATGGCCCGGGAGAGCCGTCCGGCGATGGGAGCGGTCATGAACATGCACAAACCGGTGACAAACATGGTCTCGCCGATCATCAGGGCTGAGTAATCGCGAATTTGCGCAAGATAGACCGGATAGAGGTAGGTCAGGCCATAGAGGCCGATTCCCATGGTAAAGCTGAGCAGGGCGCCGGCGGCGAAGTTGCGGTTACTGAAAGCGCGCAGGTCCACAATGGGCGTTGTTGCCGTGAAGGCTCGGGTAAAAAAGCCAATGGCCCCCGTGACCGAGATGATGGTGAAAATGGTGATCCATTTATCCTCGAACCAGTCATTGCCGGGGCCTTCCTCCAGCACGAATTCCAAGCCACCCAGAAAGGCGATCATGGAGCCCAAACCCAACCAGTCGAAGCGGTCAAGCAGAGACAGGTCCGGTTTGTCGAAGTCGATGAGGACCAGGGTCGCGCTGGTCACCAGGATGCCCGGCAGGATGTTGACCAGGAACAGCCAGTGCCAGGAAAACAGCTCGGTCAAATAGCCCCCCACCGTCGGGCCGATGGTGGGGGCCAAGGTCGCCACCAAACCGATGATTGGCGAGATGATATGCTGCTTTTCCCGGGGGAAGATGGTGTAGGCCGTGGCGAAGGTTGTCGGGATCATCGCTCCGCCGATGAACCCTTGGAGCGCCCGATAGATGATCATCTGATCAATGGTGGTTGCCGTCGAGCAGAGCAGGCTCATCAGCGTGAACCCCCCGCAGGAGAGCACGAAGATCCAGCGGGTTGAGAAGGCCCGGGAGAGGAGCCCCGACAGGGGGATCATGATCACTTCGGCGATCAGGTAGGCGGTCTGCACCCAGGAGATTTCATCGAGACTGGCCGACAGGCCCGCCTGGATATCTGACAGCGAGGCCGAGACGATCTGGATGTCCAGGATCGCCATGAACATGCCGAAAACCATGCAGATGAAGGCGATCAGTTGCTTCTTCTCGATCGGCTTTGGGGCCGGGGCGGGCAGGGCCAGGGGAGCTTGGGACATGGTTAACCTGCTTTGGGATGACCTGCTTTAGGGAGGGTCGACTTTAGGGGTTGGATTCGGCGACTTGAGCACCTTTTTGGGTGGGGGGGCTGCCCTTGGTGTTCACCGTTACGACGACGCTCATGCCGGGACGGGGTATGGGGGGCATGGTGCCCGATTTCGCAGCACTCTGCGGTGTGTCGAAGGCCACCCGCACGGGCATGCGCTGGACGATTTTGGTGAAGTTGCCCGTGGCATTTTGCGGCGGCAACAGGCTGAACTCTGCCCCCGAAGCCGGAGAAAGGCTGTCCACATGGCCATGGAAGGTGGTGTCAGGGTAGGCGTCGATGGCAATATCCACGGGCTGGCCGGGCTGGAGAGCCGCCAACTGGGTTTCCTTGAAATTGGCATCGACATAGACCGCCTCCAGGGGCACCAGGGCGGCCAGACGCTGCCCCGGGGTGATGTACTGACCCACTTCCACGGCGCGGTTGCCGACCACCCCGTCGATGGGGGCGCGGATGGTGGCGAAGGTCAAATTCCGTTCGGCTTGGTCCAGGGCGGTGGCCAGCTCGGCCCGCTGCCCCTCGGCTTCCGTTACGCGGGCCTTGAGGACAGCCTGGTCCGACGTGGCCGTTGCAAGTTGCGCCCAGGAGGCATCCAGATCCGCCATGGCTTCGTTCCTGTCGGCCCGAGCGTCATCCAACGAGCGGTCCGCTGCCACGCCGCTATGCACGAGTTTCGATTGGCGGTCGAATTCCCGGTTGGCCCGGTCCAAAGCAGCTTCCGCCGCCTGGACCTTCGCTTCTTTTTCCGAGATGGTCGAGCTGCTGGAGGTCGCTTCCAGCCTCAAACGGTCCAAGGTTGCATCCTGGGTAGACAGGCGATCCTTGGCTTCTTGCACGGCCAGACGAAGGTCGCCATCGTCGATGGTCGCCAGCACGTCTCCGGCCTTCACCCAATGGTTCTCTGCCACGGGAACAGCACTGACATAACCCGAGACCTTGGCAGCTACGATGGTCGTGTCGGCCTTCACATAGGCGTCGTCTGTGGACACATGGAAGCGGCCGACGGTCCACCATTCATAGCCCTGGAACCCGGCTCCGATAGCCAGTGCCGCAGCAATACCCAAGGGAATGAGCTTTTTCGCCGCAGATTTCTTGCGTGGGGGGGGGGACGCGGTGGCGCCGGAGGGTGCGGCCACCGCGCCCCCATTCCCTCCTCCCTCCGACCGCAGTGCCGGGGGGTGGCCGGCGGACTCCGCTGACGTCTTGGCCGGGGGGGCAGCCGAGGCGTCTGACCCACGGGTGGGGAGGGGCTGGGAGGTGGACAGGGGAGGAAGGGATGTGGATGGGGGTGAGGAAGACTCCCGGGTCCCCCGGTTCACCTGATCTGTGCGTGTCGCGGGGTTGTCTTGAGCCATGGGGGTCTTCCTCCGTCTATTTTGTTCGGTCCATTGCACAAAATGGAGCGGAACGGTCGGTCATCGGGAAATGGGTGCCTTTGACCGAACCGTTCGGTCACATGAGAACGTTTATCATTGACCGAACGGTTCGGTCAATGCATTTTATCGAAGGATCCAGACGACGAGGCGGTACCCTCGTCAGAGGGGCGCGTCCGTCGTTTGGTCTTTAGATCACGTTTATGAAATCAGGTCTGTCCGACCTGATTTCATAAACGTGATCTAAATGGCTCATTTGCCCCAATCGACTGTGTTATGGGGGGGTATTAAAGTGTGAGCTGTATAGCGACTGTGTGACGAACCGGTTCGGGCCATTGTGACCCGACTATCTTGCCTATTCGGGAAAATAAATGACCAAGGCCATGACCATTCACTCTGCTCCGACGTCCCACCTGTCTGGTGATGGGGGCGAGCTGCCCAAGCGGCAGGAAATTATCGAGGGGGCGCGTCAGGTTTTTCGGGCGGCGGGTTTCGATGGGGCGAGCATGGCTCAGATCGCCCGGGCTGCGGGGGTGTCCAAGGGGACGCTCTATGTGTACTTCGCGAGCAAGGAAGCCTTGTTCGAAGCCTTGGTGGTCCAGGATCGCCGGAAAGCGGCGGAGGCCATGTTCCAGGTGGACGAGGGCGAGTCGGACGTCCGGACTTTGTTGACACGCTTGGGGGTGAGTTTTGTGACGATCATGGTGCGTCCAGACCATATCGCTCTGATCCGCATGGTTATGGCCGCCGCAGAGAAGTTCCCGGGCGTGGGGCGGGTCTTTTTTGAGACCGGGCCCTGTTTCGGTATGGCCCGGCTTGCCGCCATCCTGGAAAAACGGGTTGAGGATGGCAGTTTGGCCATCTCTGGCGACATCGAACTGGCCGCATCCCAGTTCTTTGCTCTCTGCCAGGGCAAGTTGGTCAAGCCACTGCTTTTCGGGATCGGCGAGGCACCCACCACGGAGGAAATCCGCGCTACCGTGGACAGCGCGGTTGAGGTGTTCATGAAGGCATATGGAGCCTGACGTAGTTTGCCTATCGGTTTGGCCCGAACAGCGCCTCCGCTTCCAGGGCCAAACCGCTGCCGACGGCACCGAAGGTATCGCAGGGCTCCAGGACGGCCTTGGGGAACAGGCGGCGGAGTTGGGCCTGGAGGATCGGCATTTCCGTTGATCCCCCCGTCAGCACCAATAGGTCGATCTGACCCCGCACAAGACCACTGACGTTCAGGCAGGCGTCCATGGCGCCTTCCAGCCGCTGCTGGGCGTCCACCAGGGCGGATTGCAGGTTCTGGGCGGTCAGGGGGATGGAGAAGTCCCGCTCAAGATAGTCCAGCTGCAGGGTCGTGCTGTCCTCCTGGGACAGGGCAATCTTGGCGCCCTCCACATCGCCGGCCAGATGGTGGCCGAGCTGCTCGTAAACCACCGTATACAGGCGTTCGAACCGGGGATCATTGCCGCTGCGCCGGACCAGGGCCTTGACGTCGTTCAGGGCCTGATGGGAGTACAGGGTTTGGATGCGTGGCCAGGACGACAGGTCGCTGAAAATCCAATTGGGGGGCTCCATGCCCTTTTCCCCCAAGGGGACACCCCGTCCGAAATGGGGCATGACCTCGTTGACGCTGAGGACCTGATCGAAGTTGGTGCCGCCGAGCCGGATGCCGTGGTTGCCCAGGATTTCCATCTTCCCACCCTCGGACCCCTCGGCCCCGGGTCGGATATGGATGGTCGAGAAATCCGACGTGCCGCCGCCGATGTCGACCACCAGGGCCACGGCCTCGCGGGTGAAGCGGTGGGCGAAATGGCGGGCGGCGGCCAGGGGTTCCACCTGGAACGCGATCTGCCTAAACCCAAGACCCTCCAGGATTTCGCGCAGGCTGTCCTCGGCAGCCTGATCACCCAAGGGGTCGTCGTCGACGAAATGCACGGGACGGCCATGGACCACTGAGGTGAGTTCTGTCCCGGTCCTGGCTTCCGTCAGCCGCTTGAAATGGCCAATGTAATCACTGATGGCTTGCTTCAAGGGCAGGCGGCCCCGCCCAATTCGGGTGCTTTCCTCAATCAGGCTGGTACCCAGGATGGATTTGATCGAGCGGAGAAGGCGCCCCTCCTCGCCATCCAGATAGGCCCGGACGGCGTCATGGCCAATGAGCGGAGGGCCTCCGGTCTCGGCATAGAAAATCGCCGTGGGCATGGCCCGGCGACCATCTTGAAGGGCCAGAAGGTGGGGCTGGCCGTCCTCGACCATGCCAAGGGTCGAATTGCTGGTTCCGAAGTCCAGGCCACAATGCATCGCGGGTGTCCTCGTCCGAGGCGGGAAAAAGGGCCAGATGGTTTACACACCCAGGCTCTCTTTGTCCAACGGAGGATCCGGATCCGGTTTCTTTAACGGACGAGCAGACTCTCCGCCGCCACGCGGGCCTCGGCGGTGATCTCGGTGCCCGGGAGTAGGTTGTTGGTTGGTAAGTGTTCTTGCGTGAGTTCTTTGAAGAAAAAACTGAATTTTAAGCGGAGTTAAATTTGTTAATATTCACCCCGGAATAGGCGTTGTTTAGAGCAAATCCCGAGCAATCTGGAACAGATTGCGACGGGCGGAACGCACGCCGTAGGCGTGACGATTTGCTTCAATGTCAGAGGTTTAGAGCATGTTGCGTGAATCACTTTTCACGCAACATACTCTAAAAAATTACAGTGAGATTCGATGAAGTGGGTACTGGTTCGTCGCGAAAAATTTCGATTAAACAAAAACTGAGAGCGAGCTTCCGTTTCAGGCTAAACGAATCCTATTTTAGTTATCGATCGTCATATCATAACGTTCCGCCACATTTATAATTGGCCCGAGTATACATGTTAGTGATGTTACGGTTATGTAGACGGAATTTGACGTTGCTATTCTTAATATTGATGTATCAAAAATAGAGTAGGCGATGGTGCAGCCTGTTGCTAAAGTTAATCCATCAAGGAGGTGTCTGAGAGAATTTTTTGATATAACAAACCGTTTTGCTTTTATGCTATCAAATATAGCCAAAGATATTACGTAAAGTAGTGAAATGCCGAATAGCCATAAACCAATATGACTCTCGATTATTTGCTGGCTTTGTTCTATTTGGTTGTTGTAAATAGACTTTCCCATTACGCTTCCAGTTTCGTTTATTTTTTCTTATCTTCTTTCGAAGCGTGAATCAAATAAGTTGACGCCACAAATGCGACTAGGCTAACTATTATTGTTGTATATGTTGATATGTGGCTTATGGAA
Organism: Rhodospirillum sp. A1_3_36; assembly: GCF_047263945.1. Lineage (NCBI taxonomy): Bacteria > Pseudomonadati > Pseudomonadota > Alphaproteobacteria > Rhodospirillales > Rhodospirillaceae > Rhodospirillum > Rhodospirillum sp. A1_3_36. Next base: position 205,186 of record NZ_JBLAVB010000006.1, on the reverse strand, counting down.
GAGAAAGTCAGCTTTGAAAGTTTTCCTAATATAATGGGTACAAGGCCTTCTGCCAGGACAGCCATAACACCAGCAGCACCGAATCCCGACCGAAAGATTTCAAGCAGTTCGTGAAATCTGCTGGGCGCAATTTTCACCTTTTCTGAAGGTGGTGGCTTATGATTGTTCTGGGTGCTCATTTAACCCTTGGCTACAGTTTGACATCTTAAACAACCGTCTTTGTGTATCAGATGAAATCATGGGATTGCAAGGCTCCTTACATTTAACGGAGAATGTCATCCGTAGCGCCTTCGCCTATTCTCGCCGCAATAAACTCTCGGCCGCCGCGCGGGCCTGTTCGGTCACCTCGGCGCCCGAAAGCATGCGAGCCACTTCCTCCAGCCGCTCCTCGGCGGAGAGTTCGCGCACGGTGGTGCCCACACCGCCCTTGTCGTCGTCGGATTTCTGGACCTTGTAGTGCCCCCGGCCCGTGGCAGCCACCTGGGGCGAGTGGGTGACGACCAGCACTTGAACCTCCTGTCCGAGGCGGGCCAAACGTTCGCCCACAGCCGCCGCCGTGGCCCCGCCGATGCCCGCGTCCACCTCGTCGAAGACCAGGGTGGGGACGGTGGCCGACCGGGAGAGCACCACCTTCAACGCCAACATGAAGCGCGCCAGTTCGCCGCCACTGGCGATCTTGTGGATCTGCCCAGGGTCGGCGCCCGGGTTGGTCGCCACCAGGAAGGTCACGCGGTCCAGGCCCTCGGGACCCCATTGGTCCTCGGGCAGCTCCTCAAGCGTGGTGACGAAGCGGGCGCGCTCCAGCTTCAGGGGAGGCAATTCTGCTGCCACCGCTGCGTCCAGCTCCACGGCTGCTGTCTGACGCGCCTTGGACAGGACCCGGGCGGCTTCCAGATAGCTTTGGCGGGCGGCCCGTTCGGCTTTGAGCAAACCGGCCACGACGTCGCCATCCCCATCCAGGGCTTCCAACTTGGTCCGGGTGTCCGCCAGCAGGGCGGGCAGGGCGTCTACGGTGCAGCCATGCTTTCGGGACAAGCCGCGTAGGGCAAAAAGACGCTCTTCCACCGCTTCCAGGCGGCGGGGATCCATGTCGATTCCGGCCGCGACGGCTTCCAACTGGCTTTGGGCCTCGGCCGCTTCCACCGCAGCCCGGTCCAGTCCTTCGATGATGGGGTCCAAGCGCTGTCCGGCCAAGGGAACGATCCGCTCCAAAGCACGCATGGCCTGGCGCAGAGCCGTTTCCACCGATTGAGGTTCGGAGAGGGCTGTCAAGCCGGAGGTCAGGCCCTCTGCCAGCTTCTCTCCGTTCATCAGCATGGACCGTTCTTCGGCCAGACGGTCCTCCTCCCCTTCCTTGGGAGCGAGGGCCTCCAGCTCGGCCAGCATATGGCGGAGCAGGTCTTCCTCGGCCCGGGCTTTGGCGAGATCCCGTTCGGCCGTTTGGCGGGCCTTGGCGGCCTTGGCCCAGATGGCATGGGCCTTCTCCGTTTTGGCAAGCGCCGCCTTGCCCGGGCCTCCGAAAGCATCGAGGACCCCCCGATGGGTGGCGGGGTCGAGCAGACCGTGGCTTTCGAACTGCCCGTGGATCTCCAACAGCCCCTCGCCGATGCGCTTCAGCATACCCACACTGGTTGGCTGGTCGTTCACATGGGCGCGGCTGCGCCCGTCGGCGGTGACAACACGGCGGACCACAATCGCTTCGGCGGAGTCGATGGCCAGATCGGCCTCGGCCAGAAGGGTCCGAATGGGGTGGTCGGGGGCGACGGAGAACTCCGCTGTCACGGCCAGCTGGTTGGCCCCCCGTCGCACAAGACCACTGTCTGCGCGGGCGCCAACGGCCAGGGACAGGCTATCCAAAAGAATGGATTTACCGGCACCGGTTTCGCCGGTGAAGACGCCGAGACCATGGGTGAAACGCAGGTCCAGCCGTTCGATCAGGACCACGTCCCGGATGGACAGAAAAGTGAGCATGGGTCGTCCCGCGCTCCTAGAGCCAGTTTGTCAGAGAGTCGTACCAGCGGGAGTCCGTCTTGGGCTCGTAAGAGGTATTCCCGGTCACAAGTCCATAGGCATCCGCGTACCAGTCGCTACCCGGGTAGTTGTACCCGAGGACCGCTGCGACTCGCTTGGCCTCTTCAGTCAGGCCAAGGATGGTGTTGACCTCCACCATGCGGTAGAGGGCTTCGGGCACGTGGGTGGTTTGGTCAAACTTTTCCACAACGGTCCGGAAGCGGTTCAATGCGGCGAGATAGTCCAGGTGGTCCAGGTAGTACCGTCCAATTCCCATCTCGTGTCCGGCCAAGTGGTCGTTGGCGAGGTCGATTTTCAGGCGGGCATCCCGGGCATAGGAAGAATCGGGGAAGCGAGTCACCACGTCGCGCAGGTTCGACATGGCTTGACGCGTCATCTGCTGATCCCGTCGCGCGTCGGCGATCTGCTCATAGAAGCAGAGTCCCCGCAGGTAATAGGCGTAGGCGATATCCTGGTTGCCCGGGTGCAACTCGATAAAGCGGTTCAGGGCCACCACGGCGTCGTCGTAGGCGTTGTCCTCATATAGGGCGTAGGCTGCCATGATCTGGGCCTTGGTTGCCCAGGAGGAGTAGGGGTGCTGGCGATCCACTTCGTCAAAGGCCTTTGACGCGTCTTGGTATTTGGCGGCGTTCAATAGGTCCACAGCCTCGTTATACAGTTCCTCGACCGGGCGTTCCACGTATTCCGGCTTGTCATCTCCAGCACAGCCCGTGAGGCCCAGTCCCAAACCAAGGGCGAGGGTGGCGGCCATGAGGACGCGGCGGGGGGAGGGCAGGCCGGCGGAAGACCGGGGAAGGGAAGGCCGTTTCACTGTCATGGGCTCCGGTCCTGGGTCAGGTCAAGGGAAGGGGAACGAGACATAATGGCGGGCTGCGCGGACCAAACAGGATCCGAGCCGCCGCACTATATCATGGGGAAACCGGAGAGGGGCAAGGCCCATAAGGGCGATCTGTCTGGGAAAAGGATATCCCGGGCTTCCCCATTGCACCCTAGGCGCGAAGCGGGAGGGTTTGGTAGTCGTGTTCGGTGTCTCAATAGGGGGGCTGCGTAGAGTGAAACGGGATCAGCTTGAGTCAAGCTGATCCCGTTTCACTCTGATTCCGTAAATTCTGGAGGCGCCTCGAGGGAAGCCTGGCTGCGGATGACACCGCGACCATCAAGGATTCTCAGGCCACTTGCGCGGCGGCGGCGGTGTTGTTCAGGCGAGCAGCGCGGAAACCACCTCTGACGGGAGCGTCCAGTTCGCAGCTGTCCACCTCGGTGATCTCGAAGGCCTGAGGGTCGGCAAGAAGGGCGCGGAGCAGCATGTTATTATGGTGATGGCTGGAACGCACGCCTTCGTAATGGCCGATGATGGGCAGGCCCTGCATGTACAGGTCACCCACGGCGTCCAGGGTTTTATGGCGGACGAACTCATCCTGGTACCGCAGGCCGTCCTCGTTGAGGACCTTGTCGTCATCCACGACCACGGCGTTTTCCAGGGAGCCACCGAGACCGAGACCGGCGGCGTGGAGTTTCTCGATGTCTTCGAGCAGACCGAAGGTGCGGGCACGGGCAATGTGATTGCGGAACAGGTCCGGGGACAGGGTGAGGTGGCAATCCTGGCGACCAATGGCCCGGGCTTTGAAGTCGATTTCAAAATCCAAGGTCAAGCCGCTTTCGGCGGGGCGCAAGGTGGCTGAAACCGGTCCATCGGAGATGGTGACGGTTTTCAGTACGCGAATGACCCGACGGGGCACGTCTTGCTCCGCAAGACCCGCGCAATCCAGAAGGAAAACAAAGGGGGCGGCGGACCCATCCATGATCGGGAGTTCGGGGCCATCAACTTCGGCGATCACATTGTCGATGGAGAGGGAGGCCAGCGCGGCCATCAGGTGCTCGACGGTGGACATCGTCGTGCCATGATTATTCGCGATCGTGGTGCAGAGGCGGCCATCAACCACCGCACAAGCGGACACAGGGATTTCATTCCGATCTTCCGGAAGGTCAACGCGGCGGAAGATGATGCCCGTGTCGGGGGGAGCAGGGCGAAGGGTCAGGGTCACATCTTGACCCTTGTGGACACCGACTCCCGTGCAAGAAATAGGGGCTTTGATCGTATGTTGGCGGACGGCAGGACTGGACATGCTAGACAGACTTTCGAGCGTTTCATTGCGCACCGTGTCGCCTGGGTAATGCAATCCATCCATGACACCGATCCTCTTTTGAATACCGAGCGATCCCAGTGTGCCGAGAAGACTTGATCTCAACGGTTGATCGCCCTGTGGACGTTATCCAAGGGGCGGGGGCCTATGGAAGGGGAAATCCCGCGTTCCGTTTGCCCCATGATCCCCATGGCTCGCTTTCCTGATAGTGTTGTAAGGAAACGCCGGGAAGGGCTCAAATCAAGGATTGTTGCAATATGTTGCGACGCGAGGATCGCGCCTGTCGGAATCACGCGCGGCGCGGTTCCGTTCTGGAACACGCGCCGTTGTGAAGAGCGACTGAATGCTTTTTTGTTTCTGGGCACGGGCCTGAGGGAACCGGGCTCGTCGCGCCGCGCGCTCTCCAGATGGGGTCCCCGCTTTGGGGACCCCGGTGGGAGCAAATCATGGTCATGGTCAATCCGCAGGCCCCTCCGGACAGGGGCTGTGGATGCCTGTCAGTTCGCCTGACGGCGCAGGAATGCGGGGATCTCCAACTGGTCGTCGGTTTGGCTGTGCACGCCCCGGTCATTAGGGTTTGCAGACAGGGTCTTGGCCGAGAGCAGGGGGTTTGGGTCCTTGTGGTCCGCAGCAGCACGATGTCCGCCCAGGCCGGTAATCCGGGCCAGCAGGCTCGGCCGTTCGGGTTTTTCCGTTTCCGGCTTGGGAGCAGGTTGGGGACGGGTGCTCGGAACCACGCCGGGCCGGAAATCCTGGGCCGGACGCGGATCATAGGTGGTCTCCTGGGGCGCAGGTTGGGTCTCCGGCTGGGGAGCCACCTCCATCCGCATGGGTTCTGCAATGTCGAGGTTGCCCTGTGCGGAGGCATGACGGGGTGGCGTGGCTACGGGTTCATCGGGGATGAAGGCGTCGCGGCGTGTTACCGGTGCCGGAGAGGGTGTCTGGGTGGCTGTCCGCTTGGGGCTGCTTTCCAGAATCATGCTTTCCAGACCAGACACTGTCTGACGAACGCGGGCGGATTTGGTCGAGTCCATGACCGGACCCTGACCAGTCTGAGCCCGGGGTGCGGATTGGGCGACCTGAGCTCGGGGTGCGGATTGGGCAACCTGAGGCCGGGGGGCGGATGGAGCCGTCTGGGGCCGCAGCCCGGATTGCGCCGTTGCCGATCGCGGGGTGGCGGAGGACGCTGTCGAAGCACCCCGTGTGCTCCCCATTTGGGCATTCGGCGCCTTGGGGGCAATCTGGGTGACAGTCGGACGGGCCTGGGCTGAAGCTTCCATGGCGCGGGGTGTCTGGGCATAGGTCGGGGTCCGGACTTCCGGCGCCTGGGCCTCGGCCTGGACCGTTTGGGTGGAGACGCTCTGGGCCGGACGCTGGTTTTCCACCGGAGTCATGCGGCTCATATCTTCCGCGCTGATACCCGTGGCCACGACGGAAACACGGATGCGACCGTCCAGTGAGGCATCCAGGCTGGATCCGAAGATGATATGGGCGTCGGTCTCCACCTCGTCCCGGATGCGGTTGGCGGCCTCGTCGACTTCGTAGAGGGTGACGTCAGTGCCGCCGGTGATGTTGATAAGAACACCCCGGGCGCCGCGCATGGACGTGTCCTCCAGCAACGGGTTGGCGATGGCGGCTTCCGCAGCCTCCAAGGCCCGGCGTTCGCCTTCGGCTTCGCCCGTTCCCATCATGGCCCGACCCATATTCTGCATGACCGTGCGCACATCGGCAAAGTCCAGGTTGATCAAACCCGGGTTGATCATCAGGTCGGTAACCGATCGGACACCGGAATAAAGGACATCGTCGGCCAATTTGAAGGCATCTGCGAATGTCGTTTTTTCGTTAGCAACACGGAACAGGTTCTGGTTCGGAATGATAATCAGAGTGTCGACGAACTGCGCCAACTCGTCGATGCCCGCCTCCGCCAGACGCATGCGTTGCTGACCTTCGAACTGGAAGGGTTTGGTGACCACACCGACGGTCAGGATGCCCAGTTCACGGGCGACGCTGGCGACGACCGGTGCGGCGCCTGTGCCGGTACCACCGCCCATGCCTGCGGTAATGAAGACCATATTGGCGCCATTCAGCTCGTTGGCCACGGCTTCCACGGCTTCTTCTGCGGCGATACGGCCGATCTCGGGTCGGGCACCTGCGCCCAGGCCTTGGGTTGCATCGTTGCCCAACTGAATGCGGCGGCTGGTCCGGGAATGGCACAGGGCTTGGGCGTCGGTATTCGCGACGACGAAGTCCACACCTTCCAAGTGGGCGTCGATCATGTTGTTTACGGCGTTGCCACCGGCGCCACCAACGCCAATGACTGTGATGCGGGGCTTAAGGTGGGGGGCTTCTACACCCTCCGGAACGGTAATGTTAATGGCCATTGGATCTGCCTCCGGATCGTTCGTGTACCATGCCATAAGGACGGGGTCCTTGCTTTTTGTTTTGTAAGTTCGGCTCCGATTCTCCGCTCCCGTGGATCATCGTTGCCGGTTGGGTGGCCCTTGCGGGGCCGCTCGCCGGTTAGAAGTTTTCCTTCCACCAGCGAGCCAAACGCCCGAAGGCGCTGGATACGGCCGAATTATCGGCGGCCGGATCTGTATCGGGGGTTTCCACGTGGTGCTGCACGGCGTAGCGCAGCATTCCGGCGCAGGCGGCGAAGGCTGGGCCCGACGTGCTGTCGGCCAGACCCCGGATGCGTCGGGGGAAGCCGTGGCGCACCTGTCGGTCGAGGATGGTCTCGGCCAATTCGCGCACTCCCTGTAATTGACTGGCCCCGCCGGTCAGCACGACCAGACGGCCGCCGACTTCCAGGAAGCCCGAAGCTTCCAGATGGGCGCGGGCCAGTTCGAAGGTTTCCTCCAGCCGGGGCTGGATGATCTGGGTCAGCATGGAGCGAGGCACTTCCTTGGCGGTGGCCTCGTCTTCCTCTCCCACCTGGATCACCTTCAGGAGTTCCCGGTGTTCTGCGGGGGAGGGCAAACAGCTGCCATGCATGGTTTTCAGGCGTTCGGCGTTGGCGTGGGGGGTGGTCAACCCTTTGGCGATGTCATTGGTGACATGCAGGCCCCCCACGGGGATCAGGCCGGTGTGGACCACATGGCCTTCATGGAAAACGGCAATGGAGGTCGTACCACCGCCCATATCGATGACGGTGACGCCCATGTCCTTCTCGTCTTCGACCAGGCAGGCGAGGCCGGAGGCATAGGCGGTAACCACCCGATCCTCAATGTCCAGGTGGCAGCGCTCCACAACGGTGGTCAAATTGCGCAGGGGCCCCAGGGCCGCAGAGATCAGGTGGATATTGACCCCCAGAGTCTGGCCGAACATGCCCCGGGGGTCGAGCACCCCATCGGCCCCGTCGATGGCATAGGAGACGGGGATGCAATGGACCAGTTCGCGATCCGGATCTGTGTGTTGCTCCCGGCCGAAGGCCTGGATACGGCGCACGTCCGCACCCCGGACCTCGTGTCCGGCAATGGACATCTCGACCTCAACCCGGGTGGAGTGGGGATGGCCGCCGCTGATGTTGACCACCACATCCGAAATGCGCTCGTTGGCCATCTGCTCGGCGCTGTCGACCGCCGCACGAATGGACAACTCGACCTCGTCCATATTGGCGACCTGACCGTTGCGCATACCCTTGGAGCGATGGTGTCCCACGCCGAGGACGCGCAGATGGCCGTCCTCTTCCTCGCGGGCGATGAAGCAGGCGATCTTGGTGGTTCCCACGTCGAGCGCAGTGATCAACCCCCCACGCTGACGGCGGGCCGGTGTGGACCGGGCCTCCTTGCGGCGGCTGACCGTGCGGGTTTGCGGGGCATGTGATTGGGGGCTTGGTGTTTCGTTGCTCATGGCGTCCCTAGGCATCCCGTCCCTCTCCGCGTGGTTGAGACCCGCTGCGCGCGGGTCCGACTGCGGGGCCAGTGGAAGAAGCTCCCTCGTCCAGTTCGTCGGCTTCGGAGCCCTTGCCGCTCCGGTCGACCAATCGCACCACCAAGCGTCCCGGAAGGCGCATGTCGATCATGGCCAAATCCTTGGACAAAAGGCCGTCTTGGGCATCAAGCTCGGCGACTTTGGCCAGGGCTTCCGCTGGGTCCTGGGCCGGTAGACGCAGGGTGAGGCCCCGTTCCATGTCGTCCAAACGCAGGGTCCAGCGGCGCTCTCCCACCAAAATGGCGGCCTTCACCCTTGCGGCGATGGCCGGTTGGGTGGTCAAGAGGTTCAAAAGATCCGCAGCCTGTCCCGCAGCCCCCTTGCCCACGACCAAGGGCAGGGAGGACCAGGCGCCAGGGTCCACGTTTACGGCGTTGCCCTGACGGTCAATTACGGCGTAGGCGCCGTTGTGCTGCCAAAGCGCCATGGGTTCCCGTTCTGTGATCTCCAGGTGAAGCTCGGCGGGAAGGCGGCGTTCCACCCGGGCGGACTTTACCCAGGGAAGGGTGAGCAGTCGCGCCCGCACCTGGGCCGGGTCGATCGCCATCAGGGGAGACCCCTGGGCTGCGCCAACGGCATCGATCAGATCTTCGGGTGCACTTAAAACCCGACCGTTGACGGTGATCTGTTCAAGAACCATCCCCTGGCTGGCCAGGATTTCTGAAGACCGGGAGGGACCGGCCTGGGAAACATATTGTGGCCGCTCCCCGACCTCCGTTTGGGCCTCACCCTCGGTTCCCGTTGCAGAGGTCGCAACCGAGGGGGGCTGCGTCAGGGAGGCAGTCGTGTCCAGCAGACTTGTGATCGCTGTCGTCCGGGAGGCCAGATAAGCCAGACCGATAGCACCGGCGAGACAGAAGACCAGGGCGCTTCGGGTCGTTGACCGACTGAACTCGCCCTCTCGCATGCTCCTGCTCCCAAGATTGGGCATTACGCGTCGCATCGGGCCTCCTTCACCATCCAGGTGACCAGATCGGGGAAGGAAACACCGGCATGGGCGGCCTGCTCTGGTACCAGAGAGGTGAGGGTCATGCCCGGTTGGGTGTTCACTTCCAGCATATACAGGGTCTCGCCGTCATAACGGATGTCGGCCCGACTCACGCCGCGACAGCCCAAGGCGTTGTGGGCGAGGACGGACAACCGCTGGGCTTCGGCGAAGATATCCGGCTCCACGGGGGCGGGCAGGATGTGGTGTGAGCCGCCGGTGGCGTATTTGGCGTCATAGTCATAAAAGCGGTGGCCGGTCATGATTTCCGTCACGCCGAGGGGCCGGTCGCCCATAACGGCTACGGTCAGTTCGCGCCCGGGTACGAAGCGTTCGACCATGACCCGCTCCCCATAGGGCCAGTCGGCTCGGGTGAAGGGCAGGTCGTTGGTGTCTTCGGTGACGATGGTCACGCCGACGCTGGATCCCTCGTTCATGGGCTTGACCACATAGGGGCGGGGCATGGCTTCCTCTGCCAGAACCGAGGCCCGGTCGGCGATCACATGGGGTGCGGTCGGGATGCCCACTTGTTCAAAAACGGCCTTGGCCATCGGCTTATCCATGGCAACGGCGCTCGCCAGTCGTCCGGAATGGGTGTAGGGCAGCTCCATGATGTCCAAGATCCCCTGAATGGTGCCGTCTTCGCCGAACCGGCCATGGAGGGCGTTGAAAACCACATCAGGTTTGCTCTCACGCAGGGCGGCATGGAGGGCGGCCACATCCCGGGGCACATCCAAGGGAGTTACGGTGAAGCCCGCCGTGGTCAGTGCCTCAATTGCAGCGGCGCCGCTGTTCAGGGACACTTCCCGTTCCGCAGAGAACCCGCCCAGAAGAACGGTAACGCGTGTGCTCATCGGATTTCTCCCTTACGCGAAGCAGGCCTGGGGGCTGGCTCGGGGGCAGATAGGGGACCCGATACGGGGACCAGGGTCTCTCGGGGGGTATCCAAACGCTGACCCACCCGACGAATTTCCCAGTGCAAAGCCACGCCTGTGGTTTCCAAGACCCGGGCGCGGACGGTTTCGCCCAAGGTTTCCAGGTCTGTTGCTGTGGCATCACCGGTATTGATCAGGAAGTTGCAGTGCTTCTCGCTGACCTGGGCACCACCCAGAGTGAGACCCCGGCATCCGGCCTCGTCAATGAGTTGCCAGGCGCGGCGTCCGCCCGAGGCCTCGGGTTCCGGATTGGCGAAGGTCGAGCCTCCGGTGCGGGCACGGATGGGCTGGGATGCCTCCCGGTCGGCTCGGATGGTCTCCATGCGCGCGGTGATGGCGTCCTTTGACTCGGGGCGGCCCTTGAGAACGCAGGAGGTGAAGATCCAATCTTCGGGGATGCCGCAATGGCGGTAAGTGAAGCGCAGTCGCTCCGGAGGCAGGGTGTAAACCTGCCCGAAGGAATCCACCGCGGTGGCGGAGACGACGATGTCCTTCATTTCCCCACCATGGGCGCCTGCGTTCATGCGCAGAGCACCGCCGATGGTGCCTGGAATGCCCGAGAGGAATTCCAGGCCCGCCAGTCCGGCGTCCCGGGCCACCTTGGCCAGATTGCCGTCCAGGACGGCGGCGCCACAGGTGATGGTCTCTCCCTCGACGGTGACATCGGCGAAGGCCCGACCCAGGCGGATCACCACACCGGGAACACCGCCGTCGCGCACCAGCAGATTGGAAGCCACGCCGAGAACCAGAACCGGAATTTCCGCAGGGCGGTTGGCCAGGAAGTCAGAGAGGTCTTCCAGGTCGAGGGGCTTGAACAGCACTTCCGCTGGGCCTCCCACCTGGAACCAGGTGACCGGCGCAAGGGGCGCATTCGCGGTCAGCCGCCCGCGCACGGGTGGCAGCCGGTCCATGAGGTCAGGGGGGAAAACCTGGGCGGACACCATTATTGAGCGCCCCCTTTGGTTTGGCTGGTCGTTTGGTTTCGGCGAATGCCGCGCTGAATTCGGGCCAGGTTCTCGGGGAGGGCGTTGGCCCAGGCGGAAATGGTTCCGGCCCCAAGGCAAACCACCATGTCGCCCCGCTGGGCGATCTTCCAGATCAGCTCGGGCAGGTCTTCTTCCGAGGGCAGGATATGGACACCCTTGTGTCCATGGATTTTCAGACCCTCTGCCAGGGCTGCCTTGCTGGCCCCGGTGATGGGCTGCTCTCCGGCTGCATAGACGTCGGCGACCACCACCAGATCGGCGTCGTTGAAGCAGGTGCAAAAATCCTCGAACAGGCTGTTCAGGCGGGAATAGCGATGGGGCTGAACCACGGCAATGACGTTCCGTTCCGTGGCGTCCCGGGCCGCGGATAGGACTGCTGCGATCTCTACAGGATGGTGGCCATAGTCGTCGATGACGGTGATGCCCCCGGCCTCTCCGGTTCGGGTGAAGCGACGCTTCACGCCCTCGAACCGGTAGAGGCCGTCGCGGATCATCTTATCGTCAAGACCCATTTCCGCCGCCACACCGATGGCTCCCAGGGAATTGAGCACGTTGTGCTTTCCATACATCGGCAGGCGCAGATCTTCGATGGTCCGGGTCTCACCGGTCATTCGGTCGGTCAGGACCACGTCGAAGCGTGCGCCTCGCGGACCGAGGGATAAGTTGGCACCGCGCACATCCGCCTGCGGGGAGAGGCCATAGGTGATGATCTTCCGGTCCTGGAGTTCCGGGATCATGGCCTGGACCTCCGGGTGGTCTATGCACATGCATGCGAAGCCATAGAAAGGCAGGTTGTGGACAAAGGTGCGGAAGGCCTCCTTCACCTTTTCGAAGGTGCCGTAGAAATCGAGGTGCTCCGGATCGATGTTGGTGACGATTGCGATCGTCGCGGGCAGCTTGGTGAAGGTCCCATCGCTTTCGTCGGCCTCCACCACCATCCAGTCGCCGGTCCCCAGGTAGGCGTTGGTGCCCCGGGCGTTGAGGATCCCCCCATTGATGACCGTTGGCCCCAGGCCCGCACTTTCCAGCAGTTGGGCGACCAGCGAGGTGGTGGTGGTTTTGCCATGGGTCCCCGCTACGGCAATGGACCACTTCAGGCGCATCAACTCGCCCAGCATCTCGGCCCGGCGCACCACGGGAAGGAACCGCGAGCGGGCTTCGGTAACTTCAGGATTGGTCGATTTGACCGCCGAAGAAATGACGATCACCTGGGCGTCCCCCAGATTGGCTGCGTCATGGCCGACCATCACCGAGATACCGAGAGAGCGCAGACGTTTGACATTGGCGTTGTCGGCCATGTCCGTGCCTTGGACGCGGTAGCCCAGGTTGTGCAGCACTTCGGCGATACCGCTCATGCCGATGCCGCCGATACCCACGAAGTGGATGGGGCCGATGTCGAGGGGAAGGGCTCTCATGACCTGATCTCCTTGGGCCTGATCTCCTTGGACCTGGTCTCTGTGGGGGCACTGTCCCGGTCCTGGTCTTCCTGGTCCAAAGCTGTCTTGGCTGGGGCCGGGGCGCCAAGGGCGGTGACGATGGTCAGGTCGGCCAGGCGGGCCGCAGCGTCAGGTACGCCCTGGGCCTGGGCCTGGGCCGCTGTCCGAGCCAACACCTTGGGTTGGTTCATCAGGGCTTGCAGCCGCTCGGACAAAGCCTGGGCCGACAGGTGGTCCTGCGGCATCAACCATGCGCCACCGGCCTCTTCCAGGTTTCGGGCGTTGGCTGTCTGGTGATCGTCAATGGCGAAGGGATAGGGGATCAAGATAGCCGGGCGCCCCAGGGCAGATAGCTCGCCCATGGTCGAGGCACCGGACCGGCAAATAACCAGATGGGCGTCGCGCAACCGCTCCGGTAGGTCGCCAAAGAAGGTGGACAGCTCCGCCTCCACGCCGATCTCGGCGTAGCGGGCCTTGGCCTCATTGAGATCTTCGGGGCGGCATTGCTGGGTGACCCGCAGCCGCGCCTTGTTGTCAGGCGTGAGCAGGGCCACGGCCTCTGGGATCAAGGTCGAGAACACGCGAGCACCCTGGCTTCCGCCGGTCACCAGTAATTGGAAGGGGGCGTCGCTTTCCGGCGGGATATAGGGGGCGCTGTCGCGTAGAGCCAGGACGGCCGGGCGGACGGGCATGCCTGTCAGATAGGGACGGGCACCCCGCGGCCGCAGGGCCTTGGCGAAGGCTACGGCATAGCGGGTCACCCGGGGGGCGAGCAGGCGATTGGCCCGTCCCGGGATGGCATTCTGTTCGTGGACCACTGTGGGTATGTTCAGGCGAATGGCCGCAAGCATGGTCGGCAGGGAGGCATAACCACCAAAGCCGACAACCACATCGGGCTTCTGGGCTCGCAGCAGTGTCCACGCCTGAAAGGTGCCCAGGCCAAGCTCCACCATGCCGCGCAAGCGCCCGGACAGGCCCCGGCCAGCGATGCCTCCAGCGAGGATTCTGCGGGTGTCCAACTGACCCAGGCGGCCGCCGTGGGTCTGCCCGCGTTTGTCGGTGACCAGAGTCAGGGCATGGCCCCGGTTGGTCAGTTCCTCCGCCAGGGCTTCTGCTGGGAAGACGTGACCTCCCGTGCCCCCGGCGGCGAGGATGACCCGCAAGGTCCGGTTCTGGGATTGAGCAGCGGCCATCACAGCATCTCCCCTTGGGCGCGGCGCCGGGTGAGGGCCAGGATCATGCCCATGCAAAGGGCCGTCGATAGCATCGAGGAGCCGCCGTAGCTGATGAAAGGAAGGGTCATGCCCTTGGTCGGGATCAGGCTGAGGCTTGAGGCCATGTTGATCAGGGCCTGCAGGCCGATCTGGGTGACCAGTCCTGAGGCAGCAAGCAGGACAAACAAGTTGGTTTCCCGACGCAGTCGCAGGGAGGCGCGGATAATGATGAAAGCGAAGAGCGCGACAATCAGCAGGCAAAGCAGCAGGCCGAATTCCTCGCCAGCCACGGCGAAAATGAAATCCGTATGGGCGTCGGGCAATTGTTCCTTGACCCGCCCTTCACCCGGTCCGCGGCCCAGGAGCCCCCCTTCGGTGAAGGCCTCCATGGACTTCTGGATCTGATATTGGTCACCGGTCTGAGGGTCGAGGAAGCGGTTCACCCGGTCATGGACGTGGGGCAGCATGTGATAGGCGAGGACGGCCCCACCCACTCCCATGGCTGCGAGCGACACCACCCAGAACAGGGAGAGGCCGGCCATGAAAAACTGGCTGGCCCAGACGCAGGCAACCACCATCGTCATGCCGAAATCCGGCTGGGCCACCAGGAGGCCACCGACAATGGCCATCAGCAGGATGGCGACGGCGTTACCGGGGAAGCCTTCCTGGGTCCGCGCCGAGGCGAACATCCAGGCCGTGACAACGGCGAAGGTGGGCTTCACGAATTCCGAAGGCTGCAGGGCAAAGGGGCCAAGGGAGAGCCAGCGCGATGCCCCCTTGATGTCGCTGGACAGGACGAGAGTCAGGATCAGCAACAGGGTGAAGAAACCGAACAGAACCACCGCCAGGCGTCGGACTTGACGGGCGGGCAGAATGGACACGCCCACGACCAGGGCAGCGGCCACGGGAACGAACAGGAACTGACGTTGGACAAAGTGAAAGGTACCCGCGCCGATCCGCGCCGCAGCCGGCGGGCCCGCAGCCATGATCAGCACCATGCCAACACCGATCAGCAGGGCAATGGCGCCCAGCAGGACCCGGTCCACGGTCCACCACCACTGGCCCAGAAGGCTGGTGTCCATGCGCGTGAACGACGGCGAAGCCGGGTTCGCTGGCGTGGGTGCGGTGACGACGCGGAGACTCATTTTCGCGCTCCTTTATCCTTGGGAGCATGGAGTTTGGAAACCAGATCCCGAAACGTGTCTCCCCGGTGCTCGAAGCTTTGGAATTGATCCCAGGAGGCGCAAGCCGGGGAGAGCAGGACAACCGCTTCTTCATGGCCCTCGCGCCAAGCGAGGTCAGCAGCCTGTTTGACCGCCTTGGTGAGGTCTCCGGCCCGGTGGGTGGTGACCTTGCCTCTCATGACCTGCTCGAAGGACTGGGCCGCCTCACCGATCAGGAAGGCATGGCGCATGTGTTCGAAATGGGGCTCCAGGCTGGCGATCCCCCCTTCCTTGGCTTGCCCACCGGCGATCCAATAGATGTTCTCGTAACAGCAGAGCGCCTTGTCGGCAGCCTCGGCGTTGGTGGCCTTGCTGTCGTTGATGAAGCGGACACCGCTGATCTCGGCCACCAACTCTTGGCGGTGGGGCAGACCGGGGAAGGTCCGCATGGCTTCGGCGATCTTGCCCGGTGCCACGCCCCGGGCCCGGCAGGCGGCGTAGGCCGCAGCTGCGTTTTGCCAGTTGTGCTCCCCGGGCAGGGACTCAATCTCTAGCAGGTCGAGAATTTCCTTGGGCTTCCGACCGTCGATATTGTCAACCAGCATGCCATCCACGGCGCTCACACCGCGCTTCGGCGCCGATTGGGTGGAAATGGGGATCAACCGGTGGCGGCCCAGGCGCTTGAGGTCCTCGAAGACCTTGCGGGTGGGATCGTCATCAATACCCACCACCGCCCAATGGGGACCGCAGCCACCGTCGAAGATGTGGCGCTTGGCCAGAGTGTAGCCCTCCATGCCGCCATGGCGGTTCAGGTGGTCAGGTGTGATGTTCAGCAGGACTGCCACATCGCAATCCAACGATGGCGTCAATTCCAGTTGATAGGACGACAGTTCGAGAACATGGGTGCCGTAAAAGGGCAAGGGGGCCAAGGAAAGGGCGGGGATGCCCAAGTTGCCTCCGACACGGGTGGGGTGCCCAGCCTTTGTCAGGATATGGCCGATCAGAGCCGTCGTGGTCGACTTGCCATTGGTGCCGGTGATGCCGACGAAGAAGCAATCCCGCTGGGCCCGGACCAAT
Source organism: Rhodospirillum sp. A1_3_36 (assembly GCF_047263945.1). NCBI lineage: Bacteria > Pseudomonadati > Pseudomonadota > Alphaproteobacteria > Rhodospirillales > Rhodospirillaceae > Rhodospirillum > Rhodospirillum sp. A1_3_36. The sequence goes on along the minus strand of NZ_JBLAVB010000006.1, from coordinate 189,282 downwards.
AATTCCACGTCGCAGAGCAGGGGAATGCCTTTCTCCCGGGCGATGCGGGCCACAGGGTGGGCCTGGGGATGGGTATGGGGGATGCCGGGGCTCCAGATGACCGCAGCCATGTTGGGCCATTCGTTGCGACGGTCCGACAGGTCCGCCAGATTGGTCACGGTGATACCCTCGGCCTTGGCTGCCTCACGCAGGGCCGGGTTGTCGTCCCAGGCGTGGACGCGGGTGCCTGTGTTCGACAGCGCCCGGGCGGCGGTCATGCCGCTTTTCCCCAGGCCCATGATGGCCACGTCCTGTCCGGCGTATTCGTAGATGGGGATTCCGTTTCTGGGATTTGGGGGGGACATGGATGGCCTCCTATCGCAGCTTCAGGGTGGAGAGGCCGACGATGGCCAGGATCACGGCGATGATCCAAAAGCGGATCACAATGGTCGGTTCAGCCCAGCCCTTCTTTTCGAAGTGGTGGTGCAGGGGGGCCATGCGGAACACCCGCCTGCCCGTCAGCTTGAAGGAGGCCACCTGGACGATCACCGAGACCGTTTCCAGGACGAATAGGCCGCCGACGATGGCCAGCACGATCTCGTGCTTGGTGACCACGGCCAACGCCCCCAGGGCACCCCCAAGGGACAGGGAGCCCGTATCCCCCATGAAGACTTGTGCGGGGGGGGCATTGAACCAGAGAAAGCCAATGGCTGCGCCCACCACAGCGCCGCAAAAGACGGCCAGTTCACCGGACCCGGGAACATGGTGAATCTGCAGGTAGTTGGCGAAGACGGCATTGCCAACGAGATAGGCGATGAGGAGAAAAACCGAGGCGGCGATCATCACCGGCACGATGGCCAACCCGTCCAGTCCATCGGTCAGGTTTACGGAATTCGAGGCACCGGTCATGACGAAAACGGCGAAGGGGAGGTAGAGCCACCCCATGTTGACCAAAAAATCCTTGAAGAAGGGGACCGCCAGACTGGTCGCCTGACCGGTCTCGCCCAGCAGGATGATCCACAGGGCCGCAAGCCCGGCGAAGCCCACCTGACCGAGAAGCTTCAACTTACCCGGCAAACCCTTGGTATTGCGTTTGGTGACCTTCATGTAATCGTCGGCGAAGCCGATGGCCCCATAGCCCAGGGTGACCAGCAGAACGGCCCAGACGTAGCCGCTTTTCAGATCCGCCCAAAGCAGGGTGGCGATGCCCACACCCAGCAGGATCATGATGCCGCCCATGGTGGGCGTGCCCTTCTTGGTCAGCAGATGTCCTTCCGGTCCATCGTCGCGGATGGGTTGGCCTTCCCGCTGCTTGCGTTTCAGCCATTTGATCAGCGAGGGGCCGACCAGGAAAGCGAACAACAATGCCGTCATCACTGCCCCACCCGTACGGAAGGTCAGGTAGCGAAAGACGTTCAGCGCGCCAAACTGCTCGGAAAAATCGGACAGGAAATAGAGCATTTTTCGGTTCCGGGGCCTCGCGTCACGGGTCGTTAGGAGTCCATGGTGGCCCGGGGGCCACCATGGGTCTGGGTTGAGAGAGCGAGCAAGGCCTCGACCACGCGGGAGACCTTGCTGCCCTTCGATCCCTTGACCATCACCACGTCTCCGGGCTGCAAGTCCGCCAGAAGCAGTGGGACCAAGACGTCTGCGGAGTCAGCATTTGCCCCACGCTTTGCGACGGGTAAAGCCTCCCATAGATGACTGGCAAGGGGGCCGGGGGTATGAACCAGGTCGATTCCCCGGTCAAGGACGGTTTTCGCAAGCGCGGCATGAAGGGCCGGACCGTCGGGTCCCAGCTCCAACATATCCCCAACCACGGCGATTCGACGCCCCCTCGGGCCAGTTCTGGCTTGGGCCAGGGTTTCCAGGGCCGCGACCATGCTGACAGGGCTGGCGTTATAGCTTTCGTCGATCACCTGGATCTCTCCGCAGGCGAGAGACACCCTGTGACGCAGACCACGGCCCTCGGGCGCAGACAGGCTCAGGAGCCCCCGAGCCGCCTGTTCGGGGTCCAGCCCCAGGGCATCGACCACGGCGAGGGCTCCCAGGGCGTTCTGCGCCCAATGGCGCCCCTCTACGGGCATACGAAAGGCGAAGGCCCGATCGCCAACCAGGGCGAAGACGGCCGTCCCCTCCCCATCCACGGCGCAGTCAAGCAAACGGGCTTCTGCCGCGATATGTTGGCCGAACCCGAGAAGGCGGTTGATGCCTTTGTTTCGTGCAACCCGGCATAGGTGCTCGTAAAAGCGGTTGTCCCGGTTGAAGACCGCAACCCCGCCCGGCTCCAACCCCTCAAGGATTTCCGCCTTGGCGTCTGCGATCTGTTCAACCCCGGTGAAGAATTCCAGATGGGCCGGGGCAATGGTGGTGATCAGGGCCACATGGGGGCGGGCCAATTGGCTGAGGGACGTGATCTCCCCGGGTGCGCTCATGCCCATCTCGATCACCGCGTAATCGGCTTCCACCGGCAAGCGGGCCAGGGTCAGGGGCACGCCGAAATGGTTGTTCAGGTTGCCCAACGTGGCATGAACCCGACCGAACACGCCCAAGGCGAGGGTCACCATTTCCTTGGTGCCGGTTTTACCCACGCTGCCGGTTATCCCCACGACTTTGCCGTCGAAGCGTGCCCGAGCCGCCCGACCCAGGGTCCACAGGGCCTCGTTGGTGTCGGCGACGGAGATCAGGCAGTTGGGATCGGCACCTTCGACGGGTTTGGAGACGATCGCGGCTACGGCGCCCTGGTTCAGCGCCTGGGTGACGTAGTCATGGGCGTCGAAGCGAGGACCCACCAGGGCGATAAACAGGTCGCCCTGGACCACGTCCCGGCTGTCGATGGAGACGCCCGTCGCGCTCCAGGAGCCTCGGGCGGGAACACCCAGGGCTGCCGCGGCGCTGACGGCGGTCCAAAGGATGGGTGTGGTCGTTTGGGTCATTGTTTTGTCTCCCCCACAGGGGCACGGGCGTGATCCACCGCCCGCACGGCATCGCGGGCGTGGTCGGCATCCAGGAAGGGGTGGACGACGGTGCCCACGGTCTGGCCCGTCTCATGGCCCTTACCGGCGATGACCAACAGGTCTCCCGCGTCCAACAGGGCTACGGCTTCACGGATGGCCCTGTCCCGGTCTCCGATTTCGCGGGCCGAGGGGCAGCCGACCTTGACCTCGGCGCGGATGGCCGCCGGGTCCTCGGTACGGGGGTTGTCATCGGTGAGGATCGCGATATCGGAGAGGGTTTTGGCGATCCGACCCATTTCCGGGCGCTTGCCCCGATCCCGGTCGCCACCACAGCCGAAGACGCAAACCAGACGGCCTGAACAGTGGGGGCGCAGAGCCTTCAAGGCCGTCTCAAGGGCATCCGGGGTATGGGCAAAGTCGACGTAGACCGCTGCGCCGTTGGCCCGGGTGGCCACCAGCTCCATACGGCCCGGCACACCGGTAAGGAAGGGGAGAAGATCGAAGGCGCGACGGTCCATACCCGTGGTGGCCAGCACCAAACCCAGCGCACAGAGGACGTTCATGGCCTGGAAATCCCCGGCCAGTGGCAAATGGATCTCGCGGCGCTCGCCCAAAAGGGAGAGGGTCAGGCTCTGACCGGTCGAGAGGGGAGTGCGCTCCAGAATGGCCAGATCCGCGTCGTGATGTCCGAAGGTGATCACCGTCAGTTGCCGGTCCTGGCAGACTTTGGCCAGGGCGGGAAACTCGGCACTATCCGCGTTCAGGACGGCGGTGCCTCCTTCGGCCAGAACCTCGGTGAACAGGCGGGTTTTGGCGGCCAGGTAGCTTGCCATGTCGCCGTGGTAATCTAAGTGATCCCGGGACAGGTTGGTAAAGGCCGCCGCCTGAATGCGGGTGCCGTCCAGGCGGAATTGGTCCAACCCGTGGGAGGAAGCCTCCAGGGCCAAATGGGTCGCACCCGCCGCTGCCAGTTCCGCCAGGATCCGATGGAGCGCCACGGGATCGGGGGTGGTCAGACGGCCCGGACGGTCATAGCCCTTGGCGAAAGCGCCGATGGTTCCCATGCTCGCACCCGACAGGCCCAGGCCGTCCCACAGCTGGCGGGCAAAGGTGACAGTAGAGGTCTTGCCATTGGTCCCGGTGACCGCAGCCACCCTTTCCGGTTGGGCGCTTCCTTGCATGGCCGCCGCGAACCGGGTGAAGGCCTTGCGGGGGGTCTTGTCGGTCAGCAGGATCGTTTTGGCGGGGGCGTCAGCAGGCAAAGAGACTTCGGGGGCCGCGAGAATGACAGTGGCGCCCGCTCGCAAGGCGTCCGGGATGAAGGCCGCCCCATTGGTCTTCGAACCGGGCAGGGCAGCAAACAGCCAGCCGGGTGCGACTTCACGGGAATCCGCGGTCACACCGATGACCTCCCTGCTGTCGAGCGAGCCGGTCACGGTTGTCGCCTTCTGATCGATGACAATCTCATTGAGCCGCAAGGGTTGGGCCCTCCGATGGTTCGAGCAGCTTCAGGCCCACCTGCTGAACGATCTGGGGTTCGAAGGCGAGGGTGGGGTCCTCTTGATGGGGGGCAACCCCAAGGATGGGGGCGATCTCGGCGACAACACGACCGGCAGTCGGGGTCGCGTTCCATCCCGCGGTGCGATAGCCGTGGGTGCCCTTCACCGCCTTGGGGTCGTCGAGCATGACCAGGACCAAATATTTCGGGTCCGTCATGGGGAAGGCTGCCAGGAAGGAGGTGCGCACGGCATTCTTGGCGTAGCCACCGGACTTTTTCTGCTTGTCGGCCGAACCGGTTTTGCCGCCCACGTAATAGCCCTTGATGTCGGCGTTGCGGCCGGAGCCGCCTTCGACGACAAGGCGCATCAAGGCACGCATTTTTTCGCTGTTCTCGGCGCTCAGAACCCGCTTGCCCGGGGGGACTTGGCGGGGGGAACGATACAACAGGGTTGGAGTCCGGAGCAGGCCGCCATTCACCAGGGCAGCAGCGGCGGTGATCGTGTGCAGGGGGGTGACGGACAGGCCATGACCATAGGCGATGGTCATGGTGTTGATCTCCCGCCATCTGCTGGGCGTCAGGGGTTTCCCCGTTTCCGGCAACTCAAAGGCGATGGGGTCGAGCAGCCCCATCCGGCCCAAGAACTCTTTTTGCTTCTCCGTACCAACCGTCGTCGCCAATCGGGCCGAGCCAATGTTGGAGGAATACATCAATACTTCCGGCATGGTCAGCCATTTGGCCTGTGCGTGGAAGTCGTTGATGGTGAACCCCCCAATATGGATGGGGTGGCGGGCGTCGAAGCTGTCGGTCAGCTTCATGCCGTTTTCCAGCCCCAGGGCCGTGTTGAACAGCTTGAAGGTGGAGCCCATCTCGAACACCCCCAGGGTCGCCCGGTTGAAGCGGGCGTCCTCGTCGGTGGAGCCGATCTGCTCCGGCTCATAATCGGGCAGGGAGACCATGGCGAGAACTTCTGCGGTGTTCGCATCCATGACCAGGGCGGCGCCACCGATGGCTTTAAAGTGCTCCACCGCGTCGCTTAAGGCCCGATGGGCGACATGTTGGACCCGCAGATCCAAAGACAGGCGCAAGGGCGTTTCCTGGCTGGAGAGGCGGGTGTCGAAGGCCTTCTCCAATCCGGCGATGCCATTGCCGTCCACGTCGGTGGCCCCCACCACATGGGCGACCAGACGACCGGCAGGATAGACCCGCCGTTCGGCCCGTTGGAAATTCAATCCGGGAATGCCCAGGTCGTTGACGGCCTGTTGCTCAATGGGGGTCAGGTTGTAGCGCAGGTTCACAAAAGCCTTACCGGGCACCAGTTTTTTGGTCAGTTCCTCGGTGGTCAGTTCCGGGAAAAGGGCGGGCAACAGGCGGATGGCCCGCAGGCGATCCTTTTCCGGAATGGCGCGGGTGTCGGCATACAGGTGCACCGTGGGGAGGTTGGTGGCGAGCACCAAGCCGTCCCGATCGACGATGTCGGCCCGGGCCATACGGGTTTCCAGGGGTTCGTCAGCCAGGGTGGCGACCGGCGGCTCGCCGGGTTCGCCCAGGGCCATCAATTGCACCAGACGCCCGCCGATGACGGAGAAAGCCAAGCCGAACAAACAGACGGCGACCATCAATCGGGTCCGGCTCATTTCCACGATCCGGTGGGTCTCTCCATCCAGACGGGCGGGCGAGGCACCGCTGCTCGACCGGATCTCGGCGCCCGGATAGAGGAAGCGAGTCCGGCGGGATCGGAAGAACCCCATCATCTTAACCCTCCCAGGGAGGGAGTGTTCATCTGTCGGTTCCGATCGAAGGAACCAAGCGGAGACTCAGCCAAGGGTGCACGGGCGGCGTTCAGGTCCCCAACCCCGGCGGAGGCGGGCAGGGCCTGAAGATGATCCTCCCTGCTCAACGGTTGGGGCGCGAGCTGGGACACCGGGGGTTTGGGCCGGGGGGAAGGAAGAGGTGTTGCCGTGGCGACCTTTGCACCTGCGGTACCGGTCTGTCCTTTGTCATGGGCTTGGGGGGCGTTCTTCTCTTTGTTCTTGGCCAAGGGAATATCGCCGGTGGCGGGGGGCCGGTTCGGATCAACGCCGCCTTCGGGATTGCTTTCCCATGGGGCAGGGGGGGCGGGCCGGTCGGTCAGTTGGGCGATGGTGGTGAATTGCTCGGGCTTGATCGGGGCAAGTCCCAGGTGCTCGTCGGCCAGACGCTCCAAACGGGTGGGATCGTTCAAATAGCTCCATTCCGCCCGCAGCACATGGATGGACTCGGATGTCTCACGGATCTCGTGACGCAGGGCGAGCAATTCCTCTTCCCGGTCCTCAACCTCGTAGGCGACCAGGAACAGGGCAGTGCCGATACCCATGACGAGTACGGCCCAGATTAAGTGGATGGGACGGATCATCGGGATCCTCCTTCCTGTCCTTGCTCGTCGGGTCCCTTCCCGTCGGGCCAAGCCGGGGCCGCTGTGCGGAGGGCGGCCCGCAGTCGGGCGGACCGGGAGCGGGGGTTGATGCGGGTTTCTTCCGCGCCGGGTTTGATGGCGCGGCGGGACAGGGCCGTGAAGGTGGCCTCCGGATCCTGGTTGGCCGCAGGCGAGGGCATGTGTCGGCTGACGCCCTCGCTTTCTCCGCAGCGGCGACGCAGGAAGGCCTTGACCACCCGGTCCTCCAGGGAATGGAAGGACACCACAGCCAGCCGTCCGCCGGGGGCCAGCAGGCGTTCTGCTGCCAGCAGGCCCCGTTCCAGTTCACCCAACTCGTCATTCACCTTGATACGCAAACCCTGGAAGGTGCGGGTGGCGGGGTCGATGCCGTCCTTGCCCTTGCGCATGACGCTCCGCACCACATTGGCGAAGTCGCCGGTGCGGGTGAAGGGGGTTTCGGCCCGCCGTTCGACGATGGCCCGGGCGATCCGGCGTGAGTGCCGCTCCTCGCCATAGAGGTAGATCACATTGGCCAGTTCACCCTCGTCCAGGGTGTTCACAAGGTCCGCAGCTGTGGGGCCTTCGCTGCCCATGCGCATGTCGAGTGGGCCATCCTTCTGGAAGGAAAATCCCCGCTCGGCCTGATCAAGCTGCATGGAGGAAACGCCCAGGTCGAGGGCAATGCCATCAACCTGAGTGACACCCCGGTCAGCCAGCAGGCGATCCATGTCGCCAAAACAACCTTTGATCAGGGTGAAGCGGCCAGGATTGGCTGTTTCCATCTCGCGGCCTCGGACAAGGGCCGATGGGTCGCGATCGGTGGCCCAGACAACGCAATCCGCAGCCTCCAGGAGCCCCTGGGAGTAGCCACCGTTGCCGAAGGTGCCGTCCAGGTGGACCTCTCCCGCCTTTGGGGACAGGGCAGAGAGAACCTCGGTCAGCATGACGGGAAAATGGGGACGGGGAAGGGGATGGGTCATGGGGCGCTCTCCTTCGCTTGGGCAGAGGGGGAGGCCTTGGCGGCGGGGCGAAGCTTGGTGCTTTTAAAGGTTTGGTAAGCCACGGGATTCCAGATTTGGAAGACACGACCCAAGCCAACGAAGATGGCGGTCTCATCAATCCCGGCTTCTTCCAGCAAGTGTGCGGGGATGAGGACACGGCCATTGGGGTCGAAGGACAGCTCCTCCGATTCGGCGAGGATCTGATAGGCGGGGCTGCTTGCGGGATCGTCGAAGTCCACGAGGTCCGAGGTCATGTCGTTCAGTCGTTCGAGACGGTCCATGCCGTAGCCTTCGATACAGCCCTTTTCCACGTCAGGGCGGACGACAATCCCGGTGTAGTCCTCGGCGCTCAGCACAGCACGGAACTTGGCCGGAACGGACACACGTCCCTTCCGGTCCACTTTGTTCTCGTAAGTGCCGATGAACGGCCGCATGGCTTGCCGTGCTCCCGGGTGAGATCTCTAGAAGCCCATTTCCCCTTCGCTGAGGGTGCGTCTTTTGGGGATTTTTTGGGTCTGTATGGTATCTCATGGGAAACCATGGGCGTCAATGGTTCAGGGTGGGTTTACATAGGAGGTATCCTGGGAAATAAGGTAATTCCTTGGTTCTTTTGAAGTATTCGTTGCACCTTGAAAGGAATGCATAAAAAGCAATCTTAATACTTTGTAAAGGAATGGGGGGTCTGGTATTTGTTCTTATTCCGTTCTCACAAGATATAGCTGGCTAATCCTCTTGGTGAAAAAGCATAAAATGCACACCGAATGAGAGCAGACCGGTTTTTCCCATGGAAAGCCATGGGCAGCCCATGGCGCCCCGTGGGGGATTCCAGCGGGCTGAGGGGGGGCTGACATGGGATTTCGTGGGATTGGGAGGTGGGATGTCATGGGGGGGACTGGAGTCCCGCCGGACGGTCCGCGAAGGGGGATCCGAGTCTCGCCAGACGGTCTGCGAGTCGGATTGGCGCGGCCAGAGTGCCAAGCCGAATGAAAGTACCAAACCGAATTAAAGCCGCCAGATGGCCTGTAAGCCGGGTTCTGTCCTCACCACCCGTATCCCGTGAGGGACGCGGAAGCGGGGATGGTCATTCATCTGGGACGCCCGTTACCGGACGCCTCACGCGATACTACCCGGACGGCGGCCCGGAAACGCCGCTTGCCTCCGCTTCGGAAGGCGTGCCGTCCCTATTCGATCTTGCTCCCGGTGGGGTTTACCATGCCGTCCCCGTCGCCGGGGCCGCGGTGCGCTCTTACCGCACCCTTTCATCCTTGCTGACCCTGTAAGCCAGCGGTTTGCTTTCTGTGGCACTTTCCCTAGGGTCGCCCCCGCCGGGCGTTACCCGGCACCGTGTTTCCGTGGAGCCCGGACTTTCCTCCCCCCGGGCCGTTGGGCGAACCCAACTCCCGAGGAGCGACCATCCGGCCATCTGGCGGTGGCGGACATTAGGCCAAAGACTGCCAGTCTGAAAGGTCTAATCGTCCGCGGGCTATTGCCGTCGGAAAGGTTGGGTCGGAAGGGGGGCGCTCAGGGGGCTTTTATCTCGGATGTCAGCGCCATTAGCAGACCCATGGTTTCCATATCCACCTGTCCGTCAATGTTGGCTGGGCGGAAGTGCCGTTGGAAGGCAACAACGGCTGCAGTCCGGTCAGTCACGTCGTAGCCGATATGCTCCAGCAGTCGGTCCGCGTTCTCCTGATCTTTCCGTGCGGATAGGGCCAGCAGGGGCCGCGTCGGCCAAAGGCCCACGCCAGCCCGGGCCAGGGCGTGCCAGTCGAACAACTCGCCGGGGTCCTCCTTGCGGGTGGGGGCGATATCGGCGTGCCCCACCACATTGCGGGCGGGGATGGGATGGCGCTTTAAAATAGCCCGGCAGAGATGGATCAGGCTGTTCATTTGGGGAGAGGGAAAGGGGCGGTAGCCGAACTCATGGCCGGGGTTGACGAGTTCGATGCCAATGGAGGTGTCGTTGATCCGCTCTCTGCCTCGCCAGTAGGAAACTCCGGCGTGCCAGGCGCGGTCGGACTCGGCGACCAAGCGCAGGATCTGTCCGTCCTCGTCGATCAGGTAATGGGCCGAAACCTTCGCTTCCGGATCTTCCAAGCGTTCGAGGGCTTCCCCGGCCGAGCGCATGCCCGTGTAGTGGATGACCAGAGTATCGATTGGCTGTCCTTGCGGGCGTTCGTCTCTGTTTGGGGAGGGGCGATTTCGGATCCTTTCCTCCAATGGGGCCTTGATGATCGGGCTGTGTGGTTCGGCTCCGTATTCATCCATTCTATTTGGTCCCTGACCTGCTGTTGAATCCGGCCTCGGCGTCCTCATCGGTTTGGACCTTGGGGGCCATCCCTCGACTGTCTATCCCCTCGCTGCGAATTCGTTGGCGGTTTCCCCGGCGCCCCCAGATCTCGATCAAGGCCACCCCACTCAGGGTCACTGCTCCCCCCACCAGTTTTGCCGTTGTAGCCTCTTCCCCAAGGAGGAAAATGCCTGCACCTATGCCAATAATGGGCGCGAGCAGGGCGAAGGGGGTGACGCTGGTTACGGGGTGTCGTTTAAGGAGATAGTACCAAAGAGAGTGGGAAACAATACTTGCGAATACACCTGTGTAAAGAACTGCTCCCCATCCTACCCAAGTCATTCGGGCGATCTCGGGCAGAGGATTGCCGTCGATCAAAAGGCTCAGCAAAAGACTTTGGGGGAGGGCGAAAAGGGATAGCCAGCCGCTCATGGTTACGGGGTTGGCGCCGGTGATGGTCTTCATGATCAGGTTGGAGCTGGCCCAGCCAAGGGCCGAGAGCACCAAGATAAGGATGGCGACTGGCGATCCCAGGCTGGGGCCGCCGACGACCAAGGCGACTCCCAGGAAGGCCAAGAGCAGGCCAAGCCATCGGACCCAGCCCATCTGTTCCTTGAAGAAAAAGATCGCACCCAAGGTGGCGAAAGGGGTGCCAAGCTGGACGATGATCGCCGCAGTGGCCGCATCAACCATGCTGATACCCGTGAACAGCAAGGCGAAATGGACTGTGCCGAAGGTGAACGAGAGCAGCAGCACCTTTTTGATATGTCTGCGCTCCACATGCAGGAAGGGGGTGACGAGGGCTGCAGCCAGGGCGAAGCGCAGGGTCGTCAGAAGGAAGGGAGGCATATCTGTCAATCCAACCTTCACGACGATGAAATTCATGCCCCAAAGGAAAGCGACGGTAAGGGCGGCGAAGGTATCGAGGAGGCCCATCTGGATTTGGTCCATGAACAGATCATCACCCGGGCGCGGGGCGACGGGGAGGGAGACGTCTAAAATGAAACTGGGCCAGCTTGGGTCAAGCTGGCCCAGTTTCACTCTCGTTATATAGATTTTAGAGTGCCTTCGAGATCAAGTTGGGCCAAGAAATGGGCCAACTTGATCTCGAAGGCACTCTGAGACGAAACTGGATCAGAGCAATCCACTCTGATCCAGTTTCGTTTTCCTTTTTTGAATTTGAGAGTGTCGTTGGAGCAACCTGACCGTGAAGACACGCTTGGGTCCGGTGGTCATCGGGCCTTGCGAGCTTCGGTTACGCTTTCATAGGCGGTGTTGATGGAGGCCATTTTCTGAGTGGCCAGTTCCACGAAGTCCGGGGGCATACCTTGGGCGACCAGTGTATCAGGGTGGTTCTCCCGCACCAGTTTCAGGTAGGCCGCGCGGATGGCCGTATCATCCATGTCCCGCGTGACGCCCAGGATCTCGTAGGGGTCGGGTTCGCCCGGGGCGTGGGTGGCCTTGATGCGGTCAAAATCCCTTGGGGGTAAGCCGAAGATATCGGCCACCCGGTGTAAAAAGGCGACTTCATTGGGGTGGATGCGGCCGTCGGCTTGGGCGATCACGAACAGGGCGCCCAACAATTCCTCCAGCACCTGGGGCGTATCGGCGAACATCTGCGCAATCTGGCGGGCATAGGCCTCGTAGCCGTCGGGGCTGCTCTTTGCCTCGTCGAACATGCGGCCTACGGCCTCCATGTCTCCGGGGGGGATGCGGAAGGCGCGTTTGAAGGCGGTGACTTCCTCCCGGCTGACGGTGCCATCGGCTTTGGCCATCTTAGCACCCAGGGCGATGACCGCTACGGTGAAAGCCATTTGGCGGGCGGCATCGTTGCTCCGGTCAAAGGTCGAACCGCTGCGGACCCCTTCTTCAGGGCCGTAGGCTTCCAGGCCTTCTTCCCGCATGCGGTCATAGGCATGTCCGGCTGCTGCGCCCAGGACGGCGCCAAGGGGGCCACCGATAATGAAGCCTCCGACGCCTCCGATGATCTTTCCGAAAATACTCATCTGCCCCGGTGCCTCCCCAGGTCGCTCACAATCGTCTGAAGTTCGAGCATACAGACGCCAAGCATTCTGACAAGGGGAGGCGAAGGCCATCGGACGGGCATTTGGGCGAATTTACTGGTGACAAAGGATGGACATGGGGATTCTGCCTTCGATGGTGCGGGCGCCGAAACTTTTGAGCGGCACAGACACAGGACACGACAGTGTTTCGTCTTTTTTGGGCGATTGCCCAAGCCCATTTGGGGGGAAATGCCCCCAAACCCCCATTTTATTTTGGCATGGAGGCTGGGGCCTTTCGGCCAGCAACTGCTCGGGATCTGGGGCCTTTCGGCCCCAGCCTCGCCAAAGAGGGGGGGGGACGGGGAAAAGCCCCGTGACGGGAAAGCACCTGAAACCACGGCATGACTTTCGGTTTGATCCAGACACATATTTTTTGCGGTCACATGCTTTCGAATCACAGCGGTGCAGGGATTAAATTGGTTTCTTCGCTGAGTCCCCGGTTGGCGGCACCGTGATGTGGATCGGGTGGTCGTCCAGGGTCAACTTCGCCGGAAGGTGGGCGATGACGTCGCCGTCAGCCTGAACGGGGTCGCCGGGGTGACCCGCGACCTCGATGCACCGGGCCTCCACATGCTCGACGAGGCCCAGTCTGGTCAGCAAGCCCAAGGGCAGGGCAGCGCTATACCCCGCCATGGCCAGACGTCCGGCACGGGGGAACAGGGTGGCCTGGAAGAGGGGAATCTTGAGGTTTGCGTCAGGCGCCAAGGTGAAGCGCCCCCCGTAAAGGCGGCCCCTTTGGGCCACCAGGGTTGCCGCTACGACGGGGCGCCCATCAATCTGAGCATCGAGCGGGGGACAGGGGTGAAGAACCAATTGCCGCAAGGCCTCAAGGGCGTAGGCGAGTTTCCCCAGGCGCAGTTTCATTGGACGCTTCACGCCGTTGACCACATGGGCGTCGAAGCCAACTCCGGCCATCATCATGAAGCGACGGCCGTTTACCACCCCCGGATAAACCGCGATTCGTTGCCCGGCGATCAGGCTGCGGACGATGGCATCCGGCTTCATGCCCTGTCCCAATTCGTGGGCCAGTACGTTTGCGGTTCCCAAGGGAATGAGACCCAGGGCAGGGGAATCCGGCGTAAAGCCATTGATGGTGTCGTTTATTGTCCCGTCACCCCCCGCTACCACCACCAGATCAAAGGTCCTGCGGCTTGCCGCCGCAGCAAAGCGCCCGGCATCGCCAGCGGCTTGGGTCTGCTGGACCACCATGGGACATCCGGCGGCTTTCAGGCTGTCCAGGACCGCGCGAAAGCGGGCCTCCCGGCGGACAGCGGCCCGCTGGTTGTGAATGATCAGCAAGCGGGGGGGGTGGGCCAATTGCTCGCAAGAAAGGTGCTCAAACCCAGTCCCCAGAGATGAAGAGATCGGGTCGGTGTGCCGTTCGAGGGAAGAATTCGAAAGAATCACCTTGGCGCTCCCTTGAAAATTCCGGGTAGGTGCATGGAGTGGTCTCTTTCGTCTCTTGAGTGGCCCTGAGGGTTTGTCGATTTTTTGAGAAGAAAAGGCAGAATTCAATGATCCTATTGATCAAGCCATCCCCATCTATGGTACCACTTGGTGCCTTGGTTTCTATCGGTTTTTCGCGGACTTCAGGAGCCTTTGCCGGAGTCTTCGGGAGGTTCATGTGGGAATGAGGGAGCTCAGCCGTGGCGCCGAGGGATCAAAAAGATATGCGAATTGGGGGATGGAAGAGCTATGCTGAGTGAACTCGCGATGTCGTCATTGACCGACATCATATTGTCTTGTGAACTGTTTTTCCTGTCGGGTCTCTCCTTCCGGGGGAAGGTGGTGCCCAAATCACCGGCTTGGTATTGGGCTTTCGCCCTGCTGTTGATCGGAGTCGCTTCCATGCTGGGCGCCATTGATCACGGCTTTTTCGAGCCTGTGGGGCATCCCTGGCACCGGGCCATGATCATCGTTACACGGGTTACCATCATCGTCGGTAGCATGGTCATTTTGTTGGCGACGGCGTCCCAGTTCCTGCCTCCCAAGGGACGTCGGCTGGTCCTGGGGATTGGGGGGCTTTGCGCTCTGGCGGCCTTGGCGGTGGTCCTGACCTCCGACGACTTTCTTTCCGTCATCGTTTTCTATCTGCTGGCCTTTTTGCTGCTGCTGGGCCTGTCGTTGGCCGGGTTGCGTCGGGGAACGGGGTCTATTTCTATGGTCGTTGGCATTCTGTTGACCATCGCTGCCTCGCTTATGGTTCCTTTGGGGAGCAACGGGGTGCCGGGATTGGGGCTATGGGGTACCTATCATGTGATCCTTATGGTCGCCTCTTTTGCCCTTTACCTTGGTGGACGTCAGCTGCGCAGGACCCTTTGACCATGACCCTTTCCGATTCCAATTCCAACGCCGGTTTGGCGTCTGACCCCTTGGGTGCCGTGGACCAGGGGGATGCCCTCACCTCCCTGGGCTTGCCTGTGAAGCCGGAAACGATGGCGGCCTTGCGCCGGGTGGCCGTGCGGCGGACCATTCCGGCGGGGACGGTGATCCTGACCGAAGGAGATCGCACCAACGCTTTCTTCCTGATCAAGGAGGGGGTGATCTCCGTCTATCGCCTGACAGAACATGGCGACGCTGACGGGAGCGCCGATAATGGGGAGCGGGTGCTGACGGACCTGGGACCCGGGGAGGCCTTAGGGGAGATGGCCGTGCTCGATGGCCTGCCCCGGTCTGCGTCGGCCCGCGCCAAGACCGAGGTCGTCTTGGAGGAGGTTCAACCCAATGACTTGTTGAGTGAGCCCGATGGCGATCATCTTCTGGCTGATTTACGCGGGGGATTGGGTGTTGCGATCGTCCGCAAAATGCGGGGGCAGACCGACAAGCATGTGGCGGTGTTGGAACGCGAGGTGCAGTCCATCCGCGAACGGCAGCAGTTCGGTCGCTTCTTTCTGTATGCCATGGGCATGATGTGCATTGGGACGTTGGTCAATGATGTCCTGGCGCGCCATGTGCTGCATGTGAATGTCTACACGAGCCAGTTTGCCTGGCAGTATCTGGCCTTGTTGTTGCTTCCCAGCCTCATCGTCATGTGGCGCATGGGAATTCCGCGGAGAGAAATCGGGCTGACGACTGTTGGATTGCGCCGATCCCTGGTGGAGGGGGCGGTGATATCCCTTGTGGTTCTTCTCTTGACCTTTGGGTTGGCCGAGGTGCTGAAGGCCTTCGATGCCCTGCCGGGCAAGCCTGTGCCCTTCGAATGGGCCGGCTCGCTCAGTTATTTCATCCACAGTTTGCTGCAGGAACTGGTGGCGCGGGGCTTCCTCCAATCGTCCTTTCAGCGCTTTCTTGGGGACCGAAAGGGCTTCGGCTCCATTGTCCTGGCGTCTTTGTTCTTTGGTATGTTCCACTTGCACTTCGGCTTTACCGCCGTGTTTCTGACCATTGTTACCGGGCTTCTATTTGGTCTGATCTACCAACGCCACCGCAATTTGGCGGGGGTCACCCTGGTGCATTACATGTCTGGGGCGGCCGCCTTCTGGGTGGGCCTCATCTAACCTGTGGTGTTTGGTCGATTAGAGCATCGAGCGGAAAAGTGGGGACCGGTTTTCCGGTCCACTCGATGCTCAACTTGTTGAATCTAGATCAAAGTGTCCGCCTTAAATCGATTCCGATTTAAGGCGGTTTGATCTAGCCGCGTCCAGGCGAAGAATATCGGCGAAGATGTTCGGGATCTCGGCGGCTGCGGTATTGGGGTGTGTGGTGGGTTCCGCCTCGGGTTTGGTCTGGATTTCGGCGAGCTGACGAGCCAGAAGCCTGCGGAACTCCCCGATCCGGGAGAAGGACAGCCCCGCTTCTGACCGTTTCAGCCACTGCAGGACCGGTTTTTCCTGGGGAAGCGCCATGGTCCGGTCGAGTAGCAGGGAGAGCCCCATGGCTAGAGCTTCGCTGACGCAGCCGGGGCCGGGCTTTCCGACGAAAATGTTGGAGACCCCCAGGTAGCGCGGCACCTCATTCGTAAAGCTCAGCACGCGGACCGGAAAGGGCCAGTCGACGGCTGAGAAGTCTTCTGCCAAACGATTGTCTCGCCCGCAGAGGAAGACGACCTGTGCATCGGGGGGGGCGTCTCGAAGGGAAAGACCAATCTCGCGCATGCGCCGCCCGCCGCCGGAGCCATAGAGAAGGCAGATTATGGGTTTGTCCGGATCCAGGCCGAGGGAGACGCGCGCGGCCCGTTGATCCGTGGGCCGTCCGGCCAGGAAGGCGGGTTTGAGCAAAAGACCTTGGGTGCGATGGATCTGGCCCGTAAGTCCTGCCACCCGCGAGGCTTGACCATAGGCGTCCTCGGTACCGCAGATGGCGTGGTAACCACCGCCCCGGGGGAACCATACGTGGCGGCTGATCTCCGTCCAGTCCGTGATCAGCACCACACCGCTGGTGCGTTCTGCCCCGGCGTTTTGCGCCCGGTAGTCGGCCAGAGCGGACATGATGACCCCATTCAGCATGGGGAGGTCGGACACCACCATATCTGGGCGAACCCGCTGGAAATAGTCGAAGAACACCCGCCGTCCCGCCGTTTGCGACAGGCGGAAATTAATCAGGACGATCATGTAATAGATCCAGCAGACAAGCCCGGTGTGGCCATCGCGCAGAATCGTTTCGTTATAGAAGGCTTCCGCGCGACGTCCCGTCAGACGGTGAAACAGGTCCATCTCCGGCATCAGCTCGACGTAGGGATTGACCAGGGTGACGCGGTATTGTCCTTCGGACTCCAGGATCTCGCGCAGGGCCTGGGCTGCGGCACGGTGGCCACCTCCGGCGTCGGTGTAGATGACGACCACATGCTTGGCTTCGGTCATGGAGAGGCTCCAGTAGGGGCTGTGCTACAAGGTAACTGCGGGAAAAGCGCCTGATAGTAGGGAGGAGTTGTCATCAAAGCTACCCGTGTGACAGTTCCCGGGTTAAACAGGGGGACCGCTTGCTCAGCGTCGGAAAGGCCGTCGGAAGCGGTGTTGAAGGAGGGGGTTCGTGCCGCGTAGGCTTTATCCGACTATTGGTTTCTACTCGCAGGCTGCGGTGATCATGGGGCGTGCGGGATACTTGGCGACGCGTGGGCGTCTGACGTCCGCCGGTCTCGCCGACGGCAGCGCCTGTCTGGTGCGGGCCCTGGAGCGCGTGGGCGTGCGGTTCGAGGTGACCGGGCTGGAGGCCGTGAGAAGCCATGCGGGCCCCGTGGTCTTCGTCGGCAACCATATGAGCGCCCTGGAGACCCAGGCCATGCCGGGGCTTCTCGGCCGCGATCATCCTGTGACCTTTGTGACCAAGGCGAGCCTGATGAAGTATCCCGTGTTTCGGGATGTGCTGGGGGCCTTTGACCCGATTGTTGTCAGCCGGACCGATCCGCGCGCCGACCTGACACACGTTCTCAAGGAAGGGGGGCGTAAGCTGGAAGGGGGGACTTCGGTCATCATCTTTCCCCAGGCCCATCGGTCCGACAGCTTCGTTCCCGAGGCTTTTGGAACGCTTGGCATGCGGCTTGCCCGGCGTACCGGCGTGTCCATGGTGCCCGTCGCCCTGTCCACGGGGGCTTGGGGGCGCGGCACCTGGGTCGAGGACCTGGGCTGGATCAATCCCGCCTTGCCCGTCCGCTTCGCCTTTGGATCGCCGATCCCTGTGGAAGGCGATCCCGCAGAAGCCCACCGTGCGGTGGTGGACTTTATTGGGTCGCATATGGCCGCATGGGAGGCTGGATCGGTGCCCGCGAACGGGAACGCGAAGGGATGAGCGGACGGTGAAGCGGACTCACTGAAATAAGGCATTTCCGATTAACAAGACCTCTCCCCCGTGGTTCGCTTCCAATGCTGCGGACGACGGGGGCTTTTTGAGGAGCAGACAATCTGTTGGCGCGACCTGCTGGCGCGACCTGTTGACGCAGCCTGTTGACGCGGCGGGTTACGCGCCCGGGTACAGATAGGCCCTGGTGTAGGGCGTCATTTCCGTTAATCCGTTGGAAAACAGCACCTGGAACAATCGGTTGCCGCCCCACAGGAAGGAGGCCTCGCTGACTTCCAAGTATAATTTGTAGCGGCGGACGAATTCCTCGTCGTACATCTTGCGGATGGGATCGATGTTCGCTTCGAAATTATTCAGCCAGCCCCGGATGGTCAGGGGGTAGTGGCGGCGCAGGTTCTCCACGTCGATCAGGTTCATGTCCTGGCCCGTGACCCCCTCCACCACACGGCCAATGCTCGGAACCTGAGCGCCGGGGAAGATGTACTTCTCCGTCCAGGGGTCTGCGGCCATTTGCTTGTCATTGCCAATGGTATGGACCAACCCTAGCCCGCCGGGCTTGAGGATCGATTTGATCTTGGCGAAGCAGCCGGGGATGAAGCGCAATCCCACGTGTTCCATCATGCCGACGGAAACGACCTTGTCATAGCTGCCCTCGATATCCCGGTAGTCGAGCAGGCGCACCTCGATCTTATCTTCCAGGCCCAGGGCCTTGATGCGGTCGGAGGCAAAGCTCTGTTGGGAGGGGGAGAGGGTCACACCCACACCGGTCACCCCATGGTTCCGGGCAGCGTGGATGAGCAGGCCGCCCCAGCCACATCCCAGGTCGGCGATATGCTCGCCCTCGACAAGCTGGAGCTTGCGGCAAATGTGCTCGAACTTGTTGGTCTGGGCCGTCTCCAGATCGTCGTCGGGGCTGTTGTAATAGCCGCAGGTGTAAGCCATGGTGGGGCCGAGCAACAGTTCGTAGAACGGGTTGCCCACTTCGTAGTGGTGGGCGATGTTCTTTCGCGATCCGGTCAGGGTGTTCTGGTTCAACAGGTAAACCAGCAGGATGCGCAGTTTCAGGCTCAGCGGCATGGGGTGTTTGGTGTAGTCCGCAGCGAAACCCAGCCGGAAGAGGCTTTGGAAGTCTCCCTCCAGCTCGATACTGCCGGTCATATAGGCTTCGCCAAACCCCATGAAGCCACTGGAGAGAGTTTGCGAAAGCGCATTTTTTTCCTTGAATGTCAGGACGAACTTTGGCGCGTCGCCGATTTTCAGGCTGTCTCCGTCCCAAAAGTGGATTTCGAAACTGGCGTCCGGAACGGCGGCCAGCATGGTCTTTGCGATGTCTTTGATGGCTGTCTTCATGGGCTCGTTCGTGGATCCTGGCGGTGGAACATGGGACGGTGGAGGGGGTGGGGGCGGTTAGGCCGCTTCGTTGGCCTTCACCGCATTCCCTGGGTGCGGTCCGGCTTTGGCGCCACGGATTGCGGCCCAGAGGGAGATGATGCTGCCCCGGTATTCGGGATTGGTGGCCTTGAGTTCGGCGTGTAGGGCTGGCAGGTTGTGATAGGGAACGCCGGGGTACATGTGGTGGGCGGTGTGGAAGCGAAAACCCAGCGGCTGGATCAATAGGGCCAGGGGTGTTTCCACCGTGAAGCTGTCGAGCATCTGGTCGTGGGCGTTGGAATGGGGCGCATGGCGTTCCAGCTCATGCTCCAGCGGGATCCGGGCCACGGTCAGGAACCAACCGGCGACCATCAGGGAATAGTAGAGCGGCAGAGTCTGGGGGAGAAGGGCAACGTAAAGGATGAAGGCTGCCAGGGTAAAGCGACTCTGCCGGACGACGGCGATTTTCTGGCGCTTGGTCAACAGGGTGCAGACGGAAAACCCCCGGGCCTGGGCGCGGCGTTCCATGGTTTCCTCCAGACCGATGCCCCCAAGGGCGCCGGTAAGGATCTGGAGGAAATTGGTCAGGGGCATGACCAGGGGAACGACGAAAAGGACCAGGGCCATCATGCCAGGATTGCCGCGCACGAGCAGATACTGGGGATCGTCCTTGGTGCGGAAGATGCCGGTTGCGTGGTGGGTTAGGTGAGGTTTCTGGAAGCGGAGGGTTGGCACCATGATGATGGCGCCGACGGTCCAGTTCCAAAAGGTGTTGAAGGCGCGCATCCGCCGGTGAGCGGGCCGATGGACGATCTCATGGGCGAACATGCCGGCCCGGTGGATCGAGACCGCCGCAATGACCCAAGGAAGCAGAACCATCCATCCTTCCGAGTTCATCGCCCAGGCAAAGCAGACGAAAAAAAGGGCCATGGGGATTAAAAGGTCTCGAAAATAGATGGCCGGATTCGGTTCAAAATACTTCCGGTCGATCATAGATGGTCTCCCCTTTTAATCTGGTTAGGCGAAAACAATGCCCACGGAGCGTACCTTGGAACTCTATGCAGAAAATGAGAGTACAATAAGCGGTATTTTCGGCGGTTTGTCCACTGGGCGGGTTCCCCGTCAGAGGTCGATGTCCAATCGCGTGACGGAAAGTATCGGAAAATTGGGAGGTGGCGCTTCTAACAGTGGCTCCGGTTTTGCGGACGCCTGCCGAAGGGCGGGGATATTCCGGCCTTCTGATCGGTCTGGAATCGATGCGGCCAGACCAGATTGTCAGACTCGTAAGATCATCTCAGGACGGTGGCGATAGGAGGTGACTTGATCCCCACGTTGCTTCTATAGCGTTCAAACACCACTTGGGCTTTGATGTGCCATGACGCACGGTGACCCTTTGAATGCTTCCAAAGTGCGGTGAGTCACGCTGAGCGCACTTTGGAATTAATCTCCAGTTTCACTGCCATCTTATAAATTCTTGAGTGCTTTCAAAGCGTAAGGAATTTCTATGGATTTGGCAGCTCCCACGTTCCCGTATCAGGGGGCGCTCGCATATAAGGTGCGAATGTGTTCCTGAAAAGCACTGACCGAGGTTTCCGGCGCACTACTGCAGTGCGCGCAGAGTTCGTTCACCTCGCCTGTCAGAAGTTCTTTACGAAGACGACGGATGGCGGGCAGGTTGGCGATCTCGGTCAGGGATTTGATTCCATCATAGCTGCCGGTCTCGCCATACGCTCCGCAGCACACTTCGACTTGACTGTCACTGCGTAGAAGTAACATCTCCCAAGGCATCGTGCAGAATCGAGTGGATCCAGGCTTAAGGGGCTGAGCATGGCGGCGATAGCGGCCCAACGAGGGGGAATCTACCTCAATCGCCGTGATAGATGACTTTTCTGGGGGGATGTCAGAAATGGCCTCTTGAATGATCGTCGTAAGGGTCGGGTGGGCCGTAAAGCCAACCTGATGGTGGGAAAGGAGTTTACTGGCTTCCAAGAACTCCACGGCGGCTTCGCGCAGTCGTTCCTGGGGCAGGGTGCTGATGTGGCCAACCGGCGCGTCTGTGGCAATCCCTTTGTAATCCATGACCAGATCCTGGAGGATCAGGGTCCGTGCCCCAAGCGTTATTGCGAGGCTGGCGAGCTTCTTGAGGCCGAAGATACTGCTTTCGTTCATCACCGCAATGATGTTGAAGAAAGGAAGCGGGCGACCGCAGGCCAGGGCCACAGCCCGCAAGAGCACGATGTTGGAAATGACCGTGCGGAGGTCCGCTCCCTTGCGGGTGCGCAGTGTCAGTTCCCGATCTGCGGTATCGATGCTGAAGCTGAAGGACGTGATCTGCAACACGGCCTCTGCCTCCTCCCAGGTCAGCGGCTTGGCCATATTGAGAACGGCATGAGTGACGGGGACCGCGTCCTTGAACAGGGCCACCGCTTCCTGCCAGTTGTCCATATAGGTCAGCTCTCCTCGACCAGACAGGCTAAGAGACTGCACATTTCCCGTTTTGAGCAGACTGCGGATATCACCGAGACGCTGCTTGGACATGTCCGCAGCGCCATAGCTTTCCGAATGGGGAACACTGCAATAGTGACATCTCAAGTTGCATCGGCTGGTAAGTTCTATGGACACGCTTTCTATATTAAAGACCCAGCTGAAAGCTTCAATTGATGAATCTTGATTTGGTAAGGATTCGTGATTTTTCATCTTAGCTATCCTCTTCATCAACTGCTTCCAAATTTGGGAGGCCGGATATTACAGTCAGGTGCTTATTTGATGGAAGCCTATTCCTAGGGAGATACTGAGACATTTCCCCTTATTTGGAAAGGTGTCCTGACTCTTTAATCCTCGCTTTCCGGTTTTGGATCGGAGGCTTCAGTAAGTGTTGTCGGTGCACTAGCAGCGTGTCTGAGAATTTTTTCTGGGCCTTTGCTGTCGGCATGGTCTGGAGGGGGGAGCAAGGGGCGCGTTGCCCCCCCTCAAGCCATGCTGAGCTTCGCCATTCTCTTACAGTTGTCGGCCAGCGCGACGAGGGTCCATTCGCTTTTGACCTTCTCCAGGCTGCGGAGCCTGAAGGTGCGGAAACCGAGAGCCGATTTGATGACGCCAAAGACGGGTTCGACGGTCTGCTTACGCAGCTTGTACATTTTTCGTCCCTCCGTCGTCTTCAGCTTCTCTTTCATCTCGATCCTCCAAGGCCCGGTCGTAGCGCAGGGACCGGATCTTCGACGCGTTGGCGTTACTCTTGGTCCCGTCGATCGACACCGTACCGAGCTTCAGGACCCCGGACTCCTTCGCCATGAAAAGGACCTCCAGGAACGCGGCCTCGAAGGCTGTCCTGTTCTCCCGCCGAAAGGTGGCGATTGTATCATGATCGGGATGATTGTCTGCCGCCACAAAACGCACACCAAGATCTCGATAGGTCGCCCGCTCCAGGCGACGCGAGGAGAAAAATCCGTTCGCAGAGCCGTAAATCAGAAGCCCCAGCATCATCCGGGGATGATAGCGCGGCTGGCCGACGACGCGATGACGGATCTTGAAGGCATCAAGCCTTACCCGGTCCACAGCCGCAATCACGAAATGGGCCAAATCGTCCTCCGGCACCCAATCGTTCAGACTGGGGGGCAGCAGAAACAGCTGATTTCGGTCGAATTCTCTGAATTTTGCCATGTGGGATAATACCAGAACGGGGGAAAATCCGACAGTCTGCTAGAGGGAAACGGGGTCAGCTTGAGTCTAGCTGACCCCGTTTCCCTCTAGGCGGTGGGGTCCCACGGGGACTGGGTCCTAAAGGGTCAGGATCCGGTCACGGGTGCTGATCAGGCCCGACGAGTTTTGCACCTCGACCTTGAAGTGATGGCGCAGGGGGCCGTTGGCGTCCCGTCTGGGCAGCGGACCGGCGATCCGGAAGGTGATATCCGGTTCGGTCCCCGGCACGTTTTCATGAAGGGCCACCTGTTCCCAGTTCCCCCGGGCATTGCGCTTGAACAGCCGGTAATCAGCGTTGGTCGCGGTGGGCGCGCAGCGCAGGACCAGATCTTCCAGCAGGTCGGCCGCCGGGTCGGGGATCTCCGCCGATAGACGCGGAGCATCGGGGATCACCGTGTCGATCAGATTGGTCAGCACCGTGCGCGAGGGCAGAGAGGGTGCCCAGTCGGTCAGGACCTCGTTGGCATCATTGGCATGGACCACCGGCCGCAGGCCGACGACCCGATAGAACACCGGAACCCCATAAGGTGGCAGGGGGAGGTCGGTGAAGTGGTCAGACAGGGTCAGGCTACCGGCCTCCTGCCCTTCCGCTGGGTCGGATGGGGTGACATCGTCGACCACCGTCATTGCCCGCACCGACAGGGCGGCATCGGCATCCGTAGTCCGCATCAGCAGATAGCGGGTGACCCCATGAAAGGCGGGGAGGGTGCTGACCGCCAGGCTGACCGACGGGCCGAGGCCGAGCGCCGGCTGGGCGCCGCGGGGTGTCAGGCCCTTGATCGCCGGGGCTGGAGCCGGGGCGGTGTTGACCGGGAAGACCGGACCAATCACGGGGCTGAGCGGCCCCATCTTCATGCGGCTACCGATTTCCCGTGCCGCGTAGAACCACAGCGACCGCGAAGCCCCGTCCAGGGTGAAATCGGTGAACATCACGCCGTTGTTGCCGACCAAACGGGCCATGGGGGCCTGATCGAAGGCGGGGTTTGTCGGCTCCAGAACCTTGCCGTTCTCGTCGCGCACCACCTGACGCCCCGGGCGCGGCTGATAGGGCAGGGGGCGAATGTGACGATAGAGTAGTGGCTGTTCGGTCAGAGGCGTGAACAGACGGGGCAGCAGCTCCTGCAAGACCGTGAAATTATCGCCTTCACCGGGGCCTTCGGCCGGGTTGAAGACACCGGCCTTGTCCGGATTGGGAAAACGATACCCGCCGTCTTCCGGATAGCGAGGGAACCGACCGTCGGGGTAGCTCAGGCTCAGAAGACTGCTCCAGCGCTCGGGCAGGAAGGTGTCACCTCCCTCGGCCGCAGCAAGGGCGGCCAAGTCCTCGCGGATCCGCGCAACCGTTGCCGGCTGGTAGAGGGCATGGAGGATGCGGGAATCGTTGGTGCGATAGACCGCCAGGGCGAAGGGGCGGTGGATCGAGCGGATGGTGAAGGAATAGCTGGACCGGCCTTCGTTGTCCGGACGGGTGGCGAAGGTCTGGGTTTGGGAAACGGTCGGTTGCTCGGGCTCGATCAGACCTTGGGCGATGATCGCTGCCGGCGCTGAAACCGGAGAGCGGAAGGAGCGCTCCGGGTCGGCGCTGCGGGCACCCAGATAGGTGGTGCGCCGCGTATCGTCGCCTTCTGGCAGCAAGGCTTCGGCATTGAAACCGTTGGCGTCGTCAGCGGGCAGGTACAGGCGGTATCCGGGATAGAAATTGACACCGACGATGGCATCTTCCGGAATGGGGGAAACGCTGAAGGTCGGATCAACGACGGTCAGCTGTAGCCGGGCGCCATTGCCCACGTTGGTGATGCGGATGACCTCCAGCACCTTTTTCGGCCCGTTGGGAGCGTCGCGCGGAGCGATGCGGACAACGCCCTGGTACCACTCCACGGCCAGGGGGCTGTCGGCCTGGGGATGGGGGGACAGAGTCAGGTCCTGAAAGCTCAGCTCGTAGATCCCCCCTTCCTCGGCGGCATCGTTCGGGCGGGAAGTGATGCGTGCCTGACCCAGGAAGCCCCGCAAGGTCTGTTCGACGGGCCGACCGGATGCGTCGATGAAGCGCTCCACCCAAGGCCGCCAAGAAGGGTCGCCGATGGTCACCCGGTTGGCAAGCGGAGCGGCATCCCGCCAGTTGCCCGCGTCGGCCATGTTCTCGACGGCGACGAAATGGCGGTTTTCTCCGGTGTCGAAGGTGCTTTCCAGGGTTTCAGAGGCCTGATAGGTGCCGGTCGGAGCATCGCCCGGTGTACCGCTGCGCAGCTTGGGCAGCAGGAAGGTGGGGCCGGTGCCCTCTCCGGCGGGGGGAAGGACAGCCTGGATGCCATAGGGGCGGCCGGCGATGACAAGAGAGCCGCCGGTAAAACGGGGCTTTTCCACCTCGGTCAGAGCCGGGGAGGCACTGGGCGGCTGGGGCGGAGCGCCGGGGTCCCGGGTGCTTTCGGGGGTGAAGTCGCCGGTCCGGACCTCCCACAGCGAGGGATCATGCGGATAGGTCTGGGCCAGGATGACCTTGCCGCCGATGGTCTTGGGGCGCTGTTCGCGGAACAGAAATTCCACGAACCGGCCGTCGGGATAGGACAGGTCATGGATGTGGGTGTAGTCGAAGGTGACGCGGACCAGGGTGCGATCCGGTCCGGGCAGGGCGGTCAGCCGCGCCTGTTCGGCCGCCGTGGTCAGAAGCAGGGGGGCTTCGGGCTGGATCAGGCAGGCGGCGAGGTTGTGGGGGGGCAGCAGATCGTTGCTCCGGCCCAATGTGGTGGGGATGGTCACCAGCGGACCCGGCGGGCCGGGGCGTGAGAACAGGTTGATACCGTAGCAGGCGTACAGATGCCGTCCCGATTCCGTCTGCTCGTGGGTCAGGGCGATGTCGCCGGGCAGCTCGGGCAGGGAGATGGGCATGGTCTCCGGTTTCTGCGGATTGCCGCCGTCAAGCTGATCAAGGGCATGGGACGGCTCCGGGCGCCGCCACCGGGCCTCGGTCGCCAGTCGGTGTTTCAGGCCCAGGAAGGCCGCCGGTGTTTTGTCGATGCTGGAGAACGGCGTGTCCGGCTCGAAAAAGCGACCCGGCGGCGAGGGGGCAGGATCGGTGTCCACCAGGGCGAAGTTCACGTAGCGCTTCAGGCCGTCCCAGGTGGTGCCGTCGGCGCGCAGGATGTTGCGGCCACCCGGGGAACCGTTGCTGACAATGATGCCGAACACCGGGTCATCCAGTACCGGCGCATCGGGCAGCCTGTCGTCCCGGGTACGGGTGGGCACGCTCATGGTCATATGCGCCGCCCTGGCCCCGCCGCGCAAGGTGGGGTGGTCAAGGGGGGCTTCGGTGCAATAGACGGCCAGATAGACGTATTCGGCATCCGGTGCTGCTGCTGGAACCGGATCCAGGGTGCCCAGCCCAAGCATGCGGGCAATGTGGAAGTCGGTCGCCGCCACGTTCAGCAGGTCGAGACCGGCCACCGTCAGAATGTCCTGCGGATTGCCGTCTTCATGAAGTGGCCGCTCGCCCCGTGGGGTGTCGTTTCGGGCGCTGAGCGCCAGATAGGACAGGACCGCATCGCGGATGCCGCCGTTGCGTTCCCAGCGCCGCCGATAGGTGTCTTCGCTGACCGGAGAATCTGGATCGAACTTGGGCCAACGTCCGCCCACATCGTTCCGGGGGCCATTGAACCGTGCCATTGCCTGGTTCGTATCCGACACCAGCGAAAAGCGGCCCATCGGCTGCCAGGCCTGGCTGGGTGGCAGGGCGTCGCTGGTGGCCCGCCGCACACCGTCGATATAGTGGTCGTAGCAATGCAGGAAAATCCGGCGGGTCAGACAGCCGCTCGCGCGGAAGCGGATGCCTTCCAGGTTCTCTGCAGTGATGGTGGTTTGGCCGGATTTGAAATAGGGTAGGAACAGGAAGTCGGCGAAGGCGACACCCAACGGCTTGTTGTCGACGTTACGGTCAATGATCCGCAATGTCAGGCGTCCCCCGTTCTGTGCGGTCCAGGCGGCTTGGAACGTGGCGGCTTCGCCGATGTCCGCCTGGGCGATCAGCGGCTGGATGACCGGTGGGGCGTCTCCGTTGTCGGCGCGGATTTCCAGGTCGAATTCCGGGTGGCCTTCCGGGTCGATGGTCAGAATCTTCCCGGTGAAAAGATATTGCCGCTCCGGCTCCACCTCCAGGTTGGTTTCCCAGATCGTCTGGTTATCCCGGCCCGAGGTGCGAACCACCATTCGCGATGACAGGCCGACAGGGGCGGCACGCCAAGTCGCATTCATGATACGGACATCGGGCGTCAAGGCGTAAACGCCGGCCTCGCCGATATCCGGATCCTCGGCCTGGACCCGGTGCAGGTCCGAGGTGAAGGTGTCGTCGCGGAAGAACAGGGGATCGGCGATGAGGTTGGCCGCCAGTTCCTGATCCCGCCGGGCGCCGGGTATGAAATTGGCCAGGTCGAGGGTGCTGCGTAGGGAGACATATCGGGGGCTGCCAATCCTGTTTTCGCTGACCGACAGTCCTTCGATCTTGACCTTGGTCATAGCCGAAAGTCCGTCCGGCGCGATCATCGCGCGGAAGGCCAGACGGTCCTTCAGCTTGACGGCAATCACCCCGTCGCCATAGGCGGCAAGGAACCGGTCCGGCTCCTCCCGGGGGTCGGCCCGGTTTCTGGCTCGGTCGTAGCGGTCGGCATCTTCGAAGCTCACATGGATGACGGCACCGGTGTTGGTCTGCCGGTGGATCCAAAGCCGCCGGTGATCAAGAACGGCAGAGGGGGCCATGTTCGCCAGATCCAGGACGGTCGCGAAGGTCTGGCCGATCCGCGAGCGGAAGATGTGAACATGGTCATCGGGTCGGTTGAAGCCTGGCCCCGCTTGGCCCCTTTCGCCCTTCGGCAGGTGGTTCTCCCCCAGCTGGCCGGCCAGGGTCCAGCGCAGATGAACCCCCGCCGTGGTGTTGTCAGCTCCGGTCGACCCGGCGGCCATGATGGCCAGATAGGGGGACTGGACCAGATAGGTCCGGGCTTCGAGGTTGTCGAGGACGATGTCTAGGGCGCTCATGGGCGGCTTCCTTGGCGGCGGCAACAGAAGGCTGCGGTATGGCGGTAGCGGGACAGCGTCAGGGGGAGAGTGAAAGGATCAGGTTGACCCTGCTGTCCGCTTCGTACTGGCGGCCGTTCCAGACCAGATGATGGAAACGGGCGGTCAGCCTGTCCCCCTCCAGCGGCTCCCCCCGGTGGGCAATCAGCACGCCTGTTCCGTCCTTGGAGAAGACCATCCCAAGCCCGTCTTGCCGTCCGTCGATCCACACCCGGAGCGCTTCGCCCCAAAGGGTCCGGGGCAGCCGGGGATCGATCAGGGGTTCCGGGTTGCGGATCAGAATGGCGAGCAGGGTATCCCCTCCGTTTCCGTTTCCGTTTCCGTTCGCTGCCTGTCGCAGGAACAGGATTTCCGTGGCTTCTGCCGGTGGTTGGGCGGGCAGGGCCAAAACCCCCTGGATGATCCGTTCGAAGGGATCGGGATACTGGATGGCCCGTCGCGTGGTCGGGTCGTCGTCGCCCGAAATGATCCGGCGCAGCTCTGAGACCGTTCCTTCCGGCAGGTTGACCCACAGGTCATGGCGGTTGTCTCGGCTGGCCTGCGCTCCCGCATTGGCCCCCGCATCCGGAGCCACCGACCCACGAAGATGATAGCTTTCGATCTGTTCGCGGAACGATCCGTAACGGGACGTGCGGAAGGAGAAGCGGTGTACCTCGGCACTGCGGCCTTCGAACAGGTTGTTCAGGATCGCCGTATACAGCTTGCCCGGTTTCAGGTTGGTCAAGGTAACCCGGGTCATGGTGGAGGCTGGCAGGATCAGGTCGCCTCCCGACAGCAGGCAGCGGGCGTCGTTGTGGGCAAGATTGCGGAAGGCCCGCAGGTCATCGGGGATGCGCGGATCGTCATCCCGCTCCCAGCTCTCCGTCCCGCCGGGAACCCGGATCGATTCCATATCCGGCGGCGGCGGGTTTTCAACGGTCACGCCTTCAGCCGGGTCCTTGATCAGCACCTGAAGACGACCAGTCAGTTCGGGCAGCCCCTGATACGCAGGCCAGCCGTTCAGCAGGTGATAGGTGTGGCGGCCGGTGTAGAACAGGCGGATTTCAGCGTTTTGGTAGAACAGGGGCTTGGTCCGCAACAGATTTCCCGAGACATCCGGGACGCAGCGGTCCTTGTCCAGATAGCGGCGCAGAGAGGTCAGGGGGTAGTCCTCTGCCGTCTTGCCGGCGGCCGTATCCACATAGGTGACGCCTGGTGTGGTATGGAAATGGCCGACGGGACCGGCCGTGGAGAAACCGAAGACAAAGGTTTGCTTGTCCAGAGCTGGTTCTTCGTTGGCATCCTGCCTGCCGTCGACCCGGTCCCCCACGGTAATCGCCAGCCTGTAACGGCTGTTCGGCCGCCAGACCGGGGCCAGCAAGTGTTCGATGGCGGCCCGGGTCGCCTGATAGTCGGCTTCGATGGCCTCCTGGCCGGGGATGTGGTCGTTGTAGGCCGCATCGGCGCGGGTCAGCCAGCGCACTTCGAACAGCAGGGTGGAGCAGTGCCATGGCTCTCCGGGGCGGACCGGACCCTGTTCCAGTGCCTCCAGGAAGGGGCGCAGGCTGCGGAGATCGTCTTCCAGCCGGTCAAGGCGGCGCTGAAGGCTGCTCCGGCGGTCCTGTTCCCGCTGCAAGGCCACCGCCAGCTCGGCGATGGCGGCGTAGACGATGCGGTAGACCTCGGCATAGTCGATGGGGGCGGTGATGGTGGTGGTCTCGAACCGGGCCACCTCGGCTTCGGCGGCGGTGCCCCGCAGCAGGTCTGGCAGGTCTTTCAGGCAGTCCTGGCCCAGCCGGGGAAGGGGACCGCTGGCCCAGTCCAGGGGCTTTTCCAGGATCAGGGGGGCATAGGCCGCCTGCTGTCCGACGACGGTCAACAGCGTGGTGATCATGCGATTGATCGAGCGGAGATCCTTGTAATAGCGGATCTGGCGGCCGATCACCGCCCCCTTCTCGTCGACGATATTGAAGTAGTAGCGGCCGTCCTTGGCCTGGGCGACCAGATAGCCGGCGTGGGTCGTCGCCCGCGTCAGGGTTGCCAGCATTTCCGCCCGGGCCGATTTCTGCTGGGCATAGCGGGTGCTGGCGCTGAACACCGGGCGGCCGGATCGGTCGATGATACGCCAGCGGTATTCGATTTTCTGGTCCTTGTCCTTCTCGTCATAGATCTCGTAGGCCAAGGGGCGGCCGTCGCGCGGAAGGCAGCGGGCGGCATAAAGCTTCAGGCGCTTCAGGCGGGGAGTGATGGCCCGGATCAGCGCGTCGCTTTCCGCGATCCGGTCGCGCGTTTCTGTCGCGTCTTCGGTCAGCGCCTCCAGCCGGGCACGCAGCTTATCGGGGTCGTGTTCCTGCTCGATACAGCCGATGGCCCGGCGTTCCCGCAGCCGGGATTCGATCAGTTTCAGGCGGCGCTCCAGATCCTCGCGCCCGTCCGTCTTGGCGTCGTTTTCCGCAAGGTGGCGCCACAGGCGTTCCTCTTCGGCCGCGAGATCGGCGATGGTTTCCTCGCCGACCGGTTCCCGCTGGCCGTCCCCGTCGGCGACCCACCGGGTCCAGCGGTCGCCGTGGGCCGGTTCGATGATGATCCGGTTGATCAGCTGGTCCGTCTGGCGGCCCGGGGCGTTGAACCGGATGGGTATGACCGCATCAAGGCGGTCGATGAAGCGGTCCTCCAGCAGGGCATAGGCCGGGCGGGAGTCGATCCAGCGCTTGTTCAGAACGGAAACCCGGACCCCGGTGGCATAGGTGAACAGTTTCAGTGAGACCGAGACGCTGCGTTCGGGCAGATCCAGTACCAGGATATGGCGGTTCAGCCATACCAGGGCGTGGGGCAGGGTGGGGTCGAGACGGAAGGGAAGGACCTCTGCCCGACGTCCCTCAGCCGGTCGGTCAGGCAGGTGGAAGGTCAGGCCGCCCCGGTTGTGCAGCCGCATCGACGGATAAGTCGTGCCTGCCGTCACGTCGGTCCAGTCGGCAACGGTCCAGGGTCGCGGGGGGCTTTCACAGAACAGGGTGGCGCCATCGATGCCGAAGTGCTCCACCGGGTCGGGGCTTGGTATCTGGGGGATGGCCAGGACCAGTGGGGTGTCGGCCAGCAGGCGGATCTTGTTGTAGTGGTGGCTGATCAACTGCCATTGGCCCGCCTTCAGGGTCGCAGGATCCACTCCGCGCCGGTTGCGAGGCTGGTCAGGATCGTCGGGAAAGATCAGGGCGTCGGTTGGGGTCAGGGCTTCATAGGGATTGTAGGGCCACCAGGCGTTGTTGCTCCAGACCGACAGGCTCAGGTCGGTGATGTGGTATTCGTGGGTGACATCCGTGCGCACGGGTTCGGGGGGGATGATCTCCATGGTTTGCGACGGGGCCGCATGACCGGCCCCGCCGATAATGTGGCTGACCGCGCCCGGCTGAAGACTTTTGGGGAAGTCGATGTCGATCCAGCAGTCCAGCGGGATGATCGCCCTGGCGAACTTGTCATCATTGCCGGACGGATCCCGATCACCGAAATAGGCCAGATCGAACCCTTCGCCGGACAGCATGCTGATCGCCTTGACCGGCGGGGTCTCGGCGATGGCGTCGGGCTTGGCGAAGGGGATCACCGGCGAGCGATCTTCGGCGCCGTCGAATGTCCAGCTCAGCGAGACGGTGAAGGACCTGGAAATGGTGATCTTGGCGAAGGCATAGCCGATGGTGACGCTGACCCTCAGATCCAGCCCGCCTTCGATCAGGAAGGGATTGGGCGCTTCGGCCAGCAGGGTGGTGTCCAGGCGGAACTTGAAACCGGCGAACAACAGGAAGACGTCGATCCCGCCACCGGCCAGCACATAGCCGCCGACCTGGGGCTGTTCGAAGCTGATCTTGCCGCCGGCTTCCATGTAGATGTCGGCCTTCGCCCGCACCGCACCGCCAGCATAGCGCTTGTCGATGTCGAACTCGATGCGCCCGGCCGTCTCGATCCCCCGGGCAGACAGCATCAGATAGGCCTGCGCCTGAAAGATCTTCAGCAGGCTGGCGGAAATCGGCTTGTCGCGGGTGCCGAAGTTCAGATACCAGCCCGATGGTGTGTCGAAGAAATACTTGCCCCGGACTTCGGCATGAATATCCAGGATCATGCCGCTGTCCGATGGCAGCAGATAATCGGCGCCGAAGCCGATTTCGATGGACTCCGGTTCCAGGGCCAGGAAGGCAAAGAACGGCGGATCCTGGTCGTCCAGCCCGACCCGCTTCCCCAGCACGTTGGCCTTGCCTTCCAGCAGGATCAGGTCGGGCATGGCCAGCAGCAGGAAGACCTTGGAGGAAAAGGCCTTGCCGTCATCGCTTGCCGTGGCCAGCGAGATGCCTGCCCCGACGGCAAAGGGATTGGAGGCGCTGGCCGTATCCCCGGGGGGGGCGAACTTGTCGCGGTACAGGCCGACCCCTTTTCCATTGACGGACTTTTTGTAGTAGGTGAACCAGTCGTCTTCGTCGGTGAGGTCGATTTCGGTTTTGGACGGCACATAGCGCAGGCCGAGCACCCCTCGGAACCCATAGATCCCCAGACCCGTCGGCCCCAGGGGGATCGGGGTGGCGATTTCAACGGAGGCATCAATGTAGAAGGACGGGTCGGCGGGCTTGTAGGCGATTTCTGCTGCGCCGGCCATGCGCATCTTGGGCAGGGTCACCGAAACGCCGCCGGCGTATTCCTCGCTGCCCGCGCCGCCGTCGCCTTTCAGGGCCACATAGCCGGAAATCAGGGCCAGGGCCGTGTCCGGCTTGGCAGTGCCGGGGATGATCAGGTCGATGGCCAGGCTTTCAATGCGCAGGAAAGCATCGGGATCGCGCCCCTCTGCCGGGTTGTTATCGATGGTGTAGAAGAACTTGATGCCGTCGCCCCGGGCATCCACGCCGCCCGGGTCCAGGCTCAGGCCGCCATCCAGCCCCCAATAGCGGTATTTGCGCAGTTGCCCCCGATGTTCGGCCTGGTGGGAGCCGAAGTGGATGGCGGTGATGGCGACCTCCGCCGGCCCGAGGGCGATGGTCACCCCCGAGGGCAGAGGCAGGGTGCCGCCGTCCAACTCGAAGGTTCCGTCGGCGTAAACGGTCAGGTCGGCGATATAGATATCACCGGTCAGGATCGTCGACAGGGCGGGGTGGGTGAAGCGCAGATTGCCCGCCAGACTCAGGAAGAAGGTGTCGTCCCGCCGACCCAGGGACAGGCGGTCCAGGGTGAAGCTGAATACTCCCGGAACATGCAGCGCCAGCCCCCGGGACGCGCGTGCGGTGATGGAAAAGTCGCCGTCGTCGCGGACCGTGACCTCCAGGTCGATCCGGACGGGGGTGCCGTCTTCATCCTCGAACCCCGGGATTTCCATGAAGCCGTCGATGGTCGATCCGGTGATGGCGTTCTGGCGGAAGGTCACATCAAACGTACGGAAGCCCAGGGTGAATCCGTCCTCACCGCCCAGTCTGGCGGTCAGGGCCATATCCTCTGGCGCTGACCCCTGGCGGATGGCGCGCAGGCCGATCCGGCCGGACAGCCCGCCGGTGCCGATCAGCAGGTTTTCGCCGACCAGACGGGCCGTGGCATTTCCATCCTGTCCGAACCAGTCCGGCGGCAGGTCGATGGTGGCTTCGGAAACAAAGACACCGATGAAGGCATCGGGGCGTCCGTCCGCCGTGGCTTCGGGGATGTTGCTGGTCCGGCTGAGGTCCAGGGTGGCGCTTTCCAGATCGATGATAAAGCCGGTGCTGCCGATCTGTGACCGGGTGAACGAGGCGACGCCCGGCGCCTGATGAAAACCGATACCGCCGTGGGTGGAGAAGCTCAGGGTGCCTGGGTGAAAGCGCAATACCGACTGTTCGTCCTGGTCCACCGGCACCAGGACCGAGCGGGGGAAGAGGATGGCAACAGAGGTGTCAAAAGACGCTTCGATCCTCGGCACCATCAGGTCGAGGATATAGGCCTCCAGATCGCCGCCGGGGATGAGTCCGGAAAACAGCCTGTTGAGGTGGCCCAGGGTCCGTTGCGGATTGCCTTCGATGAGGATGAAGCGCAGGTAGACGATCCGGATCAGCGGAATGCCCAGGCGTTGCTCGACCTCTTCGGCGAGCCGGTTGAGGCCCTCTTCCACCGACCCGGCAGGGATCACGATATCCAGACCCAGGAAGGCGTTCATGTCGGCCACCATCCCGGCGATGTCGTCGGGGCCGATGAATTGGTCGATGGCAGCGCGCAGGATCGGTGTGGCGTCGCCGTCAAGCAACTGTATTGCCAGCTCGAACAGGGCCTGTGGCTCGGGCGAGAAGCGGCTGATGTCGAAGCCGTTCAGAAGGCGCTGGATCGGCCAGTGATAATGCACCCGCGTCGGGATCAGGCTGGTGGAAGGGTCATTGTTTTCACTCAGGTTGAAGGCCACCCGCAGGCCGTCGGTGCCCGGGGTCCCGAAGGACAGCTCTTTGAAGGACACCACGGTCAGGCTGTAGAAGGCGCTGTCCCCTTTGCTTCCCTGCGATATCCGCAAATCGCGGTAATACAGGCCGCGAAACAGCTCCTGCAGGCCTTCCCCCAGAAACCCCAGCCCGGTGGGCATGTCCTCCGGCGAAACGAGGGAGGAGAGCGACGGATAGAAAGCGTCCGATGTCATGTCCTGCTCTCCCTAGAGGCCCGGTAGTATGGTGCGGAGGTAGGCGGTGGCAGAGGCGATGATATCCCCAAGGCTCAATCCGCCATCCCCCGGGTTGGGCAGCCCAAGGTGCCCGGCCTTGATGGTGTCGTGGTGGGTCGTGCGGTAGCGGATGACGCGGTAGAACAGCTCGTTTTCGAAATAGGCGCCGGCACCGCCGTATTCGGGGCGTCCGTCCAGAGCGGACAGGTCATAGGCCGGATCCTGTGTCAGGGGGCCGCCACCGGGCAAGGTGGGGTGGATGCGGCGCGGATCATCGGCGGCCTGACCTTCGTATCCGACCGACTGATCGTAGACCCATCTCCATTCCCGACCCTCCCCGCGGACCTGCGGCGGAACGGGCAGGTTGGAGGCAAGGATCTCGTCGACAGGACCCACTCTTTCCTGCGGGGGCAGCTGGCCATCGTTGTCAGGGACGGCGGCGGCGCGCCTGTTGACGGCGATCCGATCTATGTCGAAGACCGCTTCGGTCCGGGACTCGCTGCCCACTGTGATGATGGCGTTGACCTGGTCGGGGCCGTCGAACAACGGGGCGAGCAGTGTTTCGACCAACTGTGTCCATGCCGCATAGCGTTTGGGCAGAATGGCGGCACGGATAAAGGCCGTGCGCCCCCCGCCTTCCAGCGTCGTGCCATCCAGGGCGAGCGCGAGAGAGGCCCCGGGGGACGGCTGACCGACGGAGTCGTCCGTGATGGTGGGGTCCAGGGCGAGGACGAGGATTCTCAGCGCATCCGGCGGGACGGGCCCGGCAGGCTCGGCGCGGAAGTCCGGTTCGAACAAACCCCTGGATCGTATATCCAGGTCGTTGCACAGGTCGACCAGCCGCCCTGTCGGGACGAGATCCGCCAGATGCTGCTTCAGCAGAAACCGTATGATCAACCGTGCCCAGTACAGGGGGCGGTCGTCCGGGGGGGTGTCGTCGTTTCCTTGGGCGATGCCACGGGCCATCGACCATAGATCGTCGGCACCGGAGTGGACGAGAGGATCAAGTGTGTGATCAAAGCGGTCGTTGTCGATAAGACCGGTCAGCTCGCCGGTGAAAACATCCAGGATCTCCTGCAGCGGGTTGAATGTCACCGGCGCGAAGATCTGACTGATCTGGTCCGCGAAGCGCTTGGTCCGGCCTTCCTCGAGAGTCGGCTGGTAGCGGGTCTCCGGAAGCGGCCGGGCGAAGTAGGCGAGGGATCCGTAGATCAACCGGTCGAGGCTATAGACAATAATCGGGTCGTCCTCTGCCCCCTCCGGAGGGAGGGTTTGGCTAAAGCCGTCGGTGTCCCAGCCGCGAACCTCGACCCTGTATCGGAAGTATTCGATGCCGGACGGGTCGGTCTGCGGCCTGTCACCCCCCGCCGTATCGGGGACCAGCACAAGAAAGCGGTCGTGATGGGGGCTGAACGGGCCTGCGGTTTCCAGGCGGACCCGTTCGTCCTCGGTGAGGCCCAGAGCCAGGATGGCATGGGGGGACAGGACCGCATTGCCGTTCGCATCGGTGTCGGCCTGGAAGCGGAACAGGGTGGCTGTTGTCGGTTCACTGCCCGGTCGCTCCAGCGTCACGGGGGTGGTTGCCGGGATCAGTCCCCTGAAAAAGAAGGCGATATCGAGGAAGGACCCGTTGACGCCAACCCCTCCCGTCAGCCCCGGAAGACCGGTTGTGCTTTGGACGTCGGGCTCCACGATGTCTGTTGCCGCAGCGAAGAAGACCACAGCTCCCTCCTCCACAGCCACCCCGCGAGAGGCGACATAGGCGAAGCCGAGATCGCTGTCGCCGCCCAGGGCGTCGACAAACCGTTTGTCCTGGGCCATGCTCCACTGCACCGCTTCATTGTGCGGAGAGGGAAGGGGCGCGGCTCCCAGAGGGCCGAACAGGCCGTCGGTAAACCGGTCAGACCAGACCACGCTGGCGTCCAGAGGAAAGAAGGGGGGCGGCGGCCGACGGCGGTAGACGAACAGCTTGATCCAGCCGCTGACGGGGCGCTGCACCGTGAGGTCAGCGGGATCGGGTAAACTGTGCTGGGCGAATGAAAGGGGCTGCATCCATGGATCGTCGTCCTGGTTTCGACCTTCCAGATATTGCCCTTGCACAAAGGATTTCCGCAGGTGGCGAGAGGTGAGATCTCCCCATTCCACATAAACCAGCGGTCGGCTGTTATCACCCTGGGCCAATTGCACGGTCAGGGGAATCGTCCTTCCGGCCGATGTACGGGAAAGGTCGTGCAGGATCGCCAGAGGCCAGGTGTCATGAGTGGCGTAGGCGTGGGGAGTCAGGGCCTCGGGATCAATGCCCAGGCGGATTTGGGCTCCCCCTTCGTCGTAATTCCGGTAGTAGTTGAACGAATAGCCGCCCTCGTTACGGATATCCAGGTAGACGGTGCCAGCGGTATGGAACCGGGAGATCACCGCTTCGTGGAGTTCAGCGTATCGGAGGATCGGCACATGGGGATCGGCGTTTTCTACACCGATCGTGTAGTACAGACCGTAATATGCGGCCGGATCAATGTAGTTCAGGATCCGTTCGGCCCGCGCGCGCCGCTCCAGGGGGTCGGCGATGCCGGACAGATCAATTGCATTGGTTTCCTGTCGGGCAATGGCCAGGGTCGGTCCCGGGGTCCCCTCTTCCAGGATGATTTCAAAGCCGACCATGCTGTCAGCCTCGGGGAGCAGGAAATCGCCCAGGGTCTGGCCGATACCGATCACCGGCAGGCTGCCGCCACCTTCCCGAGACTGGAAATAGTGGTCGAGAGAGTCCTCTGCGGATTGATCGGCGATCAGGCCGAACAGGCTTGCCGGCGGCGCT
The DNA here is from genome assembly GCF_047263945.1 of Rhodospirillum sp. A1_3_36. Classification (NCBI taxonomy): domain Bacteria; kingdom Pseudomonadati; phylum Pseudomonadota; class Alphaproteobacteria; order Rhodospirillales; family Rhodospirillaceae; genus Rhodospirillum; species Rhodospirillum sp. A1_3_36. Next base: position 151,777 of record NZ_JBLAVB010000006.1, on the reverse strand, counting down.
TCCCGGTGGGGATCCGGTTGCGGCTCTGGGCTGGCAGCCTGGGCTTCCAAGCGCCGACGGTCGTTATGGATCTGCCACAGGTCGGTAATGAACGGGGATGCGTCGGCCTCGTCGCGCAGACGCAGCAAGTCTGCGCCGTCGGGGCCTGCCAGGAAGTCGGTCAGGGCGAGGCCGCGATAGATGAAATACTTGACCCGGGTGAAGTCGGCCCTGGGCTGACGAAGGGGCTTGAGGATCAGATTGACCCGGTTCGGGTGATTGTCCATGCGTTGCAGCATGACCATGCCGGTCGCCGCTGCCATGGCCTTCACCCGGGGCTCCGGCCCGGCCCGGTGGAAGCGGGCGGTGACGGCAAAACGGTCGGTCGGGGCGGCAGGGTCGGGGCCGAAGGCTTCCTCCCGGGTCTGGGGGGCGAAGCCGACCATGTCGGCGAAGGTGTGGAAGGCCGGTCGGCCGCTGTTGATTGTCGTACCCGGGGATTGAAGAGAATCAGCGTCGATCACCATGATGGTATGCGTGGCTTCGCCCAGGGTTGCTCCCTGGTCGTTGCGCAGCCTGAAGACCAGATGCATCCGGCTTTCGCCGGAGGACAGGGTGATGGTGCCGACGATGGCCATGTCGCTTTCGCGATCCAGAAGGGTGTCGGCATTGGCTGAGGAGACAAGATTTACGCTCAGCCAGTCTGTATCCGGTGTGCTTACCCAGGGGGTGGCGGCCGGATCGTGTGGATGGAGCGCGCTGGTCCAGGTGCCGTCGGGAAAATGACGGATGGCTTCGACCTGGATATCGGCGGGACGGAAATAACCGATGGGATCGGAAACGGTGATCCGGAAGGGCAGGGTAACCGTTTCGCCGCTCTGCAAGGGTACGGCCCTGGTCAGAGGGCCGCCGTCGGGACGGTCTATGGTAAGGGTGGCGAAGGTGATTTCGCGGGTGGAAAAATTGTTGTTCGATCCGGCAACCAGCCGTTCGGCGCCGTCGAGGATCGTCTCTTCACCGTCTTGGTTCCGGTCTTTGATCACGCCATCGTGGGGGGAAATTTCGACCAACAGGACGGTGCGGCGGCGGTCGGACAATTGCAAGCCGACGGGCGGCAAGTCCTGTGCGCGCCAGGGGATTTTGACGATCAGGTTTTCCCCACTGGGAATGCCCCCTGTCAGCTCGGCGTTGTTGCGCAGGACCGCGTCCTCGTCGAGAGGTAACGGCCAGGGCGCGGTGCGGGAGGCCGGAAGGTTGTCTTCGGCGAGCGTATCGAACAGCGATTTTTCGCCAATGAAATAATGCTGATGGCGGTCTGTGGACAGGGCACCCACTTGTTCCGGGTTGGACCAGTCGTTTTCCGGTTGGGCCACGTCGCGCCGTATGCGGAAGGGGTCCCCTGACTCGGTTCGGATGATGTAGAACCGTGCCCAGGCTTGCAGGCTTTCCCTGACTGCCAGTGCGGGGCGCTCCACCGGCCGTTCTCCAATTTCGATGCCGTCGTAAAGGTTGTCGCAGCCCGTGCCCCTGTTGCGGATGCGCGTATAGATATGACGGGTGACGTCCCGCGCCGAAGAGGGATTCTGGTGCGGCGGCAGGGACCTGTAGGACCGTATGTTGCCCTGGCTGTCTGCCGTTGTGTAGCCCACCGGCAAGGCTGCTGTGCCATCCGTTACGGGGTCTATGTTGCGTATCCAGATATCCGGACTTTGGATCGGATCGCGGGCTGTATCCACCCGGTGGGTGCCCTCGTCATCCGGATGATTGCGGATCATGAGGTCCCGGTGATCATGGCTGTATTTTTTCGCGATCTTTACCGCAAGTTCGGAATTGATGCGGCCATAGCCGAAGACTTCACTGAAATACGCGGTTCGACGAGGCTCTGCGAAGCGATAGCCGGATTGCGCCCGAGCATCGGCGACGACAAGGGGCTGTCCCTTTTTGTCGTGCCAGATTCCGATTTCCGTCTTGTTTTGTTCCTTGTCGATCCAGCCGGTATATCTCAAATCGATCTTGTCCGCACTTTCTCGCAGAATCCATCGAACTTCCGTCCAGCTCAGGTGCGGATTGACTGACAGGATGAGGGCGCAAAGTCCGGCAACCTGAGGCGCGGCGGCTGAGGTGCCACCCGTGGTCAGGGTGTAATCACCCCGGCCGCCAATGATCTGAGTGCCCGGCGGTTTGACTTCCAGCAGAGGTTTCTCGAGTTCGATGGAAGTAGGGCTTGTCTTACGCTTTACGCGGTTTGCTTCTGATCCGAATTTTCCCGATGTCGTTTCGGATATGCCGATCAGAATGGGGTCGTTGGCAGCAAAATAGGCGCTGGTGTCAACCTGGATCTCCGTTGCTCCGGCCGGAGTATCCACGCCACCTGCTTCCGCAGTCGGAGTCCAAGCAAGAATCTGACCGCCAACTACCAGAATTTGATGATTTGGATGATTTGCATCGTGGGGTAGCGTTGTCGGATCTTCCAAGACCAACGCGACCGGTGTCCCGTTGATCTTGTCGATGGTTATGATGGTATTCAGTTCCCGGTTGGTCGGATCGGTGGGATCGCCGAGAAGAATTTTCTGATCTGAGACGAAGCCGACGAAAGAAGTCGGAACGATGCGTTGTGTCCCTAAGGGGGCTCGCTCAGCGAACGGATACTTTAGGTCGGCAAGTGTGATCAGACGGACGTCTGCATCGTCAACCGGTGGCGTAAATCCCACCGGGTTTTCCAGTGTGATGCTGGTGGTGTTATGGACGGTTCGGATCTTGTTGGGGGCAAGGGGTACAAGAATGTGATCAATCGAGAAAAGTATGTTGAAGCTCTCCGGATCATTTCGGTCACTACCTTTGCGCAGGCCGGTTGTATCGACCACGTTAATTCTGCGATCATTCATATCCCAGGGTTTTATCAACGCGACATCCAAAGCACCTGCGCAGCCCGGTATTTCTCCCTGTCCGTATAAAGCCGGGGATACGAGGCCAAGGAGCTTTGGTTCTACGTTTTCTATATCAAGTTGGTAGGGGCGACTATGTGACATGGCGCAGACGTCAAGTTCATGGCCGTGATTGCTGTAATATACATGAACTTCTCCAAATCTATTGTTGTAATCGTAGACGGCAGTGGCGCCGACGGTGATGACTTCAGGGTCAGTTTTCAAGTTGCCTATTCTGGAGATTCGATCCACATCATTTCCAGCCGAAAAAATAATGATCGTGCCGCGCCCGTCTCTGCCATACCGGGTGGATGGATGGAAATTCCGTGCCCCCATCAATATGGTTCCCAGGCCGGCGTAGTACGAATTCGTAATAATATCGGCCGGAACAGCGGGAACAGTGTCCGTGCCCATAACATCCCGCCCCTTGAGAAGAGGCAGGCCACTCATCCATCTAAAAAGGGAGTAGTTTAGTAGCCAGTTGACCCATCGTACGGGCAAGAGGCGACAGTTGGGGGCGACGCCTACTGTGCCAAGTGCATGCTGTTTGTGGCCGCTTGGGGTGTTGACACTGGCAGCAGCGATACCGCACATGTTGGTTCCGTGACTGTCGATTTGGATGTCATTGATATGAAAACGCCAGGGTAACGCATTGGTGTCCACGAACTGCGCAATTTTCGGACTGCCGTCGCTCACCGTCCCCCTGAATTCGGCATGCAGCGGTTCTATCGTGCCGGTGGCTGTGCGATAGCTTTGAAGGCCGGTGTCGACAACGCCAATGCAGATTTTCGCCGAGCCATAAGTAATGTCGCCGGGATGTGGCGGAGCATCTTCTTCGTCGTCTGCTTCCTCCGCATATCCAGGGGAAAGCGTCCTCAGGTAGTTCCATGCTTCGGTTGTTCGTGAGTAAAGAAGTTCCTTTTGGTCGTCGATGAGGTAATCCTGAGGCCGAACGTCGGCGTTGTGGAACTGGACAGGCTCCAGGATCACCGGTATCGCGTCGGCAATTCCCGGATGGCCGGACAGGCGCTGGGCGGTTTCCAGGCCGTCTTCGTCCAGGGCCCCGGGAAGGGGGGCTGCAAGGTAGGATCCGATGCCTGGGTCCAGGGGGCGGATGATCTCGAACGCCAGTTCAGTCGCTATGGCGTCTATTTCCCCGGGAGAAATCGGGACGGCAAAAGTAACGACCAAAGTTCCGGTTGTTATGGCGAGGCTTCTGGCGGTCCACGTGGTAACAATCCCTGTGGTGTCGAGAAAATCGAGGGCGCGCAGCCGGTCCAGTGCTTCGCGGCGAGCGGCGTCGTCCGATCCTTCCGGAAGGTGCAGCAGGCGGAAGTCGGTCCACCAGGGCGGACCGTCGTTATCTGCGGCATCCTCTTCCTGCGGTGGATTGTCGGCGTCCGGATGGCGCGCCATGCCAAGAGCGCCCAGTCCGAGGTTTTCGATTTCTCTTTCCTGGTCCTCGGAAAACCCGTCCGCTCGATATAGTCCGAGCAGGGTTGGCGGCTCCTCAATGGGAAGGCAGAAATGGGGAAACCTGTAGGTGCGGGCGTTTGCCGAGCCGAGCAGGAAGACTGTGGAGACCCCGGCATCCTCGACAAGCAATTCGCGTTCCTGGATGGAAAAGCCCGGAGCGTCTACCCGGGCCAGATACACCCCCGGCGGAGGAGGTTGGTCATCGGGCCAGTATTGCCTGTCGAGAAGATCATCAAGGTTCAGGTCGAACACCGTTCCCGGTGCCACCACGCTGACTAATCGGCTTTCCTGGAGCATCAGGGACAGGTGCGCCCCGGGCAGGCGTGCCCCGGCAACATCCATGACATCGATGAGAAAACGGGGGCGTGAACCTGTCATGGGCGCGGGTTCCGGTCAGAAGGCGTGGAGCATCTCCCCGGCGGAGGCCGGTCCGGGGGTCGGATCAATTAGAAATGGGCATGGGGAAAAGGGGGTCAACCATTTTAAAGGGTTTTATTTTTAAAAATCCCGTAAAAATGGTGCGACGCAATACTGCTCGGGGGTGGAGTGGATATGCATGCCCACAACAGCAGCCTATGGTAAAAGACCACCGGCCCTACCTGATGACCGTTTTTGCAGAGTGCCTTGATGTGATTGATCGGACGGCTTTTTGATCGTTTGCGAAGACGTTCCATGCCTCGCAGCATCGCCATCCGGGGGCGGCGAGGCCGCTCCGCAAAGATCCTTCACCGTCAAAGCCGTTCGGGTTATCGCGAAAACCATGACTCCCTTCTTCTGACTCAAGAAAGGGAAACACCATTCGAACAGCCTGGGTATCACCAAGCCGCCCCCAACGAGTCACAATCAAGGACCGGTTGGTATTACAGGTCGCGTTCGGCCATCCGCTCGAAGACCTCCAGCGCTGCGTGCAGACGCTTGGCGAGATGCTCGACGTTCGGCGGAGTCATCATGGTCAGGTGGTTGCCGGGAATGATCTCCACCGCCGTCGGCCCCTCGCTGAACGCGTCCCAACCCCAGGCGGGATCGTCCTTCAGCGCGTCGGGCATGTCCTGCTTGAAATCGTCCTGCGGATCTTCCGCCTTGAACAGGGCGACGGGGGCCGCCGGTTCGGGCGTCGGTCGGTAGGAAATCTGGGCCTGGGCGCGGTAGACCTCCGCGAAGCCGCAGATGTCGTCGGCATCGGTGCCGCGCTGCACCGCGCCGATCGACTCCATCGCGCGGGTCAGCGCCTCCACCTGCGCCTGCCAGGGGCGCCCGGTCAGCTGGTCGGGTGTCAGGCCATGTGGCTTGCCGAACATGGTCGCCAGAATGTCCGCGATGGTCAGGATCCAATGGGCGTCGTCCCAGGCCATCATGGCAGCGTGGTCGCGCCCGCCCGGCATGCCGGCGTCGAGCACCACGACGCCAGCGACCCGTTCGCCCTCTGCGCGCAGCTGGCGGGCCATCTCAAAGGCCACCCAGCCACCGAAGGAATGGCCGCCGAGCAAATAAGGGCCCCGCGGCCGCAGCTCCCTTAGCGCTCGCAGATTCAAGGTGGCGATGTCTTCGATGCGCGACAGCGGGGCCTCCACCCCGTCCAGCCCCGAAGCCTGAAGGCCATGAAAGGGCCGTCCATATGCCTTCAGCCCCTGTGCCAGGGCGCGCAGATAGAGCACCGTGCCGCCCGTCCCCGGCACGCAGAAGAAGGGCGTCGCTTCCCCCTCGGGCTGGATGGTGATCAGCGGTGAAAACTCGGTCGCTTGCGTTGGCAGGCCCAGCGCCTTGGCCAACTCGCGGATGGTCGGTTTGGCCAGCAGGGTGGTCAGGGGAAACTGCTTGCCGAAGCTCTCCTTGATCATCGTCATGTGGCGGATCGCCAGCAGCGAATCGCCGCCCAGATCGAAGAAATTGTCGTGGACGCCGATCATGGTGAAGCCGAAAAGCTCCCGCCAAAGCTCGACCAGTCGGCTTTCCACCGGATTGGCCGGTGCCGCGTAGTCGGTGGCCAGGTCCGGCCGACTGTGCTGGATCTCGGGCTGCGCCAAGGTCGGGATCGGCGGCGGCGGTGGCATGCGCTGTTCCACGCGGCGGACCCACTGGTCGTAACGCGCCTTGATGTCGCCGGTGGATAATACCACCCGGCCGGCGGTGACGCCCTGTGCCACGCGCGACAGCGCCTCCACCGACTCGCCCGGTGTCATGACGAAGGCGGGGGTGACCGACGGGGTCGTCGGCTCCTCGAACAGCCAGCCGTCGCAGTTGACGCAGAGCCAGGGGATACCGCCGCGCTGCGACTGCCGGGTCACGAAGGCGTCGATGAAGGCATTGGCGGCGCCATAGGCGGCAAAGCCGAACCCGCCCAATACGGCGGAGGTCGAGGAGATGACCAGACAAAAGTCGGCGGACCGGTCGGCCAACACCCGTTCCAAGGCGATCAGCCCATGGACCTTGGGCGCGAACTGTGCCCGGGTCTCTGCCTCCCCCACCTCCGCGATGGTGGCGAGGTAGGAGGCGTCATTCAGTCGACCGGCGGCATGGATCACGCCATGCGCCGCGCCGAACCGCTCCTCGGCCCGCTCAAAGGCGGCACGCAGCGCCGCCTCGTCGGCGACGTTGGCGCTGAGCGTCAGCACCTCCGCCCCCAGCGCCTCGATCTCCGTCAGCTTGCGGATCCGTTCGGCGGTGTCATCGTCCCGCGGATGGTCGCGCAGCCAGTCTTCCCACCGCTCGCGCGCCGGGAAGGGCGAGGAGCCGACCAGGACGAGGCGCGCCCGGATCGTTTCGGCCAGGAAGCGGGCCAGCAGCAGCCCGACCTTGCCCAGCCCACCGAGGATCACATAGACGCCCCCCTCGCGCCATGCGCGCACCGTCTGCGTGGAGGGAACCAGCGTCACCGGCTCGAAATCCGGTAGATAACGGCGGGCGCCGCGATAGGCGACCATCGGGTCATGAGTGATCGTCAGCAACTCGGCCAGCAGCCGATCAGCGTAACGCTCCGCGCAATCGGTGGGAATGTCCAGGCAGCGGACGGACAGCGCTGGCACCTCTTGCGGCAGCACCAGCAGGGGACCGAGCATCGTCGCTTTTTCTGGGCGGATGGAGTCACCACCGCCGACCTCGTGAAGCTGGCTGGTGATCACTGCGACGGTCGTCGCCTGCTGGGATGGCAGGGCGGCGAGCGCGCGGCCGATATGCAGGAGGCTGACATAGCCAGCCTCCTGCGCCGCGTCGAAGCCCGCGTCGTCCGGCAAGGACAGCGACCAGAGATGCAGGACCATGCGCAGGGGGCGGGCCGCCAGCGTCGCAATCAGCGCCGCGAAATCCTCCGGGCTGGACGGACGGACGGTGAAGCGGTTGCCGTCCTGACCGAACCGGTCGCCGACGGTGACCAGCGCCAGATCACATCCCGCCTCACTCAGCCTATCGAAGAGCCGACGCTCCAGAGCCGAACCGTCACCGAGGAGCAGCCAGGTCCCCGGCTGCGCAGCCAGTTCATCCGCCGAGCATGGAGGTGGCGGTAGCGACGGCTTCCATGCCGGCAGGGTGAACCACTCGTCGAGCGGCAGCTTCGCCTGCGGATCCCGTCGGGGCGTGAGGGCGTAATGGCCGGGTTCCTCGATGAAATAGCGCTGGCGCTCGAACGGATAGCCCGGCAGTGGCACGCGCGCGGCGGTATCGCGGGCGAAGAGCGCCTGCCAGTCCACCGCCACTCCCGCCGTCCACAGCCGTCCCAACGTCTCCATCGGCGCCGACATCTCTCCGTCGGGGGCTTGGTCCGGCTTTCGAAGAGACGACAGGACGGTCCGGCCCGTCGCCGACGCATGACGACGGGTCAGCGCGGCCAGCACGCTGCCCGGCCCGACCTCCAGCGGCATTGCGTCGGCGTCGGCCAGCACCGTCGCGATGCCGTCGGCGAAGCGTACAGCATGGCGCAGGTGGCGTGCCCAATAGCCGGGGTTGGTCGCCTCCTCCTCCGTGATCCAGGTGCCTGAAAGGTTCGACACGAAGGGCAGTCGCGGTGGTTCCAGCCGCGCCCGTCGCAGGACCTTCGTGAAAGCGTCGACCGTCGGCTCCATCATCGCCGAGTGGAAAGCGTGCGAGACGTGCAGCCGACGGCACAGCACGCCCTCACCAGTCAATCGTGTCGCCAGCGCCTCTATGGCCTCTACCGGTCCGGAGACGACGCAATCCTGAGCGCTGTTGACGCTGGCGAGGTCGAGACCATCCCCCAAGAGGGCTTCGACCTCCGCCGCTGGCCGCACGACCGCCAGCATGGCGCCAGGCGGTTGCGCCCAGATCAACCGCCCACGCTCCGCTACCAGGTCGAGCGCCGTGTCCAGATCGAACACCCCGGCGAGGCAGGCTGCGGTGTATTCTCCCAGACTGTGGCCGATCATCGCGGAGGGGGTGACGCCCCAGGACATCCACAGCCGGGCCAGTGCGTATTCGGTCAGGAACAGCGCCGGTTGGGTCAGCCAGGTTTCGGACAGGCGGGCTTCCGCCACAGTGTGTTCTCCCGGCGCCGGATAGAGCAGTGTCCGCAGATCGAGGCCTAGCCCCTCGCGCAGCCGCTCCGCGCCATGGTCGATGATCTCGCGGTAGAGCGGCTCAGTCCGGTAGAGTGCCTCCCCCATGCCGATATGCTGGCTGCCCTGGCCGGGAAACAGGAAGACGACGCGCGGCGTGGCGGTCGTCGCCACCACCGGGCGATGGTTCGGCGCCGACAGGCGGCTCGCCGCCTCGACCGGGTCTCCGGCGACCACCGCTATGCGATGTGGAAAGGCCCGGCGGCCGAGCGCCAGCGTGTACGCGACATCGACCAGCGCGGTGTCGGGATGTGCCGCGAGATGAGCGGCCAGATCCGCGCGCAGTTGGTCGAGCGCTGCGGCACTGCGTGCCGACAGCACGAGCAGTTGATGGGGGCGGGCGGTTGCCGATGGGGCGCGCTCTGGCGCCTCCTCGACGATCACATGGGCGTTGGTGCCGCCGATGCCAAAGGAGCTGACCCCGGCGCGGCGGGGTGCCGAGCCGCTTTCCCAGTCGCGCAGCCGGTCATTCACGAAAAAGGGGCTGTTGGCGAAGTCGATGTCCGGGTTGCCGCGTCGGAAATGTAGTGTTGGCGGAATCTGCCGGTGACGCAGCGCCAGCACGGTCTTGAACAACCCCGCCATGCCGGCGGCGGTATCGAGATGGCCGATGTTGGTCTTCACCGCCCCCAACGCGCAGCGTTGCTTGCGCTGCTCCCCACCGGTGCGGAAGGCGCGGGTCAGCGCAGCCACCTCGATGGGATCGCCGAAACGGGTGCCGGTGCCGTGGGTCTCCACGAAGGAGATATCGTCGGGGGTGACCCCCGCCCGTGCCTGGGCGGTGGCGATGACACGAGCTTGGGCGTCGACGCCGGGTGCCGTGAAGGATACCTTCACGGCACCGTCGTTGTTGATGGCGGAGCCCTTGATGACCGCGTGGATGGTGTCGCGGTCGGCCAATGCCGCGTCCAGCGGCTTCAGCAGCACGGCAGCCACGCCGCTGCCCCAGGTGGTGCCGTTTGCTTCGGCGTCGAAGGCCCGGCAATGGCCATCCGGGGAATGAATCATGCCCTCGCTGTAGCTGTAGCCGGAGGTCTGCGGCAGCTTGATCGCCACGCCGCCGGCCAGCGCCATTTCGCATTCGCCGTCGAGCAGGCTGTTGCAGGCGAGGTGCAGCGCCACCAGCGAGGTGGAACAGGCCGTCTGCACCGCGACGCTCGGCCCCGTAAGAGCAAGCGCGTAGGACGCGCGAGTCGGCAGGAAATCCTTGTCGTTGGTGAAGATCATTTGTTGGACGTCGATCGGGCGCCCGGCGAACATGCTGGGCAGCAGGTTGCGCGCCAAATATCCGGCATGGCTGCTGCCCGCGAAGACGCCGACGCGCGTCCCCTCCGGCGTCGACGCGTACCCGGCGTTCTCCAGCGTGTGCCACAGGGTTTCCAGAAACAGCCGGTGCTGCGGATCCATCACCTCCGCGTCCGACGGCGTGACGCCGAAGAAGGCGGCGTCGAAGCCGGCGACGTCGGACAAGCAGCCGTTGGCCGGAACGTAATCGGGGTTCGACACGATGTGCTCCGGTAGCCCGGCCGCCAGCAGTTCCTCCCGCGTGAAGAAGCGTATGGACTCTTGTCCGTCGCGCAGGTTGGCCCAAAAGGTCTCCAGATCGTCCGCGCCGGGGAAGCGTCCGGCCATGCCGACGATGGCGATATCGCGAGTCTGGCGGCGGGTTGTCGGTTCCACCAGCGGCGCCACAGGGGAGTCCTTCCGGTTATCCTCGGCCAACCAAGCGGCGAGGCTGCGCACTGTCGGATGCTGGAACAGGGTGACCAGCGGGAAGGGCCGTCGGGTCTCTGGGCGCAGCGCCTCATGCACCTGGGTCAGCAGCAGCGAATGGCCGCCCAGATCGAAGAAATTGTCGTCGAGCCCGACCCTATCCAGTCGTAACGTCTTCCGCCAGACCTCGGACACCCGTGCCTCCATCGCCGTGTGCGGGGTGGCTGGCGCCGTGTTCCCTGCCGCGGCCCCTTTCTCGGGCGCGGGAAGGGCGCGGCGGTCGGCCTTGCCATTGGGGGTCAGCGGGAAGGCGTCCATCATCACGAAGGCAGCCGGGATCATATAGCTCGGCACGGCCTCCTTCAGCCCGGCGCGCAGGGTCGCGGCGTCGGGGGCCGCGGCGCCGTTCGACAGCACATAGGCGACCAGCCGCTTGTCGCCCGGCGCATCCTCCCGCGCCAGCACGATGGCATCGCGCACGCCGTCCCGTGAGCGCAGCGCCGCTTCGATCTCGCCCAGCTCGATGCGGAAGCCGCGAATCTTGACCTGATGGTCGATGCGGCCGAGGAACTCGATCCGTTCGTCGGTCACCCGGCGGACCAGATCGCCGGTGCGGTAGAGGCGCGCGCCGGGCTCCGCCGCGAAGGGATCAGGGATGTAGCGGTCGGCGGTCAGCCCCGGCTGGTTGAGGTAGCCGCGCGCCAGTCCGTCGCCGCCGATGTGCAGTTCCCCCGGCACGCTGAGCGGCAGCGGGTGGGTTTGTGGCGACAGCACATGGATCCGCGTGTTGGCGATGGGATGGCCGATGGGCTCTACCCCTTCGGTGTCGCCCTCGCCGGGGGGGACCGGGCCAACGGCGGACCATACGGTGGTCTCGGTCGGGCCGTAGAGATTCCACAGGTCAACGCCACGGTCGAGCAGCGCGCGCGACAGTGCGCGGGGCAGCGCTTCGCCGCCGCACAGGGCCTTGAATCCGGCGGACGGGCGCCAGTCGGTGTCCACCAGGATCCGCCAGGTCGCCGGGGTGGCTTGCAGCGTGGTGATTGCTTGGTCGCGCAAGACCGCCTGGAGCGCCCGCCCGTCCAGCGTCGTCTCGCGCTCCGCCAGCGCCAACCGGCCCCCGGCGATCAGCGGCAGATAGAGCTCCAGCGCGGCGATGTCGAAGGAGATGGTGGTGACCGCCAGCAGTGCGTCGGTCTCGGCGAATCCCGGCTCGCCCTTCATCGATAGCAGGAAGTTCAACAACGCCCGGTGCCCGACCGCCACCCCCTTGGGCCGTCCGGTCGAGCCCGAGGTGTAGATGACGTAGGCGATGTTCTCCGGCAAGGCGGCGCAGGCGACCGGAGCGCACCGCGCCTTGAGCCATGGTTGAGGTTCCCCATCCAGGCAGAAGAGCGGCGCTGCCCCTTCCGGGAACAGCCCGCGCAAATGACTTTGTGTGACGATCAGCGCCGGTCGGGCATCCTCAAGCACCATGGCGAGCCGTTCCGGCGGATAGGCCGGGTCGAGCGGGATATAGGCGCCGCCGACCTTTAGCACGGCCAGCAGCGCGATCACCATGTCCGGCGAGCGTTCGGCGCAGAGCGCCACCCGCAACTCTGGCCCGACGCCGAGGTTGCGCAGATGCGCCGCCAGCCCATCGATTCTTGTCCGCAGTTGGCCGTAGGTCAGGTCGGTGTCGCGGAAGCTGAGCGCCACGCGGTCCGGCACCCGCGCCGCCGTCTCGTCGAACAGGTCGAGGAAGGTGCGCTCGCCCGGGTAGGGGACGGCGGTGCGGTTGGGCGCGTCGAGCACGGCACGCCGTTCCGCCGCATCCATCATCTCCAGCGTCGACAGTGGGGCGTCCGGCCTCGCGGCCATACCCGTCAGCAGCTGGCGGTAATGGCCCATCATTCGCCGGATGGTCGCCTCGTCGAACAGGTCGGGGTTGTAGTTCCAGTGGATGAGCAGGTCGACCCCGCGCTCCTCGACCGTCAGGCTCAGGTCAAACTTGGCGGTGGTTTCGCTCTGCTCGACTTGGCGCAAGGTCAGTCCGGCGACCGCGAGCGGCTCGGTCGTGGCGCGCAGTTGGAAGGACACCTGGACCAGCGGCGCGTGGCTCAGCGCGCGGGCCGGGCGCAGCTCCTCGACCAATTGTTCGAAGGGCAGTTCCTGATGCTCCAGCGCCTCCATCCCGGTCCGCCGCACGCGGTCGAGGGCGGTGCGCACGGCCGGATCGCCAGCTAGATCCAGACGCAGCGCCAGCGTGTTGATGAACAGGCCGATCAGCCCTTCGAACTCGGCGCGGGTGCGGTTGGCGACCGGTGTCCCGACCACGACGTCGCTTTCCCCGGTATAGCGGGCGAGCAGCGCGGCAAAGCCGGTCAGCAGCGTCATGTAGAGCGTGGCCCCGGCGTCCTGCGCCAGCGCGCGCAGATCGCGGGTCAATACGGTGTCGATGAGGTCTGTGAGGCTCGCGCCACGATAGGTTTGCACCGGTGGGCGGGGGCGGTCGGTGGGCAGGGCCAACACCTCCGGCGCGCCGGCCAGCTTGCCGCGCCAGAAGGCGAGTTCGGCTGCCAACTGCTCTCCGGACAGGCGTTCGCGCTGCCAGTGGGCGAAGTCGACATACTGCAAGGACAGCGGCTGCAGCGGTGACGGGGCGCCCTCGCGGAAGGCGCCGTAGAGCGTCACCAGTTCCCGCACGAAGACGTCAAGCGACCAGCCGTCCGACACGATGTGATGCATGGTGACCAGAAACAGGTGATCGCGCTCGCCGAGCGGGATCAGGCTCGCCTGGATCAGCCGGTCGTCGGCGAGGTCGAAACGCCGCGCCGCCTCTTCCTCCACGCAGACCTGCACGGCATCCTCAAGGGTGGCTGCGGGTGGTAACGCTCGTCGGTTGAGTTGGCAATCCGCCTGCTCATGGACGATCAGCACCGGTTCGTGGTCGCGCAATGCGATGTTGCTGCGCAGAATCTCGTGCCGCGCGATGATCTCCACAACCGCGCGTTCCAGCGCCGCGACATCGAGGTCACCCTCCAGCCTTACCGCCATCGGCATGGTGTAGGTCGCCGACGGCCCCTCCAGCCGATCAAGGAACCACAGGCGTCGCTGGCCGAAGGACAGCGGCAGGTCACCGCCGCGCGGCGCCGGTTGGACGATCTCCCCGTCCACCGCTGTCACGGTCCGCGCGTGCTCGAGAAAGCTGGTGATCTCGGCCTTACGGGCGGACAACTCGCGCGTCAGCTCCGGCGTCAGGGTGCCCTTCGGCGCGCGGCAGCGCAGTTCCCCGCCCTGGACGGACAGGGCGACGCCGAGGTCGCGCAGTCGCGTGAGAAAGGCGTCGAGCGAGGTCGCAGCGGCGGTCACAGGCAGATCTCCTCTTCGTCGTCGAGCAATTCGGCGTCCGGCGCGGTCTGCCGCCCGGCCGCCCACAGCAGCGTGTCAATGTGCGCGGCGAGCCGCCGGACGGTCGGCCCCTCGAACAGGACGGGCAGCGGCACCGCCAGTTCCAGCGCATGCTTGATCCGGGCGACCAGCCTAGTGGCGAGCAACGAATGGCCGCCCAGCGCGAAGAAGTCGTCGTCGATGCCAATGCAGTCGAGTGACAGCACCTCCGCCATCATCTCAGCCAGCTGGCTTTCCAGTGGCGTGCGCGGCTCGGCCGAGACCGTTACCACCGGGCGGTCCGGTGGCGGCAGGGCGTGGCGGTCGAGCTTGCCGTTGGGGGTCAGCGGGAAACGCTCCAGCGCCACCACTTCCGATGGGATCATGTAGGCGGGCAGCCGCGCGCGCAGCCAGTCGGCCACCCTCTCACGGTCGACCGTCTCGCGGTCCAGCGCTTCGGTGGATTGGACATAGGCGACCAGCCGCTGGTCGTCCGGCCCGTCGCCCCACAGGGTGACGACGGCCTGTTTGACCTCCGGCCGCTCGTTCAGCGCGGCTTCGATCTCGCCCAGTTCGATGCGGAAGCCGCGCAGCTTCACCTGCTGGTCCATGCGGCCAAGGAAGACCAAATCACCGTCAGTCGCGCAATGCCGGGCGAGGTCGCCGGTGCGGTAGAGTCGTTGGCCGGGCTGCCGTGCGAAAGGATCGGGGATGAAGCGTTCCGCCGTCAGGTCGGGCCGTCCGAGGTAGCCGATCGCCAGCCCGTCGCCGCCGATCAGCACCTCGCCGGGCACGCCGGTCGGCAGCGGCACGTGGTCGCGGTCGGCGATGTACAGTGTGGTATTGGCGATGGGATGGCCGATTGGTTCGCACGGCTCGTCATGCGTGTCGGGGGTGGCGAGGCGGCGGCTCGACCAGATGGTCGTCTCGGTCGGACCGTAGAGGTTCCAGATCGCGACGCCGGTGACCGCCATCCGGGTGGCGAGGTCGCGGGTCAGCGCCTCGCCGCCGCACAGCGCCTTGGTGATCGCCCCGCCGCGCCATCCGGCGTCGAGTAACAGCCGCCAGGTCGCCGGGGTTGCTTGCAGGACGGTGGCTTGGCGGCTCTCCAACAGGTCAAGGAGGGCGAAGCCGTCGGAGGCGGTCTCTCGGCTCGCCAGCTCCAGCCGCGCGCCGGTAAGCAGGGGCAGATACAGCTCCAGCCCGGCGATGTCGAAGGAGATGGTGGTCACCGCGACCAGCGCGTCGTCGGCCTCCAGCCCTGGCGCCTCGGCCATGGTGGCCAGGAAGTTGACCAGCCCGCGTTGGGGGACTAGCACCCCCTTGGGCCGCCCGGTCGAGCCGGAGGTGTAAAGGACATAGGCCGGCAGCCCGTCGATCACCGGACGAACCGGGTCGGTGGCGGGGAAGGTGACCGTCGTCGCCGCGTCGTCGCCGTCCAGGCACAGGACCGGCGCTGAAACGTCCGGCAGGGCCGGGCGCCGCAGCGTTTCGGTCAGAAGGGCCGCGACCTGGGCGTCCTCCAGCATGAAGGCGATGCGGTCGGCGGGGAAGGCAGGGTCGAGCGGTAGATAGGCCGCCCCCACTTTCTGGATGGCGAGCAGCGCCACCAGCATATCGAGTGATCGTTCGGCGTATAGCCCGACGATGGCCCCCGCCGTCACTCCCATTGCGCGTAGCCGATGCGCAAGCCGGTTGGCGCGCCGGTTGAGCGCGCGAAAGGTGAGCTGCGCCTCGCCGAAGGCGACCGCGACCCGATCCGGGGTTCGCCGCACCTGTTCCTCGAACCGGTCGGGTAGGGTGCGTGACAGGTCGATGTCGTCGCGGCGGGTGTCGTTCCATGTCTCGACCAGGATCCGCCGTTCCTCCGCGTCGATCAGCGACCTGGCGGTCCAGGCGCCGACGCTGGCTTCGGGTGCCGTGGTCAGGCCGGTCAGCAGGTTGGCGAGATGGTCGAGGATCCGCGCCGCCGTCGCGTCGTCGAAGCGGGCGGCGTCGTAGGACAGCTTCAGCGAGACGCGGGCGCCACCGGCAGCGGTCAGGGTCAGCGGGAAGGTGTTTTGTTCCAGCAGCCGCACGTCACCGACCGTCAGGTCACCGGTGTCGTCGAAGGCGTCGCCGACTGGATAATTCTCGAACACCACCGCGCTTTCGAACAGCGGGTCGCGGGACGCCACCTCGCTCCAGCCGTGGATGGCGACCAGCGGCGTGTGGGCGTAGAGGTCACGGGTGATCTGCGCGTCCTGAAGGGCGGCGAGGAAGCTGGTGACGCCCTGGTCCGCGTCGATGCGCACGCGCACCGGCAGGGTGTTGATGAACAGGCCGACCATGCGGTCGACCTCCGCGATCTCCGGCGGACGGCCGGACACAGTGGTGCCGAACAGCACGTCGTCGCGCTGTGCGTAGCGACCGAGCAGAACAGCCCAGGCGCCCTGCACCAGCACGCTGAGTGTCAGGCGGCGGCTCTGGGCGTAGCGGGTCAGCGCGTGGCTGACGCCCTCCGGGAGGTCGCGCGCGACCTCCCGCATGTCGGAAACCTGTTCTTCGCCTGCCGGGGTGGGCTTCGCGGGACGGTCGACCGCCAGCGGCGTGGGGGCGTCAAAGCCGCGCAAGGTCTCGCGCCAGAAGGCTTCCGCCTTCGCCATGTCCTGGCGGGCCAGCCACGCGATGTAACGGCCGTAGGGCGGCGGGCTGGGCAGGTCGGCGTCGCTGCCCGCCGCGAAGGCGCCGTACCAATGCAGCACTTCGCGCATCAGGATGGGCAGGCACCAGCCGTCGGTCAGCAGATGGTGGTGGCTCCAGACGAAGCGCCAGGACCGCTCACCCAGCCGGATCAGCGCGCAGCGCATCAGTGGGGCAGCGTCGAGCGCGTAGCCGCGGGTCCGGTCGTCGCGCAGGAAATCGTTTAGTCGGCTGTCATCATCGGGCGTGTCGCTCCAGTCCAGCTCCTGCCAGGGCAACTCGGCTCGGTTCAGGACGACTTGCACCGGGTCGGCGGCGAGGTCCGGCAGGAACAGCGTGCGCAGGCTGGGGTGGCGTTCCAGCACGCGCCGCCAGGCGCGGCGGAAGGCGTCGCGGTGCAAGACCCCCTCCAACCGTGCAGCCAGTTGAATGACGTAAGCGCCGGAACGCGGCTGGTAGAGGGCGTGGAACATCATGCCCTGTTGCAACGGCGACAGCGGATAGATGTCCTCCACCGCGTCGCCCCAGTGGGCGGACAGGCTGTCCAGCGCCGTCTGGTTTAGTCCGGCCAGCGGGAAGTCGGAGGCGGTGTAATGACCCGCTCCGGCGCTGGCGCAATGGCGGACGATGCCCTCCAGCTCGTGCAGGAAACGCTGGGCCAGCCCCTCTACCGTGTGGCGGTCGTGCATGTCGCGGCTGAAGGTCCACAGGAACTCCATCCGGTCGTCACGGAGTAGGCCATTGATCTCCAAGACGAAACGGCGGCGGCCGAGGTCGCTCTGGTCGCGGCCGATGTCCTCGCGGCCTTCGCCAAGGATGATGGCGTCGTCACCAACACAGCCGCCCTGCTCGAAGCGGCCGAGATAGTTGAAGCTGACCTCCGGCTCCACCCCTTCCAGCGCCGCGCGGACCGCCGGATCCGGGCTCAGGTGGCGCAGGATGCCGTGGCCGATGCCCTGGTTGGGCACGGCGCGCAACGTCTCCTTGACGCGTTTCAGAGCGGTGCCCACGTCCTCCCCGGCGCGGTCGGACAGCAGCAGGGGATAGGCGGCGGTGAACCAGCCGACCGTGCGCGACAGATCCACGTCAGAGAACAGCGCTTCGCGTCCATGACCCTCCAGCACGATGCGCAAGTGTCGATCGCCGGTCCAGCGGGCGAAGGCGCGCACCAGCGCTGTCAGCAGCGCATCGTTGATTTGGGTGCGGTAGACGCGCGGTACGTCTTGCAGCAGGGCCCGCGTCACGGTGGGGGCGAGCGCCACCGTGACTTGCTCTGCGGACGCCGCGCCGTTGGCCTCCGGTCCGGCGGTGTGGTCGCGCGGCAACGGGGCGGCGGTCGCCCTCGCCTGTTTCCGCCAATAATCCAGCTCGGCCAGCGCCCGCGGTTGCCCGGCATACTCGACGAGGCGCCGCGCCCAATGCGGGACGGAGGTCGTCTTGGCGGGCGACGTTATCGCCTCGCCCCGCCGCAGCGCGCCCAGCGCGTCCGCAAGGTCGCCGATCAGGATGCGCAGCGACACGCCATCGACCACGAAATGGTGGATGACCAACAGCAGTCGGTCGGTCCGGTCGTCGCCCATGCGGAACAATGCCGCGCGCAGCAGCGGCCCGCGCGTCAGGTCCAGCCCCGTCTGCAAGCGCTCGGCTTCGGTCCGCAGTGCCGCCGCGCGCTCCTCCGTCGGCAGGGTGGAGAGGTCGTGCTGGGTGAAGGGGATGGTCTCCACGCTGTCGGCGATCTCGACGCGCGGCACCGTTCCCCGGTCCCCGGTGAAGCGGGCGCGCAGCATGTCATGGTGGGTCAGCAGATGGTGGACCGCCGTTTCGACATGGCGGGGGTCGAGACCGGACGCGATCTCCAGCAGGACCGACTGGTTGAAATGCCAGGGCTGGGGCGGCAGGTCGGTATAGAACCAGCGGAGCACCGGGGTTGCCTCCACCGGGCCGCTCACCATGCCTTGCTCGGCCACGACCGCAGCCTGTTCCGGTGTGACCCGTGCCAGCTCGGCGATGGTCTGGTGCTGAAACAATTGGCGGACGCTGATGCCGAATCCGGCGCGACCGGCGCGGTTGGCGATCTGGATGCTGAGGATGGAATCGCCGCCCAGGCTGAAGAAATTGTCGTGAATGCCGACTTGCGGCAGCCCGAGCACCTCTTGCCAGATGCCTGCGAGCAAGGTCTCGGTGGGGGTGCGCGGCGGCGCGTAGGCGGTCTCGCAGGCCTCCGCGTCGGGAGCGGGCAGGCTCCGGTGGTCGAGTTTCCCGTTCTGGGTCAGTGGAAAGGCGTCCAGCGTTACGAAGGCGGCGGGAATCATATAGTCAGGCAGCCGGTCCGCCAGATAGCCGCGCAAGGCCCTGCCGTCCGGCGCCGCGCCTTCGTCGGACGCGACCAGATAGGCGACCAGCCGCTTCGATCCGCCCGCCCGCCCGGCGGGCGTGTCGGCGACCACCACGGCGTCGGCGATGGCGGGGTGGCTGGTGAGCACGGCGGCGATCTCCCCCGGCTCGATGCGGAAGCCGCGAATCTTGACCTGCTGGTCGTCGCGGCCGAGGAATTCCAGTTCCCCGTCACGGCGCCGCCGCGCGCGGTCGCCGCTGCGATAGAGCCGGGCGCCGGGGGTGGGGGAGAAGGGGTCGGGGATGAACTTCTCCGCCGTCATCGCGGGGTG
The DNA here is from genome assembly GCF_047263945.1 of Rhodospirillum sp. A1_3_36. Taxonomy (NCBI): domain Bacteria; kingdom Pseudomonadati; phylum Pseudomonadota; class Alphaproteobacteria; order Rhodospirillales; family Rhodospirillaceae; genus Rhodospirillum; species Rhodospirillum sp. A1_3_36. The sequence continues at coordinate 132,403 of NZ_JBLAVB010000006.1, read as the reverse complement.
GGCGAGGTAGCCGCGCGCCACCTGAGGCCCGCCGATCAGCAGATCACCGGCCACGCCGTCGGGCTGCGGCGCCATCGCCTCGTCCAGGCAGTAAAGCTGACAGTGTGGCGTCGGTCGCCCGATCGGGATGACAGCGCGGCACTCCTCCGGCTTCACCTGGAAATGGCTGGCCCAGACGGTGGTCTCGGTCGGGCCGTATTCATTGATCAGTGCGGTTGCGGGCAGGCGCTCGCCATGACGGGCGACCAGCTCCACCGGCATGGATTCGCCGCCCATGATGACCGTGCGCAGCGAGGCCAGCTGTCCCGGTCCCGCCGCATCCAGCAGCGGCAGGTAGGGCAGCGGCACGATGACCAGATGCGAGGCCCCCGCCCGCTCCATCCGGTTGAGTAGTTGGTGGGGATCCTGCGCCAGATCGGTCGGTTCCAGATGGAGGCGGCCGCCCTGGCATAGCGTCCAGAACAGGCAACCGGAGGCGACGTCGAAGCCCAGCGGCTGCAACAGCAACATGGCTGTGACCGGTTCGGCGTAGCGCGCCAGCCGGGCCTGGGTGGAATGGACGATGTTGGCGTGGCTGACCTGTACCCCTTTCGGCCGCCCGGTCGAGCCGGAGGTGTGGATGATGTAGGCGAGGCTGTCGGTGGGGATCACGCGGTTCGGATTGGTCTCCGCCACGCCCGCCGCCCGCAGGTCTTCAACCATGTGGACAGCCGCCACCCCGGCGGGCAGATTGTCGGCCAGCACCGGTTCGCTCAGCGCCAGCGTCACCCCGGTCTCCTCCAGGATGTAGGCCAGCCGGTCGGGTGGGGTTTGCGGCACCAGCGGCACATAGGCGCCGCCGGCCTTCAGGATGCCCAGCAGCCCGACCAGCAGATCGAGCGATGGCTCCAGATGCAGCGCCACCGGCAGGTCCGGTTCGACGCCCAGCGCGATCAGCCGGTGCGCCACGCGGTTGGCGAGCCGGTTCAGCGCGCCGTAGCTCAGCACCGCGTCGCCATGGACCAGCGCCGGTCGGTCGGGGGTCAGCGCCGCCTGCCGCTCGAACAGGTGATGGATGGCGCAGTCCAGCGGGGTGGGCGCGGTGCTGGCGTTCCAATCGACCAGGACCGCACGGCGCTGGGCTTCGTCAAGCAGCGGCAGGTCTGACAGGGTCGCGTCCGGTCGCGCCGCCATGCCGTCAAGCAAACGGCGATACTGGTCGGTCAGCGCCGCCACGGTCACGTCGTCGAACAGATCGGTGTCGTATTCGACGACGCCCTCGAATCTTTCGCCGCGCTCTTCCAGCGACAGGGTCAGGTCGAACTTGGCGGACACCGCGTCGGGCTCGACCGTGCCGAGCGTCAGGTCGGCCATCTCCAGATCGGCCATCGGTGCGTTTTGCAGCACGAACATGACCTGGAAGATCGGCGTGTGGCCGAGGCTGCGTTCGGGCTGAAGGGTCTCGACGATGTTCTCGAACGGCACGTCCTGATGGTCGTAGGCGTCGAGCGCCGTGCGCCGCACCCGCGACAACACCTCGCGCACCGACGGCTGACCGCTGAGGTCGAGGCGCAGCGGCAGCGTGTTGACGAAGAAGCCGACCAGGGCCTCAAGTTCGCGCTGGCCCCGGTTGGCGATGGGGGATCCCACCACCAGATCGTCGGACCCGCTCAACCGCGCCAGCAGGATACCGAAGCCGGCCAGCAGCGTCATGAAAGGCGTGGCGTCGGCGCTCTGGCTCAGCCGACGGACCCGCGCGGTCAGCGCCTCGTCGAGCCGGAAGCTGTGGATACGGCCGTGGTGCTGACGCATGGCGGGGCGCGGCCGGTCGAAGGGCAGCTCCAGCACGGCGGGCGCGCCCGACAGACGGTCCGTCCAGAAGCGCAATTGCGCGTCTAGTACCTCGCCGCTCAGCCAATGCCGCTGCCAGATCGCGTAATCGGCATATTGCACAGGCAGGTCCGGCAGCGGGCTCGGCAGCCCTGCGGTGAAGGCGCGGTAGAGGGCGGCCATCTCCTGGAAGATCACGCCGATCGACCACTGATCGGAGATGATATGGTGTAGCGTGACCGCCAGCACATGTTCGTCCGGACCCAGCCGCAGCAGGGTGGCGCGGTAGAGCCGGTCGCGGGCCAGATCGAACGGGCGGTCGCTCTCCTCGGCCAGACGGCGATGCAGTTCGGCGTCGCGGGCGTGCATCGGCAGCCCATCCAGCGCCACCACGCGCAGCCCGTCCGCTTCGGGAGCGGCGACCGCCTGGACCGGCGCGCCATCGCGATCGGGGAAAGTGGTGCGCAGCGCGTCATGGCGCCGCGCGATCTCCGCGATGACCCGCCCCAGCGCCGCGACGTCGAGCGGCCCCGAAATGCGGATGGCGCCGGCGATGTGATAGGCGAGGCTGCGCCCCTCCAGCCGGTCGAGGAACCACAGCCGCTGTTGGGCGAAGGATAGCGGTGCTGCCGCGCGTTCCTCGGGCGTCAGCGCGCGGACCGGCGGCGGCAGGCCAGCGGGCGCGGTTCCGGTCAGTCGCTCGGCCAGCGTGCGCACGGTGGGCGTGTCGAACAGCGCCTTGATCGGCAGCTCGACCGCCCATGCTTCGCGGATCCGGGACACCACTTGAATGGCCAGCAGAGAATGACCGCCGAGATGGAAGAAGTTATCGGTGGCGCCGACCCGCTCGACGCCCAGCACAGCGGCCCAGATCGCCGCCAGCTTTTCCTCGTCAGGGGTGCGCGGCGCTTCGTAACTCTCTTCGGCGGCGAGGCCGACGGGGGCGGGCAGGGCGCGCCGGTCGATCTTGCCGTTGGGGGTTAGCGGCAGCCGGTCGAGGCAGACGAAGGCGGAGGGCACCATATAGTCGGGCAGCCGCGCCGCCATCCGTTGCCGCAGATCGGCGACCAGAGCGCGCACCCGCCCCCCCCGCGCCGGATCGTTGGCGAACGGGCGGTTCGCTGCCGTCTCACCGAGCGGAAGTGGAATGCCGTCGTCGAGATCCGCATCCGCGCCCGCCTGGAAAATCGCGTCGAAGCGGTCTGGCGCCTGACCGGCCGACCAGCCGCAGGACACCGCGAGGCCCAACTCCTGCCCCAACTCCCACAACCGTTCCGGCTCGATGCCGACGGCGTGCCCGGCGGCGTGCCCGGCGGCGGGGATATCGGCCAAGCTTTGGCGCAGTGCGCCGACCGTTGCCGGGCCGGTGGACGTGCGCAGCCAGGCCAACGCCCGCATGTCTTCGTCCAAACGTTGGTTGCGCAGGTTTCGCAGCGCGAAAGCACCGGGAAGCGCCGCCCGTCGCGTCACGGTCTCGCGCAATTCCTGCCACGAGGACTCCGCCCATGAGGGATCCGCCGACGCGTCCAGAAGCGTGTCCACCAGCACGTCGGGCTCGGCGGTGCCGATGCGCAGCGTCACGTCGCATCGGAAGCGGGTCATTTCGTTGCCCGCGGTTCCGCGCTTGATCTGAATCCGCACCCCGGCAACACGCGGGAAACGCGTGCGCAGCGTCGCAAACAGTGCGGGGTCGATCAGCAGTTCCTCTTCGCCCTCGACCAGATCGGCGACCCGGTGGCGCAGCTCCACGCCGTCGCAAGAGTCTTCGGCCTGATGGAACTGGACGGAAGCGTGCTGAAGTTCCAGTAGCGGGAGAACGCGCAGGTCGCCCAGGAAAATGCGCCCGCCATCCTTCACGATGTCGACGGCGGCCTCCAATACCTCCAGGAAATAATCCAGGTCGGGGAAATATTGGGAGACCGAGTTGACGACCACCGTGTCGAAGACGCGCTCCAGCCCGACGCCCACCTCGCGCGCCTGCCGCTTGAGCAGCCGCACCTGGGTCAGCCCGCGCGCCCGGACGCGCGCCGCCAGCGTCTCCAGCACCGAGCCGGAGAAGTCCACGCCGACATACTCGGAAACCTTCGGGGCGATGCGGGTCAGCAGCAGGCCGGTGCCGCAGCCGATCTCCAGGACGCGGTCGGGGCGCAGCGCCAGGATGCGGGCGACGGTGTTGTCCACCCATTCGCGCATCTCGGGCGCGGGGATCGGTTCGCCGCTGTAGCTGCTCTGCCAGCCGCGCAGGTCGAAATCGTCGGATTCCGTCTCCGCCTCCGGCTCGCTCCCGTTGGGCGCGCGGTAATTCTCGTCCCACACCGCCTGCCACTTGTCAATCTGGGCCGCTTCCGGCGCCTGCTCGGGAGCCCAGTCGGGATCCAGCTCGAAATAGGCGACGAGCTGCTGACGGTTCGGCTGGTCCTCGCGGCAGACCACCACGTCGGCGCGCACGCCGGGATGACGGTCGAGCACCGCTTCGATCTCGCCCAGCTCGATGCGGAAGCCGCGAATCTTGACCTGATGATCGATCCGCCCGAGGAACCCGATCCGTCCGTCCGACAGCAGGCGGGTCAGGTCTCCGGTGCGGTAGAGCCGCGCCCCCGGCCTTCCGGCGAAAGGGTCGGGGAGGAAGCGTTCGGCGGTCATCGCTGGCTGGTTTCGGTAGCCGCGCGCCAGACCGTCGCCGCCGATCAGCAATTCCCCCGGGAGACCGGCGGGGGCGAGCTCCCCATCGTTCTCGGCGATGTAGAGCCGGGTGTTGGCGATCGCGTGGCCGATGGATTGCTTGGCGTCGTCGGTCGCTTGGCCGTCGTCCGGCCCCAGCACGCGTGATACGGTGGACCAGATCGTCGTCTCCGTTGGGCCGTAGAGGTTCCACAGCTTCGCCCCGGTCGCCAGCAGGCGGGCGGCCAGCTCCCCCGACAGCGTCTCGCCGCCGCAGAACAGGCGCGCAGGCATCGGGCCGCGCCAGTCGGCGGCCAGCAGCAGGCGCCAGGTCGCCGGGGTGGCTTGCAGGGTGGTCGGCGCGGTCTCCTCCACCAGCCGACGCAGCGCGAAGCCGTCGGCGGCGGTCTCGCGCGACGCCAGCGTGACCCGTGCGCCGGTGATCAGCGGCAGATAGAGCTCCAGCCCGGCGATATCGAAGGAGATGGTCGTCACCGCAAGTAGGGAGTCGTCGGGGCCGAGCCCCGGTTCCTCGGCCATCGACAGCAAGAAGTTCGCCAGCGCCCCATGCGCGATCTGCACGCCCTTCGGCGTGCCGGTGGACCCGGATGTATAGATGACGTAGGCGAGGCTATCCGGGGCCACAGCCATCGGCGCGCGAAGCGGCGTGGCGGCGATGGCCTCCCAATCGCGGTCCAGGTTGAGGCGCGGCACCGCCGGGTCAAATCCCAGATCCTCGGTCGCCCGCCCGATCAGCAGCAGCGACAGGCCGGAATGGCCGACCATATGGGCCAGCCGCGCGTCGGGGAAAGCTGGGTCGAGCGGCACATAGGCCGCTCCCGCCTTGAGGATGCCGAGCAGGCCGACGACCATGGCGATGGAGCGGTCGAGGCAGACGCCGACCAGCGTTTCCGGTCCCACGCCATTGGCCATCAGATGGGCGGCCAGCTGCTCCGCGCGCCGGTTCAGCGCGCCATAGGTCAGCGATTGATCGTCCTGGGTGATCGCGATGCGATCCGGATGGCTTGCGGCTTGTCGTGCGAACAGCGCCGGCAGTGTCGCGTCGGCGGTATGGGCGCGGTCGCTGGCGTCGATGTCGGCCAGCAAGGCTTGCCGCTCCTCGGCGTCGAGCAGCGGCAATGTGGCCACCGGTGCGTCCGGGGTCTCGACCAGGGCCGACAGCAGGGTGGCGTAACGCCGGGCGAAGCGCGCGATGGTCGCCTCGTCGAACAGGTCGGTGTTGTATTCCAGCTCGCCCGACAGGCCGCCCTCGCTTTCCTCCAGCTTCAGCGTCAGGTCGAACATCGACGCGCCGGTGTCCTGCGGGATCATCGCCATTCGCAGATCCCCGATGCGCAAACCCGTGGTCGGGGCGTTCTGGTTTTGCAGGATGAACATCGCCTGGAACAGCGGTGAGAAGCTGAGGTTGCGGTCGGGGTGCAGCGCCTCGACCAGTCGTTCGAACGGCACGTCCTGGTGGCGGAAGGCGTCCAGGCAGGTCCGCCGGACCTGGGCCAGCAGGTCATGCCCGCCCAGCCCCCCATCCAGTCCCTCGCCCAGATCCAGGCGCATCACCAGCGTGTTGACGAAGAAGCCGATCAGCCCCTCAACCTCCTCCCGGCGGCGGTTGGCGACGGGGGTTCCGACGGCGACTGTGGCCTGTCCGGCGTAGCGGCCGAGCAGCGCGCCATATCCCGCCAGCAGCGTCATAAACAGGGTGGCCCCACCGGTCTGGCTCAGCGCCTTCAGCCGCGTCAACAGATCGGCGGGCAGGGTGAAGTAATGGACGCGGCCGTTGAAAGTCTGCATTCGTGGGCGGGGCCGGTCGGTTGGCAGGGTGAGCACTTCCGGCAAGCCATCGAGCTTGCTCTGCCAATAGGAAAGTTGGGCATCGAGCCGCGCGCCCTTCAGCCAGTCGCGTTGCCAGCAGGCGTAATCCGCGTACTGGATCGGCAGCGGCGGCAACGGCGGGGGCGCACCGCGCGAGAAGGCGTCATAGAGCGCCGTCACCTCGCGCAGCAGAACGTTGCCGATCGACCAGCCGTCCGACACGATATGATGGATGTTGATCAGCAGCACGTGCCGGTCGTCGCCAAGTCGTGCCAGCGTCAGCCGCAGCAATCGGTCGGCCCGCAGGTCGAAGGGCCGCCGGGCCTCGCGCGCCGCCAGTTCGCTCAACGCCGCGTCGCGTGCGGTCTCTGGCAGCGCGCCGATGTCGACCAGCGGCAGGTCGAAGGGGGCCGGATCGTGGATGATCTGTACCGGTTCGCCGTCGCGCGCGACGAAATTGGTGCGCAACGCCTCGTGGCGGCGGACCACCTCGTTGAACGCTGCCGCCAGTGCTTCGCGGTCCAGCGGCCCGTCGAGCCGCACCGCGTTCGGCATGTTGTAGACCGACCCCGGCCCTTCCAACTGGTCGAGGACCCATAGCCGTTGTTGGGCGTAGGATAGTGGCGGTGCCTCGCCCGGCGGGCGGGCGGGGATGCGGTCCTGGTCCTTCGCGGTGGGCGAGGCCGGGGCCGCCTGCCGCAGCTTGGCGAGCAGCGCGCGCTTGGCCGAGGAGAGGGAAGCCATGCGATCGGCCAATTCGGCCCCCAGGTCGGTGGCCATGTCCAGGCCAGTGTCGGTCTCGCGGCTCATTTTGGGTCGCCTCCGCTCAACAACTCCGGGGGCAACTCGCCGCTGGCCAAGAGGGCGGCCACCTCCTCCTCCGACATCGACTCGATTTGGTCGAGTAGGGCGGACAGGTTTTCACCCGCTCCGGATCGAGTCTCGGCGCCGATCTCGGTGTCCACCCGCTTTTCGATCAGGGATTCGGTGAGTTGAACGATGGTCGGGGTGGTAAACAGGGCGTCCAACTCCATCTCCACCCGGAAGCTCTGGCGCAGCCGCGACACCAATTGCGCGGCGAGCAGAGAATGGCCGCCCAGGTCGAAGAAGTTGTCGTTCACGCCAATGCCGTCGATGCCCAGCACCTCCTCCCACAAGGCCGCGACCGTCCGTTCCTCGTCGGTTCGTGGGGCGAGATGGGCGACCGGCAGGTCGGGGCGGCGGTGGCCCTTGGCGGCGGCGGGGCGGGCGGGGGACTGGTTGGTTGGGGCGGCTTCGCCCTCCGCCTGTTGGCGCTGGCCTTCGCGATGGGCGGCCAGACGGCTGGAGGGATCGTTGGTGGCGATGACGACACGCGCGCCCGGCATTTGTCGCAGTGCGCGTTCGAACAGATCGGCGGCCTCGCCCGGGGTGATGGCGGTGGAGGATGTTCGCGCCGTCTCCTCCGCCACGCACTGGTCCCAGTTCAGCACGCTCCAGCCGAGGCGCAAGGCAAAGGCATCCACCGCGTTGGCGATGGCGGCGTCGATGACCCGGCCAGGCCCGCCGATGTCCGCCGCCAGGGACGACATCACCAGACAGGCGGTTTCGTTGCGGTCGACCAGCGCGGAGGAAAGGGCGTTGAAGGTCTTCTCCACATCCTCCCATTCCCGACCCAGCGTCGTTGGGTCGATATCCTTGATCCGTCGCGGTGGGCGTGGCCGGTTCATCTCGGCGACATGGATCACGGCGCCGACACCATCGAAACGGTTCCGGATGGTCTCGAACGCGGCGCGCAGTCCACCGAAGCCTTCGTCCAGCCACATCGTCAGGACCTCGCCACCATCGGCGGAAAGGCTTGCCGTGACGTCGGCGAGGCCGGGTGGTGGCGGGGAGGTCGGGTCGGCGACGTCGATAAGGGCGATCTTACGCACACCCAGCGCGTTCAGCCGCTGTGCGAAGCCCAGTCCGATCTCCGACATGCCGCCGGTCAGAACGCAGGCGCGCTCCGTGTCAAAGACCAGGGGATCCTGAGAGGACTCCAGCCGTGCCGACCGTGTTTCGTGGACCCATCGGTTTCCGCCGCGCAGAGCGACCACCCGATCGGACTCCGGCGCGTTCAGTTCGCGGATCAGCCGTCGCGCCCACTGGCGATGGTTCTTCGCAACCTCGGGTGGGGTGGGAATGTCGATGGCGCGGGCGCGGATCGCCGACTGTTCCCAGGGAAGGGTCTCGACGAGGCCGATGATCGACGCCTTGCCCATCTGCGCTGCCGATTCGTTGGGAAGGTCGCGCAGACCATGGCCGATGATCAGCAGGTCGATCGGCTGTTCCGGCGCCATCCAATCCAACGCCTGCGCGATGGACAGGGGGACCTGGAGATGCGCGCTCATGTCGAAGTGGTTCGGCAAGAAGTGGCTGTCTTCGCTCCATAGATAGAGGATGTGGCGAGGCATCCGTCCCTTGGCGAACAGATCGTCGAACAGCGCGGTGAAGTCGTCCGGCTGTGTTGGCTTCAGGAGATAGTCCCAATCCCCGCTCGACTTGAAAGAGTCGCCGAATTGGACGGTCACCAGTTTCCGGCCGCCTTCCGTCAAGTCGCGCGCCATATGATCCGCAAGCTGAGACCCGTTGTGGAACAGCAGGAAAACCTCGTCCCCGTCGAACCGGGAGGACGGCGTCGCTGCCGCTCTCCAGCTTGGCAAGTGGAACCAGTCGGCGATGTCCGGTCGCTTGGCGCCGCCTGATGTCTTTCCGCTGATGGCGGTCGGCGCGGGTTCGGCGGCCCGTCCGCCGGGCTCCACCCAATAGCTCTGGCGTTGGAACGGGTATGTGGGCAACGGCACGCGGCGGCGGGTCTCGTCGCCTTGGAACGCCGACCAGTCCGGGGCGACGCCCCGCGTCCACAACTCCGCCACGGCGCTCAACAGCGTCTCCTGGGCGTCGCGCGTCTCGCCCGGTTGCGGCAGAGTGATGATGCAAGGCTGCGCCGGTTCACCGCCCGTGCGGGCGGCGAAGGTGGCCAGCGTCCGGCCGGGTCCGACCTCCACCAGTGGCAACGGCCCCCGGTCGCGCAGCAGTCGGGCGAGGCCATCGGCGAAGCGGACCGGCTGGCGCAGATGCGCTGCCCAATAATCGGGGTTGGTCGCCTGCCTGTCGGTGATCCAGTCGCCGAGGAGGTTGGACAGGAAGGGGATGCGCGGCGGGTTCAGCTTGACGCCCGTGAACAGTGCCTTGAACGGATCGACCGCAGGCTCCATCGCAGCGGAGTGGAAGGCATGCGAGGTGTGGAGACGGGTGGCCGTTACCCCGTCGGCTGCCAACTTGGCCTGGAAGGTGGCCAGCGCCTCCTCCGTCCCGGCGACAACGCAGAGGTCCGGCGCGTTCACCGCGGCCAGGTCGATCCCCGCGTCAAGACGGGGGCGCAGCGCCGCTTCCGACAGCGGGACGGCCAGCATGACGCCCGGCGCCATGCTCTGCATCAGCCGACCACGCGCGGTGATCAGGGTCAGCGCGTCGGGCAGGGAGAAGACCTCCGCCAGACAGGCGGCGACATATTCGCCCAGGCTGTGGCCGATCATCGCCGCGGGTGTGATGCCCCAGCTCATCAGCAGCCGCGCCAGCGCGTATTCCACCGCGAACAGGACCGGCTGGGCGAGTGCGGTTCGGGTCAGCTCGCCCGCTGCCTGCTCCGCGTTGGGGGGGAGCAGCAGGCTGCGGATGTCCCGCCCGAGTTGTGGCTCCAACAGCGTGGCGCAGGTGTCGATTTCCGCGCGGAACAGCGGCTCGCGCTCGTAGAGGTCGCGGGCCATGCCCGGATATTGGCTGCCCTGGCCGGGGAAGAGGAAGGCGACGCTTTGGTCGGGCCGCTCGCAGGCGTGACCCGGCTCGTCGGCCTTGAGGCGGCGGATGGCCTCCTCGACCGAACGGCAGGCGAAGGCGTAGCGCACCGGGAAGGCCCGGCGCCCGCGCCGCAGGGTGTGGCAGGCGTCGGCGAAATCGACGCTGGGGGTGGTTTCCAGATGAGCGGCGAGGTTACCAGCAGCGTCTCTTAGAGCCGCTTCCGACCGCGCCGACAGGGTGACGATCTGGACCGGGCGGGAGGGCGATCCGGCGGCAGTTTGCGGAGCCTCCTCCAGGATGGCGTGGGCGTTGGTGCCGCCGACGCCAAAGGAGCTGATGCCGGCGCGGCGCGGCGCGCCCGCCTTGCGCGGCCAGGGGCGCAGCCTGTCGACCACGAAGAAGGGGGTTTCGGGCAGGTTCAGCTTGGGGTTCGGTGCCTGGAAATGGAGGGTCGGTGGAATCGCCTCATTCTTCAACGCCAGCGCCGTCTTGATCAGCCCTGCGAGCCCGGCGGCCTTGTCGACATGGCCGATGTTCGACTTTACCGCACCCAGCCCGCAGAAACCGGTCTTGTTCGTACCGGCGCGAAAGGCGCGGGTCAGGGCCGCGACCTCCACCGGGTCGCCCAGCGGAGTGGCGGTGCCGTGCGCCTCGATGTAGCCGATGGTCTCGGGCGGGCAGTTGGCGACACTTTGCGCCTCAAGGATTACGGCGGCCTGCCCCTCGATGCTGGGGGCAGTGTAGCCGAGCTTCATCGAGCCGTCGTTGTTGATGGCCGTGCCTTTGACCACTGCGTGGATGGTGTCGCCGTCGGCCAGCGCGTCGGCCAGCCGCTTCAGCACGACGGCGGCGAGCCCGTTACCGTCGACCAGACCGCTGGTGGTCGCGTCGAAGGGGCGGCAGCGCCCGTCCGGTGCGTAGGCCGAGCCGTCCTCGTGGATATGGCCGTCGATCTGCGGCAGATGAACGGTGACGCCGCCGACCAGCGCCATGTCGCTCTGATAGGTGAGCAGGCTCTGACAGGCAATGTGGAGGCTGACCAGCGAGGAAGAGCAGGCGGTGCCGATGTCCACCCCCGGCCCGGTCACGTTCATAGCGTAGGCGATGCGGGTCGGCACGAAATCCTTGTCGTTGAAGATGGACAGTTGAAAGCCGCCGATCGATTCCGCCAGTCCCGGATTGGTCAGGATGTTCAGCGGCAAATAGGTGTTCATGCCAGCGCTGGTGTAGATGGCGACGCGCCCATCCACCGTCTCCGCGTCGTAGCCGGCATGCTCCATCGCTTGCCACGCGCATTCCATCATCAGCCGGTGCTGCGGGTCCATCAGTTCCGCCTCGCGCGGCGCTATGCCGAAGAAAGCGGCGTCGAACTGATCCGCGCCGTCGAGATGACCTTTGGTGGCGATGAGGCGCGGGTGGCGGACGGTTTCCGAATCCAGACCGGCCTCCAGCAGCTCGGCCTCCGTGAAGGTCCGGACCGAGTCCACCCCGTCGCGTAGGTTGCGCCAGAAGGCGTCCAGGTCGGCGGCGCCGGGCATGTGCGCGGCCATCCCGATGATGGCGATGCTATCCTGATCGTCGCGGAGCGCTTCGTCTGACATAAATCTGGATTCCTTCAGGCGGGCCGACGGCGGCGGGCAGCGGCTTGGCGGGTGGCTGCCCGTTGCTGGTTGGCGCGGGACTTGATGCGGTCGAGATCGGGCGGTGGAGCGTCTCCCCCGTTGCCGCTATCGCTCAGGTGGGCGGCCAGCGAGGCGACGGTCGGGTGTTTGAAGAAGGCGATGACCAGCGCATCTCTGTCCATCCGGTGATCGAGGCGGGAACAGACCTGCAACAGTAGGAAGGACTCGCCGCCCAGGTCGAAGAAGTTGTCGTGAACTCCGACCCGCTCGACCCCCAGCACCTCCTGCCAAAGCTCGGCGAGCTCGCGCTCCAGATCGGTGCGGGCGGGCTGGTGGGTCTCGGCCGAGGCGGACCGTGCTGGATCCGGTACAGGCAGGGCGGCGCGGTCGATCTTGCCATTGGCGGTCAGCGGTATGGCCTCCAGGACCACCAGAGCGGCCGGGACCATATGGGCGGGCATCCGCTCCTTTAGCGCGCGGCGCAGCGTGTCGGCCAATTCCGCCGCCGCCGGCCAGACGGTGGGGCGGACATAGGCGGCAAGATGGGGGTGGCCGGGCTGGTCCTCACGACGCAGCGCCACCGCCTCCGCCACGGCCGGCAGGTCGAGCAGGACGGACTCAATCTCGCCCAACTCGATGCGGAAGCCGTGCAGCTTGATCTGTCGGTCCATCCGGCCGAGATACATCAGCCGACCGTCCGACAGGTAACGGCAGCGGTCGCCTGTCTTGTAGAGCCGCGCGCCGGGCGCTGCTCCGGCGGACTCGCTCAGCGGATCCGGTACGAAGGCCCCGGCCGTCAGATCGCCGCGACCGAGATAGCCGCGCGCCAGTCCGGCGCCGCCGATGTACAGTTCTCCTGCGGAGTTGGCGGGAACCGGGTTGAGGCGGGCGTCCAGCACATGCAGGCGGGTGCCGGCGATGGGACGACCGATTGGCATGACGCCGCCGACCGGCTCGGTCGCCCCCTCGATGCAGCAGCCGACCACCGTCTCGGTCGGGCCATATTCGTTGACCGCGTGGGTGGCGCCTCGGCTTAGCCAGGGGTTGATGGTGGTGCCGGTCAGCGCCTCGCCACCCAGCACCAGATGGCGCGCCAGCCCGACCGGCGGCTCGCCGCCGAACATGGTGTTCAGCAGTTCCAGATGCGCCGGGGTGACCTTGACGAAGTTGAAGTGCCGGGCCGAGCGGTGCAGCGCGGTCAGCGTCTCCACCTCGTTGTCGCCGGGCAGCATCACCGTCGGAACACCGGCCAGCAGCGGCACGAACAGGCTTGTCAGCGTGGCGTCGAAGCCGATGGAGCCCAGCACCGGTGCGCCGTCGCCCTCCTCGGCGGCGTAGGTGCGCATCGCCCACTGGAGATAGTTCACGAAGCCGGCGTGGCTGATCATCACTCCCTTGGGCTTGCCGGTGGAGCCGGAAGTGTAGATCACATAGGCGAGATTGCCCGGCAGCGCGCCGGACGCGGGCGCGGTCGCAGGCTCGGTTGCAATGTCGGCCCAGTCGGAATCCAGCCGCAACACCGGGCAGTGCGAAGCAAGGTCGGTGGCCAGTCCGTCACGGGTCAACAGCGCCGCGATCTCGGCATCCTCTTGCATCATCGTCAGGCGGGCTGCCGGGTAGGTGGGGTCAAGCGGCACGAAGGCGCCGCCGGCCTTCAGCACCGCCAGCATGGCGACGGTCAGCGCCCAGGAGCGGTCGAGGAGCACGCCCACCCGCTTGTCCGGCCCGACGCCAAGGCGGCGCAGCCGCTGGGCCAGCCGGTTGGCGCGGCGATCCAGCTCCGCGCAGGTCAGAACCACGTCGCCCTCGGGGCCTTCCTGGATCAGCGCCACGCGGTCGGGGTGGGTCGTTACCGCCCGCGCCCATAAATCGGTCAGGCACAGCTGCTCCGCCGCCGGATCCGCCGTGTTCCAGTCGATCAACTCGCGCCGACGCGCGGCGTCGCTCAACAGCGGGATGTCGGCCAGCGGCAGCGTGGGCGTCGTGGTCACCGCCTCCAGCAGGGTGCGGTACTGGTCAAGGAGCCGTTCGATCGTCACCTTGTCGAACAGGTCACTGTTGAAGTCGCAGGCGATGGACGCCCCGTCATCGCGCAGATAGACGGTCAGCGTCAGGTCCACGCCGGTGAAACCAACGGGCAGCCGCTGGGATTCGACCTCCAGCCCGGCGAAGGTCTGGCGTCCACCGTCACGCTCCAGGTTGAACACGACGCCAAGCAGCGGCGCGCGGCCGCTGTCGCGCTTCTGGCCCAGTTTGTCGATCAGCCGGGCGAAAGGATAATCCTGATGGTCGAAGGCGTCGAGCAGCGTGCCGCGCACGGTTTCCAGATGGCTGGCGAAGGGCGTGTCGCCGCTGGTCCGGCTCAGCACCGGCAGCAGATGGACGCAATAGCCGACCAGCGCCTCGCCACCCGGCAGGCCGCGCCCGGCGTAGGGGCAGCCGATGATTACCTCCTCCGTCTCGCCCAACCGGTGCAGCAGGGCGGCATAGGCGGCCAGCAGCACCATGTAAACCGTGCCCTTGTGCGCGCGGCCCAGCCCCTTCACCCGGTCGAGCAGGTCGACCGGCAACTCCGCCCATAGCCGTGCGCCGCCGTAGCTCTTGACCGGCGGACGGGGGCGGTCGGTCGGCAGGTCGAGCGGTGTTACCGGCTGGGCGAAGCGGTCCAGCCAGTAGGCCTCGTGTCGGGCCATGGCGGCGTCATGCTCCCGTTCGCGCTGCCAGCGCACGAAATCGCGAAAGGGCAGTGGAACCGGCAGCGACGGGACGGCCTCGCCACGCTCGGCCGCGTAGAGGGCCAGCAGTTCATGCAGAACGATGCCCATGGCGGGGCCGTCGCTGACAATGTGGTGGGCCAGCAGCAGCAGCACGTGGCGCTCCGGCGCCAGCCGGTAGAGCAGCGGCAGGAACAGCGGCCCGTTCACGAAGTCGAAGCGGTGCCCTGTGTGCTCCATCAGCCGCTCTTGCAAAGCGGCCTCGGGATCGGGCTCTCCGGACAGGTCAGCCAGGGTCAGCGCCGCCAGGGCGGAGGGGTGGATGATTTGGTTTTCGCCTGCCTCGTCGAAGGTGGTGCGCAGCGCCTCGTGGCGCGCGGTGACCTGGGCGAGGGCCCGGCGCAACGCCGCCTCGTCGAGCAGCCCGTCGAGCCGCAACGCCGCCGGGTCGTTGTAGGCGCGCGCGCCATCGGCGCTCAGCTGCGCCAGAACCCACAGCTGCTTCTGCGCCTCGCTCATCGGCAGCGCCGGTTCGTCCGGGAGCGGGTCCCCGGCTGTGGTGACGACCAGCGGAGCCGCATCATCGGGGGAGGCGTCGCGGCAGTACCGGCGGCGCAGCGCGTCCAGGCTGGGCAAGCCAGTGGCCACGGCGGCCGGGTCGACGCCGAAATCGACGAAGCAGGACAGTTCGTCGGCTCCGGCGTCGATCAGGCGCTCGACGATGGGGGCGCAGCTTTCCGGCGAGCCGATCAGCGCGCTGGAGCCCACATATTTCTCATAGGCCTTGTTGACCAGGAACTGCTTGTCTTCCGGTGTCAGCCGGTCGAGGTCGATGGTGGCGCGCCCGCCTTGGGCCTTCTCTCCCTGCGCCATGCGCTGGAACAGGCCGATGCCGGACAGTAGGTAATGGCAAAGCGGCTGGCGCGCGATCTCGATGGCGCGGTCGGCGTCGGCGTCCAGGAAGGTGTGGATCAGCACCGACACGTTGCCACCCTCCGGGTCCAGTCCGGCCTGGGCGCGGGCTTGCCGGTAGATGGCAATGTTGTTCTTCAGATCCTCGATGGATTGGCCCATCAGGTTGGTCAGCACGCCGATGTCCGCGAGCCCGGCGCGGCGATAGGTGTCCGGGTTGTTGACGATGGCCAGCCAGCAGGGCAGGGCGGGTTGCTTGGGGCGCGGGTAGATGGCCAGATCGACCGGGCTGTTGCGCCCGTCCTTCCGGCTGATCTTCTCGCCGCGCCACAGGCGGCGGACGGTCTCTATCCGCTCGAACGTCACTTCGCGGCGGTCGTCGTAGGATTCCGGCGCGAACACGAAGTCATTGGCGTGCCAGCCAGAGGCGAAGCCGACGCCGACGCGACCCCCCGACAGGTTGTCGACCACCGACCATTCTTCGGCGACGCGGATCGGGTCGTGCAGCGGCGCCACCACGGCGCCGGAGCGCAGCTCCACCCGTTTGGTTTCGCGCGCCAGGGCCGCCGCCACCACCGCCGGGTTGGGCGAGAAGCCGCCGAACTCATGAAAATGCCGTTCGGGTAGCCAGACGGCGGAGAAGCCCTCGCGGTCGGCGAAATGCGCGCCCTTCAGGATCAGGTCGTACTTGCCGTCGCTGAAGGCCGCGGAATAGGGGCCGAAGAAGTAGAGGCCGAAGTCGATGGGCCGCAGGCCCGACGTCGAGGGAGAGGGCGCCGCGTCGAGCGCGTCGTTATGGCCGAGCTTCGACTTGTGCCGCGCCCAGAAGCCGTCCGGCTCCTGTCCGGTCATCGCGGCGCGGGCGATGTCGGCACGCGCGGTGGCTGCCGTTTTGGCAGCGGCCGACGCGGGAGACTTGGCGGCACTTCCGGCGGCGGTTCCAGACATGGCGCTGGTCGGCGGCGCGCCGGACGGACCGGCGGGCGGCTGGCGTTCGGGCAGGAAGCCGCCCGCGCGCAGATCGGCGACGCTGTCCTTGATCGCCTGGATGACGTGGGCGAGGTCGGCGTCGGTATGGGCGGTGGACAGGAAGCAGTTGCGCCATTCCCAGATGTACACGCCGCGCAGCAGCAGATGGTAATAGAGGATGTCCAGGTTGCCCTGGAACACCAGCCGGAACATCGACGCGAAGTGGGTGACGCGCAGCGGCAGATCCTCCGCCTCGAACCAGCGGTTCAGCGTGTCGGCGAATTCCGTCGTGCGCTGATTCAATCGGTCCTGCAATGCCGGCCCTTCAGCCTTCATGTGGCGCAGCGCCGCCAGGGCAGCTGCCATGGTGAAGGGGTGCTGGCAGAAGGTGCCGCCGAAATAGGTGCGCGGGGCGGCCGGGAAGGAGGCGTCGCCATAGGCCCAGAAGCCGCCGTCGATGCCGTCGAGGAAGTGTCGCGTGCCGGCGACCACACCGATGGGCATGCCGCCGCCGACGATCTTTCCGTAGGTGGCGATGTCGGCGCGCACGCCGAACAGCGCCTGGGCGCCGCCCTGGTGGGCGCGGAAGCCAGTGATCATCTCGTCGAAGATCAGGGCGGTGCCGGACTCCTCGGTCAGAGCGCGCAGCTTCTTGAGGAACTCTATCGGGCGGAAGTCGGGGCGGCGGCTCTGCACCGGTTCGACCAGCACGGCGGCCAGCTCATGGGCGTGGCGGCGCAGGATCTCCAGGCTCTCATCGGTGCCGTATTCGACGACCAGCACATCCTGCGCGACCCCGCCGGGAATGCCAGGGGCCATCGGTTCGGAGCGGAAGGCCGTGTCCGTCACTTCGACCGTGCGCGCCAGCGTGCCGTCGGAATGGCCGTGGTACGAGCCGTCGAATATCGCGATCTTGGTGCGTCCGGTTCCGGCGCGGGCCAGTCGCAGCGCGGTCATCACCGCCTCGGTGCCCGAATTGGTGAAGGCGGCGCGCTCGTGCCCGGTCAACTCCAGGAACAGGTCGGTCACCTCCCGCATCATATCGGAGCGCGGGCCGAGCTGGATTCCGCGCCCCACCTCCTCCTCGACCACGCCTTTCATGAAGTCGGGGCGGTTGCCGAACAGCAGCACACCGAAACCCATGGTCAGGTCGATGTAATCGTTGCCGTCGACGTCGCGGATGTGTGAGCCGGTCGCCTCCGCTCCGGTGATCGGATAGAGGATCTCCTTGGTCGAGAAGCGGAAACCGACACTGGCCCGGCTGTCGGCCAGCCCGGCGCGGCAGGCTTGGGCCAGCTCCTTGGAGCGCGGGGTGCGGTGCTGGTAACGCTTCACCAGATCGGCGAGGTGGCGGTCCTGGCGCGGGTTCTTTCCGGTCGGCTCCAGCGACATTGGGTTCGCGAGCGCCCGCAGCGGCGAGGAGCGGTCCTCCTCGGCCTTCGGTTTCGCGGGGGGGGCGGGGTTCGGAACTGGCGCGGTCGGTGGTGCCGATAAAGATGCCTTGGGTGCCTCCGGCGCCGTGGCGGAATTGGGTGCCTCCGGCGCCGTTGCGGAATTGTGCGCCTCCGGCGCCGTTGCGGAATTGTGCGCCTCCGGCGCCGTGGCGGGAACGGAGGCCGGAGCCGCAACAGGCACCGCCATTGGTGTGCCCTGGAGGAGGGCGAGCTGTTGGCTCATTATCCGCGTCTGGGTAAGGAGCAGTTGTTCCAGGGCGGTGCCCGCGACGGGCATGGGTGCCGCCACCATGGGCGCGCCCGCCGGAGCCGCCATCACGGGCGCGGGACGGGGCGCCGCCGAGGTCTCCGGCTCCGGCCATGCGGTCGGGGCAGGCGCTGGCGCCGCGATTGGAGCCGTCACGGCCGACGGCACCTCTGTATGGGGTGCCTCTGTATGGGTCGCCGCCGGGTGCGGTGTCAGGCCGAAGGTGGAGCGATCGACCAGATGGTCGGCCAGCGCCGCGATGCTGGTAACGTCCTCGAAGAACTGGCGCATTTGCAGTTTGACGCCGAAATTGTCGTCGATCAACCGCATCGCCTCGACCAAAACCAGGGAGTCGGCGCCCATCTCAAGGAAGGAGGCGTCGATGTCGATGTCGCCGGGGTCGACGCGCATCATCTTGGCGATGATGGTCAGCAGTCGGGTCAAGACCGCGTCGTGCTGGACGGCCCGCGTATCCGGGGTGGAGGCGGGGGCCGGGGCGACATGATTGGTATCCATCGTCGATCCTGTCGTGGCAAACCAATGGGACTTGCGCTGGAAGGCGCAGGTGGGAACCGGCACGCGGTCGCGGGCGAACGGTGCGTCAAAGGTGGTCCAGTCGATGGGCGCGCCGCGAACGAAGGCCTCGGCGACGGCGCCGCACAGCGCGGTCCAGTCGTCACCGTCGCCCGACGCGAGCGACTGTAGCCACGTCGCCTTGGGCGCGCGGCGGCGGCCAAGCTGGGTCAGCACAGAGCCGGCCCCGATCTCGACGAAGGTCTCGTAGCCCTGATCGAGCAGGGCCGACAGCCCGTCGGCGTATCGCACCGTCTCGCGGCAATGTCGGCGCCAATAGGTCGGGTCGAGGCTGGTGCCGGAGGCGACGAGCTTGCCGGTCAGGTTCAGCGCCATCGGCAGAGTGGCGGGACGATGCTCGACCGTCGCGGCGAAGCGCTCAAACGGGGCGAGCGTCGGGTCCATCACCGGGGAGTGGAAGGCGTGGGTGACGGTCAGCGGTGCGCTGGACACCCCTTGGGCTCGCAACCGCTCGACCACCCGGCCCAGCGCGTCCACCTCGCCCGACAGCACGATGTTGCCGGGGCCGTTGATCACCGCCACGGACACCCGCCCGGTCTCGTCGGCCAGCGCCTTCTCGATCTGGGGCGGCTCTGCGAAGACGGCGGCCATGGCGCCGGGGGAGGGCAGCCCGTCCATTAGCTGTGCCCGCTCGACCACCAGCCGCAAGGCATCCTCCAGGCTGAGGACTCCCGCGACATGGGACGCGGCGTATTCGCCCAAGCTGTGACCCATCACTGCGGCGGGCTCCACCCCCCACGACCGCCACAGGATGGTCAGGGCGTGTTGCAGGGCGAACAGCGCCGGCTGGGCGTAGCGCGCGTGGCCCAGCAGCGCCTCGTCCTCGGTGGTATCGGGGTAGAGTGCCTCCAGCAGCGGCCGGTCGAGCCGCGGGGCGGCCAGGGCGGCGCAGCGCTCCAAGGCCTCCCGGAAGACCGGGTGCCTGTCGTAGAGGGCGCGCCCAGCTCCGGGCCGCAGGGCGCCCTGTCCGCTGAACAGGAAGACCGGGCGGAAGGGCTTCGCCGCCGAATCATCGTGCGTGATCGCCAGCCCCGGCGCGGAGCGGCCGTCGCGCAGTGCCGCCAGCCGCTCCAGCACCTCGTCCCAATTCGCCGCGACCAGGGCGGCCCGGCGCTTGAATTGGCTGCGTCCGGTGTTGGCGCAGTGGCAGGCGTCGGCGAAGGCTGGCGCGTCGGGGCGCCGGGCCAGCGCCTCCCACTTGTCGGCCAGTGCCGCCAGCGCTGGGTCAGTGCGGGCCGAGAGGGTCAGCACATGCGTCGGACGGTCGGCGCCCGGCTGGCGCGGCTCGATGGTCGGTGCCTCCTCGACCACGAGATGGACGTTGCTGCCGGTCGCGCCGAAGGAGCTGAGCCCGGCGCGGCGGGGCCGCTCGCCGCGTGGCCAGGGCGTCGCCTCGCGCACCGGTGCCACCTTCAGCGCCGTCCAGTCGACGCCGGGGTTGGGGGTGTCGATATTCAGGCTGGGCGGCAGCGTGTCATGGCGCAGCGCCTGGATCAGCTTGATCAGGCCGGCGACCCCGGCGGCCGATTCCAGATGGCCGATGTTGGTCTTGACCGAGCCCAGCAGCAACGGCCGCTCGCGCCCCGCCGCCTGTCCCAGCACGGTGCCCAGCGCCTGTACTTCGATCACGTCTCCCAGTGAGGTGCCGGTGCCGTGCGCCTCGACATAGTCGATGGCATCGGGGGTTAGCGCCGCCTTGTCGAGCACCTGGCGGATCAGCCGCTGCTGGGCGACACCGTTGGGCACGGTGAAACCGCTGCTCGCTCCGTCCTGGTTGGCCGCCGAGCCCCGGATTAGAGCCAGGACGCGGTCGCCCGCCGCTACCGCGTCGCGCTGGCGTTTCAACACCACCAGCCCGCAGCCCTCTCCCCGGACATAGCCGTCGGCCGCCGCGTCGAAGGTCTTGCAGCGCCCGTCCGGCGCGAGCATGCCAGCCGCCGCCAGCGTCACATAAAGGCGCGGCGACAGGATCAGATTGACGCCGCCGGCCAGCGCCTGATCGCACTCTCCGGCGCGCAGGCTGGCGCAGGCGAGGTGGATCGCCGACAGGGAGGAGGAACAGGCGGTGTCCACCGCCATGCATGGTCCCTGAAAGCCCAGCACGTAGGACAGCCGACCGGCGCAGCCGTTCAGCGGCGTGCCCGTGTTGAAATAAGGGTTGTTGGTGTCGCGGTCCGCCTGTTCGACCTGCAACAGCCCGTAATCGGTGGCGGTGACGCCGACGAAGACGCCGGTGGCCGTTCCGGCCAGCCGTTCCGGCACCAGCCCGGCGTTCTCCAGCGCTTCCCACGCCACCTCCAGCAGCAGGCGCTGCTGCGGATCCATGCCCTCCACTTCGCGGGCGGACATTCCGAAGAAACCGGCGTCGAAACGGTCCACCGCGTCGAGGAAACCGCCGTGACGGGCATAGGTCTTGCCTGGCGTGCCCGGCGTCGGGTCGAAATAGGCAGCGGTGTCCCAACGATCGGCCGGGACCTCTCGGATCAAGTCGCGGCCGTCGCGGAGCAGCTCCCAAAAGGCGTCGGGATCGTCGGCGCCCGGCATGCGGCAGCCCATGCCGACCACAGCGATGGGCTCCACCGCCGCGCGCTCCAGAGTCGTCACCTTGTCGCGCAGTTGGCGGATGGCGACGAAGGCCTTTTGCAGTGGCGTCATCTCGCCCGGGGGAGGATGGGTGGTCGTCACGAGGCTCATCCCTCCTTCATCAGGGCGGCCAGCTCATCGTCGATGAAGGCCGCGATGTCGCTGTCGGAATAGTGCTGGACGTCCGTCACCGCCGGAGCGGTTGCCGCCGGGGAGGCGGGTGACGGGGTGGCGGGCGCTTCGGCCGCCCCTTCGGGGACCAGCAGCGTCAATAGATGGGCGGCCAGCGTTGCGATGTTGGGATGGTCGAACACGGCGGACGAGGGCAGGGCACAGCCGAACCTCCCGTCGATCCGCCGCTTCAGTTCCGCCGCCGTCAGGGAGTCCAGCCCCATGTCGAAGAAGCCCTGGCGCGGGTCCACCGGCGCGTCGGCGTCGAAGAGCAGCACCGCGCGGATTGCATCCTGAAGGAAGGCGACCAGGGCTCCGACACGTTCCCCAGCGGGAAGGGCGTCCAGTCGGTCACGCTCCGCCTTCGTCACCGCCATGTCGGAGATGGCCGCCCCGCCCAGCTCCTCCAGCAGAGGCTGATGTCCGCGCGCCTCATAGACCGCCTTCAGCCGCGCCCAGTCGGCGTCGACCAGCAGCGTCGTCCCCGACGCAGTGCCAAGCAGCCGACCGAGCCGTTCGACCGCATGTTTCGGTTCCAGCGGGTGGAAGCCGCTGTCGGCGATCAGGCGTTCTGCATCGCCGTCGGCCATTCCGTTCCCGCCGCCCCACGGCCCCCAGCCGATACTGAGCGTCGGCAGCCCCAGACCCTGACGGTAGGTCGCCAGCGCGTCGAGGAAGGCATTGGCCGCCGTGTAGACGCCCTGCCGCGCGGTGCCCAGAACGGCCGACACCGAGGAGAAGAAGACGGCGAAATCGGGCGCGTGGTCAGAGGTCAGCCGGTGCAGCAACCACGCCCCCTCGACCTTCGCGGTCAGCCCGTCGTGCAGGATCTCCGGCGTCAGATCGGCGAGGCTGGTCGGCGTGGCCGTCCCGGCGGCGTGGACGATGCCCTTCAGTTTGAGGCCGCTCGCGTCGATCCGCGCCAGCACCGCGCGCATCGCCACCTCGTCCGCGCAATCCGCCGCCTCGATCTCGACGCGCGTTCCCTTGGCCTGGAGTGCCGCCAGCCGTTCCGTCGGCACAGCCGCCGCTCCCCGTCGGCCAATCAGGACCAGCGCCCCGGCCCCGCGATCCGCCAGCAGTCCGGCAACCCGCAGCCCGAGCGCGCCCAGTCCGCCGGTGACCAGATAGGCGCCCTTCGGATCGAGGCGAATGGGTGGCGGGGACTCGGGGGGGGCTTCGTCCCGTTCAAGGCGGGCGACGAAACGGGCGTCGCCGCGCAGGGCGATGGCGTCCTCGCCGTCTGGGGCCAGCACCTCGCGGAGCAGAGCGGCGCGGTCCGACGCGTCGGCCAGCGCCGCGACGTCCAACAGCCCGCCCTTCAGCGCCGGATGTTCGAGGAACAGCGTGCGGCCCAGCCCCCAGAGCAGGCCCGGCCAGGGTGAGCGCGGAATGAGCCCTCCGGCATCCGTCGCCTCTTCGGTCATCAGCCACAGGCGCGGCGGTCGCTCAAGCTCGACCAGTACGCGGACCAGACGGGTCACCGCCAGCAGCGCCGCCTCGCCAGCCGCCAGGCCGTCGTCACCCGGCGGCCATGCGACCAGCACGCCGTCCAGCGGGCCGTCCGTCGTCGCCGCTTCGATGGCGCGCCGGACCTCCGTTTCGTCGTCCGGGAGGGTCGGCAGATCGATACAGCGCCGCTTGGCCCCGCGAAGGTCGCCCGCCAGAGCGTCCGCCCCGATCACCAGCCAAGCTCCCCCCTCGGCCGGGATCGCAGCGGCGCGCGGCCGATCCCGCCACGCCAGCCGATAACCGATGTCGGCCTCGTCCCCCGCGCCGCGCCGATGCGTTAATAGGGCGAGCAATTTCGGGGCCAGTGCCAGCTCCTCAGCGGTCAGTTCGCCGCTCGCGGCGAGGTCGCGCAGCAGGGTGTCGCTTACGGTCGGAAGCCTGTGGACGGGCGCCGACAAGCCGTCGTCGAACCAGTATCGCTTGCGCTGGAACGGATAGGTCGGCAGAGCCACGGGGCGCGTCTTGCGGCCGTGATGGACCGCGCTCCAGTCGATCGCGACGCCCTGGACATACAGCTCACCCAGCGCGCGGGGGAAGCGGTCCGCGTCGGTGCGGCGCAGGCTGGGGACCAGAATCGTGTCTTCGGGCAGGCTCTGACGGGCCAAGCCGCACAGCACCGGATCCGGTCCGATCTCGACGAAGGCCCGGCAGCCGAGGTTCGCCAACGCCGTCACGCCATCGGCGAATTGCACCGCCTCGCGGACATGGCGGACCCAATAGTCAGGACTGGCGATCTCCGCCCCGGCGGTGCGGCCGGTGAGGTTGGAGATCAGCGGTAGCGTCGGTGGATAGAAGGCGACCGTCTCCGCCACCGCCGCGAAGTCCGCCAGCATTGGCTCCATCAGCGCGGAGTGGAAGGCGTGGGAGACCGTCAGCTCGCGGCTGGCGACGCCCTCGGCGCGCAGGTCGGCGAGCAGCGCATGCAGGGCCGCCGCGTCGCCGGACACCACCGTCTGGTCCGGTCCGTTCAGCGCGGCGATGGACAGGGTGGGGCGGTCGGTCAGCGCCTGGGCGACCCGCTTCGCCGGGGCGGCGACGGAGGCCATGGCGCCGCTCTCCGGCAGTGCTTCCATCAGCCGGGCGCGCGTCGCGATCAGGCGCAGACCATCTTCCAGACTGAACACCCCGGCGACGCAGGCCGCCACATATTCGCCGACACTGTGCCCGAGCACCGCGTCGGGCCAGGCGCCGACCGACCGCCACAGCTCGGCCAGCGCGTATTCCAGCCCGAACAGCGCCGGTTGGGTATTGCCGGTGCGGTCGAGCCGACCGGATTCGTCCGAACAGACGAGGTCTATCAGGTCGATGTCCGCATGCGTCTTGAGGATCGCCGCGCAACGGTCGAGCGCCCCACGGAAGACCGGTTCGGTCTCGTACAGCCGACGGCCCATGCCCGCGTATTGCGAGCCCTGTCCGGTGAACAGGAAAGCCAGCGATGGGACGGTCGCGCTTTCCAACGCGGGAGCGATCAGGTCGGGGGAGGTTCGGCCCTCCGTGAAACGGTCGAGCGCCTCAGCCATGTGCGCGGTGTCGTCGGCCATCACCGCCAGCCGTCGCGGTGGATGGGCGCGGCCCAGCGCGGCACTGGCGCAGAGATCGCCCGGCGCCACGCCCGGGTTGGCGCGCAGATGGTCGCGGTACCGGGCGGCGAGCGCCGTCAGCGCCTCTGTCGTGTGCGCACCAAGTGGTAATAGGCGGGGGCCGACGTCCTGCGTAGCCTCAAAGGCATCGTCCCCTGGGGGAGCGTCGGCGATCACGATGTGGGCGTTGGTGCCGCTGAAGCCGAAGCTGCTGATCCCGGCCACTCGCGGTTCGGCGCCGCCTGGCCAGTCCACCGCCTGACGCGCCACGCGCACCGGTTTTTCGGCCCAGGGGAAGCGTGGTGTCGGCTGGGTGACGTTGAGATGCGGCGGCAGACAGCTGTGGCGGAGTGCCAGCACGACCTTGATCACCCCGGCGACCCCGGCGGCGGCCTCCAGATGGCCGAGGTTGGTCTTGACCGATCCGACATGCAGTGGTCGGTCCGCGCTATGCCCGGTGCCGAACACGCGGTCGAGCGCCCCCAGCTCGATCGGATCGCCCAGCGCCGTCCCGGTGCCGTGCGCCTCGACATAGGAAACGGCGTCTGGCTCGAGTCCGGCGTTGGACAGCGCCCGCCGGATCACCTGTTCCTGCGCTGGGCCGCTGGGCACGGTCAGGCCACCACTCGGTCCGTCCTGGTTGACCGCTGAGCCGCGCACCACGGCCAGCACCCGATCGCCGTCGAGCCGGGCGTCGGACAACCGCTTCAGCACCAGTACGCCGCAGCCCTCGCCCCGGACATAACCGTCGGCCGTGGCGTCGAAGGTCTTGCAGCGCCCGTCCGGCGCCAGCATCCGCGCCTTGGAGAAGTTGATGCTGAGCCCTGGCTCCAGGATCAGGTTGACGCCGCCGGTCAAGGCCATCGCGCATTCGTTGCGGCGCAGGCTGTCGCAGGCCAGATGCAGCGCAACCAGGGAGGAGGAGCAAGCGGTGTCCAGCGCGAAGCATGGCCCGGTGAGCCCCAGGCAATAGGACAGCCTGCCCGCGATCATGCCCGGTGAGGTGCCGGTGCCGGCATAGGCGTCAATGCGGTCGTGGCGCGACGGGGCGAACAGCCGCTGGCCGAAATCCTGCCCCATCATGCCGATGAACACGCCGGTGGCGCTGCGATACAGGCTGTCGGCGGGGATGTTCGCGTCCTCCAGCGCCTCCCAGGCGACTTCCAGCAGCAGGCGTTGTTGCGGGTCCATCGACGCCGCCTCGCGCGGCGAGATGCCGAAGAATTGGGGGTCGAAGCGGTCGATGCCCGACAGGAAAGCGCCGTGGCGCTGGACCATCTTGCCCGGCGCGTCGGGGTCGGGGTCGTAATAGGCGTCGATGTCCCAGCGGTCGCGCGGTACCTCGGCGATGGCATCCCGCCCGACGCGCAGCAGCTCCCAATAGGCGTCGGGCGTGTCCGCCCCGCCGGGGAAGCGGCAGCCGATGCCGACGATGGCGATCGGCTCGCATTCCCGCGCCTCCGCTGCGCGCAACTTGGCCTGCAAGGCGTCGATGCGCAGTAGCGCCTGCCGCATCAGATCGCGGTTGCCTGGGGCGGTCTTTCCTGCGCTCATCCGATCGTTCCCCCTCAATCCAAGCTGGCGCCGAGCCGCTCGGCCAACAGGGCCTCCAGCTCGGTGTCGGACAGGCCGTCCAGGTCAGTGGTGGTCTCAGCCGCGTTCACGGGGACGCTCATGGTGGTGGTCGGCGCTTGGGTCGCGGGGCCCGTTTCGCTGCTCCCATTGCCGTCGGCGAGTTCCGGCGCGGCGGTCATCACATGCGCAGTCAGCGCCTCCAGCGTCGGGTGATCGAACAGCAGCGTCGTTGCCAGCGGACAGCCGAGCGCCGCCACCAGCCGACCGCGCAGCTCCACGGCCATCAAGGAATCAACGCCAAGCTCGAATAACGGCTGACGCGGACCGATGGGCTGCCCGCCGCGCCCACCGATCACCTGCGAGATCTCTTCGCGGATCAGCCCCATCAGCGCTGCTGACCTTCCGCTGGTCGGGGTTGCGCGCAGACGCTCCACCCATTTGGCGGCGGCGGGCGCGGCGGCCTGCGCTTGCCCGGTCGGGGGGCGCAAGTGGGTGAACAGCGGGTCGTCGGCGGCACCCGGTGCGGCGCGTAGGAAGGCGGCCCAGTCGACCCGCATGATGCCGGTCTGCGCCGACGTTTCGACGGTCAGGCGCTCCAGCGCGTCCAACGCCGCTTTTGGCGGCAGGGTGCCGATGCCCTGGCGGGACAGCCGGTCGCGCTGCCGTTCGTCGAGGCGCGCCGCCATGCCGACATCGGCCCAGGGTCCCCAGTTGACGCTCAGCCCCGGCAGGCCCATGGCCCGGCGACGCCGCATCAGGGCATCCACCGCGGCGTTGGCCGCCGCGTAGGCGCCCTGCGCGGCGGAGCCGGTCAGCGAGACCATCGAGGAGAAAGCGATGAAGAAATCCAAATGCGCTGCCCGCGTCTCCTCGTCGAGATGGGCGAGGCCCAGCGCTTTGGCGGCGAGCGCGCGGTGCAGTCGCTCGGCGTCGAGTTGCGCCAGAACGCCGTCTTCGAGCGTACCGGCAGCGTGGACGATGCCGGCCAGCGGCTGTTCGGAGGCCGCGACGGCGACGGCGTGCGCCACCTGTTTCGCGTCGGCCAGATCGGCGAGATGAACGCGGACGGTGGCGCCGGTTGCGCGCAATTCCCCGAGAAAGGCGTCGGCATTCTCGTTGGGGGCGCTCCGTCCCACCAGCGTCAGGTCTCGGGCTCCACGGGCGATCAGCCGCTGTGCCATCAGCCGACCGAGCGCGCCGAGCCCGCCGGTGATCAGATAGGCGCCGTCCGGCCGCAGGGTCATCACGGAGGCGCCCTGCGGTGATGGTGCCGAAACCAGGCGGGGCGCGCGGCGGCTTCGGCCGCGCAGGGCCATGCGGGGTTCGAGGTCGTCGACGGTCAATTCGCGCCACAGGTCATCGATCTGCGGAACCCTCCCGCCGAGGGAGAGGTCGATGTGGCGCACCCGCAGCTCCGGGTGTTCCAGCGTCACGGTGCGGGCGAGTCCGCTCAACGGCGCCTGTGCGACCTCCACGGGCTCGTCGGGCTCGACATTCCAGGCGCCGCGAGTCACCACCGCCAGCGGTGGTGGTGGTGCGGCGGCGGCTTTCTGCGCCAGCGCCGCGACCAGATGAAGGAAGGGCGCGCAGCTTCCGATCGCCGCCGCGTCGAAGGAGGCCGCGTCGGGGGCGGTGGCGTCCAGGCCCCAGAGATAGACGACACGGGACGGGGTGACGCGCTCCAGCACCGCCGCCATATCCTCGGCCCGGCGGGGGTCGATGCGGATCCGGTCCCGTTCCAGAACCGCGAAGCCCTCCCCGGCGGTCACCTGGATGGCATGGTTTCCGCGCTGGTGGAGGTGGTCGGCCAGCTCCTGCCCGGTGCCGCCCTTGTCCGCGAAGATCAGCCAGGGGGCGGCGTGGTCGGCGGCGACCCGCGCGTCTGCCGCGGTCGGGGCGCTTTCCCAGCGCAATTCGTGAAACCAGGAGTCGGCGGGTGCCTGGCCTGCGCGGCGCAGCAACGCCTCCAGCGTGGTCTGCCGACCCTCCAGTCCCAGGCATTCGGCCACCGGCGCGCCGTCCTCGTCGAACAGCCATAGGTCGCCGACCATGCGGTCGGGCTGGCCCTCGAGCGTCCGGCGGCGGCCGTAGGCGAGCAGCTTGCCGATACCGGGTGGTCGCAGCAGGGTGAGACGCTCGACCGCGAAGGGTACCAATGGCTTGTCGCCGCTGACGCCGACCATCGCGGCCAGCAGGCTGATCCAGGAATCGATCAGGCCGGGATGCATGCGGTAGCCGTCGAGCGCCAGCGGCGGCTCCATGACCGGTGGGCGCAGCCGCCCTATCGCCTCCCCCGGATCGAGGCGCATGGTCTCCAGCCAGACGTAGCTGGGGCCGAGCGTGATGTGCCGACCCGCGTGCGCCGCCCGCACCTCCTCACCCGAGAGCTCGGTTTCCAGCCGGTCCCAGGCGAGCCGGAGTTCGGGCGGGGAGAGCGGCGGCGCCACCGCGTCGGCGCCGACGCGGAGCTTGCCCGAGACGTGTAGGGTCTGACTGGCCGGATCGCCCGAGGCATCCAGGCTGACCAGACGGAAGGATGTCTCTGCATCGTCGGTGGGCGTGAAGCCGAGGTGGACGAGCCGGGATTCGCCATCGGGCACGACCAGCGCCTGATGCAACAGCAGGTCTGACAGTTGCGTGGTGCCCTCGCCGAAGGCCCGCTCGGCTGCGCCCAGGATCATTGCGATCAGGCTGGCGCCAGAGACCACCACCGCGTCGAACACCCGATGTTCGGCCAACAGCGGGATCTCCGCGACACCGAAGCGCGTCTCGAACAGGATCGTGTCCATCAGCGGCGAACGGACCATGCGGTCGAGCAGCGGCGCCAGGGACGGCACTGGTGCCGGTGCCGCTTTGCCGCCCAGACGTGGGTTGTCCACCCAGTGACGGACGCGCTGGAACGGGGTGGTCGGGGCGGAGGTCCAGCGCTCGCCGCGCCCGGTGTGAACTGCGGCCCAATCGACTGGCGCGCCCTGGACGTAGAGCGCGCCCAACGCCCGCCGAATGACTTGGCCGTCCGGCGCGTTGCGCTTCAGGCTGGGCAGCCACGCCCGTTCGCCACCTTCAGCGAGACAGCCGCGCCCGAGCGCCAGCAGGGTCGCCTGCGGTCCCAACTCCAGGAAGGTCCGCACCCCGGTGCGCTCCAGCGCCTCCATGCCTGCGGCGAAGGCGACCGGGCGGCGAACATGCTCCACCCAATAGTCCGGCGTGGCGATCTCGTCGCCGATCACCGCGCCGCTCAGGTTCGAGAGCAGCGGAATGCGGGGCGGAGACAGGGTGACGCGGCGCACGGCGGCCTCGAACGCCGCCAGCATCGGGTCCATGCGGTGGGAGTGGAAGGCATGGGATACGGCCAGCTGGGCCACGCGGAGGCCGTCGGCCTCCAGGGTCGCGGTCAGCGCGGTCAGCGCGTCGACGTCGCCCGACACCACCACATGCTCCGGCCCATTGAAGGCCGCGACGTCCAGTCGACCGGCGAAGGGGGGCAGCGCGTCGGTCACCCGATCCGGCGGCGCCATCACGGCCGCCATGGCGCCGCCGACGGGTAGGGCCTGCATCAGCCGCCCGCGCTCGGCGATCAGGGCGAGCCCGTCCTCCAGGCTGAACACTCCGGCGAGGCAGGCCGCCGCATATTCGCCGACGCTATGGCCGATCAGGAATTGCGGGCGGATGCCCCAGGCGGCCCACAGCTGGGCCAGCGCGTATTCCAGGACGAACAGCGCTGGTTGGGCCAGCACCGTGGCGGTCAGTGCCTCCGCCTCACCCGCGAACATCCGCTCGGCGATGGAAAAACCCAGGCGGGGCTTCAGAATGGCGTCGCAGCGGTCCACCGCGTCGCGGAACACCGGCTCGCTTTGATAGAGGCCCTGGCCCATGCCGACATATTGGGAGCCCTGGCCGGTGAACAGGAAGGCGATGCCCGGTCCAACGCCCTTTTCGCTGTCGCCGGAGACCGCCGCCGGGTTCGCGCGGTCGTCCAGAAAGGCGCTGAGGCCGACGTCGAGCGCCGCCGCATCGGCGCCCTCGACCGCCAGACGGTACGCCCGGTGGCCGCGCCCGGCCGCCGCCGTGTGGCAAAGGTCGCCCAGTTCCACGGCATCGGGAGCTCTCTCGGCCAGGAGCGCCCGATAGCGCCCGGCCAGTGCGCGCAACGCCGTCGGCTCGTGCGCAGACAGGCAGAGCAGATGTGACGCCGCCTTGGGGGCTTCGGCGGAGCGCGTCGGCTCAAGCGGCGGTTCCTCGACCACGATGTGGGCGTTGGTGCCGCTGAAGCCGAAGGAACTCAACCCCGCAACGCGCGGCCGCTGCGACCGCCGCCACTCGGTCGGCTCCGCGACGACGCGCAACGCCGTGCTGCCCCACGCGATGTGCGGGTTTGGGGTGCGGAAATGCAGCGAGGCCGGCAAAGTCTCGTGGCGCAGAGCCAGGATCAGCTTGATCAACCCGGCCATGCCGGCGGCGGCCTCCAGATGGCCGATGTTGGTCTTGACCGAGCCGATGTGCAGCGGCGTCTGGCGCTTGGACCCGAACACGGCGCCCAGCGCCTCCACCTCGATGGGGTCGCCGAGCAGGGTGCCGGTGCCATGCGCCTCGACATAGTCGATGTCGTCGGGTCCGAGGTCGGCGTCGCGCAGCGCCTCGCGCACCACCGCCTGTTGCGCCGTGCCGTTGGGGGCGGCCAAGCCATTGGTGCGGCCGTCCTGGTTAACCGCGGTGCCCTTGACCGATAGCAGGACGCGGTTGCCGTCGCGCACTGCCTCATCCGTCCGCTTCAGCACGATGAAGCCGCAGCCCTCGCCGCGCACATAGCCGTCGGCCTCCGCGTCGAAGGTCCGACAGCGTCCGGTCGGCGAGATCGCGCGCAGCTTGGAGAAGCAGATGTGCGATTCCGGCGATAGGATCAGGTTCACCCCGCCGACCAGCGCCAGATCGGTCTCCCCCGACCGCAGGCTGCGGCAGGCCAGATGCAGCGCCACCAGGGAGGAGGAACAGGCGGTGTCCACCGCCAGCGCCGGCCCATGCAGCCCTAGCAGGTATGAGAGCCGACCCACCGCCGTACTGAAGGTGCTGCCGGTCATTGAATAGGCGTCGATCAGCTCCGGCCGCCCGGAATGGCGATGTGCCTGCGCATAATCGTCGCTGGAGATGCCGACGAAGACGCCGGTGCGGCTGTGCTTCAGCGCCGCCGGGTCGAGGCAGGCGTCCTCCAGCGCTTCCCAACCGACCTCCAGGACCAGCCGGTGCTGGGGGTCGAGCGCGCGCGCCTCGCGCGGGGTGATGCCGAAAAAGGCGGCGTCGAAGTCGGCGATCGGCAGGTCGAGGAAGCCGCCGCGCGCCGTGTACATCTTGCCCGGCGCGTCCGGGTCGGCCGCGCGGTGGTGGTCGGCGGGCCAGCGGTCGGCCGGCACTTCCGCCACTGCGTCGACACCATCGCGCAGGTGGTGCCAAAAGCGGTCGGGGTCGTTGCCGCCGCCGGGGAAGCGGCATCCCATGCCGATGACGGCCACGCCGTCCTTTTTGCGCAGGGCGGCGTTTTCGTCCATCAGCTGACGGATCGTCGCCTGCGCCTTCAACAGCGCTTGCCGGAAGGCCTCGTCGCGGTTGAGTTGGGGGGAAGGCGTCATGCCGTCTTTCCTCCGCGGTCCGTCGTCAGCCCCGCAAGATTTCAAGTGACGATCTCAAGGCGTCCGCTGCCGCCCAATGTCGCCAGATCGACTTCCGCGACGCAGCGCACGGGGGTGAAGTCCAGCGTCAGCCCGCCGACAAGCTTCGCGCGGCCCGTGCCGGTGGCGAAGTCGGCTCCGCTCAGGTCGCAGGCCGCGTGGTCGAGCCGTATACCCAGTTCGGTGCCGCCACGGGTCTCGGGGAAGCGGACATAAACATAGCCGCGCTCGACCGCCTCGCGCAGCGCGGCGGCGGTCTTCTCCAGCCGAAGCGCGATCTCGACGGGGTGGCTGCCCTCCGCGAGGCGGTGGACGAGGCCGTCCTCCTCTCCGTCATCGGAGGGGGGCGGCGCTTCGGTCGGCGGGGCGTCGGCCAGCGCTTCCATCTGGCGACGCAGGCTAAGCGGCCGCATGTCGGTCCACACCGCGTTGATGTGCTCCAGGCATGCGGCGCGGCTGCCGCTCTTGCCCTCAGCCGACCAGCCGAGCGGCAGCTCGCGCCCTTCCGGCCAGATTGAATATTGCTCCTCGTGGTTGATCACCACGATGTAGCGCGTCGTGCCTTCCAGTTCGTCCTTCGGCATCGCTTGCTCCCCCGTTCAATAATTTTTTGGCGGTTTCGGCACCGCGCTAAACATGGTCTCGAAGCCACTCTAAACTCTATATAACGAGAGTGAAATGGGGCCAGCTTGTTCCAAGCTGATCCCATTGCACTCTATGCCAAGGCGCTCGCCATCGCCCGCATCAGCAGGTCGCGGTCGGAGCGCAGAAAGAAATGGTCGCCCGGAAAGATGCGCAGGCGGGCGCCGCGGGTCGTGTGTTGTCTCCAGGGCTCGACATCGGTCGGCGTCGCCTCGCCGTCCTGGCGGCCAGCGTAGAGGATGAAGGGGCAGTCGAGCGGCGCGTCCGGCTCGAACCGGTAGCCGTCGCATAGCCTCAGGTCGGCGCGCAGCGTCGGCAGGATCAGCTCGATGAGCTCAGGATGCTGGAACACGTCGCTGGGCGTGCCGCCGAACCGCTTGACCGCCGCCAGGAACGCCGCGTCGTCCAGCCCGTGCAGCGGCTCGCGGTGCAGCGGCAGATGGGCGGCACGCATGGCCGACAGGAACAGCATCGTCGGCAACGGCGCGCTGCGTCGCCGCAGCGCGCGGGTCAACTCGAAGGAGACCAACGCCCCCATGCTGTGGCCGAACAGCGCGAAGGGCTTGTCGGTAAAGGGCATGATTTCCTCGGCCAGCCGCTCCACAAGGTCGCCCATCGTGGTGAAGGACGGTTCGCTCAACCGGTTTTCCCGGCCGGGTAGCTGAATCGGACACAGCTCCACCGACGACAGGCTCTGTCCCCAGCCGCGAAAGACCGATGCGCCGCCGCCGGCGAAGGGCAGGCAGAACAGCCGCAGCGGGGCCGCTGGATTGGGTGACGGGCAGGTTATCCAACGGTTGAATTGAACCGGCTGGCTGCTCGTTTCGCGGGCGAGGGTGCTTTGCTGGAACGTCACGGACACACCTTCATACGATCAGAATTGAGCAATGCCATTTACGATGCACCTTCATAAAGCAATCCGTCGATGTCAGCTAGCAAATCAAGAGCGTCTTCGCGAATTTGATCGCTATAGGAGTGAGGTTTCGCTCCGCGGCTTGTCGCTTCGGTGGCGTGTTCGGCCAGCGTTGCGTCGAGGAAGCTGACGATGTCGGCCACGGTCGGGTGGTTGAAAACCAGACTGACCGGCAGCGAGAGGGCCAGCGAACCGGCGATGGCGTTGCGGACCTGCACCGCCATCAGGGAGTCCAGCCCCTGCTCGGTCAGCGGCCGGTGGGGGTCGAGGGTGGCATCGGTCACGCCCAGCACCTGGCGCAGTGTGTCGCGCACCAGCGCGTCGAGGATCGTTAGGCGCTCCTCCTGCGCCGCGTCGCCAAGCCGGGCCAGCGGCCCACCGTCGGTCTGCGATGGCGTCTCCGCCATCTTCGCCGCCTCGCGAAGCTCCCGGAACAGGCTCGCCGGTTTGGCGAGCTGGCCGAGATAAACCCGCCAATCGGCGTCGAGCACGCTGATCTGGGCGGCCTCGTCCGCCAGAAGTCGGCCGAGCAGGTCGAGCCCGTCGTCCGGCCGGATCGCCGCGAAGCCTTGGCGGGCCAGCCGCTCGCGGATTGCGGGATCGGCGATGCCGACCCGATCCCACGGCCCCCAGTTGATGGCGGTTGCCGGTAGCCCCAGCGCCTTGCGGTGATGGGCCAGCGTGTCGAGGAAGGCGTTCGCGGCAGCGTAGTTGGCCTGCCCCGGGTTGCCTAACAGTGACGCGGCCGAGGAGAACAGTGCAAAGACGTCGAGATCCAGGTCGCGGGTCAGTCGGTGCAGATGCCACGCCCCTGCGGTCTTCGCAGGCAGGATGTCGGCAAAGCGCTCCCACGGCTGGTCGATCATCATGCCGTCGGCGATGCCACCCGCCGCGTGGAAGACGCCGCGCAGCGCGGGCGCGCTATCCCCGAAGTTGGCGATCAGCGCTGCCATGGCCTCGCCGTCGGCGACGTCGGCCTGATCCGTGCGGACGGTGGCCCCCGCCTGCTCCATGCGGGCGATGACCTCCAGCGCTTCCGGTGTCGGAGGCCGACGGCCGACCAGCGTGAGGTGCCGCGCCCCTTGCTCAACCAGCCATTCGGCGGTGAGCAGGCCGAGTGCGCCGAGGCCACCGGTGATCAGATAACCGCCATCGGCGCGGATTGCGACCGGCTGGTCGGCCAAGGGCGTCTTGTGCTCGACCAGACGAGCGACCAGCCGTTCGCCGCGGCGCCAGGCCACCTCGCCCTCGTCGTCGGGGGTGCGTAGCGTGGCGAGCAGGTCGGTGTCGGGCGCGGGACTCGCCGGGTCGAGATCGACACAAGCGGCGTGGGTCTGCGGATATTCCAGCGCCAGCGTCAGCCCGAGGCCCCACAGCGGTGCCTGTTCGACGCGCGGCGGTTCCGCGTCGCCGGGCAGGACCCGTGCGCCACGCGTGACCAGCCAGAGCCGGGCGGCTTCGAGCGCGTCCGCCTTGTCCAGTGCCTGAACCAGATGCAGGGCGCCGGCACAG
Source organism: Rhodospirillum sp. A1_3_36 (assembly GCF_047263945.1). NCBI lineage: Bacteria > Pseudomonadati > Pseudomonadota > Alphaproteobacteria > Rhodospirillales > Rhodospirillaceae > Rhodospirillum > Rhodospirillum sp. A1_3_36. The sequence goes on along the minus strand of NZ_JBLAVB010000006.1, from coordinate 97,618 downwards.
GCGTGGCTGCGGCCGCCGTTCGCGTCGGGCGTGGTCTCGTCGAGGCTCCACAGATGGACCACGCCCGCGAAGCGCTCGCCGGGGGCCAGACTGTCGCGCAGCAGGCGCGCGAAGTCCTCCGGCTGGGTCGGGTCGACCTGGTAACGGTCAGGGCCGAGCGTCGCGAAGCCCCCGCCGGCGAAGGCCAGCACGCAGCGCGCGCCATCGGCGGTCAGCGGCTTCACCAGCCCCTCCGCGACGCCGTTCGCGTCCGCCAGCAGCAGCCAGCGGCCGACCGGCTCCTCCTCGACTGGGGCCACCGCCGGGGCGAGCGTGCGCCAGTCCTTGGCGTAGAGCCGGTTGCGTGGGGTGGTGGCGCCGAGGCGGCGGATATCCTCGCCGCGCGCCCGCCGACCCTCGAAGCCGATGAACTCCAGCACCGGACGGTCGTCGCGGTCGTAGAGCCGCACATCGGCGGCCACCCGGTCGGCGCTGCCGGTCTCGCGCAGGGTTAGATGCGCCCAGGCGCCGTCCGGGTTCGGGTCGGCGTGGACGCGCACAGCCTCGATGGCGAAGGGCAGCCAAGTGTCGCCCGCCTCCAGCGGCGCCGCAGCGAGCAGCAGTCCGAAGGCGGCGTCGAGCAGGCCGGGATGGAGCGGCCGCGCCGCCACTCCGCCCAGCGACCTGGGCATAGCCAGAGTGCACACCGCTTCCGCGTCACCAAGGCGAAGCGCCCGGATCCAGCGGTAACTGGGGCCGAGCCCGATGTCCCGGTCGGCCTGCGCCTGATAGAAGTCCTCCGCAGCAATCTCTTGCCCGCAGCGGTCCCACACCGCGCTGCGGGATTGACCGTCGGTCGGGGCGGCAGGGGGGGCATCGGTGACGGCCGTCGCCTCCACATGGGTGGTCGCCACGGGATCGGCGTCATCGTCGGCTTCCGGGCTGCTCACGAAGCTGACAACCCGCAGCGCGGTGCGTTCCCCCTGCGGCGTCAGCACGACCTGGACGGTCGTTTCGCGTTCCCCGGGGATGACCAGCGGCTGAAGGAAGCTGACGTCGTGGACCGTGCTGACGACGCCTTTCCGCATCTTGGCGACAGCGGCCAACATCATCGACAGATGGCAGGCGCCGGAGACCACCACCTCGCCGAACACCCGGTGATCGCCAAGCAGCGGCGGTTCGCTGGCGCCAAAGCAGGTCTCATAGACGGTGGCGCCCAGTGTTGGCACGCGGACGCGCCGACCGAGCAATGGCGCCGCGCCCGTGCCCGCAGAGCGACGCTTCGGTTTGGCGTCGCCGACCGGCCGGTCGAGCCAGTAGCGCTGGCGTTGGAACGGATAGGTCGGCAGCGGCAGGCGGCGGCGCGGATAACCCGCGTCGAAACCTGCCCAATCCACCGACCCGCGCACCGCGAGCTGCGCCAGACTGTCGAGCAGCGGCTCCCAATCCGGTCGGTTTTCGGTGATGCTTGGCAGCAGTCGCACCATGTCGCTATCCAGACAGGCTGCGGCGAGGCCGAGCAGGGTCGCCTTCGGCCCGACCTCCAGGAAGGTGGTCACACCCGACGCGGCGAGGGATTCGATACCGGTCTGGAACAGGACCGGCTGGCGGATGTGGCGGCACCAGTAGTCCACCTTCGTCACCTCGTCGGTGGCGAAGGCTCCGGTGACGTTGGAGATCAGCGGAATGACCGGCGCGCCAAAATTCACCCGCCCGGCCGCCTGGGCGAAGGCATCGAGCATCGGCTCCATCAGCGGTGAGTGGAAAGCATGCGAGGTGCGCAGCGTCCGGCAGGCGCTGCCCTGGCCTTCGAGCGCAGCGCGGACGGCGGCGATAGCCTCCTTGGTCCCGGACAGCACGGTGTGCGCAGGGCCGTTCTCTGCCGCGACGTCGATTCGACCGACGTGGGCTGCCAGCAGCGGCTCCACGTCCGTCCGGTCGGCGAAGACGGCCAGCATCTCCCCGTCGCCTGGCAGCTCGCGCATCAGGCGGGCGCGGGTCACGACCAGTGCCAAAGCCTCCTCCAGGCTAAACACCCCGGCCACACAGGCCGCGACATATTCGCCCAAGCTGTGCCCCATCACCGCGTCGGGCACCACGCCCCAGGACATCCACGTCTGGGCCAGCGCGTAATCGACCGCGAACAGCGCTGGCTGGGTGTAGAGCGTGTCGTCGAGATCCACGTCAGGATCGTCGGCATAGAGCATGTCGGTCAGCGGCCGGTCGAGCAGCGGTGCCAGGATGTCGGCGCAGCGGTCGAGCGTCTCGCGGAACACCGGTTGTGTCTCGTAGAGCTCTCGCCCCATGCCCGCATATTGCGCACCCTGCCCGGTGAACAGGAAGGCGACGCGCTCGTTGCCGACGGCTGTCGACTGTCCCCGCGCGCTGTCGGTCCCGGTCAACGCGCTCTCCAGGGCGGTGGCAAGCTCCTCCGCCGTGGCGCCGGTGACACCGAGACGGTGGTCGAAGGCTTTGCGGCCGGTGTTGGCGGTGAAGCAGACATCCGCCGCCGGGGCGTCGGGATGGTCGCGCAAGTAAGCGGCGTAACGACCGACAAGCTGGGCCAGCGCCGTCTCGTTGCGCGCCGACAGGGTCAGGATGTGGCGCGGGCGCTCAAACTCCGCCACGACCGGAGCGACGGCGGGCGCCTCCTCCAGGATCACATGGGCGTTGGTCCCGCCGATGCCCAGCGAGTTTACGCCGGCGCGGCGTGGCGCCCCGTCCGGCGCGGGCCAGGGGGTCAGCCGGGTCGGCACGTAGAAGGGGCTGCTGGGAAAGTCGATGGCCGGGTTCGGCGTTTCGTAATGCAGGCTGGCCGGGATCGCCTTGTTGCCGAGCGCCAGCACCGTTTTGATGAAGCCGCCCATGCCCGAGGCGATCTGCATGTGTCCGATGTTGGTTTTGACCGATCCGATGGCGCAGAAGCCGGTCGCCTCGGTGCTCAGGCGGAAGGCCTGGGTCAGGGCGTTGACCTCGATCGGGTCGCCCATCTCGGTGCCGGTGCCGTGCGCTTCGACGAAGCCGATGGTTTCCGCCGACACGTCGGCCATGGCCAGCGCCTCGGCTACCGCCGATGCTTCGCCTTCGCCCGAGGGGGCCATGAAGCCGACCTTGACGCCGCCGTCGTTGTTGACGGACGAGCCCTTGATTACCGCGTGGATGTGGTCGCCATCGCGGATCGCGTCGTCCAGCCGCTTCAACAGAACGACGCCGACGCCACTGCCGAAGATGGTGCCCTTGGCCTTGGCATCGAAGGCCCGGCAATGGCCGTCCGGCGACACGATCATGCCGTCCTGATAGAGGTGCCCGGCGCAATCCGGCACCTGCACGGCGGACCCGGCGGCCAGGAACATGTCGGCCTCGCCATTCAGCAACGACTGGCAGGCCATATGGATGACCACCAGACCGGTGGAGCATGCCGTCTGCACGTTGACGCTGGGACCGCGCAGATTGAGTTTGTAGGACAGCCGGGTGTTCAGATAGTCCTTGTCGTTGGCCACCATCAGCTGGAAGCCGCCCATCGAATCCGCCGTCATGACGTCCAGATCGTCGATCAGATCCAGACTTCCCCGGTTCGGCATGACGTTGTTCAGCAGATAGGTGTTTATGCTGCCGCCGGCATAGACGCCGATCTCGCCGGGATAGCTGATCGGGTCGTAGCCGGCGTTCTCCATTGCCTCCCACCCGCATTCCAGCAGCAGTCGCTGCTGCGGATCCATCAGCGTCGCGTCCTGCGCGCCGTAGCCGAAGAACTCCGCGTCGAAGCCCTTGATGTCCGACAGGACCGGACTGGCCTTCACATAGCCGGGGCGGCGGACCACCGACGGGTCGATGCCCGAGGCAAGGACTTCCTCCTCGCTGAAGAAGGTGATGGATTCGGTGCCGTTGGCCAGATTGCGCCAGAAGGCGTCGGGATCGTCGGCGCCGGGGAACCGGCAGGCCATGCCGATCACCGCGATGTCGCGACCGCCCTTGCCCTCAGCCTCGGGCCCGTCTCCAGTTCGACCACCAAGCGCGCGACCGCGCGCCTTGGCCCGGTCGGAGCCCCGTTGCGAGGGATTGGCTTTGGGGCTGTCGTCTGCGAGTGCCGCCACCAGCGCGCGGATGGTGGGGAAATTGAACAGATCGACCAACGCCAGACGTGGCCCGAACAGCTCCGCCAAGCGATGATGCGCCTGGACCAGCAGCAGGGAGTGGCCGCCCAACTCGAAGAAGCTGTCGTCCAGCCCGACCTCGGTTACGCCAAGCAGGTCCGTCCACACCTCGGCGATGCGGAGTTCCATCTCCGACGCGGGCACCGCGCCAGCCGCCGCGCCTCGCTCCTGCTCGCTTAGCACCGTCGCCAGCTTCTCGCGGTCGATGGCACCGGTGATGGTCAGAGGCATTTCTCGCAGATAATGCAGCGGCGTGCCCGGACGACAGGAGGGCAGGCGGCCGAAGGCGTCCTCGGCGAACAGCCGCTCGTAGAAGGGATGCGCGCGGAACGGCGCCTCGTAATGGAAGGAGGTGTGGTGGACGGCGACCGCCTCGCCCGACGCGCGGATCAGCCGACCCTCGACCGTGAAGTCGGGGTTCAGCCCGTTTCCGCAGATGCGCCGGGTTACCGTCGCCTCCACCCGGTCGCCAGGGGTGACCTCGATGCCCGGTTCGAACACTGGCAGATAGACGGGCAGCCAGCTGTGTTCGTTTTCCAGGATGTCGATGACTTCGCCCTCGATGGTGTGGAGGGTGAGCCAGACCAGAAAGCCGTCGAAGCGCCCAGCGGTCTCGACGGTCAGCGCGATGTCGTGCCGGTCCTCCAGCTGGGTCGGGCGGCTGAAGTCCAGATCCTCGTACACGTCGGCCGATGACAGCAGATGGTCCTGCGGGAACTTCTTGATGCAGACGCGCAGGTCGAAGGGGCGGCCGATCTGCGCGAAGATCTTCTCGGTGTAGGAGGCCGGAACGCGGTGGAAGCCCGGATTGCGCAGGATCTCGTCGGGTAGGGTGGCGACCGCGATCTTGGTGACGCTGCGCGATGGAATCATGATGCCGCCCGGCTTCAGCAGCCGGTGGGCGTCGTTGATGATGACCGCGGCGCCCTCGCAGCCGCCGATCGGGCCGACGATCTCCGACACGCAGACGTCCGCGAGCTCCGGCAGCTCGACCTCGCCCGCCAGACCGTGGAAGACGGTGATGCGGTCGGACAGGCCAAGGCTTTCGATGTGGGCGACGGCCAGTTCATAGGCCTCGTCGCCCTTTTCGATGGCGTAGACCTTGCGTGCGCCGGCCTGCAAGGCCAGCCGGGAGAGGATCGCTTCCTTGCCGGTGCCGACATCGACGACGATCTTGCCCTTCACCGTGCGTTCCAGCGCCGCGACGTATTTCTCGTTGCGCAAATGGTCGTTGGCCAGCGCGTAGTAGATCAGATCATCGTACACGTAATATTCGGCGACCGAGGGCCACAGCTCGATCTGTTCCAGCGCCGCCGTCTCCGGTTCGCGCAACTGGATGAAGTCGCAGGGCGTCGGGGTGCCGTAGGCGTCGACCGGCGAGGGCAGCCCGGCCTCCTCCGGAGTGATCAGGCGGCTGGCGGTGTAGAAGGCGGTTCGGCTGGTCGGCTCCAAAGGGCCATCGGTTCGGCGGGCGCGGATGCGGGTGTCGCTTTCCTCCAGCCCGATCAGCAGCCGACCCCGGCCCAGCCGCAGCCCGATGAGCAGCGCGTTCAGCCCGCGCCGCGGGTCGGCGTCGGCGAGGTCCTGGATGCGGGCACCATGGATCGGCACGCCCTCCGCTTCCAGTCGGGCGACCAGCGCGGCGTGGAAGGCGGCCAGCGCGGCGGCGGCGGGGTTTTCGCCGCACAGGTCGTCGGCGGTGGAGAACAGGGTGAAGGCGGCGCTGTCGTGCGACCGAGCCAGCCGGGCTAGCGCCAATGCGCCGACCATGTCGGCCTCAAAGGCCGTGGCGAGGGTGGAGTGGCTATCCTTGGCGGATGAAGGCGCAGCCGACAGATGGATCACGCCGTCCAAGGCGCCGCCCCATTCGGCGAGCGCGGCATTGATGATGGAATCGTCGTCGGGTGTGGCCGCGAGATAGGCGCAGGCGCCGTCCATCGCTTTCAAGCGTCGGAACGCCGCCGCCCGCTCGTCGCCAGCCCGTCCTTCGGCAAGGGGCGCGTGGCCCAGGATCAGGACGCGGGCGTGGTGGTGGGACAGCAGGTGTTCCGCCAGAACCGGTCCCAGACCCTCCAGGCCGTTGTTCAGTAGGTAGACGCCGTGCCGATGCAGCGGGTTGCGCCATCCCTCCTCGGCGCCGCGCGCGATGAGGTCGACACGGCGCAGACCTGCCACCCAGCGGGCGTCGTCGCGCAGCGCGACGTGGGTGTCGGCTGATGGCGTGAGAAGCTCCTGGGCGACGGCTGCAAGGTCCGCATCGTCTGGCGTCGTCGGTAGGTCAAGGTGGCGCACCTCCAGGCCCGGCAGGGTTCGGGCCACAGCTTCCACCACACCCGCCAGCGCGGAGCCTGCCGCTTTCCCCGCCTCACCCGGCAGGACGGCGGCGGCGCTGCAGGACAGCGTCAGTAGTCGCGCGGGCGTGTCCGAGTTTTGGGTGGCCAGGGCCTGGGCGAGGACCAGCAGCCCGCGCGCCGCGCGGGCGCCGTGTGCCAAATCGTCGGCCGCGATGTCGCAAGCCATGATATGCAGCGCGCAGTCCAGCCTGGTTCCCGCCCGTTCCAGACGCTCCAAAAGTTCGGCGAACTCCTCCGGACGATCCGGGTTCAGCACCCATTCGGTTGGGCCGGTCTGGACCAGCCCCTCACCCGACGCGACGGTGACGCAGGACAGGCCCGACGCCGTCAGGGCGGCGACCGCGCGGCGACCGATGCCAGCGTCGTCGAGCGCCACCAGACAGGCACCGTCTGGGCGCCGCGCGCTGTGGACCAGCGCCTTTCGGTGCCAATGCTCCTCCAGGAAGCGGTCGGGCAGGGTGCGCTCATTCCCCGCCAGCGCGTCGGCCCGGTCGAGTGACTCCTGGAAATCTCCAGCGTCGAAACGCGCGGTCAGGCGCTTGTGCTGGATCTTGCCGATGGCGGTTTTGGGAATGTCCTCTCGCTCCACCGGGATCAGGTAATCCGCGCGGATGCCCAGCTGCTTGGTCAGCCGCGTCTGGATGGCGCGCAGCAGCGGGCGCAGCAAGGCATCGGTGGTCAGTGGTGTGTGGAAGAAGACCGCGAGCCTCGGCTGGTCATCGCCCGGCGCGCGGACCGAGCAAGCGGCGCTGAAGGACGCGGTGACACCGTTCACCTGTTCGACGGTGCCCTCAATCTCACTATTGTAGAAGTTGGCGCCGTTGACGATGATTCCGGTGCCGACGCGGCCGGTCAGGAACAGCTCCCCATCCTGGAGGAAGCCGCCGTCGCCGGTCTCGAACCAGCCATCTTCGCGGAAGACGGCGTTGGCCTCCGTGTTGCCATGGTAGCCCCGCGACACCGCCGCGCCGCGGAACTGTACGTGTCCGACGGTGCCCAGCGGCACCAGCCGCTGCTCGTCATCGACGATGCGCACGGCCATGCCGGGGATGACCGGGCCGAGGCTGGCGAAGGAAATGGCGGTGTCGTCGTCGGGATCGGCCGGGCGCAGCGCGCCGCCCAGCGAGGTCCGGTCGATGTGGCGAAAGGTCAGCGAGCGGCCGTCCGCTGGCCGGTGATAGGTGACGCCCGATCCCATCTCCGCCATACCGAAGGCGGTCCGCACTACCGACGGACGCAGGCCGAAGGGGGCGAGTCCGGCCAGGAACTCCCGCGTCGCGGCGCGGGTGATCATCTCACCGGCGGTCAGCAGGCCCTTGACGCAGGACAGATCCCAATCGCCCGGACGGTCGGTCTTCAGCGCCCCGCTGACCAGCGAATAGGCGAAATTGGGCGCCCAGCTGTGGGTCACTCGGTGGCGGTGGATCAGTTCCATCCAGTTCAGTGGCCGCCCGAGCACATATTCCTTGGGCGCGTAGACCAGCGTGCAACCCAACGCCACGCAGCGAATGTGCCAGTCGGAGATGCTGCCGACATGGTCGAAGGGCAGCCAGTTCAGGATCACGTCGTCCGACGCATGCTCGCACAGCAGGTTCACGCCCTGGGCGCGGGCCAGCACATTGGCGTGCGTCAGCATCACCGCCTTGGGCGCGCCGGTGCTGCCCGACGACAGGGTGTAGAAGGCGATCTCGTCCGGTGTCGCGGCGTAAAGCGCGTCATCGGGCGCGCCGCCGCGCAGATCGTCGATGACCGCGGTGCGGGCGCCGACCAGCGCGGACGACCGGGTGATCGCGTCGGCCCGCGCTGGGCTGGCCAGCATCAGCGGGTGGTCAAGCAGTCCCCAGATGTGGATCAGATGATCCAGTGGTCGGCTCTCCACGTCGTAGGCCATGGGAACGGATACGATCACCGGACGGATGCCGCCCAGCACGCACCCCCAGAAGGCTTCCAGAATGTCCTCGTTGCGGTCGAGCTGAAGGATGACCCTGTCGCCCGGCCCGAGACCCAGCCCGCGCAAGCCGCCCAGCACCCGCTGCGCGGCCACCGCCAGGGCGCCGTAGCTGCCGATGCGCTGCGATCCGTCCGCCTCGACCTGGATGATCTGGGCGTCCTGCGGCGCGCGGCTCAGCAGTTCGGGCAAGGTGCGCGGCGCGTCCGCGACTTGCGGCAGCGGTCCGCCCTCGCTCAGCGACGGCGCGGCGGTCGGAAGGGTTTCCTCTGCGTCAGCCGAGGCGGCGGTTGACTCGGTCTGTCGCGCTGCCGTGGCCGGCGGCAGCAGGTCGCGCAGCAGCCGGTCGACGGGGATGTGGCGTCGGCTTTCCTCGCGCGGACCGGTCAGGCCGGCGACGCGGTCGATGCCGGGGCGGGCGGCCATCGCGCGCTCCCACTCCGGAATCGCGTCATCGGACCAGACGGGCAGCCGCTCCAAGGCGGCGCGGTCGGGCTGTCCGTCGGCGGTGAGCGGAATGTGGAGGAGGGGTACGAAGGCGGCGACCCGCCCGCCGACGCGTTCCGTCAGCCGGGGCCGCAGCCGGTCGAAATCCAGTGGCGCGTCGACGACCACATAAGCGATTCTGTCGGATTGGCCCGCCGGGTTTTTCCGGTCGAGGATCACGCATTCCTTCACCCCACCGCCCACCAGCAACATATCTGCGCATTGCTGCAAGTCGTCGTCCTGAATTCGCATGGTCATCACCAAATCACCCGATTGTGTGTCGCCAGCCAGGAAATGCGCCCTGACCCAAACGTGTCTTTATTTAGAAACAAAACGCCTAGAGGTGCAGGCTATGCAACCAAGGGCCGTCGGTCAAGGTTGGTATCGCGATCAAATTGAATTTCATCGCTGTCCTGGTATTGCCGCTCCATCATGACATAACCTAACTCGGCGGAAAGGTGGAAAAAGGGCGTTAACGGGGTACCGTATGGTCGTCTTTGGATTTCGAATACCCAAATGTTCAAAAAGAGGGTCCTGATCTCGGAATTGTCTAAAACCTATAGATTGTAAAACCTTATAGATAGAATGAGAGTAAAACAGCCTCGGGCGGGCAGGTACCCATGGAGCGTCGAGTTTTTGTCGCACTCAACGCTGAAAAATCGCGAATTGATACCGGGAGGCATTGGGCTGCGCCGATACATCGGGCTTTACAACCGCTTATCGGGTGTGATTATATCAAAACACGCGATAATATATCCTCCGAGTTGCTCATCGGAACCTGGGCGTGTGGCGAAATTCGTCCTCAGGGCGGCATTGACCGAAAGCCGAAGCAGCCCAAATCCATGGATTAAGCCCGGAACAACGGTGTCAGCATTACGAGGAAGCGGCCATGATCTTCGGCTCCTATTTACTGCTCTGTCTGGTGGTGGCGTTTGCCGGGCGGCGACGGCGGCTGGGGTTTTTCGGGTATTTCTTCGTCGCAGCGATGCTAACGCCGTTCGTCGGCTTGCTGATTCTGCTGTTCGGTCGCATGGATCAGAACCGCGACCAACCGGAGAATATGAAATTGTGCAAGCAGTGCGAGAAGGAATACAAGAAGCTGTTGGAAAAAAAGTATTGCCCGCATTGCGGATGCGCAATGTGACTGTGATCCTGCGATGACGGGTGCCGCCTGATGGAATTACTCCAACTGCTCCGAACCGAGGCAGTGCCCGGTCTGCGGCGCATTCTCGCGATGGCGACGGTCGCTGGACTCAGCAATGCCGCCGTGCTGGCGCTGATCAACATTGCTGCCAACCTGAAGCAGGAGGAGCGGAGCGACATCGTCACACTGGGCGCACTGTTCATCCTGGTCGTTGCCGCCTATACGGTTTCGCAGAGTTTCGTCATGTCCTCCACGGCGCAGGAGGTGGAGCGGATCATCCACCGCATCCGCTGTCGGTTGGTCGAGGAACTGCGGACCTGCGAGCTGGACGGTATGGAAAAGGTCGGTCGGACGACCATCTTCAACGGCCTTAGCAAGGAAATCCAGACGATCGCCCAGTCCGGCAACATGCTGGGCATGCTGGTGCAGGATGGCGTGTTGCTTATCTTCGCCACGCTATATCTGATTTTGGTCTCTCTGCCCGCGTTCGTCTTGACCATGATCTTCACCGCCGTGGCGACCTGGCTCTATCTGGCCCGAATGGCGCGGATCAACGCCGCGATTCAAGAGGCTAAGGTCGCCGAATACCGGCTGCACGATCTGTTGGGCGGGGTGCTCGACGGCTTCAAGGAGATCAAGCTCAACAGCCGCCGCTCTGCCGAGTCAACGGATGACGTGGTCCGCGCCTCGCTGAATGCGGCCGACGAGCGCACCAAGGCGCAGTCGGAGTTTGGCCGCACCTTCGTTTTCACGCAGAACGTCTTCTTCCTGCTGCTGGGCACGGTGGTGTTCCTGGTGCCGATGCTCAGCGAGATCACCAGCGACAGTCTGGTGAAGGCGACTGCGGCGGTACTGTTCCTGTTCGCACCGCTGTCCGCCGTGGTGTCGTCAATTCCAGTCCTGGCCAGCGCCAACGCGTCGGCCAACGCCATCACCGACCTGGAACGGTTACTGCACAAGACCGGGGAGGACGGGCGCAGGATCGTGTCGCGTCCGGCCTCCGCAGCGCCTGCCACCTTCCGTGAGATCGAACTGCGCGACGTGACCTTCCGATTTGACGAGGGCAATGCCGATTGCCCTTTCCAGGTCGGACCGATCAATCTGAAGCTGCGGGCAGGCGAGACAGTATTCATCTCCGGAGGCAACGGGTCGGGCAAGTCAACGTTCATGCGCCTGTTGACCTCGCTCTACTGGCCGCAGCGGGGAATGATCCAGGTCGACGGGCAGCTGTTGGAGCGCGAGGATGTCGACGGTTACCGCGCGCTGTTCTCGGCAGTGTTCAGCGATTACCACCTGTTCAAGCGGCTCTACGGCCTCGACGAGGAGGCGCTTGAACAGGCGCAGACGCTGATTGAGGAGTTCGAGCTGTCGGACAAGACGACGCTTATCGGGAACGGATTCTCGACCGTCGACCTGTCCGCCGGCCAACGCAAGCGTCTGGCTCTGATCGTCGCGATTATGGAACGGCGGCCGATCTGCGTGCTGGACGAATGGGCGGCGGACCAGGACCCCTATTTCCGGCGCAAATTCTACGATGACGTCATTCCGAAGATGAAGGCCGAGGGCACCACGATCATCTGCGTGACCCACGACGACCGCTATTTCGGTCTCGCGGATCGCCGTATCCACCTGGAAGAGGGCAGGATCGTGATGGACACCCGGGTAGCAGCCAATGGGGAGACGGCGAATGCTTAGGTTCATACCGAAACGTGTTCGCCGCTTCTTTGCCTTTCGCGCGCCGGAAATGCTGCTGGTGACCTTTGCCGTGGTGTTCTTCGTCGTGGTGTTCCGACACGAGATGTTCGTCTCAATCGGCCCCGGCCATTACGGCGTGTTGTGGCGGCGGTTCGGTGGCGGTACGGACACCCAGCATCTGTTCGGTGAAGGCATCCATATCATCCTGCCGACCGACAAAATGTACATCTTCAACGGCCAGATTCAGGTGGGTGAGGAAAAGCTCGACGTGCTGTCGTCCGACGGCCTGAAGATGGTCGTCGATGTGGTCTATCGCTTCAGCTTGAACCCCGACGAGATCGGTGACCTCGCCAAATATGTCGGTCCGCACTACCAGGAAAAACTGATCGCGCCTCAGGTCGCCTCGATGGCGCGGAACAGTTTCTCGAACAACACGCCGGAGGAGATCTTCTCCCGGCGGCGTGAAGACATCGAGGCGGCGCTGACCGGCGACGTGCAGAAGCGCATGGACACGATGTTCAAGCCTGACTGGAGGCCGGGCCCGGCGCTCCGCTTTGTCAAGGTGTGGGACGTGCTGATCCGTGGCATCACCCTGCCCCAGTCGGTCGCAGCCGCCATCGAGGCGAAGAACCGGGCGAAACAGAAGAACGAGGCCTATGATTTCCGCCTCTTGAGCGAGGCCAAAGAGGCGCAGCGCAAGGAGATCGAGGCCGCCGGCATCGAGAAATTCCAACTGAAGGTCTCGCCGGGCCTGACCGAAAGCTATCTGCAATGGCAGGGCATCCAGGCGACCGAGCGGCTCGCCAAGTCGAATAACGCGAAGATCGTCGTCATTGGCGCTGGCAAGAGCGGGCTGCCGGTGATCCTGGGCGGTCTCGACGACGGCAAGACCGACACGGAGCTGAAGCTTGGTCCGAGTGAGGACACTGAAAATTCCGATGAGGATGTGGCGTACGAGGACGTCAGGAAGGATGCGTCGTCCGGCGCCGAGACGGACGCGAAGCCGACGGCGGTTGGCGGTAAGTCATCGGACAAGGCCACGCCCGGGAAGAGCTCTTCCGCGAAACCGGCTGCCGCCAAACCGACCTCGTCCGGCACGTCCGACGGGGCGAAGCCCTAGGGCCCTAGAGTGAACCTGGGTCAGCTTGAGTCAAGCTGGCTCAGGTTCACTCTGGGCCACAGTCGGTTACGACAAGGGGCTGAAGCGGGGGACGCTGAGCGTCAACATCACCATCCCCTTCAAGGGCGCTCGGACGCCCTGGATGCGGAGGCTCTGCAAGACATCCGCGATTTGTTCCGCTTCTGCGCCCCATGTCGGTGCTGATTGGATCACGTTTCTGAAATCAGATACTTGGAGCGGAATGAGACGGAAAGCCCACGGTTTACGACAGGGGGTGTTTTCCCGTCACGGGGCTTTGCCCCGTCGCCCACTGGGGCCGAAGAGTCCAGACCCCAAGCCCAAAAGACACTGTCGTGTACCTTGCGGAAAACCGCATACACTTTTCCCATTTCGCTCTAATACCAAGCGGCGCGGGTTGAAACCCACGCCGCTTTTCCTGCGTTCAAACGCCAGGCGGGCTTTTACGCGCCATAAGGCGCGGCGGCCACTTGGCCGCTTCCAAGGCGCGGTGAGGCAAACTCACCGCACCTTGGTATAAGAACTGGTCCACCCCTGCTATTCGAACGATGGCGGAGACCCGGAACGCAATCTGGAAACCTCAAAGGGGCTTGGCCCGATCTTCGCCGCCGCGCAGGAGGAGGAGAAATTCCTAGCCGGGCAGATGGTGCCGCTCGGCGTCGGCGCCATTGGCCAGTGACGCCGCGCTGGCCGGTCACCGCGTCAACCGCCGGGTCGAGACCTGGATCAGGCCCTGACCCGGCCCATATGGGGGCTCTTGGGGTGTCAGGCCGCGTTCGGCAGCAACCATTCGCCGTTGGTGACGAAGAATCGCTCCGCGTAGGACTCGCCCAGCCGGTCGATGCGGGTAGAAAACTCCCGCAACGGCTCGGTCCCACCCTCGGGGTGCGGGAAGTCGCTGCTGTAGCAGTAGCAGTCGGCCAGACCGTGGCGGTCGACGTAATCGGCGACCGGCTCGAAGCGGTAGGGGGTGACACGGACATTGCGCTCGATGTATTCCGACGGCTTCATCGACAGCACGTCCGACAGCCGCCGCCGGTAGATGGTGTTGATCTGATCCAGCTTTTCAGCGGTCGGTCCCAACCAGCCCGCGCCCAACTCGAACATCCCGAAACGCAGGTTGGGGAAGCGGTCGAAGACGCCGCCCAGCACGATGGTCGTCAGGAAGTTTTGCGGGGCATATTGCAGGGCGGTGAAGTTGAAGATGTTGATCTGTTCGCACTCGGACGTGATGTCGGTGGGGCTGAAGTTGAGATGCTCGACGCCGTTCGCCCAATCGTAACTGGACATGAAGCCCATTTCGCCGCCGGCATGCAGCACGGCGGTCGCGTTGGCCTCCTCAATCATGCGCCACAGTCGGTCCATCGCCGGGTGGGCCGGGGACAACTTGCCTGGCGGGTTGGCGCTGGGCAGCACGAAGGCACGGCAACCGGCCTTCAGCATCCGCTCCGCCTCGTCGATTGCGACGTCGATGTCGTGCGTGTTCAGCAACGCCGCCGCGCGCAGCCGCACGGGGTCCGTCTCGATATAGGCGAGGACGAATCGGTTCCAGTGGCGCATCGTGCGCACGCCAAGCTCGTTGTCCGCGAATGTCAACGCCATGATACCTGGATCGGCGAGAATCAACGCGCGCGCCACACCCATCCGGTCCAACAACTTCAACCGACCATCAGCGGTAAACGCGCCGGGCGCCACCGCGCCCTTCATGGTCCACACGGTCTCGTCGGTGAAAACCGAAGTTTCATCAGCGATCAGCGAAGTGACGCGTTTTTGCTGGTCGGGCGGAACCTGATCCTTCATCTGGCGAAGCATGTTCGCGAACTGAATCCCGACTTCGCCAGCGGCGATTTCATAAGTATCCGGTGAGGGCTGAATGTGCATGTCGAGATCAAGCAGCCTGCCATGGTATCCGCTTCCGTCCAGCATCGTGTTCCCCATTTCAAGTTCCGCGTCAAATTCCTCGGTCGTCACTACCTTCGAGAGCTGGCGCGACCGCTTTCAACCAGCATAATGAGCTTGCGGATAATGAATGGTCAACCCGTATGGTATATGTCTCACCCTGCCTAATGCTTCATCGTCGTGTAATATGTCGGATCGCCGAATTATTTTTTCGGCAACATGACGCGAAGCAATAGTGCTTTTGTATGTCGATTCTGAATGGATAGTCGGCTCTCGGGCTTGAATTACCGATGTTCCTGTCTAAAATTTTGAATGGGAGCGATTTACCGTGCCCCCGTGGGCGAGTTGTGGTACAGATGCGACGGGTGGTAGAAACACTGCAATTGGGAGGTGGATATGGTTGATAGTGCGAAGAAGAAGGATGAAGCTGACGTCGAGCCCGCAGAGGTGGATGCCTCCGCGACCGACGAGACGAGCGAAGCGGTGACGGCGGACGCCGCGACGGTCGAACCGTCGGCGAACGAGCTCGCGTCTTTGGAGCGGGTGCGTCACCATATGGGCTGGTCGGCGGCGGGTGGCATGGTGCCGGTTCCAGGCCTCGACATGGCGGCGGTTCTTGCCTCGCAGTTGAAGATGCTGTCGGACATCGGTGGGATCTACGGCGTCCCATTCAAGCAGGAGCGGGTCCGCCACGTTATCGGGGCGCTGGTGGGTAGTTTCGCGCCGATCGCCACGGCTCATATGACCGGTATGGCGGTCAAGAGCATCCCGTTCGTCGGCTTGGTGGCTTCGGTCCTCTGGCAGCCCGCGCTGACCAGCGCCACGACCTGGGCGCTGGGTAAGGTATTCATCCAGCACTTCGAGTCGGGCGGGACCTTCCTGACTTTCGATCCGGAAAAGGTGCGTGGCTATTTCAAAGAACAGTATGAGGCGGCCCGGGCTGGCAAGACTGCCGATCCGGAGGTCCAGGCAGCCTGACCCGACGCAGGCGCGTGATAAAAAAGGCCGGGAACGCGGGTTCCCGGCCTTTTTCTTTGCCCCGCGACCGGAAAATATTCCCTGTCTGGTGCCTTGGATGGTGAAAAGTCACTGGGCGTTTTTTCGGTAGTGCGCGGAGATTTCGGCTTCGTCCGGGGTAACCTGATGTGCGGGAGCGCTCCGAGGGACGGTCTTTATTCCATGCGTGGCGGCAAGTGTTCTCGTGTAAAAAACTCCACCCTGTGGCGTGGCCTGGGATCGAATTCCGATTGCCGACCGTGGTAGTGGAGCAAGGCTCCCAAAGCCTGACAGGCGTAATCCTCCACCGCATATTCAATGATCAGATCCAGTTCTTCCAGACGCAGCATTTCCCGGGCTTGGCGGTTCACCCCATGAGTCACAAGCACCGCCTCGTTCAACAGCCCCGCCTCGCGCAGGGCACGGACAACCCCAATGTTCCATGAAGAAATATTATAAAGCCCCTGGAAGGGGCCATGCTCGGCGACATAGTCCATGGCGCGCCGAATATCCGCGCCGTCCCCCGTGTCGCATTCCACCACGTGGTTGGTTCGCAATCCGGGATAGCGCTCGGCCATGACCTGCCGAAAGGCGATTTCCCGCTCCCGATGGGCCGTATACCGTTGAAGGCGGGTCAGGACCATCACTTGCCCGGCATCGCAGCCGATGAAACGGCCCATCATGTCGCCCGCGACCTTGCCCGCCTCCCAATTCCCACTCCCGGCATAGTGGATCCGGGCGATTTGGGGCAAATCGGACAGAAGAGTGACAACGGGCATCCGTTCGCATAGGCGCTCCATCGCGTCGGTCACCATGGTATGCTCGAAGGTCACCACGATGGCGCCATCGAAGGTCGCGGGAATGGATTCGATCCGACGGGCCACGTCCGACGGCAACTGACTCGCATAGAAGAGAAAATTGCAAACGAATCCCTTTCCCGCCAACCGGGTGCCGTAGTCCAGTATGGCACGCTGGATTCGCATGTAGATATCCCGGTCAGGCCGATTCATGACAACCGCAAATCGCAGTGTATCTTTGGGAATTAAATCTAGATTGCGGTTTAGCCCCAACCGCCTGGCGGCTTCCAGAACCCGTGCTTCGGTCGCGACACGAACCCCGCCGCGTCCATTCAGGACACGATCGGCAGTGGCAATCGCGACCCCCGCCAAATCAGCGACGTCCTTCAAAGTCACCTTTTTCTTTCGCGTCATTGCCTTGGCTTTCGTCCCGCTCCCGTTTCATAGGGAAGGAAACCGCCGTCGAAGATGGATTTCAATCATCGTTATGATGGTAATCCATCATTTTCAAACTGGCTTACCATTCAATATTCATGGAACGTATGCCGACAAGCACAAAAACAAGCCGACGACTCATGGCTGCACGAAAGAGAGGCAAATATGACCCAGGCCACGCGGCGGGACAGTTTGGATCATCGCATTCTCGATCTCCTCAAGGAAAATGCTCGGGTCTCCACATCGGATATGGCCAAGTCCTTGCGTGTGGCGCGATCGACGGTCCATGAACGCATCACCAAGCTCGAACGCAATGGCACTATTCGTGGTTACACGGCAATCATCGAAGAGAAGGAAAGCACATCCCACGTCCGGGGATTGCTGATGATCAAGGCCCGTTCTGGACGTGGTGGTCTTCTCGCCAGCAAACTGCGGGACTTTCCGGAAATCCGGGAGTGCATGGCTCTTTCCGGAGAGTACGACTTGTTCTGCGCGATTGAAGCCCCTTTGCTGGAGGACCTGGACGCCATTTTGGAGGAAGTCGGCGCACTGCCAGAGGTTCTATCCACCCAATTCACCGTCATTCTCGCCAGCAAGTTCGACCGCAAGCAGCTCACCCCCGTGCCCGTACCGACCGCCATGCCCAAGGACTTTCAGCTCCACCTTGTCCCATGATCGAAAGCCAGAAAATACTCCCCTCCATAGGCGTCATGATGTTGAAGACCCGATTTCCCCGGATCCCCGGCGATATCGGCAATCCAGGATCGTTTACCCATCCTGTGATCCTGGAAACGGTTGAAGCCGCCACTGTGGACCGGGTCGTTACCCAAGCGGACCGCGCGACCGCCCTGTTACCGGACTTCATTCGGGCCGCCCAATCCCTGGAACGGGCGGGGGTCGCGGTCATTTCGACCAGTTGTGGTTTCCTCTCCATCGCCCAGGCCGACGTTGCCGCCGCAGTTTCGGTTCCCGTCGTGAGCTCGGGGTTAATGATGGTTCCACTGGTCGCGCAGATGGTTGGACGAAAGCGGCGGGTCGGCATTTTGACGGCCAATGCCGACGTTCTGTCGGAAGGCCACCTCCGCGCCGTTGGCATCGGCACCGACCTGTCGGTCTCCATTCAAGGCATGGAAACGTCCGAAGCGTTCCGCAGGGCCATCCTCAGCGGCGGAGCACCCGAGGCAATCGGACCGGGAGGCGAAGGCTTCGACCGGGCCACGCTGGAACGGGACGTCGTCGACCGGGGCATAGCCCTGCGCGACGCCCATCCGGACCTTGGCGCCATCGTGCTTGAGTGCACAAACCTCCCCCCCTACACGGCGGCCCTGCGCGCTGCCACCGGCCTGCCGGTTTTCAGCATCATCGACCTTCTTGAGATGATCGCCACGGCCCGGACACGCGGCTATACGCTTTAGGCCGGTCCTTACCGACCCTATCTTGAGACCTTGGTCGCCAGCACAACGGATGACAGGGTCTCAAGCCCCCCTTCCAAATCTCCGATGGCATCCAAAACCCGGTCCAGGGCATCGACGGTCTCTGCCTCGACCTCGGCCACGAAGTCATGACTACCGCTCACCGACCGCAGCGAGCGCAGGGCGGGCATGGCTTTCAGCGCGCTCTCAACGGCCCGGCGCTTGATCGGTGGCGCCTTGATCATGACCAGGGCGGTAATCCGCTTTTCGGACACTCCCGGGGCCAAAATCACTGAATACCCCCGAATCGTCCCCTCCCGCTCCAGCCGCGTCAGCCGCGCCTGAGTTGCCGTTCTGGACAAGTTCAAACGGCGGGCCAATTCCGACACCGACATCCGCGCATCATTCCGCAGATGGGCCAGAAGCGCGCCATCCTTGTCGTCCATATCCAAGCCTTCCCTTCTTGTCGTCGACAATAGTCATTTTCACTATAGGCCTAGTAATTTTAGCCAGTCCGCCTATTTCCAGCGACAGGAAAATCTTCTCTCATGAACGGGATAGGGCACGCCATCGCGTCCCAAATGGAATGGAGAGAAGGATGTTTCAAAAGATCGCGGTTCTCGGATTGGGAAAGGTTGGACATCTCGCTGCCACGCTCCTGTCAGACGCCGGCTTCCAGGTGACGGGTTTTGATGCCCGGGTCCATGGCGCCGAGCCGCCTTTTGCCCGTCAGGCGCTTGACGTTTCCTCCCGGGCGGATCTTGACGTGGCCCTATCCAAGGTCGACGCGGTTCTCTCCTGCCTGCCCTTTCACCTGAATATCGGTGTCGCCCAGGCGGCCCATGCCGCAGGGATCCACTACTTCGATCTGACCGAAGATGTTTCCGTGACCAAAGAGGTCCGCTCCCTGGCCAAAACAGCCAAAGGTCTGATGGCCCCCCAATGCGGTTTGGCCCCGGGCTTCATTGGCATCGTGGGCGCCCATCTCGCCCAGTCCCTGGAGACGGTCCGATCCATCAAATTGCGCGTGGGCGCCTTGCCTCGCAATCCCACCGGACTTCTGGGATATGCCTTCAACTGGTCGCCGGAAGGGGTGGTCAACGAATACCTGAATGACTGTGAAGTCATCGAGGGCGGCGAACGGAAATGGGTCAGCTCCATGGAGTGGCTGGAAACCGTTTACGTTGAGGGCACCCGGTTGGAAGCTTTCACCACCTCCGGCGGCCTGGGAACCATGTGCGAAACCTATCACGGCACCGTGGCCAACCTGGACTACAAGACCCTGCGCTACCCCGGCCATGTGGCGTTGATGAACTTCTTCTTTCACGAACTGCTGATGCGCGATCGCCGGGAAGACGCGGGCCAAATCCTGACCCACGCGAAACCGCCCGTGAATGATGACGTGGTGTTCATCCATGCCTCGGCCGAAGGCGTCGATGACTCCGGACCGCGGCGCCATGAGTTCGTGCGCGCCTATCGCCCCTTGATCCTGGCCGGGGAACAGCGCACGGCCATCGCCTGGACCACGGCCGCGTCCGCCTGTTCCGTCATCCAGATGACCCGGGACGGACAACTCCCCGCTTCGGGCTTTCTGAAGCAGGAAGACATTCCCCTGGACACCTTCCAGCGCACCTCGTTGGGCGGCCTGTTCGCCGGTTAGATCACGATGACATTCGGTCTGTCCGACCGGGTGTCATCAACGGGATCCAACCCGGCCCCGCCCCCGGACCCGCGTGGACGCGCTTCCGCGTCCCCGGCTCTTTATCATTTAAAAATAGATTCTTGGAGACCTCCCGTGCTCGGATCCGATATCCTTGTTGAAATGCTCGTTCGGCATGGCGTCGAAACCATTTTCGGCGTACCTGGCGACACCAATGTTTCCCTGTATATGGCCCTTCAAAAGCGCATGGACGATATTCGCCATGTGATGGCCCGGGACGAACGGTCCGCAGGCTTCATGGCCGATGCCTATGCCCGCCTGACAGACAAGCCCGGCGT
Source organism: Rhodospirillum sp. A1_3_36 (assembly GCF_047263945.1). Lineage (NCBI taxonomy): Bacteria > Pseudomonadati > Pseudomonadota > Alphaproteobacteria > Rhodospirillales > Rhodospirillaceae > Rhodospirillum > Rhodospirillum sp. A1_3_36. Next base: position 77,183 of record NZ_JBLAVB010000006.1, on the reverse strand, counting down.
GTTCGAATGCCCGTCGGGAGCCGGGGCCATGTACTCCTTGCCGCCCGTCGCGGAGTCCAATGCGTCCTCCGTTCCCGTGATCCTCCTCACCATCGACCTGCCCTTGCCCGGCGAGGGGCGTGGTGTGATTACCGAACTGGATTGCGCCAAACTGTTCGAACCCGTGACGAAGATGTCCATTCAGGTGAAGACAGCCAGCAAACTGCCGGAAATCATCCGCCGCGCCTTCCGCGTTGCCTGCAGCGGCACCCCGGGCGCTGTCCACTTGCAGATTCCGGAAGACATGCTGACCACGGACGTGGATCCGGCGACGATCTCCCTGCACGTGGACGAGGAATGCAAGACGTTCCCCGCCTTCCCCATGGCAGCCCCCGCCAAGCGGATCACCGATTTGCTGGATCTGTTGGCCAAGGCCGAACGCCCGCTGATCGTCGCCGGTGGTGGCGTCAACCGGTCCTGCGCGGGTCCCGAACTGACGGCCTTCGCCGAAGCTCTCAACATTCCGGTGGTCAACACCATCACCGGACAGGGCGTCATCCCCGATGACCACGACCTTGCCATCGGCGTTATCGGCGACAACGGTTACCATCCCCACGCCAACCGGGCCCTCGAGGAATCCGACCTGGCCCTGTTCATCGGCTCGAAAATGGGATCCGTGGTCACCGTGGGGTGGACCTTCCCCAAATTGACCCTGAACCGCCGTGTCGCCCAGATCGACATCAACCCGGAGCGGCTGGCGAACAACTACGAAAACCTGTTGTCCATCTCCGGTGACGCCCGTTTGGTTCTGAACCAGTTGCTTGAGGTCCTGCCCAAGGATTTTGATGGCACAAAGCACACCCCCTGGGTGGACCGGTTGAATGAATACCGGGCCTCCTTCTGGAAGGAAGCCAATACGCTTCTCACCCGCGAGGACGTTCCCTTGCGCCCGGAACGGGTCGTGGAGGTGTTCAGCCAGCGCTTGAAGGCCCACGGCAAGGCTGTCCACATTCTGTCCGACGCGGGTACGCCAACACCCTATATGACCCGTTTCCTGAAGATCCAGGACCGCCGCACCCGCTTCATTATTCCGCGCGCCTTCGGTGGCCTGGGGTCGGCCATTCCTGCGGTGGTCGGCGCCTATTACGCCGATCCGGACCGGAAACCCATCGGCATGTTCGGCGACGGCTCCCTCGGCATGACGGCCGGAGAATTGGAGACCCTCGTTCGCCTGAATATTCCGGCCATGTTGCTGTTGTTCAATAACGGCTGCTTTGGATGGATCAAGGGGCTGCACCGCCTGCGGGGGCATAACCAATGTTTCGGCGTCGACTTCCTGCCCCCCCAGGGTCAGGCCATCGGTGAAGCCTTTGGCGTCAAGTCCTGGACCGCAGAGACCTCCGAGCAACTGGACGCCGCGCTGGCCGAGGGGTTCGAGATGAACGCCCCCTGCCTGATCGACATCCGGGTGGAATCCCTCGCCGACCGGGTCCCCCCCGTCTATTCCTGGCTGCGCAAGCGAGAGCGGGACCCCCTGACCCTTCAGGTCGAGGATGTTCCCTACGTCTAGGCTGTCCCTGGCCCAAGTTCCTCGCCCAAGTTCCTCGCCTAAGCCCCTCGACCGGGGGCTTGGGCGACACTTTGTCGGGCAGCCGCCGGATTTCCGACGGAACGTCGGTTCATTCCGGACGGAAACCAAGGCTAGGCTAAAGCCTCAACGGTTGGAGACAGAGGCCTTGAACACGACAGTTGCGGTGATCGGCGCGGGAATGGTTGGACTGTCCTGCGCGCTTGAACTCCAGGCCAGGGGGAAGCAGGTCATCTTGATTGACCGCTCGCCTCCCGGGCGGGAGACCTCCTACGGAAACGCTGGTGTGTTCACCCGATCCTCGCTTTTGCCACTGAACAACACGGGCCTGTGGCGCAATCTCCCCAAACTGATGACCAACACCCAGGGAAGCCTTCGTTGGCATCTGGGCTACATGGCTCGGAACCTGTCCTGGGCGCTCCGCTTCCTGAGCAATGCCACCCCCGCCAAAGTCAGGAAAACCTGCGAGGCGCTGGATTCCCTGATCACCCTGTCGCTGCCCGTACATGATGCCTGGATCCGGGAAGCGGGATATGAAAACCACCTGCGCAAAACCGGCTGGATCCACCTTTTCCGGTCCTCCGAAAGCCACGGGAAAGGGGAGGGCAACCGCAACATCCTATCCGATTTCGGCCTGCGCCTGACGGATCTTGCCCCGGGGGACATCCGCGCCCTGGAACCAAGCCTGCGGCCCATATACAAGAAGGGAGTCCTGATTGAGGACAGTTGGAGTGTGGACAATCCCGGAGGGCTGGTGGAAGCCTACGGCGCTCTGTTCTCCGAACGGGGCGGGCAATTTATCCGGATGGAAGCGCGAACCATCGAGGAAACGGATCAAGGCGTCACCATTCATGGGACCGACAGTCCGCTCGTGTCCGTCGATCAAGTCGTTATTGCCCTGGGTCCCTGGGCCCGCTCTTTCCTGGAGTCCTTGGGATACCGTGTTCCCATGGGATACGAGCGGGGGTACCACCTTCATTTTCCCTTGACCGAATGCGCCCCTTTGACCCGCCCCGTCTATGATGTCGACGGTGGTTGTGTGCTCGCCCCCATGGCCCAGGGGATTCGGGTCTCGACGGGCGTGGAGCTGGCCAATTTGGACGCGCCGGCAACCAATGCCCAAATGATCATGGCGGAAACCACCGCACGACAGGCGCTTCCCCTGGGCGAGCGGATTGAAACCACGCCCTGGAAAGGCGCCCGTCCCAGTTTTCCCGACAGCCGTCCCGTTATTGACCGGGCGCCAGGACGGAAACGCGTCTGGTTGACCATTGGGCACCAGCACATCGGCCTGAGTACGGGGCCCGGAACGGCCAAGCTGTTGGGCGCCCTGATGGACGGCGCCACGCCGCCGATCGACCCAACGCCTTTTCAGGCCAAACGCTTTATTTCCTGATTGTTTGCTTTCGCATCGATTTTCACTGATCTTGAACAAGGGAGTTCTGGAATGAAGTTCAATCACCGAGCCATCTTGACCGCCGCGACGCTGATGGGAAGCGTTTGCTTCTCCACCCTGGCGCAAGCCGGAGACCGGTGGGACATGGCCCTGGCCTATGCCGCCTCCAACTACCATTCAGAAATTGCTGCGGAATTCGCCAAGGAAGTGACCGACAAGTCCAAGGGAGACTTGGAAATCGTCACCCATCCGGGCGGCTCCCTGTTCAAGGGCGACGAAATCTTTGGCGCCGTTCGCCGCGGGTTGGTGCCAATTGGTGAACGACTCATTTCTGCCCTGAGCAACGACGATCCGATTTACGAAGTCGACTCCGTGCCCTTCCTGGCCACCAGCTTCGAGGACTCCTGGAAGCTCTACCAGGCCTCCAAGGGAGAGTTGGAAAAGACCTTGGATGAAGCGGGTCTCGTTCTTCTCTACTCCATTCCTTGGCCCCCCCAAGGCTTCTACAGCGTCAAGCCCGCCAATGGGCCGGAAGATGTGAAAGGCCTGAAGTTCCGCGCCTACAACACCACGACCTCCCAGATTGCCGACATGCTGGGCATGGTTCCGGCCAAGATCGAAACGGCAGAATTGTCCCAGGCCTTCGCCACCGGCGTGGCCCAGTCCATGATTTCCTCAGGGTCGACCGGATATGACCGGAAGCTTTGGGAATACGTCAGCTACTTCTACGATGTCCGCGCATGGCTGCCGCGTAACATGGTGGTCGTCAACAAGGAAGCCTGGGACGGTCTGAGCGAAGAAACCAAGACCATCATCCTGAACGCCTCCGCTACGGCCGAGAAGAAGGGATGGGCGAAGGCCGAAGAATTGGCCAACTGGTACCTGGAACAGTTCAAGGAAAACGGGATGACGGTCGACACCGTCCAACCCGCGATGCTGGCTGCCTTCCAGGACGTGGGCGCCAAACTACGTGACGAGTGGCTGGAAAAGATCGGGGATCGGGGTCAGGCGATTCTCGACGCTTACAACAAATAAGGTCGGCCAGGAGACGCCGGTGGTTGAAAGACCACCGGCGTTTTTCATTCAAATACGGGGGGGGGCACTATGAGAGCTGTAGCCAAGGCATTGGATAGACTGTATCTTTTCGGAGCAATCCTTTCCGGAATTGCCCTTTGCGTCCTCTGTCTTTTGGTCGTGTACAGTATTCTGGCGCGGCTCTTCAATCTCTATGCGGGCGGAGCAACCGACGTCGCGGGTTATGTCATGGCGACAAGCACCTTTCTTGCCCTGGCCTATACGTTTCGAAACAAAGGGCACATTCGGGTTCTCCTCATGATCCAAAAGGCTTGGGGAAGCGCGCGCCGGATCATCGAATGGTGGGCCCTGGGCGCCATGACCGCCGTGACCGGCTACCTGGCCTTCTACATGATCCGCCTGGCCCATGATTCCTGGAAGTTCGGGGAACGCAGCCAGGGGGCGGATGCAATTCCCCTTTGGATCCCCCAAGTTCCCGTGGCCTTTGGCGCGACTATTTTCGCCATTGCTGCGGCTCACACTTTCATTGAATCCCTGGTGGACCCTCGAAAAATCGATCCGGAGTTCATCACGGATGACGGCGGAGCGGAAGAATGACCGAAAGCCTGTCCATCATTGTCTTTTTGATCGTTCTTTTCTTCCTGCTTGGGTCGAGCCTGTGGATTGGCGCGTCCTTGCTGGGTACTGCCGTGCTTGGCATGGCGCTATTCACCACCCGTCCCATCGGGGATTCCATGGCGATCACCATTTGGGGAAGCCAATCTTCCTGGACGCTGACGGCCTTGCCGCTGTTCGTCTGGATGGGTGAAATTCTATTCCGAACCCGCCTGTCGGAGACCCTGTTTCGAGGGTTGGCCCCCTTCCTTGGCAATCTGCCGGGGGGATTGCTTCATGTGAACATCGGCGCGTCGGCGGTGTTCGCGGCGATTTCGGGATCGTCGGCGGCCACCGTGGCCACCGTGGGTAAGATGTCCATTCCCGAACTGCGGAAGCGCTCCTATCCCGAGAAAATGATCATCGGCACCCTATCGGGCGCGGGGACCCTTGGCTTGCTGATCCCGCCCTCCATTTCCATGATCATCTATGGGGTAACGGTCAACGAGTCCATATCCGACTTGTTTATGGCCGCGATGATTCCCGGGATCGTATTGGCCCTGTGCTTCATGCTGTACGTCGTGATCTGGTCCCTTCTCCACAAAGAAACACTGGACCGGGTTGGGGCCGTCAGTTGGGGTGACCGCCTGCGCGCGCTGAAGGACCTTCTTCCCGTGATGCTGCTCATCACGGCGGTTATCGGCTCCATCTATAGCGGTGTCGCCACCGCTACCGAAGCAGCTGCCCTTGGTGTCGTTGGGTCTATTCTGCTCTCTATCGGCCAGCGATCTTTCACCCTGAGCGGCTTCGGAGATTCCATTCTCGGCGCCACGCGCACGTCGGCGATGATCATGTTCATCCTGATGGGTTCGGGCTTCCTCTCCCTTGCCATGGGCTTCACCGGCATTCCCAAGGGCCTGGCCGAAGGGATCGTTTCCTGGGACCTTTCCCCCCTGGCGCTCATCACCGTATTGACTCTGTTCTACATGGTCCTTGGCATGTTCCTGGACGGGATTTCCTCCATCGTTCTGACCATGGCCGTGATCGAGCCGATGGTCCGCACTGCGGGCTTCGACATGATCTGGTTCGGCGTCTACCTGATGGTGGTCATTGAAATGGCCCAGATCACCCCACCGGTCGGCTTCAACCTGTTCGTTCTCCAGGGCATGACCGGCAAGGACCTGGGGTATATCGCCCGGGCGTCCGCGCCCATGTTCTTCGTTATGTGTGCCTTCATCGCCGTGCTTGTCCTCTTTCCAGAAATGGCCACTTGGCTGCCCGGCATCCTACATTGACCCCTTTGGGCGGGCTTATACCAAGCGGCGCGGGTTGAAACTCACGCCGCTTTTCTTGCGTTCAAACGCCAGGCGGGCTTTTACGCGCCATAAGGCGCGGCGGCCACTTGGCCGCTTCCAAGGTGCGGTGTGTCAAGCTCACCGCACCTTGGTATTAACGGTCGGCTCGCCCTTGATCTCTCCCCTTCCCAGAGGAAGCTCCCCTGCTGAGAAGCTCGACGTGGCCTGTCGATGCCTTAAAGGCCGAGGCCGTATGGGAGGAAGGCGAGGAGAAAGAACGCGTCCATCACGCCCTCAAGGGAGGCCGGGGGCGGGTGCCCACCCACGGTACAGGGCAGTGTCTTATATTTTTTTGGGGCGATTGCCCAAACCCCCATTTTTTAGGCCCGAGGTCTGGAGCCTTTCGGCCCCAGTGGGGGAGGGGGCAAAGCCCCGTGACGGGAAACATTCCCTGTCGTGGACCGTGGCGCCGCCCCCATATTCCAACCTAACTCACTATTATTATTCACTATTCCGAAGGTTCGGCTCCGGTCCCCTGACGTCTCTGGGGTCGAGTAAACTTGATTAGAAAAATGCGATTAAATATGAAGGTATTCGCGTTTTAATAAAGACAATCTAACAATTAGACTGAAATCAACGCGCAGATTGGCGTGCGTTTCGAAAAAGGACCGGGATCGTCCGCCGAAATGTAAAAACCGATCTACGGTCACTCGTGGTTGCCGTGGTCATGCGTGAAAACCGCATCTTGCCCGCCGAGAGGGGGGGGATGAACAAAAAGTACAAAGTAAAACTTTGTGGAGGAAACTTATGAATATCATGCGCCGCATTGGCATGACGATTGCTGCTTGCACCCTAATCGTACAGGCCCATGGTGCCCTCGCCGAGGACTATCCGAGCCGCCCCATAACCATCGTGGTGCCCTATGGGGCCGGGGGGACGACCGATATCTCTGCGCGCCAAATGGCCGCGATGGCCGAGAAGGTTGCGGGGCAACCTTTCGTCGTAGAAAATCAGCCGGGAAGCAGTGGCACGAACGCCATGCGCGCGGTCGCTGCGGCGAAGCCCGATGGCTACAGGCTCATCGCGACGACCTCGTCTCCCTCCTTCGTTACGCCTGCGCTTCGGCCCGTTGGCTATGACACCACGACCGACTTCATCCCGATCATGAATTACTCGGGGCCCTATCACGGCGTGCTGGTCAATGCCGACGCGCCTTACCAAACGCTCGACGAGTTGATTTCGGCCGCCAAATCCGGGACTACGGTGACCTATGGCACGGCAGGTGCGATGGGGGGAGCTCATCTGGCCTTCACTTCCGTCGCCAATCAGACCGGGGCCGCCTTGCGCCATGTGCCGTTCGACGGAGCGTCTGCAGCGACCGCTGCGGTGCTGGGAAAACATGTGGACGTGGCGCTGGTTCCTGCCTATCGCGATTTGGTCCAGGATGGAAAGCTTCGTCTCCTTGCGGTTCTTGACGGAACACGGGATCCTGATTTCCCCGACGTTCCGACTCTGAAGGATGCCGGGTACAAAGCGGAGTTTCCCTCGATCGTCGGCATCCTGGCGCCCGCCGGGACGGACGGTGCCATTGTCGCCAAGCTTGAAAAAATCTTCACTGACGTCGCCTCCTCGGACGAGTTCAAGGCCTTCATGACCAAGTTGGGCCAGCCGGTACGCGTCATGTCGGGCGAGGCGCTTAAGGCGACCATTGCAGAGAACCTCTCAGCCTACCGCGATCTGGCAAAGCAAATGGGCCAGTCCAAGTGACGACGGAAACCAACGTCGCCTCGGGGTCCCGCTTCGGTATTCGGACACTGACCAGTGGGGGACTCCTGGTCGGTGCTCTGGCGGGGCTGGCATTACTGGATCGGCAAATTCCGCTTTTCGGTTTTGGCGACCAAGGACCGGACGCACGGAGCTTTCCCCGGTTGGCCTTGGGGGCGCTCGCCCTTGCGCTCGTGATTCGCATGGGGCTTGGGCTCGCGCGGGGGGCGACGGATGCCCCCATCGGTCCAGGGCAGCGGCTGGCATGGACTCTTGCGCTTGCGCTCGTCAGTGGTTTGGCTCTGGTGGCCATGCCGGTCCTGGGCTTTTTCGCCGGAGCCGGGCTCCTCGGCGTGGCGACCGCCCTGTTGCTGGGCGAGCGGCGCCCGGTTCTTGGGGTTTTGGTCCCGGTGGCCATCGCGGGGATCGTGACCTTTGGCGCGCGGTGGGGATTGCATATCCCCCTTCCCTGATGGGCCCCAGACTCAACACTCGAGCTGTGAGGAGAGGCGGAACACCCGATCCATGGGTCCGCTCTCTCCTCGAGGTCTTCACGCGGTCGAAGGACCGAATGCAATAGGGGCATCCCCAAGATGCTGTGGGACGCGTTTCTTTCCTTGCTGAACATTTGGGTGCTGGTGGCCGCGGCCATCGGTATCGTCTCGGGTATCATCATCGGCGCGATTCCCGGTCTCGGGCCGACCATGGCGATCGCGCTGCTGATCCCGGCGACTTTTTCCATGCAACCGATCCCGGCCATGATCCTGCTGTTGGGTGTCTATCAGGGGGCGATCTTCGGGGGATCGATCTCCGCTGTTCTGCTGAACGTGCCGGGAACGCCATCCTCCGCGGCCACGGCTATTGATGGCCACGCCTTGGCCCGCCGGGGAGAGGGGGGACGCGCGCTGCGGATCGCGCTCTACGCCAGTGTGTTCGGCAATGTGTTCAGCTGCCTTGTCCTCATGTTGTTGGCGGAACCTCTGGCCCGGTTCGCCTTGGATTTCGGTCCGGCAGAGATGACCGTCCTGATGCTTTTCGCCCTGCAGGTGATCGTGCTTTTCGGCGGAGCCTCCCGCCTGGATGCGCTGATCATGGTCCTTGTGGGTGTTTGCGCAGGCGTGGTGGGGTTGGATCCCATTGACGGGTCGCCCCGTTTCACCTTCGGGTCGTTCGCCTTTGAGGCCGGCTTTCAGTTGATTCCCGTTCTCGTCGGGCTCTTCGCCATGTCGGAGGTCTTCATCCAGGTGTTCTCCCGCCGATCCGAAACGGGAGATCCCGAGATCCCGGATCTGAAACCCGCCAGGGTTTCCCTTCTAGACCTCTGGCGCATGCGTGCGACCCTGGCCCTGTCATCGGTGATCGGTACCTTCGTCGGCATTCTGCCTGGTATCGGGTCTACGGTTCCGGCGTTCATGAGTTACAACCTCGCCCGGTCGCGGTCGAAGGAGCCGGAAACCTTCGGCGCGGGCGCGGCGGAAGGCGTCGCGGCGCCCGAGGCGGCCAACAACGCGGTGACCGGGGGAGCGTTGGTTCCGACCCTGGCGCTTGGGATCCCCGGCGATGCGGTCACGGCGGTTATCCTCGGGGCCTTTATGTTGCAGGGGCTGGCGCCCGGACCTTTTTTGTTCAAAAACCATGGGGTCGAGGTTTATGCCATCTTCGAGGCCCTGCTGCTGTCCTCCCTTCCGACCGTGATTTTCGGACTGCTGCTGTTCCGGGTTGCGGTGCATGTGATCCGTATTCGGCCGCGGCATCTGTTCCCGGCCATCGCCATACTCGCCGCTTTGGGGGCTTTTTCCGTGAACAACAGCCTGTTCGATGTCTGGGTGATGCTGGGCGCGGGTCTGCTTGGGTTCTTCTTTCGACGGAGCGGATTCCCCATTCCCCCGCTTCTGATCGGCCTCATCCTCGGTCACCCCTTCGAGCAGAGTATGCGGCAGGCCCTTCTCATGAGTGGCGGAAATCTAGGGGTGTTTGTCGACTCGCCCATCGCCCTGGGGCTTCTGGGGCTGACTGGGGTGAGTCTGGCGACGAGTGTTTTATTTTCTCTCCGTGAAAAGAGGCGGGTTTCGGAATGACGATCTGCGATTGCCACATTCATTCCTTCGCAAAGACAGCGCTGCCGTCCGGTGGGGCCTATGCGCCACCGACCAAGGATCTCTCCGACTATGTGGAGGAGGCCGCGCCCCATGGGATCTCTCGGGCGGTGATCGTTCAGGCCTCGGTCGATGGAACCGATAGCAGCCGCTTGGTCTCCGTCTTGCGCAGCGGGGCGAGGATCGCCACGCGTGGGGTGGCGACAATCGATCCGGATCGGGCCGATGTCTCAGCCCTGCATGCTGCAGGTGTCCGTGCCATCCGGATCCAGGATCGCGCCCGCCTTGGCGCGAGCGCGCTTGGCAGCCTGCCGGAGCTGTCTCGCTGCGTGGCTCCCATGGGATGGCACATCGAACTGAATACGGAGCCCACGAGCTTTTCGGCGATCGCCGAGCACCTGAAACGGCTGCCCGAGGGGCAGATTCTGGTGCTGGACCATATCGGGCATGTGGATCCCCAAAGCGGGCAGGACATGGGGGACCTGCGTCGGTTACTCGACACCGGGCGGGTCTGGGTCAAGCTGTCGTTGACGCGCGTGGGTAGGGGGCAGGGGCCGGACGATCATGCGCATTTGGTCGAGTGCGTTGGCCAACTTGTTGGAACCTATCCGGACCAATGCATTTGGGGAAGCGACTGGCCGCATGTGATGACGGCTCCGCCTTTGCCGCAGATTCCGCCAATGTTGGACCTTTTTTCCGCAGTACTCGATCCCGACCAGTTTCGAGCCTGTATGTGGACCAATCCCGAACGACTTTACGCTTTCGAGAAAAGCGGAACCGTCTAGATCAAATGGTTAGAGTGCCTTATGGCGCGGGAAAGCCCCCAGACCCGCAAAGGGTCACGGACCCTTTGATCCCATTGGTAAAAAAACGAATGGGGGTCCGGGGCCTCAGGCCCCGGTGGGGGTCGGGGCAAAGCCCCGCGTTTTTCGGTTTTTCAAGGAGACGGGGTATAAAGAATACGTTGTTTTCCTTCGTTATCCCCGTGAAAATGACGGCAAAAGAGTTTTTCGCACCCTGTTAATCCGGCGATGCGCGACGGGACAGGCCGTGTTCGCCACTGAGGTCGGCAAGTGCCTCATGCAAGTCCTCGATGATTCGGGCGCGCGGAGCCACCGTGCGTTCGATGAGCCCGATTTGGCGATAGACCGGGGGCGATCCGAAGGCGCGTATCACCAACCGTTTTTCTGCGAGGCCGCGTAAGGCGACATGGGGGACGACCGAGATCCCCAGGCCGTTTTCCACGCAGGTGACGATGGCGCCGATGGTATCGATTTCCGCGATATCATGGGTCACGATGCCCTTTCTGGCGATCTCGGCATCGATCAGGTTCGCCAAGGGAACGGCGCTTCTGAAGCGGATGAAAGGCTGGGTCTTGAGCAAGTCCGTGCCGGTCATGTCCTTTGTGCCCGGTGGCGCGATGATATGCAGGGGTTCGCGAAGGAAGGGGCTCCACCGTAGGGCGTTGGGCAGGGCCATGTGTTCCGCGACAACAGCGGCGTCAAGTCTCCCCATGGCGACATCGGAAATCAGATTCGCCGAAAGGGAGACCCGCAAATTGACCTTCAGGTCCGGGTACAGATGGTGCATGCGCTTGATCGCTTCGGGCAAAAGATTGAGCGCGCTGCTTCGAACTGATCCGATGACCAGAGTTCCCGAAACTTTATGACCCTGTACCGCGCCCTTGACCGCTTCCTCCAGGCGCAGGAACTCCCGCGCGGTTTCGACGACTTGCAGGCCGTTGGCGTTCAACCGGGGCGGTCGCGTCGCGCGATCGAAGAGCGCCGCTCCAAACTCTTGTTCCAGCGCGAAAACCTGCTGACTGACTGCGGAGGGAGTGAGCCCGACCGTCTCTGCTGCGTGGGCGAAGGAACCTCCTTCGGCAATGGCGATCAGGGTTCGGAGTTGCCTGGTGTCCATGGATAGCCCCTGCTGGTTTAAGGGTATTAATTAAGTAAATCTGTATCAAATAACTATAATTATTCGCTAATGTGAAGGAGTTTTTGTCATGTAGGCTTCCTCCAAGTCAAGAAGGTGACCGGGCACGGCCATAACGTGCATCCGGTCATGGGAGGAATACATCGATGAAAGCGGAAGCATCCGTCGACGGCTCCATGGGGAGCCCCGACATGCATAAGGTTATCCTTGTTAACGGCCCCGATTTGCATCCCGACGCGGTTCAGATGATCGCTAGCAGGGGATATGAGGTCGTCTATACGCCAGCTTATGCCGATTCAGACATCCTCAACGCGGCATTGCGCGAGACGGGTGCGGCTGGAATGGTCTCTCGCCTTGGCCGCATTTCAGCCGAAGCCTTGCGAGATGCGCCTGCGCTTCGGGTCATTTCCAAGCACGGAGCCGGTGTTGACAATATTGATGTCGCCGGGGCCTCGGCACTGGACATCGCTGTCCTGGCCGCGTCCGGTGCCAATGCGGTATCCGTCGCCGAGCACGCCATTGCCCTGCTGCTCGCTACGGTTAAGCGGATCGTCCCCCTGGACGCCGGCTTGCGTGCAGGGCGTTGGGAAAAGCCGGGCTTCCTTGGGCGTGAACTGGCCGGGTCAACTATCGCCTTCATCGGCATGGGGGCAATCGCCCAGGCCACCGCGCGCATGGCCAGCGGGTTCGGACTGAAGGCCGTGGGCTATGATCCCTTCGCATCCGACGTGGATTTCGAGGCGCTGGGAGTCACCCGTGTGGCCAGCGTTGAGGGCGCGCTCTCCGGTGCCGATATCGTCAGCCTGCACTGCCCCCTGACGCCCGAGACCAACTGCCTGCTCAACGCCGAGCGGATAGCGTTGATGCGTCCGGGTAGCTATGTGGTGAACACCGCCCGTGGCGGTCTGATCGACGAAGAGGCCCTTGTGGCCGCCATTCGCTCGGGCCATCTGGCGGGCGCCGGTCTCGATACCTTCGCCGTGGAGCCGCCCGCAGTCGATCACCCCTTTTGGGCGGAACCCAATATCGTCGTCTCCCCTCATATCGGTGGGGTGACCCGGGAAGCGGGGGCCCGCGTCGGGACGGAGGCGGTCCGGGGTATCTTTCAGATCCTTGATGGCGAGCCAATCGAGGCCCGGCGGGTCGTCAATCGCTCGGCTCTCAAGACCCCCCCTCACATGCTTGAAACAAAGGAAAATCGGTCATGACCGTGGGATTTCGCATTCTAAACCGCAAGCGGTGCATTGACGCCGCCCTTGTCGCCGATTTCGCCGCCCTCCCGGTCGCCAATGTCTCCGATAGCATGAACCGGATGGTGGCGGCTGGGCCGAACCTCCGGCCAATGCATACCTCCGGTATCCTGGCGGGTGCCGCTGTTACGGTGCGGTCTCGGCCCGGCGATAATCTCATGTTGCACAAGGCCATCGACATGGCCGTGCCGGGGGATGTGATCGTGGTCGACGCCGGTGGGGATCTGACCAATTCCCTTATGGGCGAACTGATGTTGGCCCATGCCATCAATCGTGGGGTCTCTGGTTTCGTGCTGTACGGCGCCATTCGTGATCTGGACGCCTTCCGCGAGGTCAACTTGCCAATCTTCGCCGCTGGCGTGAGCCACCGGGGGCCCTACAAGGACGGCCCGGGCGAAATCAACGTGCCGATCAGCCTGGAGGGAATGGTCGTTGAGCCGGGGGATTTGATCCTTGGCGACAGTGACGGTGTTGTCGCGGTTCCGCTGGACATGGCAGAGGAGGTCCTGGCAGCCACGCGGGCCAAGCATGCCGCCGAAACGCGCCAGATGGAAGCGATCAAGGCGCGGACCAATGACAGAAGTTGGGTTGATGCCACATTGAAACAGAAGGGCTGTCTCTTCCCCGACGAGTGAGCTTAAAGCCGACAAAGAACAAGAAAAACATAATCATAACCAGAACCAGAACCAAATCCACCCAGGGAGGGTGTTCCATGACTGAACTCAAGACTTTTTCCATGAAACGGATGGCTTTTGCGCTGTCCCTTTTGTGCCTTGTTCCGGCCGTTGCTCAGGCAGAATATCCGGAGAAACCGATCGAGTTGATTGTCGGCTTCTCCGCAGGCGGCGGGACGGACGTGATGGCCCGCACCACGGTTCCCTATATCGAAAAATATCTGGGCAATGGTGCCCAGATCGTCGTCAAGAACGTTCCCGGCGCCAGCGGCCAGATCGGTGTGACCCAGGTTGCCCATTCCGATCCGGATGGGTACACCCTGGGCACGTATAACCTGCCGGGCATGATGGCCCGCACCTTGGACCGGAAGGCCGACTACGACGCGGACAGTTTCACGTTCCTGGCGAATATCGTGAACGACCCCAACGTGATCGTCACCTCGAAGGAGAGCGGTCTCGATACCCTCGACAAATTCCTCGATGCCGCGAAGACCGATCCCAAGTCCCTGAGCGTCGGCATGTCCAGCCTGGGCGGAGACGACCACTTCGCCCTGATCAAGCTGGGATCGCTGATCGGTCAGGACCTCACCATCATTCCCTTCAAGGGGTCGGCGCCGACACGGACCGCGCTCATGGGGGGACACGTGCCGGTGGCTATCCTGAACATTTCCGAAGTGTCCGGTTTCGAGGATCAGATGAACATCCTGGGCATCGCCCGGAATGAACGCTCCGACTTCGCGCCCGATCTGCCGACCTTCAAGGAACAGGGCCTGGATCTGGTGAATGGATCCATGCGCGGCATCGTGGCTCCGGCTGGTTTGCCCGAGGATGTCAAGGCCAAGCTGCTCGCGGCCTTCGAAAAGGCCGTGGTTGATCCCGATTTCCTGAAGAGCATGAAGGAAACGGCCAACCCCGTGGAACCGCATATCGGCGATGACTTCAAGGCGACCAACGCCGACGCCCTGGAGTGGGCAAAGAAGGTCTGGACGACCTCTCCGTGGAAATAGCCTGAAGAGCCCCCGGGACGGACTCTAACGTCCGCCCCGGGGCTTTTCCTATCCGGACTTGTTTCAACGGAGTCATCACTCATGTCCAATCATGCAAAACGGCGCGTGCTGGGCGCCGACGGATTTACGGCCCTCGGGTTGATCGCCGGCGCCGTCCTTTTGGCGATCAAGGCGTCCGAACTCTCGACCATGGCGGGTTTGCTGCCCCTGGCCATGCTGGTCATGCTGATCGGTCTCGGCGCGCTCCTGGTCATCATGGACGCGCGGAAAAACGCGCGGGGCGAGGATCCTTCCCGCCTGACTGAAACGCCGGGACGGGCTTTGGGCGCCTTCGCGCTCATCATTCTTTATTGCCTGGCCGTTGATGTGATCGGCTTTTACCTGGCGACGCTGATCGCCGTACCTGTCATTGCCTGGGTCTTCGGCTATCGGGACAAATTCCGATTGGCGCTCGGGACCGCGATATTCATCGGCCTTCTTTTTGGGATCTTCAGCCTGATCATGAATCAGGACTTCCCGGTCGGCATTCTGTTCGGTTCATGAGGTCCAGGCGATGTATGGTGATCTGATAGACGCGCTTCCTACCGTTCTGACCGTCGCGAATTTCGCGGCCATCGTGATCGGCGTAATCGCGGGCATTGTTGTTGGGGCCTTGCCGGGCCTGAGTGCGACCATGGCGATTTCGGTCCTGGTGCCGTTTACCTTCGGTCTGGACCCTCTGGTGGCGCTCGGCCTGATGGCGGGGATCTACAACGGCGCCATGTACGGCGGCGCGATTCCGGCCATTCTCCTGCGTATCCCGGGGACGCCCGCCGCCGTGGCCACCTGTTTCGACGGGTATCCCATGGCCCAGCAGGGGAAGGGGGGATATGCCCTGCAGGTGGCTGTGGTCTCCTCCTCCATTGGCGGCATCGCGAGCGCGCTGGCGCTCATGCTGCTCGCGCCGCCGTTGTCGCGGGTGACTCTGCTTTTCGGACCGTCGGAAATTTTCTGGATCGCCGTTTTCGGCCTGTCCAGCGTTGTTTTCCTGCTCGGCAAACATGTGGTCAAGGGGCTGATCAGCGCAGCCTTCGGTGTTTTGGTCTCTTCGGTGGGCGCGGACCCCATTCTTGGGGTTGATCGTTTCACCTATGGTCAGTTGGAACTGCTGGATGGCATCAATATCGTGATTCTGCTGGTCGGGCTCTACGCCTTGCCGCCGGTTATCGATCTGCTGGAGAAGCCGCTCAAGACCGATGCCCTGGGCACCGGCAAGCTGCATACTCAAAGCCTGCTGACATCCCTGCCCAGCATGTTCCGCTTCTGGCGAACCTGGCTGCGCTCCTCCCTGTTCGGTATCTGGATCGGTATCCTTCCCGGAGCCGGTGGGTCGATGGCCGCCTTTCTCAGTTACAACGAGGCCCGGCGTGCGAGCAAGACACCGGAAACCTGGGGGAAGGGGGAACCGGAGGGGATTGCGGCGTCCGAGACGGCGAACAACGCCGATACCGCAGCAGCGCTCATCCCAGCCCTGACCCTGGGCATACCCGGAACGGCCGTGGCTGCGGTCATGCTGGGGGGGCTGCTGATCCATGGCCTGCAACCGGGTCCGATGCTGTTCCGGGAGAACCCGGATGTTGTGTTCGGCTTCATGTGGCAGTTTCTGTTTGGCGCGATTTTGCTGATCTTCCTCGGCGGATCCCTGGCGACCAACAATTTCGCCCGGGTCCTGGCACTGCCCCGGCCCCTGCTGGGCGCCATGATCATCGTGCTCATGCTGGTTGGCGTCTATTCGATCCATGGCCGCATGTTCGACGTCTACCTGATGCTGGGCTTCGGAGCCATCGGCTACCTGATGGACAAGCTGGACTTTCCGCTTCCGCCTGTGGTGCTTGGTTTGATTCTGGGGGGCTTCGCCGAGGAAAACCTGCGGCTGGCCCTGCGCATCGGTCAGGGGGACTGGTCCATCCTGTGGCACAACGTCACCAGTCAGCTGCTGATTGTCCTGACCATCGGTGTGGTGTTCGGGCCCGGCATTCTGCGGCGTATCCGCCGAAAGGGGGGAAAAGGTGGCGGCGGAGACGCCGATGGGAATGCCACCCCATGAGTGCACCCAGCACACCGCGCATGAGTGGCCCGCATGCCGCCATCCGCCAGGGCTGGCTTGATCGTCACGTCGAGCCGGTTCTGGATCCGGATCAGCCCATTCTGGACGCCCACCACCACCTTTGGGATCGCCCGGGAAGCCGGTATCGGGTTCCCGAATTCCTCGCGGACTTGGCCACGGGGCATGACGTCCGGGCGAGCCTTTATGTCCAGTGCCGAACGGGGTACAGGGAGACGGGTCCGGAAGCCTTGCGGCCCGTTGGCGAGGTGGAGACGGTCCGCGCCTGGGGCCGGGAAGCCGGGGCGACGGCCTGTCCCACCGGACTGATCGCCCATGCCGACCTGCTTCTGGGAGACAAGGCGGAGGCGGTGATCACCGCCTTGATGGAAGCGGGAGAAGGGACCGTTCGCGGGATCCGGAACACAACCGCCCATCATCCCGATCCGGCCCTTAATTCCAACCCCCGTCCCCCGCCCGCGGGACTCTTGCGGGATCCGGCGTTCTCGCAGGGCGCGGGGGCGGTGGCCAGGGAGGGCCTGGTCCTCGATATCTGGGCCTATCAGACCCAGCTCGACGAGGTTCACGATCTGGCCGCAGCTCATCCCGACCTCACGGTTGTCATTGATCACCTTGGTGGACCTTTGGGCGCGGGACCCTTCCGCGAGAACCGGGAGAAGCATTTCGCCGACTGGCGCGCCGGGGTCGAGCGTTTGGCCCGCTTGCCCAATACTCGGATCAAGATCGGCGGTTTCGGTTTGGTGGTCATGGGCAAGGACTATCATTTGGCCGACACCCCTCCTTCCTCTGAGCAGCTGGCGCAGGACTGGGCGGCATATGTGGACGTTTGCCTGAATGCCTTCGGACCGGACCGGGCCATGTTCGAGAGCAACTTTCCCGTCGACAAAGGCATGTTTTCCTATCCGGTCATTTGGAACGCTTTTAAGCGGCTTGCCCGCTCTTATTCTGCGGAGGAGCGTGCGGCCCTCTTTTACGGCACGGCCTCTGCGACCTATGGCATCGCCTTGCCAGGATCGTGATCTACAGCGGAATGAGGACGGAAAACCGGTGCCCACTTTTCCTCATTCCGCTCTGAAAAAGAACACAGGGAGAAAACTGATATGAAATCGCTTATGAAAGGCCTGCTTTCGGGACTGACCCTTCTCGGTCTGTCCGCGGCGCCAGCCCTGGCCGAGTACCCCGAGAAGCCGATCGAGATCATCGTCGGCTATTCCGCTGGAGGCGGCACGGATGTGCTGGCCCGGACCGTGGGAGGCTATCTGGAGAAGGCGCTGGGAGGTGAGGCGAGCGTGGTCGTCAAGAATATGCCCGGGGCAGGGGGGCAGATCGGCTTCACTGCCGTCGCCCAGGCGAAGCCCGATGGATACACCCTGGGGACCTTCAATCTACCTGCCGCTCTGGCCCTGACTCTGGACCGTGAGGCCGATTACGACGCCGACAGCTTCACCTATTTGGCCAATTTCGTCAAAGATCCGAACACCATCGTCGTCTCCAAGGAAACCGGGATCGAGAGTCTGAAGGACCTTCTCGATCGTGCGGCCAAGGAGCCCGGTCGCGTAACCATGGGTCTGTCCGCCCTGGGCGGCAATGATCATTTCGCGGGAATCCTGATGGAATCCGCCGCCGGTGTGGATGTCTCCTTTGTGCCGTTTAAAGGCGCAGCCAACGCGCGGGCGGCGATCATGGGGGGGCACGTGATGGCGGGCACCATGACTCTGGGGCAGACGGTTGGTTACGAGGACAATCTGAGGGTTCTGGCGGTTCTGGACAGCGAACGCTCTCCCTTCGCTCCGGACGTGCCAACGGCCAAGGAGCTTGGCTATGACGTCGAGATGGGGTCTTACCGGGGGTTGGTCGCTCCGGCGGGACTGCCGGAGGCTGTGCGCGAAAAGCTGCTCACCGCCCTGCGCGCGGTGAATGATAATCCGGAATTTCAGAAAACCATGGTCGAGCAGGGAAATCCGGCGTCCTTTGTCGCCGGGGATGATTTCGCGGCACTGGCCGGAAAGCAGGCTTCCGTCGCCGCGAAGATCTGGAACGCGACACCTTGGAAATAGGGCCCGGAAAGAAAAAGGCCCAGTCCCTCGGGACGCACGCCGCAGGGGCGGCATATAAAGAAACATGGAGGAAATGATGACTTTCTTGAGGATGACGACTGTCGCCGCTGGACTGCTGCTGGGTGCGACTGGCGCTTGGGCCGCAGATTGGACGGGCTATACCTATTCATCCGTGTCGACAACGGCTGCGGTGAAGGGGATGACCCGGATCACCGAAAGGGTGGCGGAGGCCACCAAGGACGATTTGAAGATCAGCCTACATTTGGGCAAGACTCTGCAGATCGCCTCCTCGGATATTACCCAGGCGACAGGAGACGGTATTGTCGACTTCGCTGCCGACTACTTCTTTTCCGGCAGTGTGCCCATCGCCCGCGTTCTGAATCTGCCCCTGCTGATCGAGAGCAACGAGGAGTGGAGCAAAGCCTATACGGCCATGGAACCGGTGCTCAAAGAGGCCTTCGCCAAGCAGGGTGTGGTCTATCTGGGCGGCTATCGCTATCCCGCGCAGATCTTCTTCACGACCTTCGAGATGAAATCGCTCAAGGATCTGAAAGGCCATAAGATCCGCGTCACCTCACCGGAACAGGGACATTTCGTTGAGGCTTTCGGTGGGTCTCCCATCACCCTGTCGGGCAGTGAGGTGCCGACCTCCCTGGAGCGTGGCGTCATCGAGGGTGTTTTGACGGCCAGCGCGGGCGGTGCGAAGAAGTGGCACGAATTCCTGCCGTATAACTACCGCTTCCCGGTCAACTACGGAAATTCGGTGATCATCGCCAATAGGGACTCCTTCGACGACCTGCCCGAGGCTGATCGGAAAGCCCTGAGCGATATCGTGGCCGAGGAAGGCCCCGCGATCACCGAGGAATTCAATGAGGACGAGATCGTCCAGATGACCAAGCAACGGGACGCCGGTATGACCATAACGGAGGTCGACCAATCCGAACTGCCAGAGGCGCGCCAAAAGATGGCAGCCTATTGGCAGGAGTGGGCTACGGACAAGGGACCTGACTACGTTGAGGCGCTGGCGACCGTGCGCCAAGCGCTGGGCAAATAACCATGTCCGCAGGTCACGGGACACCTGTGGGGAGAACGGGGCTGGCCAAGGTCGGCCTCGTTTTCGAGGGGGCGGCGCGCGGTGTCTCCGTCCTGGCCGGGGCGACGCTCGTCGCCCTGGTTGGACTTGTTGTCGCCGAGGTCGTTGCCCGGGGGCTGTTCAATACGTCGCTGGCCGTGGTCGAGGAATTCGTCGGCTACTTCGTCGTTTTGCTCATGGCTTTGGGCGCAGCCCTGGCCCTGCGCGGGAATGACCTGTTCCGGGTCTCCTTCCTCGCTGACGCCTTGCCGTCCGCCGTGGAACGTGGCCTGCGCGTCCTCTTTATTCTCGTCGCCCTGTCGGTCTGTTGCATCTTCGCCTGGAAGACGGGTGATCTGGTCGCCAGTTCCTTCTCGCGTGGCAAGATTTCCCAGACCGTGTTGGAAACCCCCCTATGGATCCCGCAGCTCGCTCTGCCCGTGGGATTCTGCGTCCTCGCCCTGTTTCTGCTCGAGCATCTGCTGGTGGAGTTTGGCATCTCTGAAAGGGGAGGGGACTGATGGAAGCCATTCTCGCCTTCGGCCTGTTGATTGGTCTGATCCTGGGGGGATTCTGGGTCCAGTTCGCCGTCTCGACGGCGGGGCTGCTTTATATTTGGCTGCTCAACGGGTTCGCCGGATGGAAGGCCCTGGGGCTGGTCAGCTGGGGCTCGGCCAACAGTTTTACCCTGGCGGCCATCCCCCTGTTCGTCTTCATGGCCGAAATCCTGCTGGGTAGCGGCCTGAGTGGCCGTTTGTATAATGGTGTGGCGCCTTTCATTCGATGGCTTCCGGGCGGGCTGTTGCACACCAACATTGCGGGTTGCGGCATCTTTGCGGCGATATCCGGCGGGAGCGCCCCCACCGCTGCGGCCATGTCCACGGTGGCGCTCCCTGAGCTGTCCGCCCGCGGTTATAACAGCCGCGTTGTTGCGGGGTCGCTGGCAGCGGGGGGGACACTTGGTATCCTGATCCCGCCGTCCATCACCATGATCATCTACGCGACCTTCACCGAAACCTCAATCGCCCATCTGTTCGCAGCGGGTTTGGTTCCGGGCATCCTGCTCGCCCTGTGTTACATGGGTTTCATCATGCTGCGGGTCTGGTGGAATCCCGCGCTGGTGCCTGCGGAGCGTGACTGGCCGCGCCTTGACGAGTTGCGGCGGGCCTTGGGGGATGTCCTGCCGTTTCTGATCTTGATCGTGGTGGTTCTGGGCAGCATTTACGGCGGTCTGGCCACGCCCACGGAGGCCGGTGCGATTGGCGTTGTCGGGGCCGTGACGATTGCGGCGCTGTACAGGCGGCTTTCCCGGGCCATGCTGGCAGAGGCTATTTCCCGAACTCTGCGTATGAGCGGCAACATTCTGTTCGTCGTTTTCACCTCGATGATCTTCGCCTATGCCACGGCCCTATCCGGCGTCGGGGAGGGGTTGGCCCATTGGCTGGAGACGGCGGGCTTCTCCAAGTTTGTCTTCCTGCTGATGATCATGGGAACCTTCGCCATCCTGGGGTGCTTCATGGAAGGCCTGGGGATGATCGCGATCATCGTCCCGGTGATCTATCCGGCCCTTTTGGCCATGGGGGTCGACCCGGTTTGGTTCGGTGTTTTTGTCGTCATTTTGGTGGAACTGGGACAATTAACGCCGCCCCTGGGGGTGATCCTGTTCGTTGTCGCCAGTTCGTCAGACAAGGTGACGGTCGAGGACGTCGCCTTGGGTGTCGCGCCCTTTTTCGCCATCATTCTTCTCTTCATCTTGTTGTTGATCGCCGTTCCGGACATCGCGCTCTGGTTTCCGGCGTGGAGCCTGGGAGGCTAAAGCATGACTTATCCGTTTCCGGACCCCGTGGTGATTGACGCGGAGGTTTTTACCGAATTGCCCGAGGCTTTGCGCCGCCGGAATACCAAATCCTATTGGGCGGAGCGGAACCGACGGGGTGCCGTGGTTGACAGCTTCCTGGAGGGGCCGTCCTTTGACCGCGACGGCAATCTGTATTGTGTTGATATCCCGTTCGGTCGCGTGTTTCGGGCCTCTCCGACTGGGGAGGTCGTCCAAATCGCCGAATATGATGGTCAGCCCAACGGTCTCAAGATCCACCGGGATGGACGGATTTTCCTCGCCGACTTCCAGAACGGGATCATGCTGCTTGACCCGGCGACCGGCGCCGTCTCGCCGGCCCTGCGCGATGCGGAGTCCGAAGGCTTCAAGGGCTGCAATGACCTGCATTTCGGTCGGGATGGGCGGCTCTATTTCACGGACCAGGGACAGACGGGCCTACAGGATCCCGCGGGGCGGGTCTATCGCTGGACCCCCGAGACGGGCGAACTGGCCTGTCTCATCGACAAGGTGCCGAGCCCGAATGGTCTGGTCCTGGATCTGGCCGAGCATGTGCTTTACCTGGCGGTGACCCGGGCCAATGCGGTGTGGCGCTTGCCCCTGTCACCCAGCGGGCGGGTGGTCAAGGCGGGCTTGTTTTTGCAATTCAGCGGTGGCAGGGCCGGCCCTGATGGTTTGGCTCTGACATCGGCGGGGGGCGTGGTTGTCTGCCAGACCGGTATGGGACTGGTTTGGGTTCATGATGCCTTGGGGCGCCCCATCGCCGTCGTCCGCTCTCCCCGGGGTCTGGGAACCACCAATTGTGCTTTTGGGGGGCAGGATAACCGGACGCTCTACATCACGGAATCCGACAGCGGATCCATTCTCGCTGCGGAGTTTCCTCCCGAACTTGGCATCGCTGGAAACCCGATGTATTCGGGGCATGGCGATCTCGGGCCAATCTCGGCTTAGATCAAACCGCCCTAAATCGGAATCGATTTAGGGCGGATAATTTGATCTAAAATCATATAGTTAGAGCTTCGAGATCAAGTTGGGCTGCAAAGCAGGGTATACGACAGGGGGACTTTTCCATCACGGGGCTTTGCCCCGTCCCCCACTGGGGCCGTAAGGCCCCAGACCCCAGGCCATTATTTTTAAAAGAAAAATGGGGGTTTGGGCTATCGCCGGGGTAAGGAAGCGTCATGACCTGGACCAAAGCATCGGGGCGCCGCCGCTGGCTCAAGGCGGCGCAGGCGCTTGAGCACCGGGCCTTCCGTCTCTATTTTGTTGGCCAGATCGTTTCGATCATGGGGACGTGGGTGCAGCAAGTGGCCATGGGGTGGTTGGTCTATCGACTGACCGGCTCTGCCGAATTGCTGGGGATCACCACCTTTCTGACGATGGCGCCGCAGATGGTGGTCGGGCCGTTGATGGGGGCTCTGTTCGACCGTTTCGATCGTCGGCGGCTCTTGCTCCTGGTTCAGTGTCTTTTGATTCTCCACGGCTCGGTCCTGGGCCTTTTGACGCTTGGCGGTTTTGTCACGCCCGGGCTGATCGTGTTCATGGCCGCCCTTCTTGGGGTTCTGAACGGGATCGACACCCCCTTGAGGCAAAGCCTGATTGGTGGTCTGCTCGAAGACTCCTCTGTGATTCACAACGCCTTCGCCCTCAACGCCATGGCCTTTAACGCCGGGCGCTTTCTCGGGCCGCCGATCGCCGGTGTGGTTCTGTCGATGACCTCGGAAGGGGTCTGTTTCTTGGTGAACGGCCTGTCTTATCTGGCATTGGTGATCGCCCTGCTTCGGATCAAGACGCGACCGCCGAGCCCGCCCGATCGGAGGCGGAGCTACCTCGCTGCCCTTGGCGAGGGATTTGCCGAAATCTGGTGGCGAGATACCCACCGGGGGCTGCTTCTGCTGGTTGGCGGATTGAACCTGACGGCGTCCAGTTACGCGGTCCTGATGCCGGTTTTCGTCAAGGAAGTTTTTCTCGCCGACGCCCGGACCCTGGGGTGGTTGTTGGGCGCGGCCGGGGCGGGTGCCGTTCTCGCCACGATCCTGCTGGCCATGCTTGAGGGCACCGGTCGGGTTATTCGGGTCATGTTGTGTGGGGTGATCGGCGCCGCCCTGGCCTTGCTGGTTTTCTCGACCACGGCCTACCTGGGCGTCGCCCTGGCGGCAATGGTGGTGTTGGGCTTCGGGATTTCGGTAACCAACGTTGGCACCAACGCGACGCTTCAGAGTATCAGCGCCGACACTATTCGGGGGCGTGTGGCCTCTTTTTTCGCAGCGACGCGCTTCGGCTTCGACGCCCTGGGCGGGCTCGCCGCCGGATACCTTGCGAAGTCTCTGGGAGCGTCAACGACTCTTCTGGTGGAAGGGGGAGGCCTGGTCTTGCTTATGGCTCTGTTGATGCCTCGGTTGTGGCGGCTTACACGCCGAACAGGCTGATACCAAGCGGTGCGGGTTGAAAGCCACGCCGCTTTTCTTGCGTTCAAACGCCAGGCGGGCTTTTACGCGCCACAAGGCGCGGCGGCCACTTGGCCGCTTCCAAGGTGCGGTGAGTCAAACTCACCGCACCTTGGTATGAGTCGTGACTGATCCGAACACCGACCAACTTTACAACGATGCCAGCGACGCCAATATGGCGAAATTCCTGCGCAAGGGGATCTGGACCGGGACTGTCAACCCGCGCCCCTGATCGCCGCCGCAAAGAGCTACGGTGAGGGGGGCTTTTGGGCAAAGAAGGTCTCGAAGAGTTCCTGGGATCGGCGCAGGCCTTCCTCGGTGTAGCTGACGGATTTCGCCTTGCCGACGGGATTGGTGATCAGGCCCTTGGCATGAAGGCGATCCATGGCAGCCCAGTCAAAACTCTTCCAGGCCCGCGTGGACCATTTATCGCCATGGGCGCCCAGCCAGAGCAGGGCCAGGATCATGTCGTCGATCTTGTCTGTGTCCATGTCCATGGTTTGTCCTCCCAGTTCCCTTGGATAGCGCGGAATAGGGGGGGGGAAGCAACCGGACTGGCTCGGGGCCGGGGCGGAAAAGAGGAAGAGGGAGAACGGACCCGGTGACGCGGAAGAAGGGGGGAGAGCGGCTTTCCCCGCCGTCCCCCAATGGGGCCGAAAGGCCCCAGACCATGAAAAAATGGGAGTTTGGGCAATCGCCCAAAAAATACGAAGTCGCCCGGTCCAAGATTGCCACGAGATACAGGAAACCCCGCCGCATCGGACTGGAGGTGATGTCTAGAGTGCATTCTCAGCCAGTTTTTTCGATAAGCTGTCGATGGACGGATAATTCCACACCAGGGTTTGCGGCAGTTTCAAACCCAAGAACTCCTCTAGTTTCGCCATGACCACCAGAGCCTTGATGGAGTTCAAACCGAAACTATCAAACGGCGCGCGGATGTCGATGTCTTCCGGAGACAGGCCCGATTGACGGGCGATTTGCTGCACCAAAAAGCGTTTGATATGCGGCGCACCAACTCTCTTCGGAGCCTGAGGCGCAGGGGCAGAAGCCGATTGAACTGGAGACGCTGGTTGAGTTTGCGGGATCACGTCTTCGGGTCCCAATTGCGCGAGGGCAGGTGGCACCACGACCCCCGCCAATCGAAGTGCGCTGAGGCGGGTGAGGTAGGCCGCGCCCCGCATCAGCCCCCCCGCCACCTCGAAAACCTGTCGCTTGGTGGGGTCCGCGTAGGCACTGCCTCGGGTCCAATGATTAAACGCTCCCATGGCCGGGCCACACCAGACTTGATGGTCCGCCTCCCGTCGACCGGCGATCGCCCAAGCGGAGCTTTGCCCCAAATACCAGCGGAAGATCAACGCCATGCGATGTTTGGGATCACGCCGGGCACAGTCTAGCGTTTCGGGGTCGCGGGGTTGGAAATAGCGCTCCACCTGACCCCAAACCTCATCAATGGAACATTGGAAGATCTGCCGTTCCAGCTTGACTTTTTCCAGGGCAGGGATCTCATCAATGGACTGGTGGGCTTGGAAGAGTGCCTCTAAGCGTCGGGCTCGGAAGGCAAATAAGGTGGCCCGTTTGGAGACCTGGACCTTTGCCCCCAATTCGAACATGTCGGCGGAGGGCGCTAAGACAACATCATCGGTCCCCATTTCCGCCAAATGCAGTTTGACGATGGCCGAGGTGCCCGCTTCCACACAAGCTTGGTTGATTGATCCGGTCACCACATAGTCCGCGCCCAAGCCAAAGGCTGCGGCAACGGCTGCAGGTGTGCCAATGCCCCCGGCCGCACCGATGCGCACAAAGTGACCGCTGTTGAGCGCGACATCATTGCGGATCGACAGGATAAGGGGCAGCAGGCTGGTGAGTTGCTGGGAATCCGTATGGCCACCAGAATCCGCTTCCACCGTAACATCTCCAGCCACGGGAACCTCTGACGCCAAGACGGCCTGCTCGGAGGTGATCAAACCGGCGGCTGTCAATTGCCTCAACATCTCCAAGGGCGCGGGCTGCATCATCCGCAGCGCCAGGGAAGGGTTGGAGAGTTTGACGATCAGCTGGGTATCCGCCTGCACCGAGCCATCCCCGGCCCGGCGCAACCCGGCGGCCCGGAACCGCACCAAAGCCGGTTGCAAGTCGGTGAAGGCAGAGGCTTCCAGGCTGCGCACACCTCGGCTTAAACACAGATCCACCAGCGCCATTTCTTGATCCGGCCGATCGAAATGGTGGATCAAATTCACTGCGAACGGTCCACTGGGCAGTCGTTGGCGCAGCTCTTTTATCGCAGCGTCGATCTGCGACAGGTCCAGACCGGCAGCCCCAAAACTGCCGAGATAACCTGCCTTCCCCATGGCGACAACCAACTCAACGGAGGATATCCCATTGGCCATGGCTCCGGCCATATAATTGAAGCGAACCCCATGGGCGGATCGGAAGCCTGGATCGCCCAGTTTGTCGGGGGGAAAGGCGGGAATCTGCAGCCCGTTCCATTGACAGGGTCGCGTCAAATCCAAAAGATCTTGGCGAAGCTGTTGCGGATTGGCCGTCATGATTGGACCTCTTTTTGAGCGATGCGCATGCCGAGCCCCTCCATCAAGCCGATCACTCGACCGTTATAGATAAACTCCACATCGGCAACCACCCATGGCGCGGGGCCATTTTCTAGGCCAATGATGGTGATTCGATAGCCGAACACACCGACCTCTCCCGGCACTTGTCCCCTAAAACGCACCCGCACCGGCACATCCAGGACCGGTTGGAAACGGGCCGGGCCGGTGACCTGTTGGTCCATGCCGCAGGCGAGCATGAAGATTTGCAAGGTCTGGCGGCTGCCTTCCAACATGCAGGGACCGGCATAGACCGGATCGTCCTTGAAGTGACTGCGGATATACCAATCGGTGGGATCGAGGTCCTTTTCCGCATAAAGTGCCCCAATGCCATAGGCCCCGCCGGTCGTATCAATCTCCGTGACCCGATCAATCATTTGCACTGCGGGTGGCGGAAGCTTCAAACCCTGCGGACCTGGCGATGGGGTATTGGTGAGAATTTCCAGCTGACCTCGAGACAGCGCAAGCAGGTCTTGTTGATCCAATACGGATCGGGTCACCGCCAGAGGCGCTTGGTTTCGGGGGAAAGATCTTGGCTCGCGGGATCGATGGGCTTCGGTGATGCCCGCCCCGCCTTTCAATTCCTCTGCGGTGAAGAACCCGGCGCAGCAATCCCGGATGGTCATCATCGGACGACCGGAAACGGAGCAATCAAAATCCGTATAGAACAGTAGCGCGTCGCCCGCTTCCGAGAAGCGGCGCAGCGAGATATCATAGGCGATGGTCTCTCCGGCCTGAGGCATATCTCCGTAATAGGTGAAGGTGGCGTCCAGCCAGCGATAGTGGCGGAGGCCTTGATTAAGCCGGTCCACCCCAAGCCAGGAGGCCAGCACCAAAATCCCCTGGGCGTCCAGCGCCATATAGGGGGCTTGGCCATCCACCCCATACCAGGCATTTTCTGGCACATCATATTCGGTAACGATCCGGGCCGGACCCAGCACATTGGGCGTGCCCTCCATCAGGGTTACCCGACTGAGCGCGGTGAAGGGTGGGCTCGGCAGGCGGAGGCGCAGTGGGTATTGATCGATGTCCGCCCAATTTGGTCCGAAAACGCGGGAGATTTTGCCCTCGGCAAACTCCATCACCGCCGCTTCATCCAATATCGGAGTCTCGACGGGTGCGTGGGAGACAGGCTTGTGCAGGGGGGCGGAGGGACGTGCCGCCCCCTGACTTGGCAGCGGCATCCGTTCGGCCAGTTCCAGCAGAGCGTCATGGGTGGCAGCCTGTTGCCAAGCATTGGCAAATAATGCGCGAATCACATCACGCCGTGTATCGAATAGGGGAGGCGAAGGTGCGGGGATCGGCGGTTGCGACGGGACCGAGGGGTTTTGCAACCCCTGTTTCAAGAGCTGGCGTAGCTTCGGATCCCGCAGCTTGGCGGTAATCGGCGGGCCGCCCAGTTCGATAGGGATGGTTCTCGATCTGTCGGCGTGAGCAGCCTTCTTCGCGAGGGGCTTTGTCAACGGCACCCGATGAGACACCAGCGCCGCTTCGAGACGCGCCAGACACTGGGCTTCGGGAAGGCCTCGCTGGCTGACCGAGACGGCGCAATAGGGCTTGTCAGCACCAAGGGTTTCACTGATCCAGCGGGTGCAAGATGCGCCTGGACCCAGTTCCACAAACACCCGTGCTCCGGCCTCGTGGGCACTTTGAATTTGCGCGGGGAAATTAACCGTGGTGCAAAAGCCCGTCGCCATCCAATCCGCCAGGACCTCTGGCGTCCACTCCCGATCATCCGCAGCACTCAACAGGGCGCGGGGTTCGGGCGGCGTGTCGGCGGGGATTCCCAGGACTCGGGCCAGACGGTCCTTTTCGGCAAAGGAGGGCGGGCAGTGGATGGCCAAGGGAGCGGCTATTTCCACCCCATCCCGATTCAGGTCTCGGATCAGAGCAGCGCATTGTTCAGGATCCCCGGCAATCACGGTTTCTTCCGGCGTGTTGATATGGGTGACAAACACCCGATTATAATCGCCGATCCGCCCTCGAACCTCCTCGGCGGAGGCCAAAAGAACGTGGCTGGTCCATCGGACAGTGTTCGTCTTTTCCAAGCCGAAATGCGCACGCACCCCCTCCATGGGGCCCATCAACCGGGCGAGGGCGTCGGAGTGCATCAGCGCATCGAATTCAGAGCTGGAGAGGGGCCAATGCCCCGCCGCATGCAACATACTCAACTCGCCCAAACTATAACCGAATATGATATCCGGGGTCAGCCCGAGCTTTGATTTCAAAAGCCGGGTGGACAGGGTGGGCAGTACCACGCCGAGCTTAAGCAGATCCGCGATGGAACCTTGCAAACGCGCCTGAGCCCTATCCCATTCCGCCGCATTGCCCGGTCCCATGGCCTGGGGCGGATACAGCAGCTTGGTGTCGAGGATCATCGCTGGATCGCCATAATCCGCGAGCCTTTCTATCGCCTCGGGCAGCAATCGGAATAGATCCCGGCCCATGCCCACATCCACCGCGTTCATTCCCGAATAAACAAAAGCGATTTTCGAGGCAGGCCCCACAGGTTGGCCGGTGAAATAGCTCCCCCTTGGCGAGGTCCAGGTCTTGCCGCGCGCCGCATAATCGGCCAAGGCGTGCTCCAAGGCGTCGGCTTCTTGCTGAAGGTCCGCCGCGTCCTCGCCCACCAAGGCCAGGGCAAGAGCAGATTTCATCTCGCTGTGCTCTTGCGCCACGCGAACCGGATCTTCCCCTTGACGCAACCGTGTTTTGACCGCGCGCAATCCCTCCTGCAAGCCCGCCAGATCGGGAGCGGTCACCGGCAGGACGATAGGTGACAGATCGGTGCTCGACGTCACGCGCAGGGGCACTGGCAGGGTCACAGGCTCTTCCACCACCGCCACCGAGCCGACACAGCCGTCTAACCCCAGGCTTGTCACGATAGCGGCTCGAACCTTATCAGTACCGGTGATCCAGGGAATGGGCTGTTCGGTGACCCATAACCCCGCGTCGGCCAGCGCAGCCGATTTCGGTCCGGCCCAATCGGGCACGGGTGGCAGATAGCGGTCCCGCACCGCCAGAACCGCATGGATGAGAGCGGCGATACCCGACGCCGCCATGCTGTGACCGAGCAGCGCTTTCGCCGAGCCCAAAGCCGGTTTCAGACCCGTGCGTTCCATCGCGAAGACATTTTTCAGCGCGGTGATTTCTGCCTGATCCTCCGCTGCGATGCCGCTGGCATGGGCTTCTACATAGCCGATATCGTTGGAACTGAGCCCCGCCTTCGCCAGCGTGTCACGCAGGGCTTCCGTCAACGCCGCATCGGTTTCAATCGGCGCGGGTGCTTGGTCATGGGGGTGTTGAGCGGGCGCATCGATCAGAGACATGCCGGAGAGGCAGGCATGGATCGGGCGATTTTGCGCCCTTGCCGCCTCTGGCTTGGTTAGCACCAAAGCCCCGGCCCCCTCGCCTGGCATCCACCCCTTATTGTTCCGATCGAAGCCAAAGGGGTGACCTTCCGCGGCCGCTTGGGTGGCGTAACGGGCCCGCAGGTTTAAATGTTCGGCGGTGCCGGTCAGATCAATGCCAACGACGACCACCGCTTCGGCTTCTCCGGCATCCAACATCATCTGCGCGATTTGCACAGCCCGGAACACGGAGTTTTCTTCTTCTGACAAGGAAAACGCCGGGCCAGAGAAATCCCAAAGTGCCGCCACCCGTGACGCCAGCAAATTGCCCACATAGCCTAAGAAATCACCAGCTTCCGGCTTGCGATGCAGCCCGTCCGCCACCGCGTCGATCAATGCCTGGACGGTGTCTTCCGGCAAATCGAGACCAGCCTCTTTTAAGGTGCGGCGCAATCGGGGTTCCGCTTCCCAACGTTCTTGCAATCGTTGAATGAACGGTTCATGCCCCATGCCGACCAACACCGCCACCCGGCTGCCCGGCTCAATTCCCGCTTCGCGGAGCGCGGCGTCGGCGGTATCTAGTGTCAGAAGATGTTGTGGGTTGAGATTTTTGAGTTCCTTTGGCGGCATGCGGAAGCGGAGCATATCCACTTCAAACCCATCCAGATAGCCACCAATAGGAGCCAAGTGATTGGGGCTGAGGCCGGAGAACCGGTTTGGCGGCACGTCTCGGAGACCGGACCGACCCCGATAGAATGCCGTACTCAACGCGTCCATATCCCGCCATCCGGCAAAACATCCAGCCATGCCGATCACGGCCAGATCGGTTTCCGGCTGGGGTGTCGTTTCGGGCGAGCGCAAGTGCAGTGCCGCCCCAGGGGCATCGACCACCATATGGGCATTGGTACCGCCAAAGCCGAAAACGTTGATCGCCGCGCGACGGGGATCGCTGTCCCGATTTGGCCATTGGCTGGGGGTTTGCACGATGAGATCCCCATTGACACGGCCATCTTCAGAGGTAATGGACTCTCGAATGCCAATGGTGGCGGGGATGGTGCCGGTATTGAACGCGTGCAAGATTTTGATGAGTCCCGCTCCGCCAGCCCCGGTCAGCAAATGGCCGATATTGGACTTGAGCGAGCCAATGCGAGGCGGTGTTGGGCCGGTGAAGAAGGTGGCAATCACGTCCACTTCGCTGCGATCGCCGAGCGCTGTGCCGGTGGCGTGGCATTCCACGTAATCAACACTCTTTGGATCAATACCGGCTTCTTCATAGGCCCGCTCGCAGGCAGCCAACTGGCCGATACGGTTGGGGGTGACGATATGCTGGCCCTTTCCGTCACTGCTCAGACCGATGCCGCGAATAATGCCGAGGATCTCATCCCCGGCCCGCTCGGCTAGGGAAAGTGGCTTGAGCACCAAAGCAACCGCCCCTTCCGCCACGGCCAAACCGTCGGATTTTGCATCGAACGGGCGGCTACGGTCCGTCGGCAGGGCTTGTAAGGTGGAAAACCCAAGCGAGGCGAACACCGGATCAGAAGCACTAACCGCGGCCACCAGCATACTGTCCGCATGGCCGTGTTTGAGATGAAAGGCGGCCAGTTTCATGCAGTAAACGATGCTGGCACAGGCGGCATCAATGGCATAGCGGGGGCCGGCTAACCCCAGAGCGCGCGCCAAAGTGCTGGCCGTAGTCCCTGCAATGGCCCCGTTCAGCGGATCGATAGGACCGCGATCCGGACGCAGCCGATCCCAGTCAATGGGGTAGCCCTCCAGCACCTCCCGCAAGGCCGGTTCCATCAGCCGGTCATAATCCGGGCCCACCAAGGAGCTGACCGAGCGGGTGACCGACCAAGTATAGGCCCCGAGGATAATACCACAGCGTTGCAATGCCGCCGTATTGCCACGCAATCCGGCGGTTTCAAGCGCCTCGCGGCAGGCCTGCAGTGGCCATTTTTGCAAATTATCGAAACGGGCCAATTGGGTGGCGGGAAGCTGGTACCCCTCCAAATCCAGGTCTTGGTCGGAAAGCCAGCCGCCGGTAATATTGGAAATCCGGTCCGCCTTACCGCGCTCGGCATCGTAGAACAGAGAGGGATCTATTCGCCATTCTCTGGGGCTTGCCGCGCGAATGGCGCAGGCTCCCGCATCCAGGTTCGCCAGAAACTCGGGCATATTCGCCGCATCAGGCACGAAGCAGCCTTGACCGACCACAGCAATCGGATCGAAAAAGTTAGGCATTGAGCGTTTCTTTATCGTGCAGTGTCATCGCGTCAGCAGGAGCAATCGGATGGGCTTCCACCACCAGTTGGGCCGGGCCGCCAGGAGCGCGGGAGAGCTCGTTGACAAATAACGCCGCCCCTTGATCCAGCGGGATGGGCCAGATGCCTTTTTCAATGAAACGCTCTTCCATGTCCGCCGTCACCATGCCCCCTTGCCAGGGCCCCCAATCAAAAGCGACCACACGGCAATCCGGTAATCGGCCCGCCATCCGACGGGCGACAACGTTCAAGATCTCATTGGCCATGGCGTAATCGGCTTGCCCCTCATTGCCATTGGTGGCGGAGGTGGAGGAGAACAGGGCCAGATAGCGCAGCTGTTCCGGGTCCAACGCGGCGAGAAGATGGTTGAGCCCATCCACTTTCGGGGCGAACACCTTGTCCACATGCGCTTTGGTCTTGTTGGTGATCAAGCAATCGGCCAAGGCCCCGGCCCCATGGACCAACCCGGTGATCGGACCCCAGTTTTCGGTGATCTCGGCGACCGCATTTTGTACCGCGTCCGCATCGCCCACATCGACGGAAACATAATGCACCGCACTGCCGGTTTGACCGAGCCGTGCGAGGGTGTTTTCGATTTCCCGACCGGCAAACACCCTTTGGCAAACCGCTTCAATCTCCCGGGGATGCGCCCGAATGCCCGACCGCTTGATATCTTCCAGATATTTGGCGCGCAATTCCGCAATGCTTTCTGCGCCTCGTGACCAAAGCGGGTCGTCCATGTTGCGCTCGGTCCGGCCCAATAACACCAAGCGGCACCCGCTACGTTCCGCCAAAGCTTGCACGCAGGCCGAGGTCACACCCCGAGCCCCGCCGGTGACAAGGATCAGATCATTTTCATCGGGGCCGCGATCCTCTGCGACCGCCTCTTGCCCCACAAGCTCGATTCCGTAACGCGTCCCCTCCCGCCATGCGGTACCCAGCATTTCGGTTTGAGCGCCTGAAAGCTCCCTCACCACTTGCTCCACCATCTGATCAACCGGGGTCAGCGGATCGATATCCACTGTGTGGGCTTCGATCGCGGGGCATTCCAAGTGTAACGTGCGCATCAAGCCACCGGCCCCGCCGCCCATGGCATGGTCCTTCCGATCCGCACCAAACCCCATCGCGCCATCAATCCGGGTCACGGCGAGGAAGCGGGCCGATCCTTTGGAGGAAAGCGGCTCAATGCAGTGTTTGGCGAGCAGCAGTAAACCGATTTGCTCAGCGCGCAGACGATCCCGATCCGCCATGGCAGAGGACAGATGCACCACGGCATCTAATCCGTCATGGTTTCCAACCACATTCAAGACAGCCGCCTCGATTTGCACCTCAACACATTCCGCCAGGGGAACCGGGAGCGGCAGCGGCAGGGGGCGATGCCCCATGACGGTGAGTTTTTCCGTCAATGTCTGAAGCTCGACTTGGTCCTCACCGACCAGCAGAATGACCGACTGCTCGGGCAGGCCAACCGGCATCGGTGGTCCGACGGGACTGATCACGGCGGCACGGGCTTCGGTAATAAGAGGAGTCTGCTCATTTACGACCGGAAGCGGTGTCTCAAATGCCGCCTGGTTCAGATAGGCCACCACCGTATCGACCAAATCCCGCAACAGCCGCGCCGTGCTCAACGGTTTGACTTGGGAAGCGGGCAGGCCGGTTTGAATGCCCAGAGACGACGCGATCTCCACCCGTTTGATGGAATCAATCCCCAGGTCCGCTTCCATATTCATGTCCAGATCCAGGAATTCCGCCGGATAACCGGATTTTTCCGCTACGATCTCCAGCAGCAGGGCTTCCACATCCAAATCGAGCGCGGCCAGTCTGGGCGCTACCTCCGGAGCGGGGGGCGGGCCACCTGTGTTTAGGCGTGCCAAAACATCGGCCAAGCTGCGGGACTGGGCCAACTCTTTCACGGGGGGGGCGCCAGGCAGTGCATCGACCAGAGCTGTCAGGATCTCCACCCGTTTAATGGAATCGATGCCGAGATCGGCCTCCATATTCATGCCCAGATCCAGAAACTCCGCCGGATACCCGGATTTTTCCGCGACGATCTCCAGCAGCAGACGTTCCGCATCCAACCCCTTCGCGGCCGGGGCGGGCGCTACCGCCTGAGCGGGGGCCGGGCTACCCGCGTTGAGGCGTGCCAAGACTTCGGCCAAGCTGCGGGACCGGGCCAGCTCTTTCACTGGGGGCGTGTCGGGCAGCGCTTCGGCCAGAGCGGTCAGGATCTCCACCCGCTTAATGGAATCGATGCCGAGATCGGCCTCCATATTCATGCCCAGATCCAGAAACTCCGCCGGATACCCGGATTTTTCCGCAACGATCTGCAGCAGCAGGCCTTCCGCATCCACCATCACCGGGGCCCTCGAAGGGGGCGCCGCGACAGGGTCCGGGACCGAAGGGTTTGGTGCCGGGATTGGTGCAGGGGGCGGCACAGGCATGGACGGCGCGGGCGGCATGGACGGCGCGGGAGGTCTGGCGGGACCCAGTCCTCCAGTCAGCTGTCCGAGGGAAGCCAACTGCGCGGTTTGACCGCGCAGGAAGGTCTCGTGGGCACGCATCAGAGCCGCTTGATCTTCTTGAAAAGCCTGCGCGGCCCGTAACGAGGCCTCATCGCCCCGCTGATAGAGTTGCGCGGGCACTTCCAGACGGTCCGTCTGCAAGGTTAAGAAGCGCTCATGCAGTTCCAAGGTTTTGCGCATCAGCCCATAGGCGTCCGCCGTCTCCGCCGCCGACATAATCGGCTGTGATGCGGGAGCCGACGCAATCGGCTGTGGTGCGGGAGCCGACGCAATCGGCTGTGGTGCGGGAGCCGACGCAATCGGCTGTGGTGCGGGAGCCGACATAATCGGCTGTGGCGCAGGAGCAGGGGCTTCCGCTTGAGCCGGTACGGGGTGGGGTGATTGGACGAGCGGTGTGTCGGGGCGTTTGCTTGGCATGAAAACGGGACGACCAGCGTTAAGGGAAACAATGCGGCGGTTGTTCGGCGCCGCTTTAGGGGCGGGGGCTAAGGGCTCAATGTCGGTCAAGGGCAGACCCGCCACCCGCAGTGCCAAAATCGCCTCGCGCAATTGGGCGGCATCATCGCCCCCGGCACGAGGGTTGGTGGCAATGGTCAGATGGGGACGGTCGCCTAAAATGGTGCCGATCAGTTTGCCCAAAATGGCGCGGGGGCCGATTTCCACAAACACCCGACCGCCTTGGCGATAGGAGGTCTCAATCATTTCCAAGAACCGCACCGGGCTAAACGGCTGCTGGGCGAGCATATCTCGCACTGCCTCCGCGTTTTTGGGAAAAGCCCCTCCGGTCACATTGCTGAAGACGGTTTCTTGGGGTGTTGCGAACGCCGCCTGTTCAAGAGCGGCCAGCCAGGGGGTTTTGGCGTAACGGACACATGCGGTGTGGAAAGCCGCCGCGACTGGTAGGCGGATCACGTCCAGTCCCGCCGCCTTCAACTGAGCATCCGCCGCGTCGATACCCGCGATGGTTCCGCCGACGACCACTTGTTCCGGTCCGTTGATATTGGCAATGCTGACGCCGTCGATGGCCGCAATGGCCTCTTCCACCGTCCCGGCATCCGCTTGGACTGCGATAAGCGTCCCCGCATCCTCTTCTTTGGCTCCCCCTTTTGCCCTCCCTTTGGTGGGCGGCGTGAGTGAACTGCCCCGTGCCAAGACCAAGGAACGGTAGACCTCATCTCCCATAGCCCCCCCTGCCCAGAGCGCGGTCAATTCACCAAAACTGTGCCCTAAGAAGTGTTTCGGAGCCAATCCGGCCTGTTTCAACGCCCCATAACTGGCCATGCTCACCGCACCAACACTGCCTTGGGCATAGAGTGTGCGGGTCAGGTCGGCAGAGCGTGCCTTTTCTTCTTGGGGAGTGAACGACGGCTGTGGGTAGAGCTTGGCGGAAAGCGGAGCATGACCGGCTGCGACATAGAGCGCATCGAACTGGGCCAGGCTCGCCATGGCCTCCGGCCGTTCAATGGTCAGCCTTGTGCCCATGCCCACATATTGCGCCCCTTGCCCCGGGAACACCGCCACTACTTGCTCCACCCCCTTAAAGCCTGCTCGACGGTAGTGGCAGCCATTGGGGAGTTGCCAGGACTCCGCCTCCGGTTGCTGCTCAAGTCGGGCTTTTGCCAGTTTCAGCTTGCTGATCAGATCCTCTCTGTCTGTACAGAGCAGACCGAGACGGGCTTCATGGGCATTCGGTGTGCTGTCCCGGCTCTGGGAGATTAAGGCGTGGTAATCCGCCTCGATCCGCAAAGTCGCGAGCTGGTCGCCGATCCGCCGAGCCAGGCTGGCGGGATCGGAGGCGACGAGCAGCACCATTTGAAGCGCGGGGTTAAATGGAAGCGATTGAGCAGGCGCGTCCGCTTCATATTCTTCCAGCACCACATGATAATTGGTGCCGCCGAAGCCCATGGCACTGACAGCGGCCCGGCGCGGGGTTTCTTTATCGGTGCGCATCCAGGGACGGAGTTTGGTATTGATGCAGAACGGTGTCTGATCGAGCTTCAGACCGTCACTGGGTTTAGAGACATGCAGTGTCGGAGGCAGAATTTTGCCATGCAGTGCTAAGATTGATTTAATCAGACTGGCGGCACCCGCTGTGGATTTAGTGTGGCCGATTTGCGATTTCACGCTACCAAGGGCAATGCGCCCGGACCCGGCATCCCCCTTCCCATAGACTAAGCGCAAGGCGGCCATTTCGGTGGAATCACCGCTCACCGTGCCGGTGGCATGGGCTTCGATCAAGCCGATGGAGGCCGGATCCACAGCGGCCTCCTGCAAAGCTTGCCGTATCGCCCGGGCTTGACCGGAGGCGGAGGGGGCGAAAATGCTTGTGCCGCGCCCGTCGCTGCTCGTGCCGATACCTTTGATCACAGCATAGATGCGATCCCCATCCCGCTCCGCATCCGCCAGCCGCTTCATCACCACCATAGCCAGCCCTTCGGAGATCAGCGTACCGTCCGCCCCCTCATCAAAGGACCGCACGGCCTCCCCTTTCGACAAGGCCGGGGTTTTAGAGAAGCTGAGATAGGAGGTGATCGAGTTATCCGTATCCACCCCACCGGCGACCATAACGGAGGCTCGGCCACTCTCCAATTCATTGGCCGCCACATGCACCGCACAGAGCGAGGAGCCACAGGCCGCATCCACTGCACAAGAAAGCCCACCAAGATCAAGGCGATTGGCCACCCGCGACGCCACCACATTACCCAGGAAGCCGGGAAAGGAATCTTCCGTCCATTCCGGATAGGCAGAACCGATCTGCTCGACGATTTGGTCGATTTGGGCATCCCCAATGCCGTTGGCCGCTAAGACCTGACGCCAAACTGGGTATTCCAATCGGGCCCTAAGGCCGATCAACAATTTCAAGGTGGTGCCGGAAACCCCAAGAACAATGCCGGTATGAAGATGGGAGGTGTCGGGTCTGAAGCCTGCGTCTTGAAGCGCCTCTTTCGCCACCACCAGGGAAAGGAGCTGCGCCACATCAATGGAAGCGAGAGAACTGACCGGAAGCCCGAATTCCAGCGGATCAAAATCCAGATCAGGGATAAAACCTCCGACACGGGAATAGGTTTTGTCCGGGCAGGCTGGATCTTCGTTGAAGTAATCGTCAATCCGCCAGCGCGAACCGGGGACCGGTCCCAGGCAATGGGCACCCTCCACCAGATTGCGCCAATACTCGGCAAGGGTTCGTGCACCGGGCAGAACGCAGGACATGCCAATAATGGCAATCGGAGCGCGAGGCTGCAAGATGGGCTCATTTGACTTGGACATGGCAACCTGTTCGCCGACGCGGAAGCGCTATTGGGGCGAAAAACCCGCATCAATGCCAGATTGCGCGGGTTTTCCTGAGATCTACCAGCCCGTCACTTACGGGTTGGAGGAAGACGGTACGTATTCCAGAATGATGGAACTATGCCCGCCTTTCAGAGCTTTAACGACATTGTGAGCGTCCGAACCCTTGTGGTTCAGCAGCGACGGAACATTCAGTTTTCCGTCTTTGTCGAAATCACCCAGGCTGTCCATAGGCAGAGTGAGAAGGGTCGGGTTGCCCTCGGATTTCAGCACATGGTACTCGACTGGCGCATCCGCGGCAGCGTTGGCATCGCGCAAGGCTGCGGCTGCGCTGATGTGGTCGGAGGCAGAGGTCTTGGCATGATCCAGGCCGACCACCAGCAGGTACGGGGACGGGCTGTTGGAGTTCCCATGTGAATCCGTGACTTCGTACGCGACATGGGTGCAGGAGGACACACCGGCCTTAGCATTCTTAGCGAGGACCTCAGCGTGGTCGCCCTGCGCGTCTTTCAGGGAGGCGCTGTGGTCGGAATCGCGGAAAGCAATGTAGGCGGTGTGCTCGCCATGCGCACGGTGAACCGGCACATAGGTCAAGAACTTAGCGCCCTTCGGGTCGGCTTTGGCAGCGGCAACGGCGGCAGCGGCAAAATGCTTCAGACCACCGTGGTTCGCGTCGTATTTGATCTCAAGGATACTCGGCATCGAAAAACCTCCTGGTTAGCTAATTGGCAGCAACAACTCTTTTACTTGGAACGGTTGACCAGCGAACACCCGTGCGCGGATCAAAACGCAGAACAACCAAAACGGGATTTCACCCGTTTTGAGCTTGACTTCATCGACAACCTAGAGAGGAGTTTTTGCTCATAGAGGAAGATTGAATGTCGGCCACAGCACGGACGCACACCAAATCAGATCGCGACCGGCTTCCCTCCCTCTCTGCACCTCTTTTTGGTTGTTGTACCGTAGTTCAACTATTTAGTGTGCAAGCGAAAAATAATTGGATTTATCTTGAATTGCAAGAAATTTCACACTCACTGATAGATTTTTTTTATCTTATAAATCTAATGTTTTTTCCAATGGACACTCTCAAACCAATCGTACTAATAATGATTGAACGATGTGGAAAAATCACGTCTTTTTCTGAGCGTTTCCCAAATTGAATTCTTTCATTCAAGGTCTTTCAGTCAGATGAATGCAATCTAAAGGCTGTACTTGACCCCAGCAAGAGACGCTAGAAAAAGACCTGCGCACGCGGAAAAGGGCTCGGGGGGCCGTGGATATTATGTCAGATATTGCACTCATAGGTATGGCATGTCGCTTTCCCGGCGCCAACAACCATGAGGCGTATTGGCAGCTCCTCTCCCAGGGTCGTCATGCAATTTTAACGTTAGACGATACGCGCTGGGACATGTCGTCCCTCTTCGATCCAGAGCCGGGGCAGCGGGGCAAAACCTATGCCCTCCAGGCTGGTCTGATTGACGATGTGGATCGCTTCGATGCCGAATGTTTCGGCATCTCTGCCATCGAAGCGGAACGCATGGACCCGCAACAACGAATTTTGTTAGAGGTTACGCGAGACGCCTTCGAAGATGCCGGGCTGACGAAAGAGCGGCTCGCAGGCACAAAGACAGGCGTATTTATTGGCATTTCCACCTTCGATTACACCCGGCTTCTGCCCCGCACCGCTGAGTTCGTGGATTTACACTGGGGGACTGGTACCTCAATCGCGATGGCGGCGAACCGGCTCTCCTATGTGTTCGACCTGCGCGGCCCCAGCCAAGCCATTGATACTGCCTGTTCCTCTTCCTTAGTGGCGTTGCACACGGCGTGTTTAAGCTTGCGGGCCGGTGATAGCGACGCTGCCTTGGTGGGCGGTGTGAATTTGATGCTGTCGCCGGAACTGATGATCGCCTTTTCCGCCGCCCGCATGATGGCCCCCGATGGCAGATGCAAGGCCTTTGACGATCGGGCCGATGGCTATGTGCGCGGCGAGGGCTGCGGTGCTGTGGTGCTGAAGCGTTTGCAAGACGCCGAAGTCGCCGGGGATAATATCTTAGCCGTGATCCGAGGCAGTGCGGTGAACCAAGATGGCCGTAGCAATGGCCTCACCGCCCCCAATGGCCCGGCACAAGAGGCCGTGCTCCGCGCCGCTCTAGAGGATGCGGGACTTGAGGGCCCGCAAATCGACTATGTGGAGGCTCATGGTACCGGCACCGCTTTGGGCGATCCCATTGAGGTGATGGCCTTGGGCTCGGTTCTAGGCGAAGGGCGCAAGGCGGGGGCGCCTCTGCTGATCGGGTCTGCAAAAACCAATGTGGGACATTTGGAATCCGCATCAGGCATGGCAGGTCTCATTAAAGCGGTACAAATCCTGCGGCACCGGCAAATTCCGCCGTCGCTGAACTACGAGACCCCCAATGCCCGCATTCCCTTCGATGCGCTCAATATAAAGGTGTCCACCGATCTCACACCTTGGCCAACGGAACAGGCGTTTCATGTGGGGGTGAGCGGCTTCGGTTTTGGCGGGACCAACGCCCATGTGGTGCTTGCCGCCGCCCCACACCCAGCATCCGCAAGGGAGACAACGACCCCGCTGATTCTTCCCCTGTCCGCCCCCTTTCGGGACGGGGTGGTCACCCTTGCGCGGGACCACCTCTCAGCCCTTGCCGAGCTCGACCCGGCGCTTCTGCCCGATTACTGCTACGCTGCCGCAACCCGGCGCAGCCAGTATGATCACCGGGCCGTGGCCATTGGGAGCACGCTGAAAGAGCTTTGCTCGGCGTTGGAGCGGATCGCACAGGCCGGGCCTGACAGCGATCATACGATTATCGGACGCCGACCGGTATCCGGTTGCGATGAGCTCATGCTGAGCTTCTCCGGACAGGTCGATTGGGCACCGCAGGTCGCTCAATGGTTACTTAGGCTGAGCCCCAGCTTCCGCGATGATCCCGAGTTCTCCGCCCCTCTTACAGTGGCCCTGTCTCTGGCCGCCGCCGATCTGTTTGAGCGGACCGGGGTCACTGCCACCGACGTTTCCGGCCGTGGATTGGGTGAAATCAGCGCCGCTTGTGTGGCTGGCGTGTTCTCCCGTGAAGAGGCCCTGTCACTCGCATTGGACTGGGAACGGGCGTTGGCCGGAACCGAACCCTTTACGCCCGCCGCCGTCCCCTCCGCAATCCCTGGCCTCCCGTTCATCTCCCATACCTTGGGAAAGGTAATCGACGGAGAAACTATCGGACCTGAGCACTGGCAAGCGGTTTGGGATCGACGGGACGCACCGCAAGAAGCTGCGGATATGGCCCGCGCCGAGATCGAAATTGGCGCCGATTTCGATCCGCTCACGGCCTTGGCAGCGTTATACCGGTCTGGCTTCGATATAGACTGGTTTCCGCTTTTCCCCGATGGCTTGGTCTACCGCCCCATCGTTCCGCTGACCCCGTTTAACCGGCAACGCTATTGGCTGGGCCTGCCCGGAAATCAGCATTTTACCGCTGCAACTCCACCTCATGGGATGCATGAGCTGGAACGTCTCCCCACAGCCACCCCAATCTGGGAGATCCGGGTGGACACCTCGGCCACCAGCCCGGCGGGCTGCCACCGGCTCGGCAAGGACACAGTCTTGCCCTTAGGCATCGCCCTGGCGGTAACGGCTGAGGCCGCAGCAAAGGAATTGGACACGGAAGCGGTTTCACTAAGACAAGTGACGTTCCATCAACTGATTACCACGGGCCTAACCGATGAGATGCGGTTGCAAGTGAGTTTCGGACCCAAGAAGAGTCTTGAGCTTCACGTCGCGGACCCCACTGCCAATGAGAGGGATCCAATCTGGTTGCGCTGGATGAGTGCTACCGCCGAGAGCGAGACGGGCAGGCCTTCGGATCTCGGTCAGATCCGCGCCGGATTGGGTCAAACGCGGCCTGAAAGCTTGACCCGGCTGCAGGCTCAAACCGGCACCGGAGAAGATCGCCTTCAAGCTTTTACACGGCGACTGACCGAGGAAATTGAAGGCTTTGGAACGTTGGCTGAAGCCCCCCATACCTCCGCCGTCCCCGCCGTGATCGACAGGGTGTGCGTCCGCTCTCCCCAGACCAATTGGTCCGAAGAAGGGTGGGTGTATCTGGGTTTAACCGGCGAAACCGATACCGGTGATCTGACCATTTGGACTCTGGATGGTGAGGCGGTCTGTGAATTGACCGGTATCCTGTTCCACCCCCTCCCGACATCCGCTCGCCCTGTGACCAAGCTGGTCTATCGCTTGGCTTGGCAAGAAGTCTCCATGGCCCGGCCCAATATGGCGCAGATGCTCGCCAAGGTTTCGGTCACCGATCAGATTTTGGCGCGTCAGACCGAGACCTTTACCCAGGAGCTGGACCCGGTCAGTGCCAAGGCGATTCTCACGGCTTTGCATAGCTTGGGCTG
Organism: Rhodospirillum sp. A1_3_36; assembly: GCF_047263945.1. Classification (NCBI taxonomy): domain Bacteria; kingdom Pseudomonadati; phylum Pseudomonadota; class Alphaproteobacteria; order Rhodospirillales; family Rhodospirillaceae; genus Rhodospirillum; species Rhodospirillum sp. A1_3_36. The sequence continues at coordinate 34,610 of NZ_JBLAVB010000006.1, read as the reverse complement.
GAATCCTGAAATCGGCGAGAAGGTCACTGTCGACATATTGACCACCCATTGCGGCATTCTGCCTGCGCATAAGCGCCTGATCGGGCGCTTTCTCGACATATTGACCGAAGATGGCATCCTGTCGACCACCGTGGAGGGATGGACGGTCACGAAAACACCGATACTGGGTAATGTGGCCGACGAGATCACCCGGTTGCGGGTCGATTTTCCGCAATTCGCCGCCGAGCTTGATTTACTGGCTCTCTGCGCCCCGGCCCTAGCCGACGTGTTGACCGGACGGAAAGAGGCGGTGGATCTGCTGTTCCGAAATGGCGGCGAAGCGATTTTGGAGCGGCTTTATGGGGCAGCCCACAGCATGCAAGGCGCCAACCGTGTGGCTGCGGATCTGGTCGCCGCCGGTCAGCCCAAATCGGGCCGCTACCGCATCTTAGAGATCGGCGGCGGCACCGGCGGGACCACAAGCCATTTACTCAAACGTCTGGCGGATCAGCCAGTGGAGTATGTGTTTACCGATATCTCGCCCGCCTTTTTAAGCACTGCGGAAGACCGATTTGCCCCCCTCCTTGGCAAAGAGGGCAGCTTTACCACCCAGCTGCTGGATATCGAACGGGACCCGCTCGCCCAAGGGTTCACAGCCCAGGGCTTTGATCTGGTTATCGCCGTCAATGTACTGCACGCCACGCAAAATCTATCGGTGACCCTGACCAATGTGAAGACCTTGCTCTCAGCCTCCGGTCACCTGATCGCGGTGGAGCAGACCACAAGGCGACGGTTGTTGGACCTCAGTTTCGGTCTTACCGATGGGTGGTGGCGGTTCACCGATGCCGAGCAGCGCGACTTCTACCCCACTCTGTCTTTGGATCGCTGGCATGGTGTGTTGCGGCATGCCGGTTTCAAGCCAGTTTCGATAGAGGATACACCTGCCATTGGCGGCGGTCAGGGACTCCTCCTGGCCGAACGGCAAACCGAAGATGCCCGCGTGGCAAACATCCGTGACGAGATCACGCCCAATGTTTTAGCCGCATATTTGGACCAGCATCAGGACCAGGACCAGGACCAGGAACCGATCGCGACGGTGTTGCATTGGGTGCCCGCCACCAACTCGGATATGGCCTGCGCGATCAAGGTACAGACCCAAGGCCTATTGAAAACGATCCAGACTCTTGCGGGCAGACCCCAGCCGCCTCGCCTTTACGTGATCACCCAATCCGCTGTGGCCGCTTTGCCCGATGACACCCCGGACCCAGTGGCTGCCGCCCTGTGGGGGATTGGTCGCACAGCCGCCCTTGAGATACCCGAGATCTGGGGAGGTTTAATTGATTTGGACGGGAAGGAGGCCTCCCAAGCGGCGCTCACTCTTGCTTTACAAAACGGCGGTCTACCAGCGGAAACCGCCATCCGGGACGGCATCCTCCATACCGTAAGCTTGCAGCCGACAACGGTCGCGGAACCGGCTTGCTGTCCCATTACCGGTGCCGGATCGTATTTGATTACCGGCGGATTGGGCAGCCTCGGCTTGGCAACGGCGGATTGGTTGGTGCGCAAAGGGGCCGCGCATCTGGTGCTCTGCTCCCGTCGGCCCGCCGAGGGGGCGGTACAGGAGCGTATCAATGGGCTCGGTGTTCCCGTCGAAGTGGTGCGGATGGATGTCTCGGATCGCACCACCCTATCGGTGTTGCTCGCCCGCTTTGGCAAAGACCTCCCTGCTTTGGCTGGCATTTTCCACACCGCAGGGATCACCGCCGATGTCATGTTGCGGGACGCCAAGGCCGACACCATGGCCGAAGTCTGCCGCGCCAAGCCCATTGCCGCCACCACATTGTTGGAGCTCACCGAGGGCATGGCACTGGATTTTGTCGCCCTGTATTCCTCTGCCTCTGCCGTGTTCGGACAAACCGGCAGCGGGCTTTACACGGGTGCGAATGCCGCGATGGATGCGGTTGCCGCCCTTGCGTGCAAACAGGGTCGACGGGTGGTTTCCCTGCAATGGGGCCCCTGGTCCGGCACAAAAATGAGCGAATCCGTTGACCCGGCACAAAAGCGACGTTGGAAAGCCATCGGCTTAACCCCCCTTGCCCCCGAAACCGCCTTGCACGCCTTGGAACAGGGGCTTACCCAATCCGAACCTAACCTCACCGTGATTGATGCAGATTGGCGGAAATGGGCGAACCAGCCTTCCACCCGTTCTGAACTCATCGCCGGATTGCTGAAATTCGAGGCAAAGCAAACGCCACCCGCCGCCCGGACAGGCGAACTCGGAGGCGTACTGAAGGCATTGACCGAAGCCCATGCCGGGGACCGGCGGCGGCGGTTGGAAACCTATCTCCAGTCCCTGCTGAGCCAAGTGCTCATTATCCCGCAAGGTGATGAGATCGGAGCAGAGGACGGGTTCCAGGAATTAGGATTGGACTCCCTCTCCGCCCTCACTTTGCTGGATCTCCTGCAGCGAGACACCGGCATTCGCCTACCTGCCACCGCACTCTTCGACCATCCCAATATCCGCGCTCTCGGAATGGTTCTGGACCAACTGCTGGTGCCGACGAATGCACCTGATGTCAAACCAGCGCATCCGAAACCCGCCGCGCCGAACATACCCGCAAGCGACATCGTGGTGGGGCTGGATGAGCTGGCGGCGTGGAATGACCTTAGCTCTCAGTTTGGGGCGTAACCGATGAAGCATTCTTCCGCTGATAGCCTTCATACCCTCTCCGCCATTCAACTGGCCGCCCTGGCCAATCGGGAACGCAACAATCCAGGGAATTCAGATCTGCTATTGCGCGAACCCATCGCCATAGTGGGCCTGTCCCATCGCTTCCCGGTTGGAGACATCTATCGCGGGTCACCGGACGGATTCTGGCAAATGCTGGTGGAGGGCGGGGATGCTGTCGGTCGGATCCCGGCGGAGCGTTGGGATGCGGAGGCCCACTACGATCCGGATCGCACTCAAAAAGGCAAGTGCGTCACGCGCCATGGGGCATTTTTAGAAGATATACGGGGCTTCGATGCGGGGTTTTTCAACATCTCCGGCCATGAGGCAGCGCGAATGGACCCGCAACAGCGCCTGTTATTGGAGCTGGTTTGGCAGGCGTTGGAAAGTGCGGGCACGGCGCCGAGCTCCCTGTCCGGCACCAAGACCGGCATCTTTGCCGCCATCGCCTCCACCGAATACGCCCACGACATTATCCGGCGCGGCGACCTCAATCTGATCGACAGTCATTACGGGTCAGGCAATGCGATCAGCTTTGTCGCCGGGCGGTTGGCCTATCTGCTCAATACCAAGGGACCTGCTGTCACCTTGGACACCGCTTGTTCCTCCTCTCTGGTCGCCTTGGCCCAGGCCAGTAGGAGCCTAAAGACCGGTGAATGCGACCGGGCGGTGGTGGGTGCTGCGCATCTGATGACCACACCGGGGGCCTTCACCTATCTCTCCCACTCCGGGGCCTTATCCCCCAATGGCCGGTGCAAAGCCTTTGATGCCAGCGCTGACGGGTTCGGTCGCGGGGAGGGCGGGGCGGTGGTGGTGCTGAAGCGCCTTTCCGACGCCATCCGGGACAATGATCTGATACAGGGCCTGATCCGGGGGTCTGCGGTGAACCATGATGGGGCCAGCGGCGGCGTCACCGTTCCCAATGGTCTGGCTCAAACCGCCGTGATCCAGGACGCCTTGCGGGACGCCAGCTTGGATCCGGGACAGATCGACTATGTGGAAGCCCATGGCACGGGTACTTTGCTGGGTGATCCCATTGAGCTCAATGCTCTGGGGCGGGTTTTCGCCAAAGACAGAGAACAGCCCCTGGCCGTGGGCACGGTAAAAAACAATGTGGGGCATTTGGAAGCTGCGGCGGGTCTGTGCGGACTGGCCAAGCTGTTACTCGCTCTGCGTTGGCAATGCCTTCCACCCCATGCGGGCTTCTCCCGCCCCAACCCCCATGTCAGTTTCGAGGATCTGGGTCTGCGGATCTTAGGCCAGGCGGAGGTCTGGCCCCGCAGCGACAGGCCAAGGCGAGCGGGCCTCAGCGGTTTTGGCTTGAGCGGCACCAACGCCCATATTGTGGTGGAAGAAGCGCCCTTTGATCCCCGTCCCCGGCGAAACGTCTGCCCGCCGCCCTATCTGATCTGCTTGTCGGCGAAAAGCGAGGCCGCGCTGCGTCAGTTGACGGCCTCCATGGCCGATATGGTCTCCCACGCCTCTGGCTCGGATCTGGTGGATGTTTGCTTTTCCAACAATGCAGGCCGGGATAGCCATTCCCATCGGCTGAGTGTTTTAGCCGAAGATGCCGCTGCCCTCAGAACCGGCTTGGATAACGCGGCGACCGAAGAAAACTCTGTCCTCATCCGGCGCAGCCAGACCAAGCAGCGACCACAAATCGCCTTCCTGTTCACCGGGCAAGGGGCCGCCTCCGCGGGCATGGCAAAGGGTCTCTATGACACCCATCCGCTGTTCCGGCGCGAGCTGGATCGTTGCGCAGACATCCTCGCCCCGCATCTGGACAAACCCCTAACCGAGATCTTGTTCCCCCAACCCGGGACGCCCGACTGTTTAACCCAGACCGCCTATGCCCAACCGGCCTTGGCCGCTGTGATGTGGTCCTTGGCCGAGCTTTGGCGCGCCATGGGGGTCACCCCTGATGCGGTGCTCGGACATAGTTTGGGGGAATATGTAGCCGCCGCCGTGGCGGGCATGGTGAAGATTGAAGAGTTGCTCCCCTTCATCGCTGCCCGAGGTCGGCTGATGCAATCCCTGCCCGCGGGGGGGGTGATGGTGTCCTTGACCGCGGACCGAACCGAGATTGAGCGTGCCCTAGACCCGCTGCGGGATCGGGTCAGCATCGCCGCGTTTAACGGGCCAGGGCAGACCGTCTTGGCCGGTTGGGCCGAAGCGGTGGATCAGGTGCTAAGCCGCCTCGGCGACCGCGCGGGTTCGATTATCCGTTTGAATGTCTCCCACGCCTTCCACTCCCCGCAAATGGAGGGGATTCTGGACGAATTGGCCGGGCTGGCCGGCCAGCTTTCCTGGCAACCGAGCGCGATTCCGTTGATCTCCAATGTCACCGGATTGGCGCTTCCCGCAGGCGAGACCCTCGGGCCAGACCTCATCGTACGCCATGCCCGCGCGCCGGTGCGGTTTGAACAAGGCATGCAAGGGCTTTGGGAGCGGGATTGCCGGATCTTTGTGGAAATCGGGCCCAAGCCGGTCCTATCCGCATTGGGTCGCGGCTGCCTGCCTGCAAAGGACGCCGTGTTCCTGCCCAGCCTCGCCGCCCCCCGCGCCGATTGGGCCTGCTTGCAAGAGGCAGCCCGTCGCCTGTGGCATGAGGGTGCGCCCATCAATTGGACCGGACTCTATCGCGGTTTTGATCTGCGCCGTCGTCCGCAGCCCGCTTATCCGTTCGAACATCAATATCACTGGTTAGAGGACACGTCCCCCATGACCCAACCACTTCCCCAATCCGAGGCCCCCGCTCCCCAAAGCTTTGCCCGGATATTGCCGGAATTGGTTGAGATCTTCGCCACCATCTTGGGCGATGCGCCGGAGCGGATTGATCCCACGCTCTCCCTCCTCGAGCTTGGCGCGGATTCCATTTTGATCGGGGAGGCCGTGCGCGCGGTGGAAGCTCGGTTCTCTCTCCGTCTGGAGATGAAAGACCTCTACGGACCGCTCTCCACCATTGAGGCGATTAGCCAGCACATTTCCGCCAATACTCCGCTTGCTCCGGCGCGAACCCTGGCCCAGCCGGAAGTGTCAACTCCCGCATCCTCTGTGGCGGGCAACCTCACCGAGCTGTTTCAGCAGCAATTGCGGACCATGGAGGGGCTCATTCAGCGTCAACTCGACGTGCTTGCACAATCTCCGATCCCAGCCAAAGCCGAGCCCCCCGTCCCCACGTCAAACCCAAACCCAAACCCAAAACCAATCATTGCTACTCCTGCCCCGGCCCAAGCTCTAGGCCCCTATCAACCGCCACGAATGACCGAAGCGCAAAGCGAGGTCAACGCAGTCCGCGATCGCTTTATCGCGGAGTTGGCGGATCGGCTCAATCGCCGAACCAGGATCTCGAAGGGCCTCGCCGATGAGCATCGGCCCCATCTCGCCGATAGCAGGGCCTCGGCCGGTTTCCGACCGTCGATGAAAGAACTGATCTATCCAGTGGTGGGGGACCGCTCCCAGGGCTGCCGGATCTGGGATGTGGATGGCAACGAATACGTGGATATCTCCATGGATTTCGGCGCTAATTTGTTCGGACATCGGGCACCGGTGGTGTTGGACGCGGTCCAAGCCCAACTGGATCAAGGCACCGCCCTGGCGCCGCGCGCATCACATCTGACCGAGGCCGCCGAGCGTCTGTGCCGCCTGACACAAATGGATCGAGTGGTGTTCTGCCAATCGGGCACGGAAGCGGTGATGACGTCGGTCCGTATCGCCCGTCTCGTGACCTCGCGGCCCCATGTGGTGATTTTCTCCAAATCCTATCATGGTCATTCCGACGGGCTCTTGGCCACCACAATGCGCCGGGGCGATCACGTGGAAACCGTTCCCGCAGCCAAGGGCATTGTGGAGGCGGCGGTCGCGGAAGTAACCATTCTCGATTACAATAGCCCCATCGCCTTGAACGTGATCCGGGAGTTGGGATCCAATCTGGCTGCGGTCCTGGTGGAACCGGTACAAAGTCGTGCGCTGGAAGTGCGCCCCGGTGGCTTCCTGCGGTCCCTCCGACAGCTGACCCGTGAGTTGGGGGCACTGCTGATCTTTGACGAGATGATCACAGGCTTCCGCCTCCATCCTGGCGGGGCCCAGGCCTACTTCGGTGTACAGGCGGATCTGGCTACCTATGGCAAGGCGCTTGGTGGCGGCATTCAAGTGGCCGCATTGGCCGGACGCGGTAGGCTATTGGACGGGATTGATGGTGGGTGCTGGCAGTATGGCGATCGGTCCGCCCCCACTGCTCCGACCACCTTCTTTGCCGGTACCTTTAACGGCAATCCGCTGGCAACCGCCGCCGCCGCTGCGGTATTGCGGGAATTGGAGCGGCGCGGTCCCGATTTCCAAAAAGCGCTGAACGAGAAGACCCGCAGCTTTGTCGCCGAGCTCAATACATGGCTCGAGGCGGAGCAAGTGGCGCTTCGCCTCATCCATTTCGGCTCCCTGTTCCGTTTCACCTTCCGGGGCGACATGGATCTGATTTTCCCGCTGTTGATGGAACGGGGTGTGTTCGTCTGGGAGGGCCGTAATTGCTTCCTGTCCGAGGCCCATGATGACGAGGCGCTTGCCTTCGTCGCCGACCAGATCAAAGACGCGGTGCGGGTGCTGAAAGCGGCCGGGCTGGCGACCCCCAACGATGCAAACCGCCCACTGCCCGTTACCGGTATCCCCGAAAAACTGTCCTTGACCGACGCTCAACGCCAGATCCGCTTAGTGGATCGGTTGGATGGCGCGGCGGCCCAGGCCTACGTGGACGCGATCCTCATTGAAGTGGACGGCGAAATCGACCCACAGCGCTTGACCGATGCGGCACAGCAGATCTCGGATCGGCATGAGGCTCTGCGCACCACTTTCCCGGCTGAAGGCAATGATCAACTGATTTGGGACCATATGCCCATCGAGCTTTCCGTCAGAAATAGTAGTGATTTCGATAGCTGGTACAACCAAGCCATAGGGCAAAAATTTGATCTCCAAAATGGCCCGTTACTTCGCCTGAATCTTCTCCGACTGCCTGATGGTACCAGTCGAATATTGGTGATCAGCCATCACATCGTTGTCGATGGCTGGTCGTTAGGTGTGGTGGTCAATGAGATCCTGTCCGCCTATGGGGATGCGGCAGCGCTCTCGCCTCAGCCGCCCCGCCAGTTCCGCGACCACCTGGCTTGGCTCGACCACGGACGCTCCGCCCAAGAGCGTGCCGCCGATGTGGAATACTGGCGTAGAACCTTGGCCGAAGTGACGGAGGATTACGCCTTGCCGGGCGACAGACCAAAGCCGGCAAGCTGGTCGTGGCGGGGGGCCACCCATCGAGTCACGGTTCCGAAATCCCTGCAGGACCAGTTAAAAGCCTTGGGGGCCCGGACCCAAGCCACCCTCTATACGGTGATGATGGCAAGTTGGTTAAGTTATCTGCATCGGGTGGCTGATAAAGACGATTTGGTAATCGGCTTTTTGGTTTTGGGTCGCGCACCGGAAGATCAAGGGGATATGGTTGGCTTTGCAACCAATTTGGTGCCGTTTAGAAGCAAACTAAGCCCGAATGTCAGCTTCAAGAGCTTCTTAAACCAAACCGCCCAGTCCCTCCGTGAAGCGCAACAGCACGCCAATTACCCGCTGGCCTCCATTGTGAAGGACCTGGGTCTTACCTGGCGTGCCGGGCACATGCCCTTGATCTCATCGGTCTTGAACATGGACCGACCAAAAACCCTGGCCGATATTGACGGCATATCCGCGCGAGTGGGCGAGGTGGCCCAACGGACGGCCAAGGTAGAGCTCAACATCAACATCCTGGATTTGGGTGAAGGTCTGGCTATTGATTTCATCTATGCCACCGACCTGTATTCCCCGGCCTATATGGCAGAGTTGGCCGAGGGGTGGATGACATGGCTGCGAGAACTCGGCAGCGACGAGGATTGTATCCTGGCACGAAAAGTGCCCGCCTTGACCCCGGCCAGGCCCGTGATGGGCGAAGACACGGCTCCAGTTCGGTCACCGCGACAAAGCGTCCCGGCCAGTGATGAGATCGAAGCCAAGATCTTGGCGAACTGGGCGGAGTTGTTGGGCTTAGATGACCTTGGCGTTACAGAGGATTTCTTTGAACTGGGCGGTGATTCCCTGATGGCCGATGAGGCCGTGATGTGGGCAAGGCGCAGCTTCAATGTGGAGATCCCGCTCGGCGAGATGTTCAAAACCCCCACCGTGGCCGGACTGGCTCGTGTGGTGAAGAAACAGAATATACCTGACCCCGGTCCTGCCGCGCAGCCTGCGAAGAGCCGTATCCAAAGGCAATCCCGCGACAAGTACCGGGTGGCGCGTCCCCGCCTTGCCACTGACGCATCGGAGTGAGGACGGTCATGGATCAGCTTGCCCAAGACCTCTATCTGTTCCCGGCCTCCTTCGCCCAACGCCAGATCTGGTTCGTCGATAACTTCATGGGGGCAAGCGCGATCTACACCATCGCCGGGGCCCTGACCCTGTCCGGCCCGCTACGGGTGGACCTGCTAGAGGCCGCTTTGGACCAGGTCAGTGCCCATCACGAGACGTTGCGGACGCGTATCGTCGAACAGGATGGCGAACCCCGCCAGTTGATTGATTCCACCCAGCGGATTCCGCTCAGCCTGCATAAGCTGGAGCATGTGGTGGAAACGGAACGGTGCAAACTGGCCGGTGTAATGCTAAGCGAAATGGCACGCATCCCGTTTGATTTGGCGCGCGGGCCACTCTGTCGCGTGGACCTGCTTCGGATGAAAGAGCATGACCATATTTTGATGCTCTCAATCCACCATGTGATTGCCGATGGTATCTCGCTTGGGATTATGCTGCGGGACCTGTTTGACGCCTACAATGCCGCTTGTGACGGGTGGGGTGCTCCGTTACCCGAGTCGACCATCGGGTTTGCGGATTTCGCCGTGTGGGAACAGGACCAAGCCGACGGCGATGGCCTGTCGCTGGACAGCGCCCGCGATCATTTGCGCGATCTACCGGTGCTGCGTCTGCCCACCGATCACGCACGCCCTAAGATCTTTACCCATCGCGGCGCGGATCTAAGCTTTCCTATCCCAGATAGCTTGGGCGCGGCGGTCCAAAGCACGGCCCGGAAAAATGGCACCACGCCGTTTACCATCTTGCTGACAGCCTATGCTGCGTTGCTGGCAAGATTAAGCGGTCAGGGGGATTTCAGCATCGGTATCCCCTTTGCCAACCGCCTCTTGGAAGAGACCCGCGATCTCATCGGTCCGTTTGCCAATGTGGTGCCGCTGCGCATCAGAATGGAGCCCGGCGCTAGCGGATTGGATGCCATCGCAATGGTCCGGGGTGAATTAAGCCGGGCGCAATCGGTGCAACAGGTGCCCTTTTCCCGGTTGTTGGAGACCGATGGGGCGGCCCGCGACACCAGCTATCCGCCGCTGTTCCAAGCTTGGTTCTCCCTGCGTCCGCCAATGGCTCCGCTCAGGCTGAAGGATCTGAAGGTTGCGCCTCGCCCGATCCCCTCCACCACGGCGAAATGGGACCTGAACTTCGAACTGATCCCGCAAGGGGAGGGGTTTGAGGTTCTGGTGGAATGGGCGACGGACCTCTTTGAGCGCCAAACGGTCGCGCACTGGGGTGATCTCTACCTGCAATGCTTGACCGATCTCTGTGTTACGCCGGAACAACCCGTGGCACGGCTCGCCAACCAAGAGGTCTCGCCGCATCAGGCCCGACTTTGGTTTGTGGATCGATTCGAGAACGGCGTGCTCTATCCCGCGGCCCCCACCTATTACAACATGTCCGCCTGGACCCAACTCCCCTTTGGAGCGGGTCCGGAGGATGTGGCCCAAACCCTCGCCCAGATTTCCGCACGCCATCCGATCTTGCGCACCTGCTTTGACACCGAGGCGGATCTGCCGATCTCCACCCTCGGCGATAGCACAGATACCGTCCCCGTCCCCGTCGCCCACCGAAAAGAGGTGGCGGACATCGCCCGCACGCTTGCCGAGGAAACCCAGCGCCCCTTCGATCTGAGCAAGGCGCCTTTATGCCGCGCGGTTCTGCTGGAACCCTCTGTCGGGGAGCCCGTCTTGCTCTTGGTTGCTCACCATATCATTGTCGATGGGGTGAGTCTGCATCAGCTGATCAGTGAGATCAGACAGCTGTTAGCGGGCAAAACCTTGCCTGACATTGATTCAAAACCACGAGCCGCCCCGACGGACAAGCCAAGTGACATCTCCTATTGGCGCGAGGCACTGGCGGGACTGAAACCGCTTGTGCTGCCTACGGACCATCCGCGTCCGGCGGTGCATACCTTCGCAGCGGCAAAGGCGGCGCGCAGCTTAAAGCTTGAGACCGTGGTGGCGCTGGAACGGATCGCCGTGGACCGGGGGCTGGATCTCTCGGATTTACTGCGGGCGGCCTTTGTCGGTTCTTTGGCCCTGCTCAGCGGCCAGAAGGATATTGTGCATGGGGAGACCCTGGCACCGTCAAAGCCCGGCGTGTTAGGGGCCTACACCAATCTGGTGACCCTAAGATCCAATTTGGAGACCTGCAGGTCTCTGGCTGCCCTGGCGGCGCGGTGCCGCACCCTTCGCCAGGCAGCCGAGACCCATGGCACGACCCCATTCGACCGGGTGGTGCTGGCCTTGAAACCCGATAATGATATGAGCCGTACGGCCCTGTTTGACGTGTTGTTTGATTACGTTACCACCGAGGATACCGACGGAATTTACGAAACCGGGTTTGGCTGGGGCAAATACGATCTGACACTGGGCTGGCGGCACACAAAAACCGGGCTGGCGGCCAATTTGATCTACAATCTGGATCTATTTGACCGGGCCAGTGGGGAACGTTTCGCCGATCTTCTGATTCGCGCGGTGGAGGCCTTCGCGGAGGATATTGATCGCCCACCGCATGTCCTCGGCCTCGCCACATCCGCCGAGATCGCCGAGACCCGGGACAGATTGACTGCCCTAAAGGCCCGCACCGCGAGTGGTACCATCATCGCGCGCTTCGATGCGATGGTGGCTGAATGCGCCGAAGCGATCGCCATTTCCGAAGGCAGTTTCCAGATCACCTACAGCCAACTGTCAAAGGCGGCAAATGCCGTGAGTGAACGGCTTAAAGCCGCTGGCGTCGGTCGAGGGGATCGGGTCGGGCTACTGATCTCCGCCGGGGCCGACTTCATGGCCTGTTGTTTGGGGACAGTGCGGTTGGGGGCAGCCTATGTGCCCATTGATCCCACCTACCCGCAAGACCGCATCGATATCCTCTGTGAAGATGCGGATCTGGCGGTGCTTTGCGTTGCTGAAGGTGAAACCGGCAGCTTCGATCTGCCCGTAATGCCCCTGCCGGAAATGGAAACCCTGGTCGCCACGGGACCGGAAAGACCACCCGAAACCTGGGCCCAGCCGGAAGATCCGGCCTATATGATTTTCACTTCCGGCTCCACGGGGCGACCGAAAGGGGTGGTGATTCGGCAAGACAGTGTGATCAATCTGCTGTTCATGCGCGATTTGCCGTTCCAATTCGGGCGCGGCGATGTCTGGACCCTGTTTCATTCCCCGAGCTTCGATTTCTCGGTCTGGGAGATGTACGGGCCGCTGCTCAATGGCGGTCGCTTGGTGGTGGTGCCGCCCGAGGCCCGGCTGGACCCTGCCCGGTTTCTAGATCTCTTGGTCGCTGAAGGGGTCACGGTGTTGAACCAAACCCCGGCGGCCTTCTACGGCCTCGCCCAAGAGGCCGTGCGGGCAGCCGTGGACAATCTGATGCTGGAGGTGGTGATTTTCGGCGGTGAAGCGCTACAACCCGCCCGGTTGAAAGATTGGTGTCGACGCTTCCCCGATATCCGCCTCGTCAATATGTATGGCATCACCGAGACCACGGTGCATGTGACCCATTGTGATGTGAGTCCCCGCGATATTGCCGATGGGGTCAGTGTTATCGGTCAGGCCTTACCCGGTTACGGGGCGGTGCTGGTGGATGAACAGCTGCGTCCGGTAACCGATGGAGTTCCGGGGGAAGTCTGCATCACCGGACCCGGGGTGGCGGTTGGTTACTTCGGACACAAAGAGCTCACCGAACAACGCTTCTGTAGTCTTCCCGACTTCCCTGGCCACCGCTTCTTCCGTTCCGGCGATTGGGTGCGCCGAGCGGCGGATGGGCGACTGGTTTATGTGGGGCGGATCGATCAACAGGTGAAAGTGCGCGGCTTCCGCATCGAGCTGGGCGAGATTGAAACCGCCTTGATGAACATGCCTGGCATTCAAGCTGCCGTGGTGCTGCCCGACGGGGTTGGCAATGATGTGGATGGTTTGGCCGCTTATTTTGTGGCGCAAACCTCTGTCACCCGTTCAGCATTGGTGGGGCATTTGCTGAAAAGCCTTCCCACCTATCTGCATCCCAGCCGCTATTTCCAACTGAAGGCGATCCCGGTCACCGCCAATGGCAAGACCGATACACGAGCCTTGCGGGAGGTATCGCAAACTCAGAGCGCCCTCGGGGAATCCACCGCTACGATGGAGAAAGCTCAACCGCAAGCGGGTGTCACCAACGCTGTGTTGGGCGAACTTTGGCGGGAATTGCTGAAACGGGAGACGGTCGGCGCGGAGGACAACTTTTTCGAGATTGGCGGGCATTCCCTGTTGGCCTGTCGATTGGTGGCTCGCATTCGGGATCGCCTGAATGTACGCATACCGGTACGCACCGTGTTTGAATGTCCGACACTGATCGGTCTGAGCTCTGAAGTGGATCAACTGCTGAGCGGTTGCGCGCCGGGGGAAGAGCCGATGATTCCTCGGATCGAACGCCACAATGCCCTGCCCCTGGCCCCGGCTCAGTTGGGGATGTGGTTCTTGCATAAGCTGGATCCCAACTCGGCGAGCTATAATATGCTCACCGTCGCGCGCATGGACGGGGCGTTACGGGTGGCGCTTTGGGAACAGGTGGTCGAGGAAATTCAGACCCGTCACGAGACCTTGCGCACCCGCTTCCACGATGTGGATGGTCGCCCGGTACAGTTGGTTTCGCCCGGCGCGCCGAGCAAGCTGGAGGTGATCGACCTGACCCATCTCCCCCGTGATACGCGCGAGGCGGAAGCAAAACGCCGGATCATTGAACGCGGCCAGACACCCTTTGTGCTAGAAGTCGCCCCACTGATGCGGGTGATGCTAGTGAAGCTTGACGAAGACAGTCACCTATTGGGCTTTGCCTTGCACCACATCATCGCCGATGGCTGGTCTCTGGGCGTGCTGTTGCGCGATATGCTGTCGATGTATCACAGCTTGGACAACCAATCCCCTGTCGCCCTGCCGCCGCTGCCCATCGGCTACCCCGATTACACCGCTTGGCAAATCGGCCGCCTTACGGATCAACGCCGCACCAATCTGCTCCGTTATTGGCGCACCCGACTGGACGGGGTGGCCCCGCTGGAGCTGCCCACCGACCGGCCCCGATCCCCGGAAGGTACTGCCCAGGGCAAAGAGATCAGCTTTACGATCCCCGACGCCCTGATGGCAAGGGTCCAAAAGATCGCGGCTGCGGCGGAGGCCACACCCTATGTGGTGCTACTCGCCGCCTTCCAGGCCCTGCTTTCCCACTTTACCGGCCAGTATGACATTGCGGTTGGCACCCCAGTGGCCAATCGGGACCACCCGGATATCCAGGATGTTGTCGGCTGCTTTGTGAATGTGGTGGTGATCCGCACCGACCTGTCGGACCGCCCGGATTTCCACGCTCTGGTGGACCGGGTACGACTATTGACGCGGGAAGCCGATCAACACAGCGAGCTGCCTTTCTCCCAGCTCACCGACGCGCTCCGCCCGGACCGGGACCCGGACCGCCCTGCCTTGTTTCAAGTCCTGTTTTCCCACATCGTCGATTTCGACCCGCCGCAATCATTGCCGAGCCTTAAGATCGAGCCTGTTTCTCTAGATGTGGGCACCGCGCAATATGATCTATCACTCTATGTGGATGAGACAGGGGACGGGGTCACCGCCCGCCTCGTCTATCGGCTGGATCTTTTCGAAGAACAGACCATCCAACGGCTTCGGGAAAGGCTGCTGCTGCTCTTACAAAAGGCCACCGCGCAACCGGATCTGCCAATAGCAAAGCTGGATATTCTTACCGAGGCGGAACGGACCGATCTGGCGCGTTGGAACGAGACCGCAAGAGACTATCAAGCACCGGAGACCCTCGCCGCGTTGCTCCGGACCCAAGCGGCGCAGACCCCCGAAGCCTTGGCCTTGGAAAGCGCCGATGCGCTCTACAGCTATGGCGAGCTGCAACGTCGGGTCGATGAATTGGCCGCTCTGCTGCAAAGCCGAGGCGTGGGCCCGGATGTACCCGTGGGGATCTGCCTGGAGCGGTCCGCCGACATGGTCACCGCCATCTTGGCCGTGATCGCCGCCGGAGGGGCCTATATGCCCATGGATCCGGACTTGCCGACCAAGCGCCTAGAGGCCATCTGTGCCATAGCCAAACCCCGCTTGGTGGTCACCTGGCGACGCTTTGCCAGTCAACTCCCAGACGACGCAGCGCTGCTTTGTTTGGACGCCAACGAAACCCTGGCCGAGCTGGATGCTGCCCCACCATTACGGCCCTGTGCGGCCGGAGGTGACGACCTCGCATATATTATCTTCACCTCCGGTTCCACCGGAGAGCCGAAAGGGGTGATGGTGCCCCATCGGGGCATTGTGAACCGGCTGCTATGGATGCAGGAAGCCTATGGGCTCACCACCTCTGACCGGATATTGCAGAAAACCCCATTTTCCTTCGATGTCTCGGTGTGGGAGTTTTTCTGGCCGCTGATGATCGGCGCTCGGTTGGTCTTGGCAAAACCTGGCGGACATAAAGACCCAGAGTATCTCTGTCGTCTGATCTCCCAGAGCGGCATCACCACGATACATTTCGTCCCCTCCATGCTCAGCCTATTTTTGACAGTGGCTGACGCGCAATCTTGCCGCTCACTGCGTAGGGTCTTCGCGTCCGGGGAGGCCTTGGCGCCGAGTCAAGTACAACGCTTTTTGGAACTGGGCTTGGATGCCCGACTGTATAATCTATACGGGCCCACGGAAGCCTCCGTGGACGTGACCGCCTGGACCTGTTCCGCCGAGGACAGGGACCGTGTCCCTATCGGTCGGCCCATCGCCAATACCCAACTGCATGTGCTGGACCCGGAGGGCCATCCTCTGCCCGCCGGTATCCCCGGCGAGTTGTTCATCGGCGGGATCGGGGTCGCGCGGGGCTATTACGGTCGCCCCGAATTGACCAAAAGCCGCTTCGTTGTCGACCCGTTCCGAGAAGATGCCGGAGCAACTCTGTTTAAAACCGGTGATCGGGCGCGCTGGAATTCCGATGGGGCATTGGAATATCTCGGTCGCTTGGATGATCAGGTCAAACTGCGCGGTTTCCGGGTCGAGCTGGGGGAGATCGAAGCGGTCCTCCGCAGCCACCCGTCCGTGCATGAGGCCGCTGTCGCGCTCTGGGGCAAAAGCGAGCGGGCTGGACAACTTCTCCATGCCTATCTGGTTGCGGAGGTTGCCGGCGAGACCCTGAGCCTCGATGAGGTACGCGATTTCATTGGTGCTCGCTTGCCCAGCTATATGATACCGAGCGGCTTTACCGTACTCGATGCGCTGCCGCTTTCGCCCAATGGCAAGATCGACAGGCGTCGCCTGCCCGAACCGGATCAAAGCGATAAGCGCAGTGGTTCACGCACCCCCATTTCACCCATGGAACTCAGGATCGCGGCGATCTGGGAAAAAGTCCTTGATCAGCCTGTCCGCGATATCACCAAGAACTTCTTTGATGTCGGGGGCAACTCCCTCTTATTGGTTCGGCTCGGTACTCTCCTACGGCAGAGTGTTGCTCCGGATCTCAGCTTGGTGGACCTGTTTCGCTTCCCCAGTATCGATGCCCTGGCCGATCATTTGGATCGTCGGGAGGAACAGCAACAGGCCCGGAGAAAGGGCTCTCTCCCCGTCGGCCATGGGGTCCGACCGGGTAGCTCCGAGATTGCCCTTATCGGTATGTCCGGCCGCTTCCCGGGCGCCCCCGACATAGAGAGCTTCTGGCGCAATCTCTGCGATGGCGTGGATGCCGTTACCTCGCTGGATCGCGACACCCTATTGGCCGCGGGTGTGCCCGAAAGCATCGTGGATGACCCCCACTATGTCGCCAAAGCCGCAACGCTTGCGGATGTCGATCTGTTTGATGCGGAATTCTTTGGTTACGCACCGAAAGATGCGATCTATCTCGATCCGCAAGGCCGGTTGTTCCTGGAATGCGCCCATGAGGCTTTGGAGCGCGCAGGCTGTGTGCCGGAACGCCAAAACCTTCGGGTGGGCGTGTTTGCCGGATCGGGATTCAGCACCTATGGCTTGGCCTTGCGCGATCAGGTCCAATCGGTCGGGGGGACCGGAGAGGCCATCCAGATGCTGATTGGCAGTGATAAAGACTACTTGGCCTCCCGTACCGCCTACAAGCTGGGGCTGAATGGTCCAGCGGTCGGGGTGCAAACCGCGTGTTCCACCTCTTTGGTGGCAGTCCATTTGGCCTGTCGGGCCTTGCAGGATCGGGATTGCGATGCGGCCTTGGCGGGCGGCAGTTCCATCACCGTGCCCCACCATGTGGGCTACCTGCAGGAAGAGGGATCCATCACCTCCCCGGTCGGGATCTGTCGCACCTTTGATGAGGCCGCCGATGGGACCGTACCCGGCAATGGGGTCGGGGTTGTCTTGTTGAAGCGATTAGATGATGCCTTGGCGGATGGCGATCATATCCATGGCGTCATCCGAGCCTCGGCGATCAATAATGATGGGGCGGATAAGGTCGGTTACACCGCGCCCTCGCTGCAGGGACAGGCTGCGGTCATTGGCGCGGTGCATGACAAGATGAACTGTGGGTCCGAGACCATCGGCTATGTGGAGGCCCATGGCACCGGCACGCCGCTGGGGGACATGGTGGAAATCGCCGCGCTGAAAACCGCTTTCGCGCGAAGCGGCTTGCCGGAGAGTTGCGCTATTGGCTCGCTGAAAAGCAATATGGGCCATCTGGATGCCGCCGCCGGTGTGGCCGGGCTGATGAAAGCGGCCCTTGCGGTGGAAACAGGGCGGCTACCGCCGAGCTTACACTACAGCAAATCCAACCCACTGCATGAGTTGGAGGAAAGCCCCTTTCGGGTCAACACCCGCCTGCGTCGCTGGGATTCGGAACGCGGCCCCCGTCGGGCTGCGGTGAGTAGTTTCGGTATTGGCGGCACCAACGCCCATTTGGTGGTGGAAGAACCGCCTGCGCGGACCTTCACAGCTGTCAGTGAGCCGCAGCACCTGCTCGTGGTCACCGCCCGCACCGAGGCCGCGTTACAAAGGCAATGCGAGCAATTGGCCGATCATCTCCAAGACCATTCCGACCTGGACTTGCGCGATGTGGCCCACACCCTGTTGCAGGGCAGACGGCATCATATGCTGCGACACGGGATCATCGTCCGGGACAAGGAAGAGGCGGTAGCGAAGCTCCGCGCCGGTCCAATCCGTCATACCGCCTCGACGGAAACCGCCAAACGTCGGATTTGGGACTTCGGCACCGTGCCCGTGGCCCATGCCGTCCCCCGCCGCTTCCTTGAACGCACCATCGCCTCCCTGCCATCGGCGCAGGCGGAGGCGATCCTCGCCGCCGATCCCAATGCGAGCAGGCTTACCCGCTTTATCCATCGCCATGCCACCGCCCTGATGTGGGAGGAAGCCGGACATCTACCCGACGCGGTGACCGGAGCCGGGCCGAGCCTTCTCGACGCAGCCTGCTTCGCCGGGCTGATCCAATTGGAGGATGCGGTGAGGATCGCGACCTTGCTGGCCGATGGGGACGAGGCGGCGGCAACACGCGTGGGCTCATTACGCCGCGCCGTGCCGCGCCTGCCGATCTTGGACCCTTTGACCGCACGGGAACTTCCTGCGGGCGCCGCCAACTGGCCAAGCCTGCTTACCGCGTCTGATGCCTGGGTCGCTCCACATCCTGGGTTAAGGCGGGACGGGAATAGTGATCTGATGGCGATTGCCGCCTACCCCCTAGCCGAGGCGGTGGCAGGCGTGTTCTTAGCCGGACGTGATCTGGACTGGTCGGCCTTCGCCCCGGACCCCACCCCCCACAAGGTGACGTTGCCCACCTATCCATTCGACCGCAAACGCTATTGGTTCGAGACCGCCGTCAAACCTCAAATCTCTGCGACGGAACAAGCTGGCCTCTACCGTCCGGTTTGGACCCGCCGGACCGTTGGAGATACCAGAAGCCAATTGGCAACCCGACCCTGGGTCTTGGTCGGTGAGGGGGGCCCGCTCTGGGAGCGGATAGCGGACCGCTTGCGGACAAGGGATGCCCAGGTCTCCCATCTGAAAGAGATATCCTCGGATCATTTGCCGCCAGAGGGCGCACGCTTGCTTCTGCCCTGCTTCGGCGACAGCTCCTTCGATGACATAGCGAGCCAGGCAGGCCGGTTGGTGGCCGGCGAGTGGACCGGGCAGCTCTGTCTTGTCAGTGAAGGAGGGTGTGATGTGTTGGGGAGCGAAACACTGAATCCGGCAAGGGCGCAATTTGCCGCCTTCTCCCATGTGGTCCCGCAAGAAGCACCGGGCATTCTGGCCCATCTGGTGGATATCGGCGAGGCCGGTCACAAAGACGCCGATGGGGTGATCCGCTTGGTCTCCGAGGACTCGGTGAGCCCCGTCGCTGCCCTACGGGCCGGTGTCGCCTGGGTGCAAGATTTCCTGCCGGAGGTGACGACACCCTCTGAGACGATGTTGCGCCGAGAGGGGGTCTATCTGATCACCGGGGGTTTTGGACGCATGAGCCGAAGCTTTGCCCGGCATCTGGCGAAAACCTATGACGCCCGCTTGGTGTTAGTGGGCCGCACCATCGATCCGGCCCTGATTGCCGAGCTTGAAACAACCGGGAGCCAAGTGCTCGGCTTATCGGCGGATCTTTCCCAAGCCGGTGCCATGTCAGCGGTGATGGAGAAAGCCCAAGAACGGTTTGGTGTGGTGCATGGGGTGATCCATACGGCGGGCGTGCTGGACCGAGATGCCCAAATGCTGCTCACCAAGTATATGGGGGGGCGCGCCGAGACGATCCGGGCGGCCAAGGTGGTTGCCGCCAGTGAGTTGGCCGATCTCTGTCACGACGGCGGGGCGATGGATTTCTGCCTGCTCTGCTCCTCTCTCTCCACCGTGTTAGGTGGGGTTGGGTTTGCGACCTACGCCGGGGCCAACCATCATCTGGACGCCTTGGCCGATCGACAATCCCGCACCAACGGACCAGTTCTGATCAGCGTTGCCTGGGACGGCTGGGATTATGAAGGTCAGAATCCGGGAACCCTTTCCCCCCGCCAGGGTATCGCCTTGCTGGAGCGAATTCTGATGCGCGGTGGTCCCCACCGGGTCATCGCGGCGGCCAGCCCCTTGAGCCCGCGCCTGGATCAATTCGTCACCCGGCTTCATCGGCAAAGAGAACCGGTCACCTGCACGACCGAGGCGGTGCGAATGGATCTGTCGGATCTGGAACGGATCGTGGCGGATGCTTGGGAACATTTCCTCGGCCTGCGTCCGAACCGGTTTGACGAGGATTTCTTCCAACTCGGCGGACATAGTTTGGCGGCTACCCAGATCGTCCATGATCTCGGCGGAAAATTGGGGGTCTCGGTGACTTTGGCCATGGCGCTCGGCCACCCCACCGTGTCCGGTTTGGCCAAGCAAATCCAGCAAGTCCTGGCAGCGAAAACCACATCGAAGAAGGTGGAAGAAGAGGATGAGGAGGAAGGTTTCCTATGAGTGTGCAAACGCTGATCGACCGGCTGTCCGTCGCGGGCATCCGCCTTCACGTCGAAGATGGGAAGCTAGGTTTCCGGGCCCCGAAAGGGGCGCTCACCGATGAGCGCCGGGCGGAAATCAGCGGCTGCCGGGAGGAATTGATCCACCATTTGCAAAGCGACCTCGGCCAAAGCGCCCCGCTTTCCCACGCGCAGCGGCGTCTCTGGCTGATTGAGCAATCGGTGTCGGTGGGGGCGGCCTATTGCATCATCGGTGGGGCGCGGATTGACGGTCCTTTGGACGTGTCTCGGCTGGAAGAGGCGTTGAACGCGGTGATGCGGCGTCATGAGTCCTTGCGCACCCATTTCACGCTACAAGACGACACCCCGCGCCAGATCGTGGCCGAGGGACTGAGCGTCCCTTTCACCGTTACCGACGCCTCCGACGCACCCGATCCGGACTCCGCCGGGAAGGCGCTACTGACCGAGACTCTGGCCCGCCCGTTTGATTTAACCCGCCCACCGCTGTTACGCGCCCATTTGGTCAAGCTCTCCCCCACCCGGCATTTACTGGGCCTTTGCCTGCATCACATCATCGCCGACGGTTGGTCGATCAGTGTGTTCCTGAAGGATCTGGGCGCAGCCTACGAGGGGCAGGATATCGAGGCCATCGCCGCCCCCTCCTATCGGGACTATGTGCGGGCACAACAACGGGAGTTCCCCGGCACCGCATTAGAGGATCTGAAAGCCAATTGGCGAGACCGCTTGGCAGGCTGTCCGGATTTGTTGGAGCTCCCCGCCGATCGCCGCCGTCCGCCGGACAGGGATCAACGTGGACAGACCGTGACCACACGGGTTTCCGCCAAGCCTATTCGGCAATTGGCCAAGACCTTAGGGGCGAGCCCCTTCATGGTGGCATTGGCCGGGTTTTATGTGCTGCTGAACCGCTATAGCAACGAGGCTGATCTCTTGGTCGGCGTGGCTCTTTCGGGCCGAGAGGATCCAGCTTATGAGGATTTGATCGGACTGTTGGTGAATACCTTGCCCATGCGCGCCGATCTGTCCGACGCGCCCAGTGTTCGCGAACTGATATCCAGAGTACATCAAGAAAGTGTAGAGGTGTTGCGCGATGGTGCGATGCCTTTCGATCTGGTGGTGCAGGCCATCAATCCCCTGCGCGATCCCCGCTGGCATCCGATCTATCAAACCGCCTTCGCCTATCAAAATGTGCGCCGGGAAACCTTGTCGCTGGGGAGTGCCGAGCTGGAACCGGTGCCGCTGGACACCGGCTATTCCCGCGTGGATTTGGGCTGTGCGGTGGAAGAGCAAGACGATGAGTTGCAGATCTCCTTTGAGTATACCACCGATCTCTTCGATGCTTGGCGCATGCGTCAAATGGTGCGCCATTACGGCAACATCCTCACCACCCTGGCCGAGGACCCGGAGTGCCCGATTGACCAGATCCCCTTTTTGGATGCCGATGATCTCAGGTCTCTAAACGCGCTCACCGGCGGGGCCGATGTGGGTGCGCCAGAGGTCAACACCACGCTGTTGGAGGCGATCCAGCATTGGGCCGCCGTCGACCCGACCCGACCTGCGTTGGCCGCTACCGACGATGCGGGCGCATCCCTCAACTATGGGGAGCTGGATCGTCAATCCAACAGATTGGCCCGCCACCTCATCACCGCCGGGGTCACGCCTGGCAGCATCGTCGGCTTGTATTGTCATCGCTCGGTCCCCTTTTTGGTCGGTATCGTGGCGATCTTGAAGAGCGGGGCCGCCTATCTGCCGCTGGACCCGTCCGTGCCGGAAGCCCGGCGGGATTTCATCATCGACAATGCCGATGTATCCGCGCTGATGACGCTTGGCCAATATGAAAGCGATCTCCGCGAAACCGGTCGCCCTTTGGTTCTGTTGGAAGGGGCGGAAGGTCCAGACGATGCGGGGGCTGAGCCGATCCAAATCGAATGCGGCCCGGATGATCTGGCCTATGTGCTCTACACTTCCGGCTCCACCGGTGCGCCCAAGGGGGTCTGCGTCACCCATCGCAATGTGGTCAGCTTTTGCCTTGCCATAAGTCGATTTGGCGAGTTTGAAAGGCGCACAATGTTGCACACGGCCTCAATCTTGTTTGATGCCGCCACCTTTGAGATTTGGCTGCCGCTGACCAGGGGCGGGCAGATCATGGTCGCGCCAACGGGGCCCCTTGGCTCTTTGGATATTGCCAAGATTTTAACGGAACATGACATTCACCACGTGTTTTTGACCACCGGTTTGCTCAACCGCATGATCGACGAAGCACCGGAGGCTTTGGCATCTCTGGAAACGATCTGGAGTGGGGGAGAGGTGGCGTCGCCCGTGCATCTGCGACGCTTGGTGGCCCATATGGACAAGGGCACTTTCTTCAACGCTTATGGGCCGACAGAAACCACGGTGATGGTCACCCTGCAACCACTGACGGCAGGCGACGAGGTGCCCGACCCAATACCCATCGGTAAGGTGATGTCCAACGTGCGTGCCCATGTGGTCGACCGTCACCTGAACCGGATGCCCTTTGGCGTGCCGGGGGAATTGGTGATCGGCGGAGATTGCGTCAGTCGAGGCTATTTGAACGCGCCGGAAAAAACCGCCAAGGGATATTTGGACTCCGTACCCCACCTGGGCGAGGGACGCGTCTACCGCACCGGCGATAAGGTCTGCTGGCGATCGGACGGTACATTGGACTTCGTCGGCCGTATCGATAATCAAATCAAGCTGCGCGGCTTTCGTATCGAACCCCAGGAAATCGAGAGCCATCTGCTCTCTGATCCCGCCATCTCCCAGGCCGTGATCAAAGTGTTTGGTGATGGCCAACGGGCGCAAAAACTCGTCGCTTATCTGGTCCCGCGTGAGGGGGAAGAACTCAATGTCCGACAGATTCGACAGACCCTCGCCAAGCGTGTGCCCAATTATATGGTCCCCGCCGCCTTTGTCAGGCTCGACACCTTGCCGACAAAACACAACGGCAAGGTGGATCTAAACGCCCTACCGGAACCGGGCGCGGTTGAGCGGAAGACACCACCTGTCGGGCCAACCAATCCTGTCGAAGAGACACTCTGCCGGGTTTGGTCCGAGCTCTTGTCGGTGAAACAGGTTTCAATCCATGACAACTTCTTTGAGCTGGGCGGGGATTCCATCCTGTCCATGCAGGTGGCGATGCGTGCCGCGCGAGCCGGTATCGGCCTGACCATGCGTCAGCTGTTGAAATACCAAACGGTAGCCGAACAAGCCGCAGCGGCGGAAACCACCTTGCCGAGTACACAGGCCAGCCCAACCCAGCCGGTCTTGGATTTACCGCTCACCCCGATGCAGTCCTGGTTCTTCTCCCGGGACCTGCTCGAACCAGCCCATTGGAACCAATCGGTGCGGTTGGCTGTTCGACATAGGGTCTCGGTGGAGGTTCTATCTGAAGTCCTGAACAAGTTGGTCGGTCGACATGATGCACTACGCCTCCAATTCCGTGCAAAGGACGGGGAATGGATCGCTGATATCCGAGCCGCGACGGAGGTAAATGTTCCCGTCACCTGTCATGGCCCGGATGGGTTCGAACAAGGCTGCCGCGCTGCCCAGGCAGCCCATGATTTCAACGCCGCTCCGCTTCTGCGTGCGGTACTTTGCCAGAGCCCAGAGGGCAACGTCACCCAACTTTTCCTTACCGCCCATCACTTGGTGGTAGACGCGGTGTCTTGGCGGGTCATCGTGGAAGATCTCTCCGCCTTGTTGGCGGGCAAGGATCTTCCGCCATCACCCTCTTGGGCCCATTGGGTGCGCAGCACCGAGAAGCGGATGCATGACCCGGCACTGATGCAGGCCGTGCGCGGCCTCATTGCCCGGGTCGAGAGGGGCCAGTCGGCAGGCCCCCCCTGGTGCGGACGCCAGGACGATGAGGCCCTGGTCACGGTCACCCTATCCCAAGAGCTCACCAAGCGCCTCTTAACCCATACCAAGGGTCCCAAACAGCTTTTGCCCGCCGCAATCGCCGGGGCGGCGGTGGATTGGGTCGGCTCTTCCTCGTTCGTGATCGAAGTGGAAACCCATGGCCGCGATCTGCTCTCTGATCAGGATGCAAGCCGTATGGTGGGGTGGTTTACCATCCTCACCCCAATCCTGATTGACTGGAGGGAGGATCAAGACTCCTTGGCGGCTATGGCTGATACCCTTGCCCGGATTGAGCTCGGACTCGAGGTGCCAGACGCCCATGCCCGGCTGACCTCTTTCGGACCCAAGCATCTGCGTACTCCCCTCTCCGCACTTCCCACCGGCGAGATCGCGATCAATTATATCGGTGTGTTGGATACCGCAGTCTCCGATGACGGGCCGTTCCAACCGATGGATACCCCATCGGAGTTGGATAAGGCGGCGTCGAACCTGCGCACCCATCGGTTAGAAGTGGTCGGCGCCGTTGACGGTGGTCAGTTGCAGATCGCATTCCGATTCAATGCCGGCCAAGATACGGCGGAGGAAATTGAAGCCTTGGCTGCACGGGTTGAACGCGTGCTCGATCAAACCCTTCGGCAGGACCTTCCCCCCCCCTTGCCCCGTTGGGTCGCCCAAGCGGGTGCGGATCCGGATTTGGTACAGCGGATCTGTGAGAGCCTGCGGTGCAAGACCGAGGACATCACCCAAATCCTGCCCCTTGCCCGCCAGCAACAGGGGATGCTCCTAGATGCTCTGGCCGGGCCGAGCTCCGAAGCCAATGTGGAACAGTCGCGGTTGGTCTTATGCTGTCCCTTCGATCCGGACGCCCTGGGTCGAGCCTGGCGCATCATCGCCGAACGACACCCGATCTTGCGCTCCGGCTTTGTGTGGCAAGGCCTCTCACGTCCCGTGCAAGCGGTCCTAAAGGCCGAGATCGCCCGGCCCGAGGTGCATGTGGTCAAGACCCATCCGAACCCGGAGCACTGGTTGCGCGATCTTCGGGCGAAAGGCATTGATTTCACCAAAGCCCCGCTGATCAACCTCGCCATGATCCGAGCCGAACAGGCCGATGACTCTTTTGCATGTGTCCGTGCACGAGGGACCTGGGTGCTGGCGCTAACCTTCCACCACAGCCTGCTGGATGGCTGGAGCTTGCCGGTACTCGTCGCCGAATTAATGGCTGCCTATCGCGCCGAAATCACCCAAGATCGCAGCATAGCCTTCCCACCGGTCCGGCCCTATAGCGATTATGTGGCGTGGCAAGAGGGGCAAGACGAAGCCGCCGCCGAAAGAGTCTGGCGGAAGAATTTAGCCGACTTCCCCGGACCGGCGCTGCCCGGAATTGAAACACCAGATACCCTTGGCGGGAGCGGTTATGGCGATGCCCATGCGGAGTTGGGCGCGGACGCTCTGGCCAAACTCACCGCCGCAGCCCGGTCCCAATCCCTGTCGATGAACATGGTCGTACAGGGAGCGCTCGCCATCGTGTTGAGTGCCATTGGCGGCGGGCGGGATGTGGTGTTTGGGGCCACAACCTCCGGCCGTCCGACAGGCTTGTCGGGCAGTAACGCCATGATCGGGTTGTTTTCGGGCTCAGTGCCGGTACGGATAAAGTTGGCGGCGGGACAGGCCTTCTGGCCGCTGTTGAGCGCGTTGCAAGAGGAGTCCGCCCAAGGGTGCGAAGTGGATTATCTCGGCGCCGGACGGATCCATAACTGCACGGATCTGTCCGCCGCGATCCCGTTATTTGAAATCCTATTGGTCTATGAGAATTTCCCCACCGGCCAGGACGACAGCACCGAGCCCGACTGGCAAATCCAAGATTATACAGCGGTGGGATCGCGAACCCGCTATCCCGTTGCCCTGCTCGTGATGCCCGGCGAGACCCTGCGCTTTCACCTGATCCACCAACGCCACCGGGTACCGGATGCGGTTGCACACAAATTGCTGGGGCTGCTGACGACCTGCTTGGACCATATTGCCAACGGCGAGACCGACATCGACTCCCTGCTACGCACCGCCCATCCCCCTGAGCCGCTCGCCATTCCCAAGGCGCCCTGGCGAGAGAGCCCTGGGAAGACGGGCCGTGCGCCCACCACGCCGACAGAGCTGCGGTTGGCGAACATTTGGGCGGAGGTGCTGGGTTTGGAGTCCCTGTCTGCCGAGGCCAATTTCTTCGAACTGGGCGGGCATTCCCTGAAAGCCATGGATCTGGCGGCGCGTTTAAGCAAAGTGATGGGCCGGGACTTCCCGATATCGCTGTTATTCGCCCGTCCCACCCTGGCCGAACTGGCTGCGGCGGTGGACCAAGGCTTGGTGCGCCCCTTGCCGGTATTGCCCCTCGCCAACGAGGACGCCTCCCACCCCCCCGTCTTCCTCTTCCCCGGTGCCAGTGACACCCCCCATGCCTATGGGGATTTGGCCAGGGATCTGGGAGGTAATCAGCCCGTCCACGGGCTGCACTACAAAGCCCTGCGCGACATCGAGAACATTGAGCCGACAGTGGAAGCGCTGGCCGCCCGAGCTGTGGTGGAGATGCGCCGGTTGCAGCCGGTGGGTGGCCTGCGGCTGGTCGGTCATAGTTTCGGCGGTGCCGTTGTCCTGGCCGTCGCCGCCTTGGAAGAGGAGGCCGGTCGATCGGTGGATTTAGCGGTCGTGCTCGACCTGCCCCCACCGCCGATCGATCCCACCCTACTGCCCGCCAATGATGAGGCCGGGTTGATTGCCGAGATTGTGGAAGCAGCTGCCTTGTTCTTTAACCGACCGATCCCGCTTACCGCTGCGGATTTGTCCGGTCTGGATAGACCCGAGCGGCTCACCCGGTTCACCCAGGCTCTGGTGCACAGCGGTCTGCTTCCCGACGGGATCGGTTCGGCTGCGGTGGAAACGGTATTGGAAAATTACCGTTTCTGCATTTCGGCATTGAAGGACTTTCATCCGAAACCGCTCGCCACAAGGCTCCATGTGGTGGCGGCGGAGACCTCGTCTTTCGAGGTGCCCGGTGCGGAGGGATGGTCATCGATCACCTCCGGCGGCGCGGAGCGACACCAAGTGGTGGGAGACCACATCACCATGATCACGGCCCCCCATGTGGCAACACTTGCGACCGTTTTGCGGAAATTATTGACATCAATTGACTGATGTGGCGACGAGGTAGGAGGTTTCAAATGAAAATATTGTTTGTCGGCCCCGCCACTAGCCTGCATATGGTGCGTTGGATCAACCAGCTCGAAGGGGCCGGCTTTGATGTTCATATTTTCCCCGTCGAGCCCACGCCGCTACATCCCAAATTCCGCAATGTGACCCTGCATCACGCCGTGTTTAACCGTCGCCCGTTTGATGAGCAGGATGTGGCAAAATTAGGTTTACTCTGCGCGCCGTC
Source organism: Rhodospirillum sp. A1_3_36 (assembly GCF_047263945.1). Classification (NCBI taxonomy): domain Bacteria; kingdom Pseudomonadati; phylum Pseudomonadota; class Alphaproteobacteria; order Rhodospirillales; family Rhodospirillaceae; genus Rhodospirillum; species Rhodospirillum sp. A1_3_36. The sequence goes on along the minus strand of NZ_JBLAVB010000006.1, from coordinate 6,800 downwards.
CACGGAAGAGACACCCTCCGGCGGCTGGGCCTTGGGTCGCCGTCACAAACGCTTTGATCGCAGTGTATCACAAACCGGCTGGCCCTGGCCGTTCCGGGAGGGAGCCAGGAAGATAGAACAGGGTCTGGAAAAACTTGCCCCGAAACGCTTCAGCCGCGCCGCCGCCTTAGCGCGCACCATCCGTAGGATCAAACCGGATCTGGTGCATTCCCTGGAAATGATGACCGGCGGCTATTTGGCCTTGGCCGCGAAAGCCGAGCTAGAGCGGGATGCTCTTAAGTTGAACCGGAAGCCTCCGCTAGGGGCCGTTTTCCCACCTTGGGTCTTGAGCAATTGGGGGTGCGATCTACAGCTCTTCGCCCAACTGGCCGAACATGAACAGCGGGCCCGGCAAATCATGGCGCAATGCGATTATTACAGTGCTGAATGCGCCCGAGACATAAAACTGGCCCGCAGTTTCGGCTTTACCGGTCGCGCCTTGGCCGTGCGGCCCAATGCCAGTGTGTTCGACTTGGAACGTGTGCGGAAAATGCGCCAGCCCGGCCCGACCTCGGAGCGCCGGATGATCCTGTTGAAGGGGTATCAGGATTGGCACGGTCGCGCATTGATCGCGCTACAGGCCATGGAAAAAGTCCAGGAGCTGCTCACCGATTACAAGATCGGCATTTATCTTGCTGCACCGGCGGTTCGAGTGGCGGCGGAACTGATGAGCCGCCGCACCGGCATTGACGTGGAGTTCATCCCTTTCAGCTCCCACGACCACATGATGAAACTGCACGGCCAGTCCCGGATTTCCATGGGGGTGAGTATCAGTGACGGTATTCCCTCTGCCCTGTTGGAAGCCATGGCCATGGGCTCCTTTCCCATTCAATCGGACACGTCTTGCGCCGATGAGTGGATCACCGACGGCGAGACCGGGCTCCTCATCCCGGGCGAGGATGTCCTCGCCACCGCAGAGGCGTTGCGTACCGCCTTGATTGATGACGATCTGGTCAACGGGGCGGCGGAGGCCAATGGGAATGTGGCCGAGGCGAAAATGGATCTGGTCAAGGTGCGCTCGGAAGTCGCCGCCGCGTACCGCCAGCTGATTGAAGAAAACCGCTTGAGAAAGGTCGTTGCATGAGCCAGGCCGTCCATGAAATTGCTCCGTCCCTTGCCCATCCTCGCCCGATCCGTTTAGAGCCAAAGGCGCAGGGTTGGCTGGTCCGCATCGGTACCCCCAGCCGACAGGCTAAGCGCAGCTTGTTTTGCTTTACACATGCGGGCGGCGGGGCGGTGGATTTCCGAGACTGGCGCCCCCTGCTTCCCGACGACATGGACCTGTTTGCCCTGCAATTGCCGGGTCGCGGCAGCCGATTGCAGGAACCGCCTGCGGAAAAGATGTCGGAGGTGATCAACCAGGTTCTGGCACTACTGCCCCCTTACCTAGACAAACCGTTTGCGTTTTTTGGTCATTCCTTAGGCGGACGGATCGCCTTCGCCTTAGCCCAGCAACTGCAATTGCGTGGGCTGCCGACGGCGCAATTGCTCACCGTCGCCGCCTCCCGCCCACCGGGGTTTAACGCGGTCAATGTGATCGGCATGTCCGATGAGTCCCTGCTCAGCCATTTGATTGAGTTGGGCGGAATGACGGCGGAGATCCTTGACAATGACGAGTTGATCAAGCTGTCGCTGCCGTCGATCCGGGCCGATTTCATCTTGCACAACAGCTTAAATGTGCCGTCGCATCCCTTGGTCTGCCCGGTCCTCTCCATTGGCGGGCGGTCTGACAGCAGTATTGGCCGACAACATGTGCAACGTTGGCAAGACACGACTCAATCCACTTTCTCTCTGGAGATGGTGGACGGAGATCATTTCTTCCCCCGCAAGGATCGTGCCCAAGTGATCCAGATGATTCTCGACCGCTTCTCGGAAACGGTGAATTAAAATGGCTAAGGAAGCCCTGTTACAGGTGATGGAACGCGAGTTCTTTGCCTCTGAAGACCCCGATCACATGGCCTGTACCCATATGGCTTCTCTGGTGCACGCAAGACGCTTGCAAGCTCCGACACCGATCAGATGGCAACCGGGGCAGAAGCTGAAAATCCTGCTCATCACCTATTCCGGGGCAGGCAATATCGGTGCGGATATCCGGGTCAGCGAGATCGTGCGGCAATTGCGCAGCCTCTATGGTGAGGACCATCTCGAACTGTCTTTGCTCTCCCCGGACCGGCGGGCGGATCAGGAGCTGTTTCCCAATGTGGCGGTGAAGACCATCGACAAATATTTCCCAGTGTTTGTCGCCGAACAGGAACGAGCACATGATGTGGTGATTGCCTGTGAAGGCTCCATGTTCAAATCCACCTTCTCGCCCACCTTGACCGCCATGCTGAGCGGTGGGTTGGGCCTGGCAGTGGCAGCGGGAAAACCGGCCATCGCCTATGGGGCTGAGGCGGGCAAGATGCAACCCTATTTGGCAGACATGGTGAAAGATACCACCGTCGGTTCGCTTGTGATGTGTCGCAACGATGCCTCGCGTGATCTCTTGCAAGAGCTGGGCGTGGCCTGTCACTCGGGCACCGATCCGGCTTGGACCTTCGCCGCCTCTTCGAGAAACCGCGCCGAGGAAATCCTGCACGAGGCCGGATGGAATGGCAATTCCCGCGTGCTCACACTCTGTCCGATCAATCCGTTTTGGTGGCCGATTCGCCCGGATTTCAAAATGGCGGAAGAACTGGCCACCACCGGGGCACATAAGGACATTCACTTAGGCTCTGTCTTCTTCCACGCCCATTCTCCGGAACGGGTGCGCAAATACACCCATTATCTCCACCAGATCGCCGAGGCCGCGAATCGCTTTGCCGCCGAGACCAACGCTTTTGTGGTGGTGGCCGGTATGGATCGCCTTGACCAACGGGCCTGCCGCGAACTTCGCGCCCAGTTGGATTGCCCCTCCGCCGGGTTGGTCAGCGGCGAGGTCGGGCATCGGGATATGGTGGCGGTACTGCGCCGCTCCGACTGGCTGGTGAGTTCTCGCTTCCACGCCCTCGTCACCGCCATGCCCGCCGGTACCGCATCGCTCGGAATTTCAATGGATGAGCGCATCGGCAATCTACTGGGCCAGAGGGGCAGCAGCCGGGTTCTGAAAACCGATGATGAAATGCTGGGCCCGAAACTACTCGACCGATTACGTGCCTTGGATGGGGAGCGGGATCTGATCGCCAAGGAAAGTGCGGAGATCGTCGCATCCGGCGTTCTATGCATGGCCGTGATGGGCCGGCAACTCGCCGCCGAATTCCAACGACTCATCCCAGCCTTTCCGGCGCCAGATTTGCCAGAGACTGGCGCCTATTTGCCACCGCTCCCCTCCGAAATCTCGGCTTTGGTCAACAAGGCGCAGGCGGTGCTATAGCCCTTTGGTGGCTACCTTGACCAGTGTGTTAACGGGATATGGGCACGATTTGATGATAGGCCTCATATGGATGCTGTGAATCACGGTACACGATAGGTGGTGTTTCCCCGTCACGGGGCTTTGCCCCGTCCCCCACTGGGGCCGAAAGGCCCCAGATCCCGGACATTTATTGGCCGAAAGGCCCCAGACAGACCCCGGGCTAGAAAAAGGGAAGCCTGGGCAATCGCCCAAAAAAACGAGACAGTGTTGTGTATTGTTCTTCTTGCGCCCATCGGCAGAAGCTGGGCATTTCCTTTTCGCCGGGTTCGCTTTCCGACCATTCGGGTTACTGCGTTCGATGGTACCTCTCTCTTATCCGAAGAGGCATTTTTCCTTCGAACATTCCCTGGTGATCGGACCGCCGCTATGATCCGAGCGGAAGAGATAAGGAGGACCGGGTATGTCCGATACCACCCAAAAGGGCGATCACGGCGCGACGATGGATGGGCTGTCCGTAGTGGTGGTTCCCCGTGACCTGGAAACACTGGAGATCGTCCGTTTCGTTCAGGAGGTCGGCAAGGTGGTCGGAGCCAGGGTTCATCCCCTTTCCCTTTCGCCCCAGGGACGGGTGCTTCTGTCCCAGGCCGATATCAACGATATGGGGGGGCAGGTTATCCTGGTATCGATTGCCGACCAAGCAGTGAGGGCCAGGATCGAACGGACCGGACGCGGGGTGGAGGGGATCGATCATGCCGTCCTTCAGGACCGGTGGTCTCCCTTGTCCCGGTTGGAACGGGTGGTCCAGTGTCTGGGGCTGGAACCGGGGGACCGCGGACCGGCGGGGTTTGACGGGCGGCGGCGAACGGTTGCTGCCGGAGCGCGGGACTTTATTCCTGGCTTGGAACGCCTCGACCCGGGCGGTCTGGCCCGGTTCGGTGACCTTCGGGGCCAGGATCTGACCCTGCGACGCGCGGTCAGGGCGCGGGCGCCCCTAGACCCTCTCTCCTTCGATCCCGTGACATGGGCGCCCGATCTGGAGGTAACGCGGACTCTCCTCTCTGAGGCGGTCACGGCCCTTGACGCGGGACGGGCAGGGGGATGGACGAGGGTTCTGGACTGTCGGGTCGGGGGCAACGACCGGCAACGGGTTGTCGTCGCCCGCCTGCCCGCACGATTTCACGAGGTCGCCGAGGATGCCGTCTACGCCTGGGTGTCCCATTTACGGCCCGGCGGTTGGCGCGAGGAGGGGCAGTCCGTCGAGATGGTGGTTCTTCTGGGCGCAGAGGGGGAGAGCGGGGAACGACCGTCGGACAGTCGGGGCATGTTGTGGTCCGGTCCCGCATCCCGCCGAGCATGGCTGCCCCATTGGTTTGGCGAGACCGCCCGGGACCGGGCGCCGGGCCTGGAACGCCATGCCGAGGGCGGGGGGATCCTCCGGTTTACCGCTTGGGATACCTTGGGCCAGCGCGCCCAGGAGGTGGAGGCCATGGCCAATCTGGTGCTGGAGGACATTCTGTCCGGCGCCCGGCCCCTCCAGGGGTGGCGGACCATCTTCAGCATTCCCCTGTTTCTCGGGGATGCGCTGGATCCCGATGCGTCGCCTTCGGGTGATCCCCCGGCGGGGACACCGAAGTTGACCGAGGCAATCCTGGCCCATCTGGCGGCCTGGCGGGCTCGGGCTGGATCCGCGCCCCGTCCCGAACCGCTGACGGTCACCGATCAGGAGCGTCTGTATTTCCTGCCGGACCTTCGGGATCGCCTGCTTCCCCCGGTTTCCGCCCCGGAGGTGGATCAGGAGGGGGGCTGGCGGGAGGCGGAAAGGGATATCCGGGCGGGTTCACGCCTCGTGGAAATCGCCTTGCCCTGCGATGACCTCTCCCTGTCCCTGACCATGGCGGAGCTCGCCGGTCGGGACGGCGGGACCTGTCTGAGGGTTCCGTTGGAAAGCCTCCGGTTGGTCTTCGTGCCGGGGGAGGTGGTTCTTCTGGAATGGACGGTGGGTGGGCAAGCTGCGAGACGCGCGGAATGGGGAACCACCCTGCTGGACGTTGTCGATGGGGGAGGGGAGGCCGAAGGAGAAGGTGAGACTCTGGCTGAGGTGATGACCTTCAATGCCGAAGTCCGCTTGGTCTTTTCCGCCTGGCGTGAGGAGAATCCGGAGCGCCGGGAGATCTTGCCCGTGGTCACTCTGTTGCGGGGTGGGGCGGAGATTGGAACCTTGATCCGGAACCGGGAGGTCTCCCGCTGCCCGATCACCGGTTGGCTCGCCGCCCTGATTGCCGAGGCGACGGGGCTGAGCGGGGCGGACCTTGGGGAAACGGGAAGCTCCGGGGTTGGAAATGCCGGACGGCTGCGGCTGCTTTGTGACGAGCGGGCTCGAGTGGTAACGGCGGTGTTTCCCCAGGGCGGGGAGCCTGTTTCGCCACCGGGCCGCCGGGCGCTGGATTGTCTCCGGGCGCGGATTCTGACCGTCGACCCCTATGGGGAGGGGCCAGCCTATGACGCCGCCCAGACCACGGCGGAATACCGGCGGGGGCTTTACGACCGGTTCGCGGACATGGGAACGGTCCTTGGGGCGACCGCCCATTCCCTGATGATGGTCGCCTGGGCCAATCCCTTTGCCCTGTCGACCCTGATGGCTCATATGACGACGGTTTACCGGCGCCTGTTCCTGGTCGCCCAGGCCCAGGACGCGGCCCTGGCCGGGGAGGCGCTGCGTTTGGCGGAGATCCTGGAGCGGGCGGATATCCCCACCGCAGCCGGAGTGGGGGGCAATCCCGATGCCTGGATCACGGCGGTTCGGTCGGCCCATGGGCGTTTTGCCGCGCAGCTTTGCGAAGAGCATCTGAGTTCTCAGGTGCAGGGGCGGGAGGTCTTCGCGTTGATCCGTCAGAGTATGGAGCTTGATGCGGCGTTTCATGCCGCCGAGCGCCGTTTGGACCGCTTTGAGGCCTGGGGGGCCTCCCTGAGAAACAGGCGTCCAAGCCAATAGGAAGCGGTTTTTCTACCCCAGTGAAACCCGGTTCTCGTGGACAAGCGGAAGGGCGTTCACCCCGTTGGAAGCCATCACATGGGGTGATGATGGCAGCGTGTACTGTTTCAGTCCGCGTGGATGAGCGGAAGGGCGTTCACCGTCCAGGCGGATCGGCAGCGGCCGCCGCGGCCCGTTTCAGTCCGCGTGGATAAGCGGAAGGGCGTTCACCCCCGGAGGCATCCGGTGGGACAACCACACGCCAGTTTCAGTCCGCGTGGATAAGCGGAAGGGCGTTCACCGCACTTCGAGCCGCGTCTGATCGAGATTTTCGTTTCAGTCCGCGTGGATAAGCGGAAGGGCGTTCACCCCCGGAGGCATCCGGTGGGACAACCACACGCCAGTTTCAGTCCGCGTGGATAAGCGGAAGGGCGTTCACCGCACTTCGAGCCGCGTCTG
>NZ_JBLAVB010000005.1:0-386124 GCF_047263945.1 Rhodospirillum sp. A1_3_36 | reverse complement strand
ACGGGGGGTTTGGCGCCCATGTGACCACCTTCCTGGCCAACGCGGGTCTGCTGGACGATGGCTTGAAGGTGCGGGCGGTACATGTGCCCGACCAGTTCTACGAACACAACAAACCCGATGTGCAATGTGCCGAGGCAGGGATCGACGCCCGGGGCATCGCCGAGCGCGTGCTTGGGGCGCTGCATATGGACAGCTTGGAGACGGAAGCCAGGGCCTAGGAGATGGCCTCCGCTTCCAAGAAAATGCGTCTGGATCAACTTCTGGTCGACCGGGGGTTGGTGGAAAGCCGAGCCAAGGCCCAGGCGGTTATTCTGGCCGGTTTGGTCTTTTCCGAGGAACGGCGTCTGGACAAGGCGGGGCAACAGGTCTCTCCGGATCTGACCATCGACTTGCGGGGGCAACCCTATCCCTGGGTGTCCAGGGGAGGGCTTAAGCTGGAAAAGGGTCTGGAGGCCTTCGGCCTTGATGTGGCCGGACAGGTTGGTCTGGACGTGGGCGCCTCAACGGGCGGTTTTACCGATGTGCTTTTAACCCGGGGTGCGACCAAGGTTTACGCCGTGGATGTGGGGTATGGGCAACTGGCCCATAAACTGCGGATAGACGAAAGGGTTTTGGTCTTGGAGCGGACCAACGCCCGCCACCTGACCGCCGAGGTCATTCCCGAGCCGGTAGATATCATCGTTTGCGATGCCAGCTTTATTGGCCTGCGAACAGTCTTGCCTGCGGCCCTCGGGTTGGCGGCTCCGGGTGCCCATGTGGTGGCTTTGATTAAGCCCCAGTTCGAAGTGGGCAAGGACCGGGTGGGTAAGGGTGGTGTGGTCCGCGACCCGGCCCTGCACGAAGAGGTCTGTGAGACCATTCGGGATTGGCTCGGAGCCTTGCCGGGTTGGAGGGTTCTGGGACTCACCGAAAGCCCGATCAAGGGACCCGAGGGCAACGTGGAATTTCTGATCGGTGCCCAATTCACCCAATTCAATGGATGAAGCTGGGTAGAGAACGGCACAGGCCCCAAAGAAAGGACCACGGCCGATGCCCGACGCAAACCGCTTCTCCCTTTTTCGGCTCAAAACGCGAAAAGGGACCCCAAGGGGTCCCCTTTTTCATCCGGCAATTCAGGGAAATTGGACTATGGGCCCTATTTCACCTGATCCATTTCCAGGGTGCCGATGTTGGCCATCAGGTTATAGGAGGCGATGATCACGTCGGCCTGGGCTGAATAGGCGTCTGCCTGGGCGTTGTAGAGGGCCGTTTCACCGGCTAGCAGGTCGATCAGGGATCGCTGACCCAATTGGCGTTCCCGTCTGGCCAGATTCAGGAACTCACTGGCGATATTTGCCTGATTGGCCAGGATCCGCGAGTTGGCTCTGAACGTTTGCAGGTTCTGCCATGCGTTGCGAATTTTCTCCTCCACCTGATTGCGGCTGTCGGCGAAGGTTCGGTCGGCGGAAACCGCGTCGGATTGGGCGGCACGTAGGGTATTGATGGCGGTCAGGCCCAGGTTGATATCCCAACTTGCCTTGACCTTGATGGTGTTCTCAATCTTATGGCCCCTAACGGAGTCTACGTTATTTTTATGGATATTCTCTCCAACCAGTTGAATGGTTGGGAATAGGGAATTGCCTCGGGTTGCTCGCACCACCTGACGTTGGACAGCGGCGGCTAATTTTGCGGCTCTGAGGGACGGGTTATCGTCCTGCGCCATGGCCAGGGCATCATCCAGAGTGGCGGGAAGAGAGGAGGGGTCAGGACCTGCAACGGGAACCAAGTCGGTCAGAGCGCCCGGAAGAATACCGTAAACGGCCTTGAACCGATTCTTGGAAATCTCCAATGCTCCTTCTGCCTGGATTCGACGGGCTTCCGCGCCGGCGAGTTGGGTCTTGGCCTGCAGCACGTCGGTCGATAAACCTGACCCCCGATCTACCCGGGTCTGCTCCAAACCCGTTTGGCGCCGGACGTTGGCTTCGGATTGGCGGGCTATTTCCAGGATTCGGGCGCTGCGCAGCAGGTTTATATAAGCTTGGGTGGCTTCCAGAATCAGCCCTTGGCGTTCCGCGTCGTACATCGCTTTGCTTTGACCCATGGCCAGGCGTGCGGCTTCAATCTGGCCGTTGGACGCCCCAAAATCCCAGAGCAATTGGGTGAGGGCGATGTCAAATTCCCAGGTATCAAGCTGAGTATTCTTGGCATTGGGTCGGACTTTCTCCTCGAATCCATAGTTGCCGTCGAGGGAAAGGGTCGGGAACCAAGCGCCGAGGGCTTCCCTGGCCCGGTTCTCTGAAGCCACCACCTTTGCCCTTGTCGCAGCCAGTCGGTCATGGTTCTGAAGCACGGGGGGGAGAAGATTTTGGATGGATTCCGCCATGGCCGACAGGGGAGCCAATGCGAAACCAAGGGCCAAGCCTGATATGAAAAGACGCTTGATACCGATCACACCTAAAACTCCCTTAGAGACCGAGCCCATATCTGTCTACGCGTAAAGACGAACGCAGAAGGTGATCTTGTGACCCAGTTATAGGCCAAAAGATCACCATATCCTTCGCGGAGACCAATACACCATCCGTTTCCTATATGCCAGTTTCCTCGGAATTCGTCGAGGAGGCTTTGTAAAATGTGACGTAAATACTCTTGTTCTGATGTCTAAAATGATAATGTTTTTATGGTTTTGGAATGGGTATCGCCCTCTATGTATAAAAGGGAGGGGCAATCAAGTATTACAAAACGGAGGGAACAATCAGGGGTTTTCCGTCCGGAGGGTTGACGATGGTTTTGCCGCCGGGAAGGGATTTGGTGAACCAGCCGCGGTGTGTCGCTTCGGCCACCAGGGCGTCGGGATGAGGTGCTTTGAAGCCCAAGGGGTGCTCTGCCCGGCCGAGACCGGAAGCCCAGTGCGCCAAGTTCTCGACAAGGGCCTGATCGCTGAGCGCTGCCACGCCACGCTGGTCCCACAGGGTGGCCAAGGCACGGCGTTGGTCGGCGTTGAGGGCGCTGATCAGGCCCAAGCGCTCCAGGTCCCCCCGGAGCTCTTCCCAGGTTCCGGCTGCTTCCATGAGACGCAGCGCGGTGTTCCATTCTTCTCCCGGTCGAATTGTCATGCGGTTTCCATGTGATCCATATGCCGCCCTTGCATTATCAACTTCCGGGTTAAACGGTCCAAGGGCGCGGCATGAACCATGGCATCCCGGGTTTCCAGAAGGCGGTCAACGGGGAGGATTGCCCTGGGAGCCTCCAGGGCGCTGCCATTAAGATGGAGGACGGGGAGGCCGGTTGCGCCGGGATCCAAGGCATAGGTAGAGCGAATATGCGTGCGGACAGCCTCACGGTCGGTAAGATGTCGGTCAGTCAGGAAGTAATGACCTTCACAGGCTATAATGCCATACTCGTTCAGGTGGCGTCTAGCGCAACGCTTCGCTTGTGAAATGCTGGAAAAGACATAAGGACGTCCGTCCCGGCCTAAAAGGGCGGCGCCGGTGGCGGTGAAGCTATCGGTGATCTGGGCACCCATGCGCTCCGCCAGGGTTTCAGATGGGAGCAACGTCTTGGTGTCACCCAGTATTTTTGCCACGAGGCAGGGGAGGACGAAAAGGCCGAGGGAGCATAGGCCAGTGACTGGTCCGATGGGCACGCCAACCAGAGCGCTTCCTGCGGCGAAAAGCGCAGCCAGGCCGGCACCGAAAAGAAGACGGATGGTGAGCATTGGGAAAACCTCAAGCGCGAAGCGTTAGTGTTCACATGAGATTGACCCAAAAGGGGTTAAGAAACCCCCAAAGGCCTGCCATCCGAGGGGGAGACCTCGAACAGACACAGCCATGTCCGTATGCGCCGAGCATTGACACCCAAGTCCCAATAGCCGACACGGGATTGGCTGAAGAGAATAAGGGATGTGGTGGTGCTATCCAGCGGGATCACCTGGAGGGAAATGGTGTCAGGAAAACCCAGCCAGCGGGAGATGGCTACGCCGTCGATTCGCCCTGTCTTCGGGTCTTGGTGGGTTATGGTGACGTTGGGCAGCTGCCCGATCACGGCGCTGGCCCGCTGGAACAGCGCCTTCGCTGACAGGGGATAACGGGGGGCGGTCAGGATGACGCCGGATCGGGCGGCCTCTGGATCGGGAGACGGGGCGTCAGGGGGAAGGGCGAGCGCCCAATTGGGCGTCTTGGGAAAGGGCGGGGCGGCCAAGTTTGCGACCGGGGCCAGGGGCGCGGGCATGAGAGCCGCCGTGGGCAGGGGGTTCCCCGTCACCACCGCCCAACCGAAGGCTCCCCCCAGAAGGAGGGCGCCCAGGCCAAGCAGGGTGATGGAGACGGACATGGTATTCGGATCTCTCCGCCGGTGCTGGAGTGGAATGAGGAAAACTGTGCAGCGGTTTTCCTCATGCCGCTCTTATCCATATACTTTAGCAGGGTGCGGAAAAAGTCCGAAAACTCTTTCGTCGTCAGTCCCACGTGTGCGGGACTCCAGGGTGGGGACAACGGACCCATGCGGTTGACGCGATCTGAGCCCCCTTCACTGACGGCTCCGAAATCAACCCTGGATCCCCGCTTTCACGGGGATGACGAAGTAAAGCAACGGACTATTTTAACTTCGGAGCGGCACAGGGAAGCGTGCATACTTTAGCGCTTGCCTGGGAATGACGACAAAAGAGTTTTTCCGCACCTTGTTTAGATCAGGTCAGACTGGGTTTAGATCAGGTCAGACCGGGTTTAGATCAGATCAGACCTGAGGTCTTGGCTTCTTCCAAAAGCTGATCCCGGAATTTGGGGTGGGCGATGCCAATCAGGGCGCGGGCGCGCTCGGGCAGGGTGAGGCCCTTGAGGCAGACACATCCGAATTCCGTGACCACATGGTGGCTGTCCATGCGGGGGTCGGTAACCGGACCGCCCAGCTTGCAGACAACACGGGACAGGGTCTCCTGCTTGGCGGTGGAGTGGAGCGCGACGAAGGACTTGCCTCCCTTGGACGCATAGGCGCCCCGGATGAAGTCGAGCTGGCCACCGGGGCCGGAGAACTCGCGTCCTCCCAGGCTTTCCGAGTTGATTTGGCCGGTCAGGTCGACTTCGATGGCCGAGTTGACGCTGATCATGGTGTCGTTCTTGCGGATGACGCTGGGGTTGTTCACCCAGCCCACGGGATAACCGACGACACTGGGATTGTTATCCATGAACTCGTACATGTCCGTGTCGCCCAGGGCCAGGGTGAAGACATGTTTGTAGGGCAGGACCGATTTGCGGCGGCCATTCATCACGCCCTTCTTGATCAACTGGACCATCGGTGGGCTGAACAGCTCGGAATGTAAACCCAGATCATTGTGGTCAGCGAGGTATTCCATGACCGCGTTGGGGACGCCGCCGATGCCCATTTGCAAGGTGGCGCCATCGGGGATCTGATCGGCGATGGTGCGACCAATGATCGTGTCTTCATCCGAGGCCCCCTTCTGGGCCACTTCCATCAAGGGCACATGGTTTTCCACCACGGCGTCCACGTCGGAAATGTGCAGAAGGCTTTCGCCGAAGACCCGGGGCATGTTGGCGTTGACTTCGACAATAATCCGCCGGGCATGGCGGACAACGGTTGCACCATAGTCAGAGTTGGTGCCCAGACTGAAGAACCCGGCTTTATCCATGGGCGATACGGTCACCAGGAACACGTCGGGGCTGATGTGTTCGGTCAACAGGCGCGGGGCCTGAAAGAACAGGGCTGGCACATAGTGGACCCATTGTTTGCCCTGTTCGTACCCCTTTTGGGCTAGGGCGCGGTCGTGGGCGCTCATGAACAAGGGGCAGGGGCGCACGGTTTCCATGAGATCGGGGACCAACAAGGTTTTGGTCGCCGCCTCGTTGGCATGCATGTAATAGACCTTGATGTTCTCCAGGGAGCCCGAGCGAGCCCGATCTGCGACCGCCTGCATCAGCGCAGGCGGTTGGGAAACGCCCATTGACAGAATGACATTGCAGCCGCTTTTGATCGGGGCCACCGCCTGGGAAGGGTCAACCAGCTTGCTCTGGTAGGCTTCGTCGTAATAGGCCACGGAAGGTCTCCTGGATCCTCAAAGGAACATAATCCGGGAAACATACCCTGGGTTGGCGCCCCCGTGAACTGCGGATTCCGCTATGCAATAATATCTTAAACGGAAAAGGGCCTTTCTGGAGCAAGGTTTCTGTCAGGGAGGGACCAGGGAGGAAGGGGAGCACCACCCCTGGGGTGGGAAAGTGGCCCCTGCCAAACCCTGGCCGTTGGTCTTCCTACCAGGAGCGGACTTTGCCCACATCGACGTGCACGAAGCCACTTTTGGGATAATATCCCACGCCACCTGACTGGAGGTTCAGGGCCGCCCGGTGTATGTCCTTCAGGGGGCGGCCCTTCAGGTTCACGTCGATGGCCATGCCCTTCATGTGGTAGCTTTTCTTGGCAACGCCACCGCCGCCGGTCTTGCGGAGCATCTCATTGGTTTTGGGCGAACGATAGCCGCTGATTACCTGGAAGGGTTCGGAGGTCCGCAGGGTCTGGCCCAACTGGTGGAGTAAGTTCAAAAGATCGCGGTCGATGGTCGCCACGTCACCCGTGCGGTGGTCCCGCAGCAAATGGTTGATCTCCCGCAGAGCCCGGGGGTCATAGTGGCCATCGGCCCAATAGGTCCGTTTGACAGATTCGCCAGTATGGAGGTTAAAAAACGAAAGGGTCCTTTCAAAGGACCCTCGTTTGCTGGCGAAGACAGTTGGCGCGTTCAGGAGAACAGCCCCACCCGCAGCGATTCCCAGAAATCCACGTCGCGTCACGGACGGGGTGAATTTTCCCTTTGTATACACGGAGTTTGACTCCTCTTTCTCTTTTCACAAAACAGAGCGCGGTAGCATGTTTTTTTAGTTGAATCGGTTTTACACAAGGGTTCGGGTTGCATGCAATGGGAAATGGGCGGAAAAGGGTGAAAATTCTTGGTGGATATTCGCGCAATAGGACGTTCAATGGGGAAAGCTCGGCGATCTCTGTCGCTTCGTTCGATTTCCCTTGGAGGTTTTGCCCGTCTTCTCGCGGTTGCGGATCGACGGAAAGATGCGGATCCCTGGATCAAGGCGCCTTATACCAAGCGGCGCGGGTTTAAACCCACGCCGCTTTTCTTGCGTTCAAACGCCAGGCGGGCACTTACGCGCCATAAGGCGCGGCGGCCACTTGGCCGCTTCCAAGGTGCGGTGAGGCAAACTCACCGCACCTTGGTATGACAGGGGACACGACCGTGTCTCGCCTGTTTGGGCGATTGTCCAAAGCCCCATTTTATTGCCGCGGGTCTGCCACATCGCTCCTTGGTAGACGATCGAGTCGGGCGCTCAGTCTGTCGCCAATTGGGCGCAGATTGGTGGGGGCGGGGGCGGCCAATGAGGCGGAGGAGACCCCGCTGGCGATTTGGGCGTACGGGCTTCCTCGGTGAACCACCAGTCGAGGGTCGCGTCGCAGCCCGTGCCTTGGGGAATGGGGGGTTGGGGCAAGCAATCCGGAGAGGTGTCGGGACAGGACAGCCGCAGGTGCGCGTGCCGGTCGTGGCCCCACCAGGGGCGAAGCTTGCCCAGCCAGACAGCGGCGTCCGGGTCCTCGCCCCGCTCCTGGCAGAGGGCGCGTTTGATGGCCGGATTGACGAATATCCGGTCGACTCTCGGGTCATGTGCGGCGATATCTAACAGGATGCGTGTTTTGACGTCGAAAACGGCGGGGTCAACGCTCTGCCCATCGGTCGTCACCGCAGACAAAGCCGTGGGTGAGGCGAGCCAAGCCGGGTCGTGGGGGGCTGGCCTGTCGCCCTTGAACCAGATGTCGGCATCCAAGCCGGTCATGTGACTGCGGTGTCCGTCGGGCATGGGGCCCCCCCTGGGCAACCCCATGTCGGCCACCAGCAGGGGGGCTTGGCCCCTGGCCTTGAGGTTCCGGGCCAGATCCCGCAAGGTTGCGATCAGGAGTGGATGGCCCCAAAATCGGTTGCGCTGAGGACGAAGGATTTCAAAGGGACCCGTCCCCGCAATCAAAGCCTCGCCGCCAACGAGGCACCCCAGGTTGGTTGCGCCAAGGGACCGGGCTGGACCGGCTGTTGGGGTTGGGGAATCCGACCAGCGGAGGGGAGACTCTGTCCGCCCAATCTTGGTGCCAAGACAGATACCAAGAGTGAGGCATATGGTCAGTGCCCGAGGAAGCGAAAGAAAAATCATGGCAGAAAACCTGATAAAACTCCTGGAAGCACGTCATAGTTTCATGGCTTAGTGAGCTAGGGAATAGGAATTCAATGGGGGTGCGGCGCCTTGAAGGGGATTGGGTCAGAAAGTGGCGGGGTTTCTTGCTTCTTGCCCCGGTTTGTCGCAATGCGCGATGTCCAGGAGCGTCGGGCTGTGCGTGGTAGAACCAATTCCGGTCCCGATTTTGCGTCTCAGAATCAAATAAGTCGCTATTTGGCCGACATGGCCGTGACGACCGTCGAAGGGGCTTGGCTATCCCTTATAAAGGGGCGCTGCATAAAGGGGCGCTGCGACATGGTCTTCAATGGCGGTTTGGGGGGCACGGCGCAAAATCAATACTGCGCCCGGTCCTTCCCTTCTGCCCGGTTCTTCCACTTTGGTTGTCGGTGAAGAGCAGGTGGGGGGCCAGGGTAAGTCTGTATCGGAAGGGGGAGGGAATGCAGTTGGAAGAGGGCGGGCGAACGGACCGGGCTGTGCTATTCTGTTGGGAAGACGAAGGGGCCGCCTCCCTGGGGTTGGATTCAGGTTGGGTCGATCAGGTTATCACTCCGGTGGGGGACGATGGGAAGATTTTCGATAGGTATTTTGGGGAGACGTCTTCTTCGAAGGTGGCGAGGGGAATGCCTTTTTGGACGGAGGGGGGATGCATGCACCCCGGCTACAGTAGACTATGGAGCGGTCGGTGATAGCTGCTGAGGCAAAGAGCGCCACGCGCCGCTTTCGGTTTGGCGTCAAGGCGCGGCTTATCACCGCTTTCGGTGCTATGCTTTTGATGATGATTGCGGTTTGTTCCCTGGCTGTGCTGTCCTTCCTGGATATTGGCGCCGGCCTGTCGCGCATTACGGACAAAAGCTTAAAGGCCATGGCAACAGCGTCTCACTTGAGCCAGCAATCGGAAAGCGTTGTTGGTCAGGCACCGGCCTTGGCTGCAGTCTCCGGACCGACAGAGCGGGAAACGATTGGGTCCCAGATCCAAGATCAGATGGATTGGCTCAACGCCTTGATCGATGAGGTGTCCGAGGACAACAACAACGGAGCAAATCTGACGAGTATTCGCGCCCAGTCCCAGGAACTCAGCGAGTTGTCCGTGACTTTAGGGCAGTATGTGGACAAGCGGTTGAACCTGGAGGACAGGAGCCGACATCTGCTGGAGCGGTTGATGGCCCTGGATATTCAGGTGGCAACCATCACCATGGACCTCGGCACAACTCCTGAAATGACTCTTGCTCTGGCGGAATGGCGCCAGTCTGCTGGAGAGGCGGTGGTTGTGTTGCTGGGCTCGCTCAGCACGGTTGGTGGCCATATGCCCATCCACCTTAAAAAGAAATTCAAGACCTATATCGCGACCATGGAAACCTTCCCCAAGGAGGGGCCTTGGGCGCCCATAGCCGCGTTGACAGCGGATATCAAACAGATCGGCCTGGGGGAGCAGGGCGTTTTCGAGAGTTTGAAGGCCCTGAAGGGTGTTCTTTTGGCGATCAGAGGGACCCTGGCTCGGGATCGGCAAGTCAGCTCCATGCTGGTGGCCGCTTCGTCTTTGCTCATGGATGCCGTTTCTGAGACCGCAGAGGCGGAGGCCCGGCAGGCGCGTTCGGATCTGCAAGAGCGGACGGTCATGTTGGTCGTCCTGTCCCTGGTTTGCCTGCTGTTGTTCGGCATCCTTGTCGTGCATGTGCAACGGGTGGTGCTTGATCCCCTGGCTCGTTTACGGGACGCCATGCTCCGTCCCCCGGGGCAGGCCCCCCCGCATGTGGAAAGCGTGGATGCCGACGACGAATTGGGCGATATGGCCAGGGCCCTGGAGCAATATGCGTCAGCCATCAATCAACGGGAGCGGGCTCTACGAATAAGCGACCGGCGCTTCCGAGACATGGCGGAAAACGTTCCTGGCATGCTGTTCCAATGGCGGGTCCTGGTTCCGGCGGAAGGAGAGGTCCAGAAAGACGGCGCGCAAGAGGACGGGGGCCAAAAGGACGGGGGCGGAGCCTTCGTTTATGTGGGGCCTCGCTGCCAGGACTTGTTCGGTGTGTCACCCGAGGCGGTTCTGGAAGATTGGCGCGCCTTGGGTATTGGCCCGGCAGATCAAAACGTTTGGCTGGACCGCTCCCGTCTGGCAGCCCGGGATATGGGCGGGTGGGTTCAGGAAGGTCGCCGCCCGGCGAGCAATGGGGAGGTCCGCTGGTGGCAGTTGATGGCCGCTGCGGCTCCAGGCACAGAGCCGGGCGAGGTCATTTTGAACGGTATGCTGACCGATATTACCCTGCAAAAGACGGCGGAACGGGAAATCCATGCGGCCCGCACCCGGGCGGAGCGGGCCTTGGCCGAATTGCGGGCTACCCAAGACACCCTGGTGCAGACGGAGAAGCTGGCGTCCCTGGGCCAGATGGTGGCCGGTATCGCCCACGAGATCAACACGCCTCTGGGTACGGGAATCACCGGAGCCAGCTTCCTTGATCAAGAATGTCGGGAGGTTACCCGGAAGTTCCGCGGCAATGCCTTGCGCCGCTCGGAGATGGAGACGTTTCTGGCTCAGGCGGAGGAAACTGCCGGTCTGATTTTCACCAACCTGCGGCGGGCTGCGGAACTGGTCCAGGGGTTCAAACAGGTGGCCGTTGACCAAGTGACCGATGATCGCAGGGTCTTCGATCTGGCGCAGTACGTGGAAGAAATTCTGATCAGCCTGAACCCGCGCCTTCGCAAAACCAATCTCACCGTCCGTCGGGACATTGCCCCGGGCTTGGTTCTGGACACCTATCCCGGTGCCTTGTTCCGTATTGTCACGAATCTTGTCATGAACTCCCTTCTCCATGGCTTTGACGAGGGGGCGGAGGGGGAGATCGCTGTCGTTGCCCGACGCCTGGAAGAGGAGTGGATCGAAGTGACCTATACGGACACGGGTCACGGTATTCCCAAGGAGGTTCAACCGCGGGTGTTCGATCCCTTCTTTACGACCCGTCGGGGATCCGGTGGTACAGGGTTGGGTATGAATATAGCATATAATCTGGTTACCCAATCGCTGGGAGGGCGGATCTCGCTGGAGAGCGGCGAGGAGTTGGGGGTGCGTTTTGTGATCACCTTGCCGGTTCGAGCGCCAAAAACTGCGGGGTCCAGTGTGCCTGTAACACCCCTAGGTCAGAATACGGAGTTCTTGTCTGGGGAGATGTCATGAGCGGAGCGATTGTTGGTTGCTTGATGGATCCCGTTGCCCCTCCAGGTTTGGAGGAAGAGATGACGGATCTGTGGGCCTCCCAGGGGGGGCGGGTCGAGCGGATCGTCTCTCATGGGCATGTGACAGCGGATGACTGCTGGTATGATCAGGACTGGGACGAATGGGTGATGGTGGTCCAAGGGCGGGCACGCCTTCGGCTGGCCGGGGAGACAGGTGAGCGTAAGCTCGGTCCGGGGGATTGGATCGCCTTGCCCGCCGGATGCCGTCACAGAGTGAGCTGGACGGATCCCGACGAGCCGACGATTTGGTTGGCGGTCCACTTCCCCGGTGGCGAGCCCTGAACGCAGGGAAGGAAAGGGGAAGCTGGGCTAAAGGCTGGCGCAGCTTTCCCGAATGGCGGCGATGCGGTCGCCATAGTCCCCTCCGAACACAGCGCTTCCGGCCACCAGGGCGGTCGCGCCTGCGGCCACCACGTCCGGGGCCGTTTCTGGGTTGATGCCGCCGTCGACCTCAATGGTGATGTCCCGGTCGCCGATCATGGCTTTGATGCGCTTGATCTTTTCCACCATGGCCGGGATGAAGGCCTGTCCACCGAAGCCGGGGTTGACGGACATCACCAGGATCAGGTCCAGGCGGTCCATCACGTACTCCAGGACCGATTCCGGCGTCCCGGGGTTCAGGGAGACACCCGCCTTTTTGCCCAAAGCGCGGATCACCTGGAGTGATCGGTCCAGATGGGCGCCCGCCTCGGCGTGGACGGTGATGATATCGGCGCCGGCTTCGGCGAAGGCGGGGATGTAGGGATCCACCGGGGCGATCATCAGATGAACGTCCATCACCTTCTTGGTATGGGGGCGCAGGGCCTTCACCACGCCGGGGCCAATGGTCAGGTTTGGCACAAAATGGCCGTCCATCACATCGACATGAATCCAGTCGGCACCCGCAGTGTCGATGGCGCGGACCTCCTCGCCCAGGCGGGCGAAGTCGGCGGACAGGATAGAGGGGGCGATCAGGACATCGGCCATGGTCGGTGTCTTCCTTTGAAAGCGGTCGCAACCCCGGGGCGTCAAGCCGAGATGGCGGACTTGGGAGTCACACGGTCCATGGTCCATGCCCGACCCTAAGGGGGACGGGACAGCGCCCAAGGGGACCCGGGGCCGGTGGCGGAGGTTTCCATTTAGGCGATCGGTGCGATGAATGCAACGGCCCCCGTTTCGACTTGGACCGGGACTTTGGTGGCGGATGCGCGAAGGCCCAACAGGGCTCCTTAGAGCATCAAGTGGAAAAGTGTGTGCCGGTTTTCACGGTACATGACAGGGGGAGTCTTGCCGTCACGGGGTTTTGCCCCGTCCCCCATTGGGGCCGGAAGGCCCCTGATCCGGGCTCATATTTTTAAAAGAAAAATGGGGGTTTGGGGGCATTGGCCCCCAAATGGGTTTGGGCAATCGCCCAAAAAATATACGACACTGTCGTGTACCGAGACCGGTTTTCCGCTCGATGCTCCAACTCCGTTATTTTAGATTAAATTGGGCCAATTTGATCTCGGCGCACTCTAGGCCGGGCGGCGCATGAGCAGCAGACCGAGGCCGGAAGTGACGAGCAGGCTGCCGGTGATTCGTGCCTGAAGGCGCCGCCGAGCGGGATCTGTGAACCAGCGCCGCATCCGCCCGGCCAACAGGGCATAGGACCCGTCGAAGACCAGGGCCAAAGCCACCAGGGTACTTCCCATGATCGCCAACTGGGGACCGGCGGGGGCGGTCGGATCGAGGAATTGGGGAAAGAAAGCCGCGTAAAACAGGATCGTCTTGGGGTTGGTCACGGCCATCATCAGGCCCTGCAGGAAGACCGCTCGACCCGAGGGACTGGGTTTTTCCAGGTGATTAACGCCGTCTTTTCCGACTGTACGGACAGAGCGGAAGGCTTTGATCCCCAACCAGATGAGATAGGCCGCGCCCAGCCAGCGGATGGCGGTGAACAAATCGGCCATCAGGGCCAACAGGGTGGTCAAGCCCAGTCCGCCGGCCGTGACCAGAAGGGCGTTTCCCAGGGTGGATCCGGCGACGGTGTGCAACCCGCGACGGGTGCCATGGGCCAAGCTATTGGCGATCACGAGACCGACGATCGGGCCGGGCATGAGGATCAGGATTGCCGTGGCCAGGATAAACGGCAGGTAAAGGGATAGGGACATGGCAGGGGATTCCCAGGTTTCAAAGAGGGGGGGGAACCCATGAAGTCAGTTTTCTCCGTTCCCGTCTAGAGCATGTTGCGTGAAACATGATTCACGCAACATGCTCTAAACCTCTGACATTGAAGCAAATCGTCACGCTTACGGCGTGCGTTCCGCCCGTCGTAATCTGTCCCAGATTGCTCGGGATTTGCTCTAGATCTGACATTGAAGCAAATCGTCGTCGCAATCTGTCCCAGATTGCTCGGGATTTGCTCTAGAAGGGGGAGGCTGGAAGGGGGGGCAGAAGGGCTTGAGCCAGGTCCCTGAGGGCTGCTCGATCGAGTTTGCCGCTTAAGGTGCGGGGCAGGGTGGGGACGGTCAGGATGCGACGGGGGCGCCGCTCCGCCGTGAGGGTGGACAGGGCATCTGCATCCGGAACCCGGCCCTCGATCAAGGCCACGAGGGTTGCGCCTCTCAGAGGATCGGGCAAGCCGGTTACCCCGGCATCCGTGACACCAGGCAGGGCCTTCAAGCGAGATTCCACGTCTTCGGGAAAGACGTTGATCCCCCGCACCACCACCATGCCGCCTTCGCGCCCGGCCAAATGGAGAACTCCCTCGTCATCCAGCCACCCCCGATCCCCCACGGTGGTCCAGGCGCCGTCCCGCTGGAAACCTCCCCCTTCCAGACCGGGGACGTAGCGATCGAAGATCATTGGGCTGGCCACTTTCAGGCGGCCTGTTTCTCCGGGTGGGAGGGGCAGGCCACCCTTACCGACGACGGAGAGGGTGACGCCAGGGAAGGGATGGCCGACCGCGCCTTTCTCCGTCTGGGCAGGGGTTACTGCGCGCCAAGCGATGAAGCTTTGCTCTGACGTTCCATAAAAGTCGATCAGGCGGGCGTTGGGAAACCCTTGGGACAGCAGGTTCACCAATCCCGGATCCAGGGCCTGCCCGGCGGACAGGACAAGGCGCACCCCCCGGTGGGGGCCGGTCCGGGCCTTTACAGCGAGAAGGGGGGGGACACCGATGACCACATCGGCTTGGCTCGGATCGCCGTTCAGCAGCGCGGTCCCCCCGAGCCAAAGCGCTTGTACCGCACCATAAAGAGCCAGGGAATGGGACAGGGGGCCAAGGGTGAGTATCCGGTCCCCGGGGCGCAGGGCGAAGCAGTCCCGGGCGGCCTCCATGGTTGCGATCCAGGACGGGTGGCTTCGGGCGTATCCTTTGGGCAGGCCAGAGGTGCCCGAGGTGAAACCGATATAGAAGGGCTGCCGGGGAGCGGTTTCAAGTTGGAATTCGGACGTCCCAGACTCCTTAACAAAAGGAGCCGATGGGAGGGTGAGAGGATTGGACAAGGCCCGTTCTACGAGACCTCGAGGGCCGATGGGCCAGCGTGCATCGCCGATTGCTGCGGTTCGCCCCAGGGCGCCCGCAGCGATGAAGGCGGCAAGCAATTCCTCTGACGGTTCGCTTGCCAGCAGCAGGGGGCGGTTTCCTGACTGATCCGATTGCTGAAGCCAAACCTGAAGGGTTGCGATCCGTTTCCTTAGGGCTCCATGGGACAGGTTTGCCCCGGGGGTGATCAGGGCGGGAAGAGTGGTGTCGGCATGGGGCAGGGAAGAGAATAGATTGGACATGGCCGATCTGAAGGCGGAACAGATGGGTGGAAGGAGAGCGCAGCTTAGGGTGCTTGCTCCGGTCACTCAAGGCCGATGACCGGGTCCCAGTGGTGGGGGCCATGTCGGGGGGCAGGTCGGGGGGCAGGTCGGGGGGCAGGTCGGGGCCCATGTCGGGGCCCATGTCGGGGCCCATGTCGGGGCCCATGTCGGGGGTTGTAGGGAGGGGAAGTCGGCCCCATTTGCCGAAAGCCCATCCGGTTTCCCGTCCCGATGTCATCTTTTCCCCTTTCCCTGACAGGATCGCTTCTGGCCCATGCTTGACAGTTTTCCTTCCCATGTAGCGACCCTTCTGGTTTTGGTCGACCCCCTTGGGATTCTTGCCATTTTCCTGGGGCTGACGGTCGGCCGGACGGATGCGGTCCGACGGCGAATCGCGATCAAGGGATGTGTCCTTGCCACCTTTATTTTGATCGCTGCGGCAGTTGGGGGTGGTGTGTTCCTGGATTTGGTGGGGATCGAGATCCCAGCCTTCCGTATCGCAGGGGGGTTGATGCTCTTGCTGGTGGCTCAGGAAATGATCTTCGCCAAGCGGACCATCCGCCGGGGAGAGAACGCCCAGGCGATGGACAAGGAATGGAGCGGCGAAGACGAGGATTCTGACCCTTCGGTCTTTCCCCTTGCCATTCCCTTGATCGCCGGTCCGGGAACCATCACTGCGGTTCTTTTGTTCTCCCGGGAAAGCAGTGGGACTTTGGGTTTGGCTTGGGTGATCGCCGCGATTTTGGCGGTCGTGGTGCCGACGCTGCTTCTGTTGCTTTGCGCAGGCTGGGTTCATCGGGCGATGGGCAAGACCCTGACTTTGACGCTGGATCGCTTGTTGGGGATTATCCTCGGTGCGTTGGCAGTGCAATTCATCATGAATGGGCTGCGGGAGGCCTTTCTCCTATGACGGTTCTTTGTAAACAGAGCGGTAGGTCAGGTCGCGACTCACAGTCCGGGAGCCATGAGGTTGCCACAATTTTGCGGCATCGAGGCATGGCGATAATCAGGGAATCGGATTTTCGATTCCGCTGACTGACGTGGGGTGCCTGGAATTTCCTGCGCAGACTTTGTAGTCTTGTTGTGGATCTCCAACCAAAGGGAACAAGTAACGATGATGGTTTGGGCGAAAGGGGGATGGCGGGGCCTGAAACGGGCCGGTCTCACAGCCATGGTAGTCGGAGGGGTGGCGCTCACCGGCGCTGCATTGGCACCACAGGCTCGGGCCGAACTGGTGATCGATGTCACCCAAACGGCGCGCGAACCCATGCCAATTGCGATTCCCGCCTTCGCCGGATCCGATTCCGCGTCCCAACAATTGGGCTCGAATATGGCCCAGGTGATTGGCAACGATCTGGCGGGGTCCGGTCTCTTTCGGGTTCTCGATCCGGCGGCATATTTGCAGAACCTCACCGATATCAACGTTCAACCTCAGTTTGCGGACTGGCGAGCGATCAACGCTCAGGCCTTGGTCCAGGGCGAGGTCGAGGCGGTCGCCGATGGGCGGGTCAAGGTGGTTTTTCGACTGTGGGATGTCTTTGGCGGCAGTCATGTTGTGGGCCAAAGCTTCACAGGAAATTTGAATAGTCAGGAAAATCCGGAGGCTTGGCGGCGCTTCGCCCATATCATCGCCGACAAAATCTATGAGGCGATTACGGGAGAGGGGGGCTATTTCGATACCCGCATTGTCTATGTGGCCGAAACGGGTCCCAAAACCGCCCGCATCAAGCGTTTGGCTATCATGGATCAGGATGGAGCCAAGCATAAGTATCTGACCAGCGGAGAGGATCTGGTGCTGACCCCCCGCTTCAGTCCAACAGCCCAGGAAATCACCTATCTCAGCTGGTACAATGGCGTGCCCCGGGTCTATTTGCTGAATATCGATACCGGTCGGCGGGAACTGTTGGGAGATTTTCCGGGGATGACCTTTGCCCCCCGCTTCTCGCCCGATGGCAATCGCGTTATCATGTCCATGGCTAAGGATGGCAATACTGAACTGTATGAAATGGACCTGCGCACCCGTCGGTCCTCCCGGCTGACAAACCATCCGGCCATTGATACCTCCCCCTCCTACTCCCCCGATGGACGGATGATCACCTTCAACTCCGACAGGGGTGGGGCTCAACAGATCTATGTCATGAATGCAGATGGGTCTGGGGTAAATCGAATCAGTTTTGGTGACGGAAGGTATGCAACTCCCGTATGGTCACCCCGCGGAGACCTTATTGCTTTCACAAAAATGAAGGGGGGAAGATTTTATATTGGTGTCATGCGACCCGATGGGGGTGGGGAAAAAATCCTGTCCGAAGGCTATTTGGTGGAAGGTCCGACCTGGGCGCCCAATGGCCGTGTTCTTATGTTTTTCCGCGAAGAACGGGGGGGCGGGACCACTCTGTACAGCATTGATCTGAGCGGTGCGAACGAACGTCGGGTGATCACCCCGACCCAGGCCTCCGACCCCGCTTGGTCTCCCCTTCTGCCCTTGTAAGATCAAGGAGGGGACTTGTTTTTAGGCGCAATTTCGCGCACAAGACTAGGATCGGATTGCCCAGCCGCGGGCCCGATACATCCATCGCGGCGTGTGACCATCCCGGTCGGACGTCACTTGATCCAATCCACCGGATGCCCTCAACTTGGGAGTTTAATTTATGACGAAGGTTGGTTTCCTCGGTGCCGTGGCGGGCGCCATGCTGCTCGCGGCCTGTTCTTCCACACCGGAGCAAGGCTCCAACAGCATGGGCAATGGTGCTTCGACCCAACCGGCTGGTCCCGCCGCCGGTTCTGTGGCCGAGTTCCAGCAGGTTGTCGGTGATCGTGTGTACTTTGATACCGATCAGTACAGCTTGTCCCCCGAAGCTCGCGCCACCCTGCAGCGTCAGGCATCCTGGCTGAACCAGTATAGCAACTTCGGCCTGACCATCGAAGGCAATGCTGACGAGCGCGGCACCCGTGAATACAACTTGGCTCTGGGCGAGCGTCGCGCCAATTCCGTGCGCGAGTTCCTGATCAGCCAGGGCGTTGCTTCGAACCGTCTGCGCGCCGTCAGCTACGGCAAGGAGCGTCCGGTCTGCACCGAGAGCACACCATCTTGCTGGGCTCGGAACCGTCGTGGCGTGTCCGTGCCCCAATAACGCGCGGCTTTGACGGTAAAACATGACCGACTCTTCCCCGTTAAAGAGTCGGTCATTCAGATGGACCGCCGCCTATCGGACCCCTATCCGGTTTGGCGGCGTCCAGGTAGGATAGGGGGCGCCATTCCGTGTTCCACCCAAGGGGAGGGATAGGGGAGGCGCCCTTTTTGATTCGTGGCGCCGATTTGTTTTCTTCATTTGGCTCCCATCCCGCCTTCTCCTCCGGTTTGGCCCTAATTGTGCCTGCTTCCCGGTCCATTTATAGTGTTGGGACGTTCCCGTTGCTTTTGGTGCGGTCTTCAAGATCAGCGCTCTGGGCACACCATTCAAAACCGTCGCTATTGACGCGTCCGATAAGAAAGGAAGAGGCATGTTGTCCTTCGTCCACCGCGTGACCCCCGCCGGACCAGTTCTGGCCCTGGCCCTTGTCATGACGCTGTCGGCGGGACCGGCCTCGGCCCAACAGGGCAATAGTGACCTGCTGGGTCGCATGCAGGTGCGAATTTCCGAACTGGAGCGTTTGGTGCAGGACCTGACCGGTAAGGTCGAGCAGGCCACCTACGACAACCGCCAGCTCAAGGCCCAGTTGGACAATGCTCTGGGTGATGTTCAGTACCGCTTGAATGCCCTGGAAGGGAACCCAACTCCGGCGGCAGGGGGTGCCCCATCAGCGGGTATCGCTCAGCCCGGCGTCGGCGGCACGCCGCCGTCCGGTGAGCAGGGCGTGTTGGGGTATATTCCCGGCGGGCAGGCACCAGCCTCCCCCAAGACGCCTGGTGCGGCGTCCATGGGGTCAATCCTGCCTGATGCTCCGGAGCCCGAGCAGTACAATTATGCCTTTTCCATGCTCCACAAGGCGGACTATGCCGGGGCGGAACAGGCGTTCAAGGCCTTCCTCGCCCAGCATCCGAATGGAAAATTGTCTGGGAACGCCCAATATTGGCTGGGGGAAACCTATTATGTCCGGGGTGACTACGAGCAGGCTGCCGTGGCCTTCATGACCGGCTATAAAACCTATCCCCAAAGCACCAAGGGGCCGGACAACCTGCTGAAGCTGGGGATGGCGATGGCCAATTTGGGCAAGGCGAAGGAGGCTTGCGCCGCTTTCGGTCGCTTGGACAGCCAATATCCCCGGGCCGCAGAGGCGATCAAGCGTCGGGCCAGCGCCGAGATGAGCCGTCTGGGCTGCTAAGAATGGCGGCTGACGGGCCTGCGCTCCAAGGGGGATCCTCTCCTCTTACCGGAGCCGAGTTCTCAGCCCTGATGGCCCCCCTCGGCCCCTTCGAGTCGCAGCCCTTGCTTGCCGTGGCCTGTTCCGGCGGTGTGGACAGCATGGTTTTGCTTGCGCTGGCCTCGGAATGGGCGGTGACTCGGGGCGGATCCGTCCTGGCCCTCTGTTTTGACCATGGTCTACGGCCTGAATCCGCGTCGGAAGCCCAATTGGTCGCTGAGGCGGCCAAGGCCCTGGGCCAGCCTGCCGTTCTCTTGAGCTGGGGGGCGGAAAAACCGCAGGCAGGCCTGCACGAGCGGGCACGCGACGCCCGCTATGGGGGGTTGCTGACCGCCTGCGGGGAGGCCGGGGCGCTCCATTTGCTCTTGGCTCACCATGGGGATGATCAGGCCGAGACGGTCTGGCAGAGGATCGTCCGGGGCAGTGGTCCCGATGGACTCGCAGCCATGGCGCCGGTGGCCATGCGGCGCCAAGCCCGTTTGCTAAGACCCTTTCTGTCCCTGTCCAAGTCCCGTTTGGTGGCGACGGCCCGGGCGCGCGGGATGACCTGGGCGGAGGATCCCTCCAATGCCTCGGCCCAATACGATCGGGGGCGTCACCGGGAAGCCAGGGCAAGTCTTGGGGCGGTGGGGCTCTCTGAATTGGTTCCTTCGGCGGATGCCCTCTGGTCCTTGGCCGATCGGGCCGGGCGCGACCGGGGTTGGGTGGAAGGGCGATTGACGCAGCGTTTGGCCGAAGTGGTGACGACTCTGGGAGAGGGCTGGGTGCGCCTCGACCGGGGGGCACTGGCGGCGGGAGATCCCTGGGAAACGGCTCGGGCCCTTGCCCGGTTGGCCGGATCCCTGTCCGGTGCGTGCCGCGGGGCCGATCCTCGAGCCCTGGCAGACTTGTTGGATGCTTTGCCGGTACCGGGTAAAAGTCGGTCTCTGGCGGGGCTCCTTTGGCGGGCGGAGGGGGCGGGGCGACTTTTGGTCTGTCGAGAGTGCCGGGGCTTGGACCGCCGTCTGGTGGGGTTGCCTGAGGGGCGTGAGGTGCTTTGGGATGGTCGCTATCGGCTCTGCGCTTCGGTTGGGGGACTCGCCGTCTCTGCCCTAGGGGAGGCAGGCTGGGCCCTGCTGGCGAAGGAGGTGGATATCGGGGCGGTGCCGAGGCTGGCCGCGATGGCCCTGCCCGCGATCCGGGATCGAACCGCAGGCCAAGCGAAGGAAGGCATATTGGCGGTTCCGTCCCTGGGATTTTGGCGCTATTCTCCGGCCAGGAAAGAAACGGTCTCTAGGGGAGGCGATAGGGGACATGGTGCTGAGGGTGACCAAGTGCGCAGGCCGCCATTGGTCGCAGTCACACATTGCCCCCAACTGACAATTGGGTCCAATCGGATTCATGTCGGCAGTCGCGGCTTGTGAGTCCCTGATTTCGGCCCTACATACATTGGAACGGATATACGGTCTCCTTCGGGGATCGCTCCGGATCCGGATACTGGCGCGATTGCCCTCCCGTGACGTTATTGGTCGAGGGGGCCGCGTGGCTCGAAAGGGTAAGTGGTGAATTTCAGCAGAAGCCTGGTCCTATGGATCATTATCGCCGTCCTCCTGGTGGTGATGTTCAACCTGTTCCAAACCTCCGCCCCCCGGGATGCGCGGGATTCCATTGCCTATTCGGAATTCCTGAACTACGTGGATCAGAAAGAGGTCCAGAAGGTTGTGATCCAGGGGGAGACCATCACCGGTGAATTGACCTCCGGTCGGACGTTCTCCACCTACGCCCCGCGTGACCCCCAATTGGTTGATAAGCTCACGGCTTCGGGTGCGCGCATCTCTGCTATGCCGCCTGATGATAATGTTCCGACCTTCTGGAGCCTGTTGATTTCCTGGTTCCCCTTCCTGCTGTTGATCGGTGTGTGGATTTTCTTCATGCGCCAGATGCAGTCCGGTGGCGGAAAGGCCATGGGATTTGGTAAGTCCAAGGCTAAACTGCTGACCGAAAAGAGCGGTCGCGTCACCTTTGAGGACGTTGCGGGCATCGACGAGGCCAAGCAGGAATTGGAGGAGGTCGTGGAATTCCTGCGCGACCCCCAGAAGTTCCAGCGTCTGGGTGGCAAGATCCCCAAGGGCGTCTTGTTGGTCGGTCCGCCCGGTACCGGTAAGACCCTGTTGGCCCGGGCCATCGCCGGCGAGGCCAATGTGCCCTTCTTCACCATCTCCGGGTCGGACTTCGTGGAAATGTTCGTTGGCGTGGGCGCCAGCCGTGTCCGCGACATGTTCGAACAGGGCAAGAAGAACGCGCCCTGTCTGATTTTTATCGACGAAATTGACGCCGTTGGCCGCCACCGTGGTGCCGGTCTGGGTGGCGGCAATGACGAGCGTGAACAGACTCTGAACCAGTTGCTGGTGGAAATGGACGGCTTCGAGGCGAACGAGGGCGTGATCCTGATCGCCGCCACCAACCGTCCCGATGTGCTGGATCCGGCCCTGCTGCGCCCGGGTCGCTTCGACCGCCAGGTGACCGTGCCCAATCCGGACATTATGGGACGGGAAAAGATCCTCAAGGTGCACATGCGCAAGACCCCCCTCGGTCCCGACGTGGAACCCAAGGTGATTGCCCGTGGAACCCCAGGCTTTTCCGGCGCTGATCTGTCCAATCTGGTCAATGAGGCTGCCTTGCTGGCCGCCCGCAAGGGCAAGCGTGTGGTAACCATGTCCGAGTTTGAGGAAGCCAAGGACAAGGTGCTCATGGGCTCCGAGCGCCGCTCCATGGTGATGACCGAGGACGAGAAGGAAAAAACCGCCTATCACGAAGCCGGTCATGCCCTGGTGGCTATCCACCAGGAGGGTCACGACCCGCTGCATAAGGTCACGATTATTCCCCGCGGCCGCGCCCTGGGCGTGACCATGTCCTTGCCCGAACGGGATCGCTACGGCTATTCCATGAAGGAGCTGAAGGCGCGTATCGCCATGGCCTTCGGTGGACGCGTGGCCGAGGAATTGATCTATGGTCTGGAGGAAGTGACCACCGGTGCCTCCAACGATATCATGCAGGCCACCGATCTGGCGCGGCGCATGGTTACGGAGTTCGGCTATTCCGATAAGCTCGGCCCCCTGCGCTACACCGACAACCAGGAAGAAGTCTTCCTCGGTCATTCGGTGACCCAGCACAAGAACCTGTCAGACGCGACCGCGCAACTCATCGATGACGAGGTCCGCCGGTTCGTGGAAGAGGGCGAGGGGCGGGCTCGGGAAATCCTGACTCGTTATACGGATCAACTCGAAATTGTTGCCCGGGGTCTGCTGGAATATGAAACCCTGTCCGGCGATGAAGTGAACAAGCTGATCCGGGGCGAGGATCTGAACCGGGCTGAGCAGCCTGCGCCTCCCCGCCACCGGGGTCCCCGCTCTTCCGTGCCGACCAGCGGTCCGGCCGCCGGGGGAAAGGGCAGCGAGTTTGGCGGCGATCCGGAACCTCAGCCGGGCGCATGATCCTGTGACATCGACAGCACGACGCATTGGAAGCCCCGCCCCGCCGCGGGGCTTCTTCCTTGGGGGGAGGCGGACGCCGGAGGGATGCCTGTATCTGGCCCCCGCCGGTTTGGTCCGTGGCCCCGTGGCCGGGCGATTGCTGGAAGAGGGACGAGCTTGGCCCCTGGCCGGGCGGACCGATATGGCCTTTACTCTGCTCTCTCTGTTCCTGCGGGACGGTTCTGACCGGATCCTGCATGGGGTTCAGGATCCGGAGACCCTCCGCCTGTGGAGTCAGGGGGAGGGGGAGGCCGTCGATGCCCATGTGGGCAGGCTCTTCCAAACGCTGACCCGGCCCCGGGCGCCCTTCGCCGGATTGGAGCGGCCAGACAGCAAACCTCTCGTCATGGGGATCCTCAACGTGACTCCCGACAGTTTCTCCGATGGGGGAGTCCATTGGGGGCCTCAGTCGGGACATCATGTGGCTCTGACCTCCGGTTTGGCGATGCTGGAGGCGGGGGCGACGATCCTGGACGTGGGGGGGGAGAGTACCCGCCCCGGTGCCGATCCGGTGCCGCCCGATGAGGAAATCGCCCGGGTGGTTCCGGTTATCCGGGAGTTGGCCAATCGGGGTGCGGTGGTTTCCATTGATACCTACCATGCCGCGACCATGGGAGCGGCTCTGGATGCGGGCGCGTTGATCGTCAACGATATCACCGGCTTGACCGGTGACCCGGAGGCCCTCCCCTTGGTGGCACGGCGGAGGGCGCCGGTGGTGGTCATGCATATTCAGGGGGAGCCCCGGACTATGCAGAGTGATCCCACCTATGCCGATGCGCCCCTGGACGTCATGGATTGGCTGTCTGAACGGCTACGGACCTGCCGGGAGGCGGGGCTGTCCAATGATCTGCTTTGCGTTGATCCGGGCATTGGCTTTGGCAAGACCGTCGCGCACAACCTGCAAATCCTGGAAGCCACGGCGCAGTTTCTCGGTCTGGGTGCGGAGGTTTTGGTTGGGGCCAGCCGCAAAAGCTTGATTGGCAAGCTTTGCGGTGTGGGTGTCCCCCGGGAGCGTCTGCCCGGCTCTCTTGCCATTGCAACGGCGGCTGCGGCGCGAGGGGCGGCGATTCTGCGCGTCCATGATGTTCCCGAGACCGTCCAGGCGCTCACGGTAGCCGAAGCCTTGGAGCGGGCCTGACAGCTGGGCGATCGCCCAAGCCCATTTGGGGGCGATGCCCCCACCCCCCCCTTTTTTCTTCTAAAAATAACAGCCCGGGTCCTGGGGCCTTTCGGCCAGTAAATGCTGGGGGTCTGGGGCCTTTCGGCCCCAGTGGGGGACGGGGCAAAGCCCCGTGACTGAAAAGCACGGACTGTCGTGTACCGTGGCGAATGTCCCCAAATCTCCATTTTTCTTATGAATGGCCGATGGGGCAGAGCCTCGCGGTTGCTTTATACCAAGGTGCGGTGAGTTTGCCTCACCGCACCTTGGAAGCGGCCAAGTGGCCGCCGCGCCTTATGGCGCGTAAAAGCCCGCCTAGCGTTTGAACGCAAGAAAAGCGGCCTGGGTTTAAACCCGCGCCGCTTGGTATTATTGGGCGTAGACAGAGATTGGGCTGGAAATGGGTCCGGCTTTGACTGCCCGCATGGCGTCGAGTTCAGGCTGTAGCAAGCCGTTTACGGTCGTGGCCAGCCCCAAAAGGGAAGACACGCCTTCCAGGCTTCGGGCGGCGCCCACGAGGCCGCTCACCCAATCGGGTGTGGTGTCCTTTGGGAAGACGACAACGTTCAAGGGGGTTTCCGGATTCAGGCCCGCCTGTTCCCGGGCGCGGGCAAAGGCCAGGGAGAGACCTCCAAGTTCGTCGACCAAGCCGTTTTTCAGGGCATCGGATCCCAACCAGACGCGGCCCTGGGCGGCCTGTTCCATGGCCTCGGCGGACATCTTCCGGGCGTCCGCAGCCTTGCCGGTGAAATCGGCATAGATGGTATCCATGATGGCATTCATGCGGTCCTTTCCCCGTTTGTCGAAGGGGGAGATGGGAGAGAACATATCGGCATTGGCGCCCCGGGACACCTGATCCCAGCGCACATTGAGATCCGAGCTGGCTTTGGAAATGGAAACCTTTCCGGCGAGCACGCCGATGGAGCCGGTCAATGTTCCCGGTTGGGCAATAATCCTATCGGCTCCCATAGCAATAAAATATCCGCCGGAGGCAGCGGCATTTCCCATGGAGGCGATGATTGGCATACCCTTGTCCCGGGCCTTGCGCATGGCACGCCAAACCAGATCCGATCCCACATAGGAGCCGCCAGGGCTGTCAATGCGCAGGACGATGGCGGCCAAATCCGGGTCGTCGACGGCTTCATCAATTGCCTCGGCCAAGGCGCGGCTATCGATTTCTTCCTGATCGAAGGGGCCGCTTTTCCCATCCCCCAGCATAACCGGTCCCTGCGCCACGATCAGGGCGACCGGTCGGGCGCCTGGGACAGGGTCCTTTTCGCCCAATCGTTTGGCATAGCTGGCAAGGGATTGGCGATGCGTCTCTCCCGCATCGTCAGTGATGGCCTGGATAGCCTCGTCGGGATAGCCCAGATGATCGATCAGCTTGGCGTCCAGGGCTTCTTGGGCAAGCAAAGGGGAACGGTTGATCAGTCCCCGGACCGTATCGACACTCAAGTTTCGGTCATTGGCTATGGCGGTGACCACTTGATCGGTCCAGCCGTTGACCACCGATCCCATGGAAACGCGCTGGTAGCTGGACATGCCATAGTCGGTCAGGCTTGCCATGGCATCTTTGTAGTTCTCGCGGGTGAAGACCTCTGGCTGGAGTCCCAGGTCGTCGAGCAGACCCCGTAGAAAGGGCACTTCAAAGGCAAATCCTGTGGAGGCCACCATGCCCGAGGGTTGGAGCCAGAGGCTTTTGAAGGCCGATGCCACATAATAGGGGATCGTCCCTTCACCAAATTCCCCGATACTTTCCGAATAGGCCAAGGTGGGTTTGCCCGAGGCCTTGAAGCCCAGGATGGCGTCTCGCAACTCTTGGGCCTGGGCCATGCCCAGGCCGGGAGCACTGCCCACATGGGCCACGAGGCCTCTAATTTCCGGATCCACAGCCGCTGCCGCCAGCGCTTCGGTCACCGCCCGCAGGGATGGGGTCTCGTCATCTTCAAGAAGGGAGGCCAAGGCGTCCGCAGAGGTCGCCCGTTCGGGGAAGGGGCCATCAATGTTCAAGGTGAGAACAGCGCGGGTGCCTTCAGTCGTGTCCTGCTCATCCCAGAGGGAACCGGCGAGAACCAGCAGAGAGACGATGAGCAGACTTGAAAGGATGCCGACAAAGGCGAAAACAAAAAGGAAGGCCTTGCCTATAAACCGCATGAGGAACTCCGCTTTCTCCGAACTGGGACGGCGTGGGGAGGAGGCTGCATATCTGAAACGGGAAACCGCTCAGCCGAGGCGGCACAGTGTAGCGGTTTCCCTCGTGCTGGCAAGGCACCCCTGTGGGGGCTAGGTCGGAAAAGACGAGTCTGTATCCGGCGAGAGGCAAAGGTTAGCGATTCATCGCGTGGTATTCGGGGTTGGGCATCATCTCCGTCGCGTGGGCGACCCGGTTTGTATAGTTGAAGAACGCCGCGACGTCGGCCAGATCGAAAATATCCGCATCCGTGAGCCCCTGGGTGCGCAGGGCGTTTCTCTCTGCCTCGCCCACAGACATGGGGGCCGTGGTCAACGTCCAGGCGAAATCGACGATGGCCCGTTCCCGGGGAGGAAGCTCGGCAACCTTATGGTTCATCACCAGCATTTCGGCCAGTTGGGGGTCGCCCGATAAGGCACGAACCGCTTGCCCGTGGGCGACGAGGCAGTAGTAACAACGGTTGGCTGATGACACGACAACGGCGACCATTTCTCGTTCGAGCTTGGATAGACCTGAGGGTGCCAGCATCAGGGTGTTGTAGGTCTGGACGAAGTTGCGGAGTTTGGCCGGGTGTTTGGCATAAGCGCGCAGGACATTGGGCACCATGCCGAGTTTTTCCTCGCACTTGGCCAAATAGGCGTCCATGTCTTCCCCAAGGTTTTCGGCGTCGGGAATGTCGAGGCAAATAAGGTGGTCGGGCTGGGGCATGGTTGTGATCTCCCTGTTCATTTTTTGAGGTCAGGACCTGTTGATCGGTCCGGCCATTGGCTCACAAAGCATAGCGGACGGAGGCGGACGGAGACTATCTCTAAGTTTCCCTTAACGGAAACGGCGTCCTGGGAAGGCAGAGTCAAGGCCCCTTTTTCCCCCTGTCTCTGCTGAAAGCCTTTGAGAACGGGCTCAGTCTGCCGTCGGATTCTTTGGGATCGATTCCACAGGGGAGAGGCGTTGTCTGATTGAGAGGAAGTGTCAATCTGCATTGCAAAGTGATGAAACCCATCTCTTTCAAGACAGGTGAATTTTATTAAGTTATTGAAAATAAATATATTATCTTGTTGGCACGGAGTTTGATTAGGTAAGGGGGAAATGAAAAAGACCCTATCCAAAGGATGACATCATGGCATGGGATGACAAGAACGTGGATCAAGACCTGTATTTCGTGGACATGGAAACGGGAGCTGAAAGCCATACGGCGGAAATCATCACGTTCCCCCGGGGTGCAGACCCTCTGGTTCTGGTCTTTACCGATGAGGAGCTGTTGCGCGAGGTCGACGAGACCATGTCCCGTGCGGTGAAAATGAGCCGTGATTTTTCGGCGCTGTATCCGAAAATTCACTCTGCCATAGAGTGCGGAGACCTGAAAGCGCAAGAGGATCTGAGAGAGGAATTGCGGGCTCTACGCAAACAGCACGGCTTTAGCCCCTTGGGCATATACCCCTAATCAATAAAGAAGAATCAAAGGATGAGACGCCCCTGAGGGGCGAAACCTGTGATCGGACGATCAAACGTGGGGCTTCGGCCCCACTTTTTTTGGGGGGCACTTTCCCATTTGCGTTGCCCTTTCTTTCGATAAGTTTTAGAGCCTTTTCGAGGCCAAGTTTGGTCGCGAAGCGACCCAACTTGATCTCGGAATACTCTAGCCGATGGATCCCTGGAAACCGCATTGGCCGCGGAAGCGCAACAGGTGGTCGGCCAATGTGACAGCCAACATGGCCTCGGCAACGGGGATGGCGCGGATGCCAACGCAGGGGTCGTGGCGGCCCTTGGTGACCACTTCCACGGGGTTGCCCTCCAAGTCTACGCTGTTGCGTGGGATGAGGAGGGAACTGGTGGGTTTGACCGCCATGCGGGCCACCAGGGTTTGGCCAGAGGAGATGCCCCCCAGCACGCCGCCGGCGTTGTTGGAGGAAAACACGACACCACCCTTGCCATCGGGGGCCATTTCGTCGGCGTTTTGTTCGCCCCGCAGGCGTGCGGCTTCGAAGCCCGCGCCAATTTCCACACCCTTTACGGCATTGATGCTCATCAGGGCCTTGGCGATGTCGGCGTCCAAGCGGTCATAAACGGGTTCGCCGAGTCCCGCAGGGATCCCCTCTGCTTCGACCTGGACGATGGCGCCGACACTGGATCCAGCCTTGCGGACACCGTCCAACAGGGTTTCCCAGGTTTCAACGATGCCCGGATCTGGGCTGAAGAAGGGATTTTGGCCTGTCTGGTCCCAATCCCACCGGGTGGGGTCGATGGCGACACCCCCCATTTCCACCAGGGCGGCCCGAACAAGGGCAGACTCGCCCAAGATATGGGTCAAAACTTTCTTGGCCACGGCGCCTGCGGCCACGCGCATGGCCGTTTCCCGGGCGCTGGAGCGGCCTCCTCCCCGGGGATCGCGCAGACCGTATTTGGCCATATAGGTGAAATCGGCATGGCCCGGGCGGAAGCGGCGGGCGATCTCCGAATAGTCCTTGGAGCGCTGGTCCGTATTACGGATCAACACACCAATCGGAGTGCCGGTGGTCCGGCCTTCGTACACACCCGACAGAATCTCCGCCTCGTCCGCTTCCCGCCGCTGGGTGGTGTGGCGGGATTGGCCGGGTTTGCGCCGGTCCAGGTCCCGTTGCAGGTCTTCGGCCGCCAGAGGGATCCCCGGAGGAACCCCTTCGATCACGCAACCGATAGCGGGGCCATGGCTTTCGCCAAAGGTTGAGAAACGGAACAGGGTTCCAAAGGTATCACCGGCCACAGTGCGTCAGTCCTTCCGAACCTGATTGAGCAGGGTGACCACATCCGGAACACTGTTGATGTTGAGCATGCCCACGGTGTGATAGCCGCTGTCCACGTGGTGCACCTCGCCCGTGACGCCCTTGGACAGGTCCGACAACAGGTATAGGGCCGAGCTTCCGACGTCGTGGATGGAGACATTGCGCTGCATGGGGCTGACGAACTGGTTCCATTTCAGGATGAAGCGGAAATCACCGATGCCCGATGCGGCCAGGGTCTTGATGGGACCCGCAGAAATGGCGTTGACGCGGATGCCCCGGTCTCCCAGGTCCGATGCCAGATAGCGGACGCTGGCTTCCAATGCCGCCTTGGCCACGCCCATGACGTTGTAATGGGGCATGACCCGTTCGGCGCCCAGGTAGGTGAGAGTGATCATTGACCCGCCATCGTTCATCATGGCCGCTGAGCGCCGGGCGATGTCGGTAAAGGAGAATACGGAAATGTCCATGGACATCAGGAAATTATCCCGAGTGGTGTCCATGTACTTGCCTTTCAGTTGGTCCTTGTCGGAGAAGGCCACCGCATGGACAACAAAATCGATGGTGCCCCATTTCTCCTTGATGGTTTCGAACAGGGCATCAACGGTGTCCGTGTCCGTCACGTCGCAAGGCAACAGCAGATGGTTGGGGTTCAGGCCTTCGACCAGCGGGCGGACCCGCTTCAACAGGGGCTCGCCCTGATAGGTGAAGGCGATTTCCGCCCCGGCGTCACTGGCGGCCTTGGCGATGCCCCAGGCGATGGAGCGATCATTGGCCAGTCCGAGGACCAGGCCTTTCTTGCCAGCGAGCAGCGCGGTGGAATTCGTCATGGGTATCCCCTTTATAGTTTGCTAAACCGTTTGTTCTTGATCGATTGCCGCCGCGCGGCTTTCTCTGTGGGTCACGCCCGGCCCAAAGGGACGCCGGGCGCGGCATCCTACACTAACCGAATTCGGGGGCAAAGCTCGTATGGAAGGTCATGAAACCGTAAAGGATGTGACCCATCATGTCTCTAGAGGCTGGCGTCGGCGGGCTTGGCTTTGGTCGGGAAATCTTTTTGCGTTCGCGCGGGTGGCAGGGAAAGGCATCGCTCAGGAGAATATTCCCCGCATGGCTGCCTCCCTTTCCTATACCTCTTTGCTTGCTTTGGTTCCCCTAATTTCCATCGCCCTGGCGATCCTGGCGGCCTTTCCGGCCTTTGATGGGGTCCGGTCGCGGATGATCGGATGGGCTATGGAGACGTTTCTGCCCTATCAGATCAGCGAAGTTCAGGAGCGGATCGAAGCCTTCGTCGGGGCTGCGGCGGGTTTGACGGCCATTGGCGTGGTCGGGCTGGCTGTGACGGCAATCATGCTGTTGGTCACCATTGAATCGGCACTGAATACGATCTTTCAAGTGGAAAAGCCACGCCATCCCGTCGCCCGGATCCTGGTCTATTGGGCGGTTCTGACCATCGGGCCGTTGCTGATGGGGGTCAGTTTCTCCCTATCCAGCTACCTGGCTGCGGCTCACTCTTTGGTGAATCATGATGTAATTTCTCCTATAACGGGATTTTTGCCTGCCCTAGGCCCCCATATCCTGACCTTGTTAGCCATGAGTTTGCTCTATCTGCTGGTTCCAAACCGTCCGGTGCAGCTCCGCCACGCCGCCGTTGGTGGGGTGGTGGCCACGGTGTTATCTGCAGGGTTACGACAGGGTTTTCTCTTCTATGTGACCAGTGGACAGTCCTATGAAACCCTTTATGGGGCCCTGGCTGTCCTGCCGATTTTCCTGATTTGGATGTACCTGTCCTGGATGGTCGTTCTGCTGGGCGCCGTGACGGCGGCCAATCTACCCAATTGGCATACGGCGCGCCGTCTGGAGCGGGAGGGCACCGACCCCGCCGGATTGCGCCTGGGATTGGCACTGGCCACCCTGGTCACCCTGGCCCGTGCCCACGGTGTCGGTGGTCCCGTCGATCGGCGGAGCCTTTCGGCGAAGATTGGTGCGTCGGAAAACCGGTTGGGGGGAGTCTTGCGGACCTTGCATCAGGCGGAGTTGGTCGCCATTGATGAAAGGGGTGGATTGCTTCCCGCACGGGACCCTCGCGCCATGCGTCTTTCTGTGGTGATCCAGGCGCTGGGCCATGGAGTGCCGCGCATTCCGACCAACGGGGGATGGCACGGAGACGACTGGGGACCCATGGCGCGGGATGCCCTGAATCGGGCGGCAGAGGCGGAGGACGCCAGTCTGGCTATTACGGTTTACGATCTGGCCGAGGTCGAGGGGCCGGCTGGGGGGCAGGACAAGGAAAAAGGGGCCGATGCATGAAAGCCGAGGTTACCATTCCCTTGCCCGACGGAGTCGAGGGCTTTCCGCCCCGTCTGCTGCTGGACGATGGACCCATCACCCAACGGAGCATGCTTGCCACCCTGATGGAGGGGAAGCGCTACGAGCCGGTCACCATGGACTTGCTGGTGAAGCTGTTGCGACCCGGTGACTGGGTGATGGATATCGGCGCCCATGTGGGGCTGGTGACCGTCCTGGCGGCGAGTCGGGTCGGTCCCAAGGGCGGTGTGGTCGCCGTTGAGCCCGATGAGGCCAATCTTGCAGCGCTTCGCGTCAATTTGGCTCTCAACGGCTTCGAGGAGCGGGTGCGCCTGGTCGCGGGTGTCGCTGCGGATGCCGAGGGAGAGCGGGAGATCCACCTGAACCGGGACAATGATGGGGGGCATGCCCTTTGGGAACCGGGATTGCATCCCTTCAACGAGCGCACTGCCCAGGCGCCTCTGGCCAAGCGGGTGACAGCGGTGACCCTGGATGGGCTCAACGATCGCTTCGGTCCCCTGCCCGTGAAGCTGGTGAAGATCGACACGGAAGGGGCCGAACAACTGGTCCTGTCCGGCGGTCAGAAGGTGTTGGGGAGACGGTGCCCTCCCTATGTACTCGCTGAGCTCAATCCTTTTGGTCTGGAGGCCATGGGCGCCTCCCAATTGAGCCTTCGGACCATGATGGAGGCGCTGGGCTACGCCACCTTCCTGCCCCGGGGGAGCGCCCTTCCGGCCTTCATCCCTCCGGGGACGCTGATCGATTGGACCGACTACGTGGGCAATGTGCTCTTCGCCAAACCCGGCGAGCTTTGCCGGATTTGGCCGGTGGTGGAGGCCGCCGCCGGGGTGTGACCCTATGCCTCTGCGGCCCCCTCTGCGGCTTTGGGGCTATTCTGCTGGCGGCAGCATTCCGGCTTTTTCCCGAGGGTCAACCTCCGGGTCCTTGAGCTTTTTGACCAGCGAGACGAGTTTGGCATCTTGGGGGTCATCCAGGGTGATGGAGAGTTTCACCAACAGGTCGCCGCAGGTGTCGTTTTCTCCCGGAATGCCCTTGCCTCGCAGTCGAAGGGTGGCGCCCGTGTTCGATCCCTCGGGCACGGTCACAGTCACCTTGCCGTCCAGGGTCGGGACGGTAACTTTGGCGCCCAGGACCACTTCCTTCAGGGACACGGGGAGGGTCAGGGTCACGTTGAGGCCGTCGCGTTTGAAGAATGCATGGTCCTTCACGCCAATTTCCACCAGGGCGTCACCTTTGGGGCCGCCATTGGGGCTATCGCTGCCCTGGTGCTTCAGGCGGAGAGTCTTGCCGTCCTCCCAACCGGGGGGAATACGCACGTCCAAGGTTTTGCGGTTGGTGAGGGTGATGCGTTTGGTGCAGCCCAGTGCGGCCTCCTCGAAGGCGACCTTCAAACGGTATTGGGCGTCCTGACCTCGCTGGGGGCGGGCACCCTGGGCGCCTGGCCCGCCCGGACCCCGGCTGGCTTGGCGGAACATGTCGGAAATGATGTCGTCGTCGGCGAACATGGAATCGAAGTTAAAGCCTCCGAAGCCCGCGCCGGCGCCGCCACCCCCGGCCGCCCCACGGCGACTCCGAAAGCCGCCCGCGCCCGGACCCGGGCGGAATCCGCGTTCGTTGCCCTGGGCGTCAATCTCACCCCGGTCGAACCGCGCCCGTTTTTTGGGGTCGGCCAGAATGTCATAGGCGCCGGAGATTTCCTTGAACTTGTCTTCGGCTTTGGGGTCATTCCGGTTTACGTCCGGATGCATGGTCCGCGCCAACTTGCGGTAGGCGCTTTTGATTTCCTCCGGGCTCGCGCTGCGCTGCACACCCAGAACCGTGTAGGGGTCTCTCATTTTTCCATTCCCAATAGAACCGCCCGTCCCGCCGTGGCGCGGCTTATGACGAATAGGTACTGTCCTGCGTCCCGTTGTCGACAGGGAACCAACACCGATGCCCCGTCGACGGACTTGTGATCCGGCGACGCTTATCCGATGGTATCCCACCGGCGAGGGTGGCCATGATGGCCCACCCACCCCTATAATCTAAGGTCAGGATAACAATTTGTCATGAGTTCGCTTGAAAATCGCGACCCCTATGCCCTCTTCGCGGAGTGGATGGTGGATGCCGAGGCCAATGAACCCAACGATCCCAACGCCATGGCCCTGGCCACCTGCACCCCCGATGGTCGTCCCAGTGTTCGCATGGTGCTGTTGAAAGGCGTTGTCGATGAGAGGGGAGAGGGCGGCGGTTTTGTCTTCTACACCAATTTCGAAAGCCGGAAGGGTTTGGAAGTCCTCGCCAACCCCCATGTGTCCCTGTGTTTCCACTGGAAGTCCCTGCGTCGTCAGGTGCGGGTTGAGGGCCATGCCATTCAGGTGAGTGACGCGGAGGCGGATGCCTATTATAACTCCCGTGCCCGTGACAGCCGTATCGGCGCCTGGGCTTCCCTGCAGTCCCGGCCCCTGGAAGGGCGGTTCGAACTGGAAGCCCGGGTGGCAAAATACGCCGCCAAATATGCCGTTGGTACGGTGCCCCGCCCCCCCCACTGGTCCGGCTTCCGGATCGTTCCCGAGGTGATCGAGTTTTGGCACGACCGGCCTTTCCGCTTGCATGACCGGGTGGTTTATCGTCAAACGGCGGAAGGGTGGGATCAGACCCGGCTGTATCCCTGAGCGGGTGAAGAGGAATGGACAGACCCATGCATGGCGAGAGCGACTCCGAAGCCTTGGCGGCTGCCCTGCAAGACGGGGGAGAAAAAGGCCAGCTTATGCGCCGGGCGACCTATGCTTCGGTTACTGTGGCGAGTCTTTTGGTGATCGCCAAGGTCGGGGCCTGGGCCGTGACCGACTCGGTAGCCCTGTTGTCGACCCTGATCGATAGCCTGCTGGATGCGGGGGCCTCCCTTGTCACCCTGCTTGCCGTGCGTCAAGCCCTGACGCCGGCGGACGAGGAACACCGCTTCGGCCATGGCAAGGCCGAGCCCCTGGCGGGCTTGGGCCAATCGGCCTTTATCGCCGGGTCCGGTATCTTCCTGGTGATCGCGGCGGTCGGTCGTTTGGCCAGCCCCCAACCGGTCACCCAAGGGGGCGTGGGCATCGCGGTGATGGTCTTTTCCATTATCATGACCATCGGGCTCGTGCTGTTCCAGCGCCATGTGGTCCGCAAGACCCAGTCCGTGGCGATCGGTGCGGACAGTCTGCATTACTCGGGCGATTTGTTGATCAATCTCTCGGTGATCCTGTCGATCGGTCTCGACATGGTCCTGCATATCCCCATCGTCGATCCCCTCTTTGCGATCGGTATCGCGGGGTATCTGATGGTCAATGCCTGGACCATCGGGACGGAGAGTGCCGACCTGCTGATGGACAAGGAACTGCCCGAGGAAGACCGCGTCCGGATCCTGGCCATCGCCATGGAGAACCCGGGGGTCCACGACGTGCATGATTTGCGCACCCGGTCATCCGGTCCCCATAGCTTCATGCAGCTCCACCTGGAGGTGGATGGGGAGATGTCCCTTTCTGCGGCGCATACCATCGCCCTGGACGTGGAAAAGCGCCTGCGGACGGCCTTCCCCAACACGGATGTGCTGATCCACCAGGATCCTGCTGGGATCAAGGAAGACCACCATCCGGAGTTCGCCTACCAGGACACGGCGGGGCTGCTGGCGGGGGAGAGCGAGAAGGACCTAAAGGGGGCGCGTTGATTCCGTCTCCTTGCGGAAAAAAAGGGCGCGTCG
This sequence comes from Rhodospirillum sp. A1_3_36, assembly GCF_047263945.1. Taxonomy (NCBI): domain Bacteria; kingdom Pseudomonadati; phylum Pseudomonadota; class Alphaproteobacteria; order Rhodospirillales; family Rhodospirillaceae; genus Rhodospirillum; species Rhodospirillum sp. A1_3_36. The sequence continues at coordinate 350,889 of NZ_JBLAVB010000005.1, read as the reverse complement.
GGGAGTCACCGCCGACGCGCCAAGGATCCTCGCCCCTAGGGAGGTTCCGGAGACGACCGGTGCCCACCAGCACCGCTCTCCCCTGTGTTCACCTGGTGTGATCACAGGGAGCGCTCCGGGACCCTGATATCACGTCCCACAAACGGACCGGTTGAAAGGGTCCGGGACGTGTCGATGGACGCTTGGGAGACGGGCGAAGTCTCTTAGGCCATCAACCTCTGTTTCCCTGCCTACAGGGTTTCGAACAGCTCGGGCGGAGTCGCGGCGACGGCGGCTCCCTGGGCGCGTAACCCGGCGAGTAGGGCCGCCGTTTCCGGCAGCATATCCTCGGCCAGGAAGCGGGTGACGGCGCGCCAACCCGGGTCGGTGGTGCCTGCGGCTCCCTTGGCCAGGAGCACCCCCCCCATGGTCAGGCCGAACAGCCGGAGATAGGGGGTGGCGACCCCCAGGGCGTCGACGGGGGCATCCTGGCCGAGCGTCAACATCAGATCCGTTGCCGCGCGCAGGTCGTTCACCGCAGCCCGGGTCGCCGAAAGGACGGAGGAAGGCAGATCGCCGTCCAAGTTCTCAAGGTCCTTGGCAAATCCGTCGATGACCTTCGCGACGACGGCACCCCCGGCCTGGGGGATCTTGCGGGTGACCAGATCAATCGCCTGAATGCCGTTGGTGCCCTCGTAGATTGGCGGGATACGGGCATCGCGCAGGAACTGGGCCGCGCCGGTTTCCTCGACGAAGCCCATGCCGCCGTGGATCTGCACGCCGATGGAGGTGGCCTGGAGTCCGGCGTCGGTGGAGAAGGCCTTGGCGATGGGGGTGAGCAGACCAGCCCGGGCCATCAGGGCGGCCTTTTCCTCGCCCTCCGCCTGGGTGGCCTCGTCCAGGGTCGCGGCACAGGACAGGCAGATGGCGCGGGAGGCCAGGACCAGGGCCTTCATGGTCAGCAGGTTCCGGCGGACGTCCGGATGGTGGATGATGGTCGTCCCCTGTTTTCCCGTTGCCGGATCCCGACCCTGCACCCTTTCCAAGGCATAGTCCCGGGCTTTCTGGAAGCTGGCCTCGCCCAGGGCAACCCCCTGGATGGCGGTCCACAGGCGGGCGGCGTTCATCATGGTGAACATGCAAGCCAAGCCGCGGTTTTCCTCGCCCACCAGCCAGCCCACCGCGCCGCCCTCCCGGCCATGGAGCATGGTGCAGGTGGGGCTGGCGTGGATGCCCATCTTGTGCTCGACGCCGACGCAATGGACATCGTTGCGCGCGCCGAGGGATCCGTCGTCGTTGACCAGGACCTTGGGCACGAGGAACAGGGAGATCCCCTTGGTCCCCGGTGGGGCGTCGGGCAGGCGGGCCAGGACCAGATGGATGATGTTCTCGGTCAGGTCGTGTTCGGCGAAGGTGATGAAGATTTTCTCGCCAAACAGGCGGTAGGTGCCGTCGTCCTGGGGAACGGCCCGGGTGCGGAGTGCGCCCACATCCGATCCGGCCTGGGCCTCGGTCAGATGCATGGTGGCCATCCACGCGCCGGACACCAGTTTGGGCAGGTATTTGTCCTTCAGGGCATCATTGGCATGGTCGAGCAGCAGGTCGATGGCCCCGAGCGTCAGGGTCGGGCCGGTGCCCCAGGCCATGTTGGCCCCATCCCAGATCTCGAAGGTCGCCAGGGCGATGGCCGTGGAAAAGCCCATGCCGCCGAACGCTTCGGGGGCGGCCACGCCGTTCCAGCCCAGTTCCGCCCATTGGGCATAGGCCTCCTTGAAGCCTTTGGGCAGGGTGACGACGCCATCCTTCAGGGTCACGCCCTCCAGGTCGCCGCTGCGGTTGAGGGGCTCCAGGACGGAGGCGGCGAACTTTCCGGCTTCGTCCAGGATGCCCTCAACGGCGTCCCACTCCAGGCCGCCGAAGGCGGTCCCGTCAAGCAGGGTAGAATACCCCAGGGCCTTGTCCAGGGTGGTCAGGATATCAGACAGGGGAGCCTTGTAGGTCATGGGCTGGTTGCTCCCATAGAAGAGGAATGGGGGGAGGAGGATGAGGGAGGGGAGGAGGATGCTTCTCCGCCGCTGAGTCCCAGGTAGCTTTCGATGACGCGGGGGTCTTGGGCCAGATCGGAGGCGGGGCCTTGCAGGGTCACTTGGCCGGTCTCCATGACATAGGCGTAATCGGCGGTGCGCAGGGCGCCCCGGGCGTTCTGTTCAACCAGGAGAATGGAGACCCCGGTGTCCCGCAGGCGACCGATCAGCCCGAAGATCTCCTGGACGATGCGCGGGGCAAGGCCCAGGCTGGGCTCGTCGAGCATGAGCAGCTTGGGCTTGGCCATCAACGCCCGCCCCATGGCCAGCATTTGCCGCTCGCCGCCCGACAGGGTGCCCGCGGCCTGCCCGCGCCGCTCCAGCAGGCGGGGGAACAGGTCGTAGACCATGTCCAGGGAGGATTTGGCCTCCCTCCGGGGACGGCGATAGCCACCGAGTTCCAGGTTTTCGGCCACGCTCATGGTGACGAAAAGCTCCCGCTTCTCCGGTACCAGACAGAGGCCCCGGGCGACCCGCTGTTCCACGGGGACCCCCTCCAGGGGCGCGCCTTCGAAGGTGGCGGAGCCTCCGGCCAGGGGCAGGATGCCCATCAGGGAGCCGAGCAGGGAGGACTTGCCCGCCCCATTGGCGCCGATGACAGTGATGATCCGGCCCGTGGGGATCTCCAGCGAGACATCCAAGACGGCCTCGATCTTGCCGTAGGAGACGGCGATGGTTTGGGCCGACAGCAAGGGGGTGCTCATTCGATGCCTCCCAGATAGGCTTCCAGGACCCGGGGGTCGTCGCGGATGATCTCGGGGGTGCCTTCGGCGATCTTGGCGCCGAAGTCCATGACCACCAGACGGTCCACTTGATTCATGACGAAGTCCATGTCGTGTTCCACCAACAGGATGCTCATACCCTCGGCCCGGAGGCCGGTCAGAAGGGCGGCAAGCTTCTGCTTCTCGCCATGGCGCAGACCCGCAGCCGGTTCGTCGAGCAGCAGCAGGGCCGGATCCAGGCAGAGGGCGCGGGCGATCTCCACCACCCGGCTTTGACCCAGGGCGAGCGTGCCCGCCTGGTGCTGGGCCAGATCGGCGAGGCCGCAGCGTTCCAGTTGTTTCATGGCCTCGGCACGGATGGAGTGTTCCTCGGCCCGGTCCCGGCGTAGGATGGCCCGGGCCAGCCCGGCCTTGCCGCGCAGATGGGCGCCGAGCATGACGTTCTCCAGCACGGTCATGCCGGGCAACAGCTTCACATGCTGGAAGCTGCGGGCCATGCCCATGGCTGCGATCTCCGACGCATTGGCTCCGGTGATATCCCGGCCTTGGAAGCGGACGGCCCCGGCGGTCGGTGGCAGGACGCCGGTGATCAGGTTGAAGGTGGTGCTTTTGCCCGCCCCGTTGGGGCCGATCAGGGCGACGATCTCGCCCTTGGTCAGGGTGAAGGCGACATCCCGAACGGCCATCAACCCGCCGAAGGTCTTTTGGACATGATCAACCTCCAACAGGGGGGCATCCGGGTTCGGTGTGTGGCGCTTGGTCAGGGCGGGCAGGGGCGCGGCGGAGCACAGGGAGTCCTCAGAGGGAGAGGAAGAAAGCCGGGCGGAGGGAGTCCCTCCGACGAAGGCCAATTTGTCCCAGGGCAGCCGGGTTGCCAGCCCCCAAAGCCCCTGGCGGGCGAATTGCAGCAGCAGGATCAGCAGGACCCCGAAGACGATGGTTTCGTAGTTACCCGTATGGCCGAACAGGGCGGGCAGGATGGTTTGCAGTTGGTCCTTGAGCAGGATGACCGCGCCCGCGCCCAGGACAGCGCCCCAGACATGGCCGACGCCGCCGATGACGGCCATCAACAGGTAATCGATGCCCGCGCCCAGGCCAAAGGGGGTGGGGTTCACCGCCCGTTGCACATGGGCGAAGGCCCAGCCCGCCACGGCGGCCAGGAAGGCGGCATAGACGAAGGTCACCAGTTTGGCCCGCCGGGTGTTCACTCCGAAGGATTCCGCTGCAGTGATGCCCCCCTTCAAGGCCCTCAGGGACCGCCCGACGCGGGAGTCCAGCAGGTTCAGGGTGGCCACGGCGGCCAGGATGGTCAGGCCCCATATGACATAATAGACGGTCCGATCGTCATAGAAGTCCCAACTGCCGATGGAGAGCGGTGGCACCGTGGGAATGCCGTCGTGGCGGCCCAGGAATTCCAGATTGCCGAACAGGTAATAGAGGCTGATTCCCCAGGCGAGCGTTCCCAAGGGCAGGAAATGGCCTGACAGGCGCACGGTCAGCAGGCCGAGGACTACAGCCGCCGCGCAGGTCAAAAGGATGGCGATGGGCAGGGTCAGCCAGGGGGAGAGGCCCATGGAGGTGGTCAATAGTCCGGTGGTATAGGCCCCGAAGCCGCAGAAAGCGGCCTGACCGAAGGAGGTCATGCCCCCGACGCCGGTCAGCAGGACCAGACCGATAACCACCAACGAGGCCAAGCCAATGGCGTTCAGAAGGGTGATCCAGTAGTCCGGCAAGAAGGGCAGAAGGGGCGGCAGGGCGGCCAGAAGGACGAGGCCCGCCGGGATCCATTTCCGATTGATCACGGCCTATTCCTCCTCTTCGTCGACATGGCCGGAGCGCAGGCTTTGCCACAGCAGGACCGGGATGATGATGGTGAAGACGATGACTTCTTTGAAGCTGCTGGCCTCGAAGGAGGCGAAGGCCTCCACCAACCCCACAAGGATCGCCGCCGCTGCGGAAATGGGATAACTGACCAGCCCGCCAATGATGGCCGCGACGAACCCCTTCAGACCGATCAGGAAGCCGCTGTCGTAGAAGATCGTCGTGATGGGCGCGATCAATACGCCCGAGATGGCGCCCAGGGTGGCGGCGAGGACGAAGGCGATCAGGCCGGATTGGGCCGTGGGGATCCCCACCAGAGTGGCCCCCAGCCTGTTGATGGAGGTGGCCCGCAGGGCCTTGCCCGCCAGGGTATGGCCGAAGGCGTACCACAGGGCGACGATCAGAACGGCGGTGACCCCCAGGACCCAAAGGCTCTGCCCGCCCAAATCCATGACGCCCAGGGACAGATTGACATCGGTAAAGGGGGTGGCGCGGTACCCTTCCGCCCCGAAAAAGACCAATCCCAGACCCAGCATCACCAGATGCACACCGACCGCAGCGATCAACAGAGTCAGAACGGTGGCTTGGGCCAGGGGTCGGAAAGCCAGCCGGTAGATATAGGCACCCATGGGGGCGACCAGGGCCACGGCGAGCGGCACATTGACCCAGGGACCCATGTTCGCAGGCGCGACCACTCCGGAAACACCCAAAAGCGCCAGGGGGAGGCCCAGGTCGGAAACGGCGCGGGTGATCAGGACCCGGGGCTGGCGACTGTCTGGAGTCCGCACCAGATCGACGCAGAAGGCGGCAATTCCCAGAACGAGGGTCAAATAGGCGGTGCCAGGAACCACACCGGTTTCCAGGCCCACCAGGGTCAACGCGCCATAGGCGACGAATTCTCCCTGGGGGATGAAGATCACTCGGGTAACGGTGAAGACAAGGACCAGTGAGAGGCCCAAAAGCGCATATATGGCGCCATTGGTGATGCCGTCCTGGGCCAGGAACAAGGCGATGGTGGAATCCACGGGCGGTCTCCGGTTCGGGCACGGGCGGACCGGACCCGGCGGCCTTCACGGATGGAAGTTTGCCGGGTCAGGCTTCATCGGTGGACGGGGACTATTGGATCAGCTTCCAGGCGCCGTCCTTGACCGTGATCAGCACGCGGCCCCGCTCGTCCAGGCCGAAGTGGTCGGTGGGTGTGAACCGATACACGCCCTGGGAAGCGACGATGGGATCCCCGTGCTCCAGCGCGTCCTTGAAGGCCGCCTTGAACTCCGGTGTGCCGGGCTTGGCGGTTTCCATGGCCTTGGGGACGGTCTGTTCCAGGACCGTGATGGCGTCATACATATGCGCTGCGAACTGGTTGCGGTTACCCTCCCCGTATTTCGCTTCGTACCGGGTGATGAAGTCCATGCCAGGGGCCTTCACCTCGGCGGTGTCGGGGAGCTGTTCGGCCACGTTCACGGGGCCGGAGGACAAAATAGCCCCTTCGACATCCTTACCGCCGATGCGGATGAAGTCGGCGCTGACGGACCCATGGGTCTGGTAGATGGGGCCGGTATACCCCCGTTTGCGCAGTTCGATCTGCGGCAGGGCCGAGGCGGTGCCCGAAGCGCCGACGAGAACCGCGTCAGGCCGGGAGGCCACCAGTTTCAGAACCTGACCGGTGACGGAGGTGTCGGCGCGGCCATAGCGTTCCTGGGCGACCATCTCGATCCCGGCCGACGGGCCATATTTGTCGAATTCCTTGACCCAGAAGTCCCCCCAGGCGTCGGAGAAGCCGATGTACCCCAGGCGCTTGACGCCTTTTGCGGCCATGTTGTCGATCAGGGCCTTGGCCATCAGCCCCACCGGCTGGGGCATGCGGAAGGTCCAGGCGTCGGTGCCTTCGGGCAGGATGATGGGGGACATGGCGATCTGGGGCACGCCGTTCTCGTTGGCCACACCGGCAATGGCGATGGCGGCACCGGTCATGCCCGAACCGATGAGCACATCTACCTTGTCCTGGGTGATCATGCGCCGGGCCAGATTGGTGGCTGTCGCCGGATCGGAGGTGTCGTCACCGAAGAACAGGTTGACCTTCTCGCCGTTGATTTCCTTGGGCATGAACATCAGGGCGTTCTGCATGGGGATGCCCAGCGCCGCCGTGCTGCCAGTGGCGCTGACGATGACGCCCACGTTGAGATCGGCCCAGGCCGCACCGGACAAGGCTGTGGTCGCCAGGGCCGTCAACAGCAGGGTGCGGATCCCTTTGGCAATACGTCCTTTGGAGCCGGTAGGGCCTTTGGCGGCGAAACGGAACTTGGACATGCGAAACTCTCCCATCGAATGGCCCGGATTTGTTTTTTGTCGGGCCGGTTGGTCACCTCTTTTGTCCCCGATTGAACCGACCCGGGTGACCTTTGGGCCGGTGGCGGTGGTGGGGGGAATTCTTTTTAACGCGGTGGCAAGCGCAGGACGCCGTCCAGGCGGATGACTTCGCCGGACAGGTAGGAATTGACCACACAGGCGCGGACCAATTCGGCATATTCCTCTGGTGTACCGAGGCGGCCCAGGGGGATGTCCTTGATGATTTGGCCGCGGACCTCGTCGGGCAATTCCTCCAGAAGCGGGGTTGCGAACAGGCCCGGCGCGATGGTCGCGACCCGCACTCCCCGGGGGGCAAATTCCCGGGCGGCGGGTAGGGTCAGTGAGACGATGCCTCCCTTGGAGGCGGCATAGGCCGCTTGCCCCAATTGGCCGTCATAGGCGGCGACGGAGGCGGTCATGATGATCACGCCGCGTTCGCCGTTCTCCAACGGGGGGGTGGCGGTCATGGCCGCCGCCGAGAGCCGCAGGACGTTGAAGGAGCCGATCAGGTTCACCTTGATGACCTTTTCGAAGTCCGCCAGATCCATGGGTCCCTGCTTGCCAACGATGCGTTTGGCCGTGCCGATGCCCGCGCATTGGACCAGGATCCGTTCCACCCCATGGGCGCTTCGGGCCTGCTCCAGGGCGGCGGCGACACCCTCCCCATCGGTGACATCGCAGCCCAGGCCCAAACCGCCGAGGGGCGCGGCGACCTTGGCGGCCTCTTCGCCGTTGCGGTCTAAAATGGTGACCTTGGCCCCGGCCCCGGCGAGCATCCGGGCGGTGGCGGCGCCCAGGCCGGAGGCGCCTCCGGTGACCACGGCGGCCAGTCCGTCGATCTGCATGGATGTGTCTCCTCAAACGTCAGGATCAGGCCATTTCCCAGGTCAGGCTGACCACGTGGTTGGGCGGGGTGTCCGCATAGAGCTGCTCGACCAAATCGGCCCGTAGGCGCAGGATGGCGCGTTGGTTCAGGGAACCCTTGTCGGTGATTTCGCCCGCGTCCAGGTCTGGCGGGACCTCCAGCCAGGCGGCGCGGACCACTTTGTTGGCGCTTCCCGTGGCGTGGTTGGCGAAGGAGCGCAGCAGGCCATGGAGTTCCTCCAGCACCGAATGGTGGCGCAGGACCTCCACATCCGACGCATCGTCCGGGAGCCCCACGCAGAGGTTCCGGCATTGCTCCATATCGGGCAGCAGCAACATGCCGACGTCGTCCCTGTCATGGCCGGTGATCACCGCGTCCCGGACGAAGGGAGCGAAATGGCCGATGATTTTGGCGCGCAGCGGGCCGACGGAAACCCAGGTGCCCGTGGCCAGCTTGAAATCCTCGGCAATGCGACCGTCGAACAGGAAGCCTCGGGAGGGATCCTCCGGGTCGGCGAATTTCAGGGCATCGCCCATCTTGTAGAAGCCGTCCTCGTCGAAGGCTCCCTCGGTCTGGTGGGGCTGGCGCCAGTATCCCGGGGTGATGTTGGGCCCGCGCAACCGCAGTTCCAGCTTTTCGTCCGAAGGCACCATCTTGACTTCGACACCGGCGCCGGGGATGCCGATTTCACCGGGGCCATCGGGGTCCCAGGGCGTGCCGAAGGCAAAGGGTGCGGTTTCCGTGGAGCCCAGGCTGGTGCACATGAAAATACGTTGGCCGATGACCTCTTCGGCCATGGTGTCGTAGGCGTCCCAGATGTGCCGGGCCATGCCCGCACCGGCGTAGAACAGGACGCGCAGATCCTTGAAGAAGCCTTCGCGCAGGGCTGCGTCGGCTTTCAGGTGGGGCAACAGCTCTTCATAGCCCTTCGGGACGTTGAAATAGAGGGTCGGGTTGATGTCCCGCAGGTTGGCGATGGTCGCCAGGATGCCCTTGCCCACGGGCTTGCCTTCATCAATGTAGAAGGAGCCGCCGTTATAGAGCGCGATGCCGATGTTATGGTTGCCGCCAAAGGTGTGGCTCCAGGGCAGCCAGTCGAGCATGACCGGCGGAACCTCGCCCATCAGGCCGAGCATCTGATGGAGCATTTGTTGGTTGCAGCACATCATACGGTGGGTGTTGATCACCCCCTTGGGCACCCCGGTGGAGCCGGAGGTGAACAGGAACTTGGCCACGTCATCGGGGTCAATCGCCGCATGGGCCCGGGCGACGGCGTCGGTGACCGGGGTCGCGCAGAGGTCGGTGAAGAGTGTAGCCCCCCGGTCGGAGACGGGGTTGCGGGAGACAACGCATTCGACGCCATCCAAGTGCAGGGCTGCGAAGGCGCGTTCGTAAGCCGTCCCATCCTCGGCAAAGATCATGCCGGGCGTGAGGATGTCGAAGACATGGCGCAGCTTGCCGAAGTCCTCGGAAATCAGGGAATAAGCCGTTGAAATGGCCGCTGTCGGGACACCCACATGAAGACCTGCCAGATGAAGCAGGGCGTGGTCGATGCCGTTGGCTGACAGGATCAAAACCGGGCGGTCCTTGGATAGACCCCGATCCAGAAAAGCCTGACCGAGGCGCTCGACCAGGGCGAGGCCCTCCTTGTAGGACAGGGTGCGCCAGGCGCCGTCCTGGCTGCGCTGGCCGTAGAGAACACGGTCCGGAAAGTCGGCCGCACCCTTGACCAGACATTCGGTCATCACCTTGGGGTAGGCCCCCAGGGGATCGGTGGATTTGATGATCATGGACCCGTCGGGGCGGACCTCGCGGGTCACCTCTCGGGGGCCAAAAATAGCGGACCTGAGCGCTTCGGACATCCGAACCTCCCTTGTCGCGCGGTCCACAGTGATCGGACGCGCGAGCCGTTGACCTCTGCCACCAGCGTCCCCTGTTCCGGGGATCATTCTGGCGATTCCGTGTTCCATCCGCGAAACGTCTCCCTAAGGAGCGTTATCGCTTTTTTTGGTCCGTGCCCTCGTTTGGTGGGGCGGGACCCATGCCCACCGGAAGAACCCTTAGAAGGCGCTTTCCGGAGTATTATCACTCTTTACTTTAGCCGCGAACCTTCGCGGCCTTTTTGTCGAGGAACAGACGCAGCCGTTCCTTGGCCAGATCGTCGCCTTGGGCGATGGAAGACATCAGGGCCTCAAGCATGAAGGCCTGTTCCGGGGCCGCCTCCGCTGTGCGGGGCAGGGCGTGGATGACGGCGAAATTGGTCAACGGAGCGTTCTTGGCGACCTTTGCCGCCAGTTCCATGGCCAGATCGAAGCCCTTGCCCGTTTCGGTCACATATTGGGCGAGGCCGATGCGCTCGGCTTCCGGTGCATCCAGGACCCGACCGGTCAGCATCATGTCGGTGACCCGTTGCAGGCCGATCAGTCGGGGCAGGCGCACCGATCCGCCGCCGCCGACGAAAATGCCGCGCTGGCCCTCGGGCAAGGCGAAAAAGGCGTTGTCCTCGGCGACGCGGATATGGGTGGCCGAGGCCAGTTCCAGGCCCCCGCCGACCACCGCACCATGGAGCACGGAGATCACCGGAACGTCACCGAATTGGATGGCGTCGAAGGTCTTGTGCCACAGGCGGGAATGGCGGATGCCGCCGGTGATGCTCTGGTCGGTGAGCTCGGACAGATCCAGGCCCGCACAGAAGCAGTCCCCATTGCCCCGGATGACCACCGCCTTGATGTCCTGGGACAGGGTGACGAAGACGTGATTCAGGGACTGGATCAGGTCATCGTTGATGGCGTTGCGTTTCGCCGGGCGGTTCAAGGTGACGATGCCGATCCCGTCCTGAACCGTCAATTGGACGACCGGTGGATCCGTCTGGAGCACCGCTTCACTGGTAGCCATGATCCCTCCCCTTTTTCACATGTTTTATAATAGTGATTGTGTATAACTATATTCGGGGAGTGGTCAAGCGGGAAAAGATGCTGCATTGCACCAAAAACGGAGGCGCCTGGAGTGGCTTGACCCCTTGAGGTCTTGCTCCCGGGGGAGGGGGGCGGTATGTCCTGGGAAACGGAAGGAAAACACGATGGCCAGGAAGATGATCGAAGAGGAAAGCGAAGGCGGGGAGGGCGGTTTCTCTCTGGCGGAGGATGGGGCGGAACTGGGCACCAGTAGCCTGAGGGGGTATTTGGGCTACATGTTGCGCCGGGCGCAGTTGTTGATTTTCCAGGATGTGATTGCCGCCCTTGAGCCCTTTGACCTGAGGCCCACGCAGTTTTCCATGCTGATGATCCTGTCCACCCGTCCCGGTCTGCGTCAGGCAGAGCTGGCCGACCTTCTGGGGGTGCAGAGGACCAATCTGGTCAAGATGGTCGATGCCCTGGAAAGCCGGGGCTTGATGGTGCGGGAACGGTCGTTGGAGGATCGCCGCTCCCATTCCCTCTGTTTGACCAGCAAGGGGGGCTCCTTTCTGGCGGAGGCCCGGGCGGCCGTGGAGGCCCACGAGGCCAAGCTGGCGGACGCCCTGGGCACCTCGAACAGGGATGAGCTTCTGCGATTACTGACCTTGCTGAACCGGAATTTCATTCCCCGAGACAGGGGGGAGTGAGGGGGTATTAGACACGGTACGTGACAGTGTCTCGTCTTTTTTGGGCGATAGCGCAAGCCCCCCCCCCTTTGGGATCAAAGGGTCCGCGACCCTTTGCGGGTCTGGGCAGAGCCCAGAAACTGCGAAGCACAGGTTTCGGAAATATGTCCTCCCGTATTCCTGTCCCTCATAAAGGAACCCGGACGACAGGGACGTCGTCCGGGCCAAGGGGGAACACGCCCGCCGAGAGAGGCATTTTTTAAGCAAAAGCGGGTTTGTCCCAAGGACTGGAAAGGTCTCGGTCAGGCGGGTTCGCCGATGGTGAAGGTGATTGTCCCGACGGCGTCCACATGGCCGGTGATCACATCGCCGGGCTTCACGGGACCCACACCTGCGGGCGTGCCGGTGTAGATCAGATCGCCGGGCACCAGGTGATAGAAGCGGGACAGGTGGACGATGAGCTCTTGCGTGGAGTTGATCAGTTCCGACAGGTCGGCCTTCTGCTTGGACTCGCCGTTGACCTCCAGGGCGATCTCGCCAGTGGTGGGGTGCTTGCCGTCGACGACAGGCACGATGGGGGAGATCACGGCGGATTGCTCGAAATCCTTGCCCAGGTCCCAGGGGCGTTGCTTCTCACGGGCGCGCAGTTGCAGGTCGCGCCGCGTCATGTCCAGGCCGCAGGCGTAGCCGTAGACGCTGTCGAGCGCGGTCTCCAGGGGCGCCCGGTGGATCGGCTGGCCGATGGCGGCGACCAGTTCCATCTCATAATGGTAATTCTCGGTCTCCGGCGGATAGGGAACGGTCGAGCCCGAAGGGACGATGGCTGAGGCCGCCTTGGTGAAATAGAAGGGTTCTTCCTTGTCGACCTTCACGCCCATTTCTGCGGCATGGGCGGCGTAATTGCGGCCCACGCAGAAAATGCGGTTCACAGGGAAGAGGGCGCTGGAGCCCTCGATGGCGACGGTCACGACGTCGGGGGGGGGGAACAGGTAGGTGGACACGGTCTGGATCTCCTGGACAGGACGGGAGGTGGGAATAGGCGGGGGGCGGACCCCCGCGCCCTCGCATGGGTTCGATTAAAACTCTTCGTAGAAGCCGAGCTTGCGCTGCATGGGTGCGTCGTCGACGACGAAGAGGAAGGCCATTTTGGTCGAAGAATTGTTGCGGACCTGGATCTCGGCATGGGTGGGCACGGCCATGGTCGAGGACTCGCCCCAGCGCATCTCAACCCCGTCGATGACCGCATCTCCCTCGCCCTCGATCACATGCAGGACCTGGGAGGCGGAGCGTCGCTTCGGGGTATAGGTCTCGCCCTGGCGCAGGGCCAGGGCGGAGAAGCCGAGGATGGGCAGGCATTCACGGCCCGTTTCCGGGTTCACATAGGCCAGATGCAGGACATCGTTGGGGCCGGCATGGGCGGCCATGTCCATCAGCGCGGCCTTGACCTCGCGCCAGGGGTAGCGGCGCAGGGGGTAGTTGTCGACGGGCCGATCCAGGGCGGCATAGGGTTGCAGACCGGAGCGGCGGTAGGTGGCTTGGGAGCTGTCCGCCCGGTTGTTCCGGACCTGGCCCTCGCCCTCGATGCAATAGGAGGCCTCCACCGAATAGACCAGCGGCAGGTCGAGCGCATCCAGCCAGACCACCGGGCCGGAGCCCGTATGCCCATGTTCGTGCCACAGGCCCGAGGGGGTGAGGATCAGGTCGCCCTTTTCCATGGGCAAACGTTCCCCTTCCACCATGGTGAAGCCGCCCTCGCCCTCGACCACAAAGCGAATGGCACTGGGGGAATGGCGGTGGTTGGGCGCGGTTTCGCCCGGGTTGATGAGCTGGAGACCCAGATAGATGGTTGGCGTCGCCCGGGCCGTTGCGGGATCCAGGCTGGGGTTGGCCAGGATCAGCACCCGGCGCTCGGCCTTCTCAATCGGTGTCAGGTCGCCAGCCTGCATCAGCAGGGGGCGCACATCCTCGTAGCGCCAGAGCATGGGCTCGCAGGCCCGTGTCGGCTTGCCATAAGGCAGGAAGCTCCGCAGGGCGGGCCAGAGCGGGACCAGATTCAGGTCCGTTAGCGTGTTCCGGTAATCGAGGGGCAGTTCCTCGAGGGTGCCAAGTTGGTGGCTCATTGGACGGTCTCCCAAATGGTTCTTTGTTGGCTTTTCAGGATTTAACGGAACGCCGTCGTCAGCTCGGGCACGACGATCAGCAACAGGATGACGAAGGCGGTCAGGCCGATGAAGGGCAGCACCCGGCGGCTCAAGGGACCGATGCCGATGCCCGTCAGGGCCGAGGAGATATACAGGCCTGCCCCCACGGGCGGCGTCAGCAGGCCCAGGGTCAGGGTCAGGCAGGTCATGATACCGAAGTGCACCGGGTCGATGCCGTAGGTGGTCTGGGCGATGGGCAGCAGAATGGGCACCAGGATGATCAGGGCGGCGATGCCGTCCAGGATCATGCCGACGGCCATCAGGAAGACGAAGACCAGCAGCATGAAAACCGTGGGGTCGTCGGTCAGGGCCTGAAGGAAGCCCGCCGCTGCCTGGGGCACCTGATTGAAGGTCAGCACCCAGCCAAAGACCTTGGCTGCGGCGATCAGCAGGAGGACCGTTGCTGTCGTCCCCGCCGTGCGTCCCAGAATGGTGCCCGCCATGGACCACTTCAGCTCCCGGTGGATCACCCCGCCGATAACCAGGGTCAACAGGATGGCCACGGCGGCGGATTCCGTGGGTGTGACGATGCCGAAGGAAATGCCGCCGACGATGGCCCCAGGGATGGAGAGGGTCAGCAGGGCCTCGCCGGTGGCGGTCCAGAGGCTCGGCAGGACCTCCTTGGATTGGACATCCTTGCGGTAGCGTCGGGCGCCGATGGCCGTGGCGCCAGCGAGCAGGGAGAAGAGTAACAGACCCGGCAGGATGCCCCCCATGAACATGGAGCCAATGGAGACCTGACCGACCACGCCGTAGATGATGAAGACCATGGAGGGAGGAATGATCGGCCCCAATAGGCCCGCAGCGGCGGTCAGGCTGGCGGCGAAGGATTTGTCGTATCCGTCCTTCTCCATGGCCGGAACCATGACCCGGCTCATAATGGCGATCTGGGCCGTGGCCGATCCCATGATGGAGGAGAGCATCAGATTGGCCAGCAGCGACACATGGGCCAAGCTATTGGGGACCCAGCGCAGCCAGGCCCGGGCGGCATCGACGATCCGGCGGGTGATGCCGCCCTCGTTCATCAACTCACCGAGCAGGATGAACAGGGGAATGGCCAGAAGGTCGAAGATCTCCAACGAACTGAACAGCACCTGGGGCAGGCTGTCGAGCAATCGCCAAGCCCCGGAGGTCGCCGCGAAGACCAGCGTCGCGGCGATCAACACGAAGGCGATGGGCATCCCCAGCAGCAGGAGGAGGAGGAAAGCGGCTACGGTGAGCATTTAGTCCTCTCCTCCGGCGCGGACGGCCAGACGGGCGAGGGTGTGGAACAGCCCCGTGGCACAGAAAATGGGAATGATGGCGAAGAACGGCACCTTTGAGATGCCAAGGGTGATGGCCAGTTCGTAATCGACTGCCGGAGAGGTGATCCAGCCGATGGCATGGACCAGAATCACGGCCAGCATGACCGCCACCAACAGGTCCATGGCCGCCAGGGTCAGTATGCGCGACCGGCTGTCCAACATGTCCACCAGGATGGTCAGGCGGATCTGGGTGTTTTCGTGCAGGGATACGGAAATGGCCAGGAAGGCCATCCAGATCAGGATGTAGACGGCCATCTCCTCGGCGAAATAGAGGGGGCTGGAAAAGCCGTACCGCAGGGTCACATTGACGGCGAGCAGGGCGGTGAACACGACAATCAACGCCCGGCAGATCAACCGCTCCAGCCAGGCCAGACGGGCGCTGAGGGCACCAAGGGTTTGGGCAACGCCACGGGCGAGGGCAATCGCCATGGGACGGTCTCCCGACAAAAAAAGGGAATGGATGTCGATCAGTTAGTTGGGGTGGGGCGCCTGCGTCAGGACGCCGACGGCCCACCCTTAACCCCGGGCCGGGTTATTGCGCGGCCTTGGCGGCCTTGACCTGCTCTTGGAAAGCCTTGATCAGCGGGTCAGAGCCAAAGGCCTCGGCGAAGGCGGCGTTAGCCTCGGCAAAAACCGTTTCGGCGTTTTCCAGTTTGGTGACATCGATGGCGGCTTTCAGGGTTTCCAGGTTGGTCTTCTCCGCCTCGATCTGCATTTCCGTGGCCCATGCCAGGGTTTCGTCCATGGCTTCGGTCACCATGGCCTGCTTTTCGGGACCCAATGCGTCCCATTTGGCCTTACCCATCATGGCCACCGCAGGGAAGACCATGTGGTTGGTCAGGGTCAGGCCCTTGGCGACCTCCTGGAACTTCAGGCCGACCAGGGCGTCCAGGTCGATGTCCACGCCGTCGAGCAGACCGCTCTGCAAGGCCTGATAGATGTCGGGCAACTGGACCGGGGTGGGGACGGCGCCGGTGGCTTCCCACCAGACCTTCATGGCGGGGAAAGGCACGATGCGGATCTTCTGGCCCTTCAGGTCGTCAAGGCCGGAGACGGTGCCCTTGGTGGTCAGGATATGGCGCATGCCCGCGAAGGAATAGCCCAGGCCCTTGAGACCGAGCTTATCCAGGTTGGACAGCATCTCTTGGGCGGCGGGGGTCTTGGCGGCCATGGCGGCCTCTTCGACGGATCCCATCAGGAAGGGGGTGAACCAGCCCTGGATGGAGGGCTCACGCAGGGAGGTCAGGGCGCCGGTCATCAGGCCCATGTCGAGGATGCCCGCCTGCATCTGCTGGAACATCTCCGGTTCGGCCCCCAACTGGCCACCGGGGAAGACCACAACGGTCAGGTCGCCGCCGCTCTTTTCCTTGAGCAACTCGCCGAAGTGGTTGGCGGCCTTGGTCCAAACGTGGGGTGGCGGAGTGATCACGCCCAGTTTCAGTTCCTCGGCCCAGGACGGGGCGGAAAGGGTGGCCGTTGCCATCAAAGCAGTGGTGGCCAGGGCGATCTTCTGTGTCACGGACATCGGTTTCATACCTCCCATGGGGTTACGGATACGGAGCCTTTGGCCCTCGTAGAAATCGGGGCATTCGCCCTCGTGTCGTTTGTCTTCTGTCTCAGCCCACACTCAAAACGGACGCACCCCGGCCGGATTGGTGGATCCGGTCGGGGGGAAAGATGGTCAGACGGCGTCGGGTTGGGCGTCCGGATGGGCCGCCTGAAAGGCTTCCCTTTCGGCGCAGGTTGCGTCGAGCGCCGTGATTTTCGGATAGGCCGACAGGTCCACCTCGAACCGGCGGGCACTGTAGACCTGCGGGATCAGGTAGCATTCCACCAAACCCGGCCGGTCTCCGCAGGCAAAGGCTCCCTGGCCCACACCCTCGGGCAGCATTGTTTCCAGGGCCTTGAAACCGGCGTGGATCCAGGTGTTGGTCCAGACCGTGATGGCCTTTTCATCCGCACCGAACTGTTGGCGCAGGGCTCCCAGGATCCGCATATTGTTGATGGGGTGGATGTCGCAGCCAATGGCCGCAGCCATGGCCCGTACCCTTGCCCGATCTCCCAAGCTCTGGGGCAACAGGGGAGGCTCCGGATAGCGCTCTTCCAGGTATTCGATGATTGCCGGGGATTGGGTGAGCGTCCCGTTGTCGTCGCTTTCGTAAGCGGGAACCAAGCCCTGGGGATTGAGGGCCAAGTAGGTCTCGGCCTTGTGCTCACCCTTGCGCAGGTTAACCGGAAGGATCTCCGTGGGGAGACCCTTCAAGTTCAGCGCGATCCGCAGTCGATGGGAGGTTCCGCTGCGGAAAAAGCTATACAGCCGCGCCATGGGTTACTCCGCTGCCTGGGCCGCTGCGGACATCAGGCCGGTGCCGCCATAGAGCCAGTCGAGGCTGTGGTAGTAATCCTCAGGCTTTTTGGCGGCCATGACGCTGTTGCGGATCAGGCGCTCGACACCCTGGGCGTGGTACATCTTGCCCAACATGCGCGAGGACAGGACCACCCGATAGGCGCGGACGATGCGCTCGTCCTGGTACTGCTGGAAGGCCTTGTTCAGGTCGCCGCCGCAATGCTGGATCTTGTCCGACAGACAGACGGAGTCTTCCAGCGCCATGCAGGCGCCCTGGGCGAAATATTGATGGGTCGGATGGGCGGCGTCTCCCAATAGGGTGACATTGCCGTCGGTCCAGTTCTCGATGGGATCCCGGTCCCCCAGCACCCAGCGGCGCCATTCGGTGGGGATCTCCAGCACCTTGCGGACCCGGTCGCAGACATTGCCAAAGCGGGAGAGGATTTCTTCCCGCGTGCCGGGCTCGTTGCTGCCCACATTGGACACATCGGTCTGGAAGGTGGCGACCAAATTGAAGGTCTTCCATCCCTGGAGGGGATAATGGACCATGTGACACTTCGGCCCACCCCAGAGGGCCGCAGCATTCCAGCGCATATCCTCGGGCATTTGATCCAGTTGGAGCACAGCGCGGTAGGCCACATGGCCGGAGAGGCGCAGTTCGTCACCGCCGGTCAACTGCTGACGGATCATGGAGCGCACGCCATCGCAGCCGATGACCGCATCGCCCTCGTACACCTCGCCCGACTCGGTGGTCACCTTGGCGCCGTTCGCGGTGTTTTCGTAGGATACCACCCGCTGGTTGTTCACCAGGGTGATGTTTTCGTTGGCCTTGCAGGCGTCATGGAGAACCCCGTGCAGATCGGCCCGGTGGACCACGGCGTAGGGGTTGCCGAAACGACTGCGAAAGTCTTCGCCGACGGGCATGTCGGAGATGTGGTCGCCGCTGACGGCATCCATCAGAACCAACTTGTCAATGTAGACGGCCTTGGATCGGCCGGCTTCGCCCACGCCCAGATAATCCATGGCGTGGAAGGCGTTGGGCCCGATTTGGATGCCCGCACCGATTTCCCCGAAGGCCGAAGCCTGCTCCAGCACCGTGACCTGGCACCCGGCCTTGGCCAAGCCCATGGCTGCTGACAAACCGCCGATGCCGCCGCCGGCCACGACCATTTTGAAAGTGGTTTTGCTCATGGATGTTCTCCCTTTGTGACTGATCTCGCGCTTGTTCCGCGTTTCGATTTCCCTGATGGAAACAGATAGTAAGTATGCTGTCAATCAGTATGCGTCTTTTTTTTATAAACAGATCGGGCTAAGGAAGGGGCTCACCAGGAGTCCTGCGGCAAACCGCGCGACTCTTCCTTGCTTTCCACCCTTGGCCTGTCATGACCGAAAAACCCCTTACTCACGAAAGCATGCCCGGCTACCTGATTCGCCGGACTCATCAAATTTCCGTTGGCTTGTTCCACGAGGCCTGTGGCGAGATCGGGTTGACCCCTATCCAATTCGCCTTGCTGAGTGGTATCGAGGCCCGTCCGGGGTTGGACCAGATCCAGCTGTCACGTCTTGTCGGAGTCGACCGGGCGACCATTGGCAACGTGATTTCGCGACTGGAGGGCAGGGGGTACATCTTGCGGACGCCCGACGAGCGGGACCGCCGGGTCAAACGGCTGGCGCTGACCAAGGTGGGCGAGGGGGCGCTGGATGCGGCCCGTCCTCTGGTGAATGAGGTTCAGGACAAAATCCTGGAGCCCCTCAGTGCCGGGGAGAAAGAGGTCTTCGTGCGCCTATTGGGAAAACTGGTTTTGGAAAACGCAGAAGGCAGCCGCGTCCCCTCCGACCTGACCGCGGGTCAGGACTGAGAGGGCCAATTCGGAGGGAGCCGGGATCAGGCAACCGCGACGAGATGCAATTTGTCGGTAATGGCCTGTTTGGCGGCATCGACTTCCTGCGATAGGATGGGAAGCAGGGGGCCCATAGCCTCGCTGTCCCCTCCCTTGGCGTGGGTTTCCAAAGTTTCGGCAAGAAGGGCAATGCGGGCCAAGCCAAACTGTCTTGCCATCCCCTTGAGGGCGTGGCAGAGGCGGTTTGCGGTTTCCTGGTCATCGGTTTCTACGGCCAGGGTCAGCGGTCCGATGGGCTGGGTCAACCGCCCCTGAAGGGAGCGGAGGATGGCCGCGACTTTGTCACTGGAAACCCGGGTCGCCAGGGGCTCCATCCACCCGTGATCGAAGACGGGCTGGTTGGTCCAGTCGGGCGGCAGGCCTTGCGCTGCCTTTGATCCGGATGGGGGTGCGGTGGAAGAGGCGGGAGGGACGGACCTTCCGTCCTGAGGCAGGTCTACGGACGTCAGGGCCGCGAGTGTTGCGGCGAGCATGGTCCAGTTGATGGGCTTGGTCAGGAAGGCGTCGAATAACCCAGCCTCGTCTCCCAAGGTTTCTTTGGCGCTGACATTTGCGGTGAGCGCGACAATGGGCAGATGTCTGCGGGAGACCGCGTCGCCTTCCGTTGCGGCCTTCTGTTCCCGCTGTCGGATCAGACGCACGGCGTCGATGCCATCCATGACCGGCATTTGCATGTCCATGATGATGGCGTCGAACGGCTCGGCTTCCGCGGCCTCCACGGCCAGGGCACCATTTTCCACCAAGACAGGGCGGTGTCCCAAAGCGATCAGAGCTTCACCCAGAAGCAGGCGATTGGTCTCGTTATCCTCGGCAATCAGCAGGGAGAGCGAGGGGAGGGCGCCGAAGGAGGCGAGCCCCTCTGTCGGGCTTGGATCCAGGCTCTGAAAGGTGTCGCTGGCCAAGGGCATGGGCAGGGTGACGGTGAAGCGCGTTCCTTCGCCGGGTTGACTCTTGCAGGTGATGGTTCCCCCCATGGCCTCGCAGAGGCGGTGACTGATCACCAGTCCCAGGCCCGTGCCCCCATGGCGTCGGGTGGTGCTGTCGTCTGCCTGGGTGAAGGGAGTGAACAGGCGGTTCATCTGGGCGGGAGTCATGCCGATGCCCGTGTCCCAGACCTCGATTTGGATGGGGCTTTGGTTGCCGCTAGGGCCACTGGGGCCGGAGGGACCCACAGACAGGCTTACGCGCCCGGAATCGGTGAACTTCACGGCGTTGCCCACCAAATTAAGCAGTATTTGACGCAGTTTCGTGGGATCTCCTGCCCGTAAATCCAGCGGATGAAAGTCGACGGTCAGCTCCAACCCTTTCCGTTGAGCCTGGGGACGCAGGCTCTCCACCACCTCTGCGGCGATGGTCAGGGGGTCGTGGTTCAGGGTTTCCAGGGTCAGAGATCCGGCCTCGATCTTGGAGAAGTCCAGGATGTCGTTGACCAAGCCAAGCAAGGAGGTGCCAGAGTTTCGCAGCACCGTGAGCCAATGGTGCTGACGCTTGCCCGGGTTGGAGGCAAGAAGCATGTCCGCCATGCCCAGAATGCCGGTCAAAGGCGTTCGCAATTCGTGGCTGACGACGGCCAGGAAGTTGGACTTGGCGTGGTTGGCTTCCTCGGCTCTTTCCCGGGCTTCCCTTAGTTCGGCTTCGTGAAGGACTTGGGAGGTAATGTCCGTATGGGCGCCAACCATGCGTACAATGTTCCCCGTGGCATCCTTTTCATGGATGGCGCGACTATGGATATGGACCGTATGGCCGTCCCGGTGGCGGAAGCGTTGGATGATGTCGAAGGCAGGGGCTCGTCCAGCGTTGAAGTCTTCGACAAGGGTCAGGGCTGCGGCACGGTCCTCTGGGAAAATGACCCTCTCCCAGGCTTCAAAGGTATTGGGGAACTCATGGTCGGTGTAGCCCAATTGCTCTTTCCAGCGGGAGGAAAACCAGATTTTTCCAGTCCTGAAGTCCCAGTCCCAAATGCCGTCCCGCGCCGCCAGGGTGGCCAGGCGGAACCGTTCTTCGGACTTCGCCAGCGCGGCCAGGGTTGAGATATAGTCGTCCACCGCCTGGCCCAGTCGTTTGACCTCGTCCCGGTGAGGCCGGGGGGGGTGGAAGGCGGTCGCCTCGGGTGAAACAAGCGGTTTTGTCGGGGTGTTGGTTTGGGCCAGGGTCAATTTGTCCGTCATGGCGATGAGGGGCCGGGACAGGCGGAAGTGCAGGATGCCGATGGCCAGAACGGCCAGGATGACGTAACAACCCAAAAGAATGCACTGGATCGCCAAGGCGCGCCGGGCCTCGGTTACTTGGCTTTCGGCTCGGGCGAGGAGAAGATCTCCCACCTCAATCGACAAGCGGGAGATGGCTTGGATTGCGGGAACCGCTGCGGCGATGAAGGTCTTTTCGGAAAGCAGAGGCACTGTCGGGTCAGGGGCATTCTGTATGAACTCACTTCGAAGGGCTTGATAGTCACCCCAATACAGCCTGTCGATGTCTTGGATGGTCCCATTCAGTTCTGGAAAGGGTTCAGCAGAGCGTCGGACATCCCGCCAGATTTCGCCGATTGCACCTTGGGAATTGGCGTTGCGTTCCTCGGTTTGGCGGTCCGGTCGCCGGTTGTCGATCAGATCCCCGGCCAATTGCGCGGAATCCCGCCCGGCAGCCAACCGCATCCGGGCCGCTTCGGTGAGGAGGATCCAAAGGTTTCGTCCATCCCGGGAAATGTTTTCCTCCAGGTACCATGTGTCCCGAAGGGTATCGTCCAAGGTTTTCACCATGTCGGTCGCCAGGGACAGCCAGTTATCGGCCACATGGCCGTTCACCTGTTTCTCGCCCTTTGCCAGGGCGCGATCGACAATGGCCCGACGTTCTACAAACTTGTTCCACTTGATTTGGAGAAGAGCGTGGCTGTCGTTGACCGTGTCGAGGAGAAGGGTCTCGGCCATGGCGGCGTCGGCCTTGGCGCGCAGGGAGGTCAGTTTGTCCGTATCAGCTTTGGAGGTTCGCAGCATCGCGTTGGTCCACCCCCGTTCCTGGGCGATGGCTTGGGTGGCTTCGATGAGGATGCGGGCATGGTTGACACGGGAAATCAGAACGTGGGAGTTGGCCAAGTCGTCCCGTCGTTTCTGGATGTTGCCAATGGATATCAGGGACTGTGCCAAGGTTAGAAGAACCAGGGTCCCGATAAGAATTGCTTTTACACCCATGGTATTCAGGCCTCTCATTTCGCTTTGAGAAGCGGGGGCGCTTCTCGAAATGCTTCGACGGTTCTCAAAATGCGATGCAAATCGCGGGAAAACGGTCCAAAGGCTCCCTCTCCCGGGGGGAGTCAGTTCATTAGCCAGCTCTATCAAGTACCGTGCCAAGCATTCGGTCGAATGTCGGGGGGATCCTATCTGGCCCTTCTTCCGGTGGAAGAGCTTGAAACCGGAAGCCAGGGCAGTCATACCCAAAGGTCGGAGCCGAAAACCGGTCCGAATTCCGCGTTTTATCCGGATCCCCTTTCGGGTTGAACACGGGATTGGCGGATCGTCGTGCAAAGGGTGGCGCACCAATGTTTTCCATGTTCAATAAGCAATCCGGGTCGGGTAGGTCCAAGGACGAGGAAGCGCCTTCGCCAGATCCCCAGGGCGGGGACTCCTTCGATGGAGAGGATGGGGGATTAGAGGAACTGGATACCCAGCCCCTCGCCCCCTATCCCAGCATGGAGGATGTGCGGGAAGAGCATGACGCGGGACGGGCCTTCCGGGACGGGCGCTCGAGGGCTGCAGCCCCTCCCATGGTGCATACCGATGATTTGGATCTGCCTGAAGCGGATCCGTACAAACCCAGGGAATTGGAGGAGACGGATCCTTTCACCGCTCTGCCGGATAGGGATACCGTTGGCCATGTCGTCGGAGATGGTCGTCGCCGTGCCATCGGAGATGATCATCGCCGTCCCATCGGAGATGGTCATGGTCTTGCCATCGGAGAGGGTCATGAGGGAGACAATCCCTTCGGCAAGCTGTTTGAGGATATGGCCCGTAATCGGGATGAGGATGCGTTGGACCCCGTAGCCAGTGAGGACGAGCAGGACGCTGGGGCCGGGGAAGACGAGATGGTCTTTCGGGAAAGGGCTCCTTCTGGTCCGCTGGAGGATGAAACCGATTTAGGTGCTGCCTTCGGTTTTGTCGGGGAAGGCCCACCCCAGTCTAAGGATCCATTGAGGGACGAGCAGGCGTTTGACGGAACCTCCCCAAACGGTTTGGATTGGTTGGTTGGCGGAGATGTCTCTCCTGCGTCTTCACCGTTGGCTATGCCCAAGGAGGACGTCGAGGCGGTCCCGTCGTCTCGCGCTGCCCCGCGTGACGCCCCGCTGGAAGCGAGAAAAGCCGACAGTGTCGACGGTGCGTCGTCTCTTCCAGAGGAGGCCTTTCCTACGGAAGACTTTCCGTCCGAACAAGCCGGAGCTGGTAGGGAGACGGGTTTGGTTTCCCATAGGGTGCCCCGCCCAGGGGGAGCTGACGAGTCCGAACAGCAGCGAGGGCATGGTTCGGATCCAGGGCTTCCCGAGGACCCGGGGCTTCCCGAGGAGGCTCTCGTGGCCGCTGCCGTTGTCTCCGCAGAAGGTGGGAGAGAAAAGCTGGACCGGAAACCTGGGGATAAGCCGCCCCTTTCGTTGGATGCCGAACATCGCTCCTGGTTGGAAGACGCCGCCCGTCACATTAAGGATCTGGACGCCGGGGGACCGGACGGGTCCGGGGAGGCGGCTCGGTCTGGTGGTCCCCAGGCTTCAGATGACGGGGATGCCCAAGACGGTGTTGTTGTGAACGCCGGTGCGTCGGCACTGGAGGAATTGCGCGGCGCACTGGACAGTCCTGGTGAGGGGGCGAAGTTGACGGGGGATCTGGGGTCTCGACCGTCTCCTTTGAAGGCGCCGGATCGAGAGGCTTTTTCGGGGACGAAGGCGCCTGGGTCGGCCACCAGGGGAACCGACCGGCCCGGCGGTCACCTGGGTGAAACACGCCTTTCCGATGCCATGTCCCGGGTGCCGCCCGAAGCTCCCGGTTTTTGGCACCGGTTCGCCGTCGGAACCCGGTTGATGCTGATGATTGTACTGGGGATACTCGCCCTGGGGGTTTGGGGTGCTTTGACCCTGTTGGGCAACAGCGACTGGGAACGGGCCGAGGATCGCCTGACGCGGGTCAATAGGGCGGAAGCCCTGGTTCCCTTAGCTGTGGCAACGGCCCGGGGAGCAGCGGTCGCCCTGTCCGGCTCGGATCCCGCTCTTGCCCAGCCTCTGATAGCGGAAACCCGGCGCCAATTGATCGATCTGGCCGACCTGGGGCGGGCTTCGGAATTGCCCCAGGTGGAACGGGGCGGCGAGGCTCAGGCCGTTAGGGCAGAGAAGCTGGCCGGACGACTGGTCTCGGTTATTGACCAATGGAAGCGGGTGAATGGCCCGAACGGGGCGCTCTCGGATCTGCGTGCCGCCGATCGGGCGTTGGAAGACACCCTGGCTGATATGCCCTTCGGTGGGTCGCTCGCTGCCCAGGGGACCCGTTTGATAGCCTTGTCGCGCGCCTATCTGTTGGATGGGCAGGCATCGATCCTGGGGACACATGCTGGGGTCTTGGACCTGTTTCGGACCACCGTTGAAGCGGCAGTGATCACTGCCGCGACGCGGACAGATCTGATCAACCTCGCTGAAAGACAGGCCAAGGCTCTCACCAAAGTGGCCGAGGGACGGAGGGAGCTCGACACCCAGATCCAATCCCTGGGGCAGGACCTGAAGGGGTTGGCCGGTGACATCAGCACCTTGGGCGCGACCGTCGGCCCAGCGCGGTCGGCCCTGAGTGACCTTGCCAAGCAGGCCCGGGAAGACGCTCTGCGCCGATCCCTGATCCAGGGTGGCGCCATTGCCCTTGCCTATTTGCTTTTGGCCTGGGGGGTGGCACGAACGATCACCGGACCGTTGAACCGATTGGTCAACGCGGTTTCCGGCTTGGCCATCGACGCCGCGCCGGCCATCCTACCGGGGATGAAGCGGCGGGATCAATTTGGCGCCGTCGCTCGATCCGTCCAGGACTATCGGTTAACGGATGAGGAGCAGGCGGAATACCTGCGTCAGCAGTCCCAGGCGGCCAAGGCCTATCTGTCCGCAGTCCTCGACGGCGCACCGGAGGCCATGATCACCGTTGATGAACGGGGGACGATTGTTGGCTTTAATCCGGCAGCAGAGGACATGTTCGGGTACCCCTCGCCCCAGGCGGTGGGGCGGTCGGTGGCCAAGTTGATGCCGGGCGGGCGGGATGCGGATCCGGAAACCGGATCCCCCTGGTTCAACCCCCGGGACAAGGAAGAGCGCCACAACCCCGTGCGTCGGGTTCTGGCCGCCCGGGCCGATGGCAAGGCTTTCCAGGCGGAACTGACGGTCCTGGAAGCAAAGCGGGAAATCGGGGGGGTGCTGTTCGTTCTGTTCCTGCGTGACCTGTCGGACCTGGATGCCCGCGTCCGGGAAGTGGAGAAGGCCAAGGGGCTGGCCGATAAGGCCCGGGCCGCCCATGGGGAATTCCTGAACGTTCTGGCCAACGAATTGGCCTATCCAGTGAAAGGCTTGAATATCGCTCTCGGGCAGGAGCAGCCTGATCTGGAGCGGTCCGAGGTGTGTCTGACCCTCCTTAATGCCATCACCAATGACGTCAGGGGCTTCGCCAATTTGGAAGGCGGATTGGTGGATCTGAATTTCGCGCCGGTGAATATCCGTGTGGTCTGCGAGGCGGCGCGCACCACGATTGCCGATTTGGCCCGGGACTTCGGTCTGGAGCTGTCCCTGTCCATCGAGCCGGACGTGCCTGCCACCCTGTTCGGGGACGAGGCCCTGGTGGAAACGGTGGTGGCAAACCTGTTGGAATGCGCTGTGCAGTTCAATGCGATCGACCCCTCCCTCCATGCCTCCCAACCCGGGGCGGTGGTTTTGACGGCGCGTTTGGCCTCGCCCGGTGAAGCGGGATCCCGGTTGCGGTTCGAATTCGGTTGCGACCACAAGGCGGTTGTCCGCAATACCCTGGACGCCAAGGCTCGGGGGCGGGCGCCCCTGTCGCCGACAGCCCGTCTCCGCCTGGATGTGAGTGGCCAAAGGGGGCGGACGGGCATGGTCCTGTCCATCACCAAACGTCTCGTTCAGCTTATGCATGGTGAGGTGGGCATGGAAAGCTGGCCCGGACGGGGGACGGTCCTTTGGTTTGAATTGGATGGCTGACAAGGATCTGTGTGATTTTCGAGTGCCTTCGAGGCCAAGTTGGTCCAAGAAATGGCCCAGCTTGATTTCGGAGCACTCTAAGGGGTGCGCGTTTTTCTGTGCGGATTCGAAATAAAAAGCCTTGGAGTCAAATAAAGAAATGTGAATTTTTTAGCGTTTTCGCGGGAGTGACGCTTTTGGAGAGTTTTTGGACTGTTTCCGCGCGATATTCTGCTTTTCTTCGGGCGAATGGATTATGAGTCAGGACCACCCGTCGGAAGGTCGGGGCTTGCCAAAAGGCGAAACCGCGCTTTTTCCTGGAAGGGTGCGGATGGGCTGGACTGGGAGACCCGGGCAATGTCCTCCACGGACAAAGGCGTGGTGAGGACGGGGGTGAACAGGTCGGTCAAGGCGGCCTTCATCCGGTCCCGGTCGCCGGGCTCGGGGATTGGACCCGTCAGGGTCATGTGGAAGCGGAATTCCTCCAGAACATAGGGATACCCCCAACGCTCGAAGAGGGCGCGATGGTGGGGAGACAAGGTTTCTGGCTTGCGCCGGGCCAGATCCCTGGCAGAGGGGGGGGCGCGAAACCCGTCCAGCTCTGTCACGCAACGGGCGGCAAGGGCGTCTAGCGCCGGTGTCGGGGTCCGGGATATCAGGGCGAGGAAGGGGCCGAGCGCCGCGATCTCAAGTGCGAGGGCCGGGGGCGCGGGGTGCCCTTTGGCCAGGGCGGCAATGGCTTGATCCAGGTCGTCCAGGGTTCGCCCCGGGGTAAGAGTAAAGGGCGCTTTCAGGGTTCCGTGAAAGCCGTAGCGGCGGGGTTCCGCCGTCCAGGCCTCAAGGGTCGTATCCGGATATCCACCGAGGCTAGGCCGCCCTGAACCCCGACCGAGCCACCGTTCGGCCAGGACCGCCAAGGGGTGAGTCGCCGGAGGACTCAGGTAAATGGCATGGCGTTCGCTCACAGGATCCGCCTGCCCGCGCGCCAGACCCGTTGGATCGAGGGCGTGTCCCCATACAGTCGTAAATCGACGAGATCGGCCCGGGCGCCTTCCTCGATCCGTCCCCGGTCAGTGTAACCCAGCATGCGAGCGGGCGTATCGGTGACCATGGCGATGCAGTGAGGCAGGGGCAGGTTCAGGCGTTTGGCCATCAAGAAGGGCGCCTGGATCAGGCTGAAGGGAACATAGTCACTGGACAGGGCGTCGAGCAACCCCGCCCGGGCCAAGTCCAGGGCCGACATATTTCCCGAATGGGATCCGTTGCGAACCACGTTGGGGGCGCCCATGACCGTGCGCAGGCTTTTCGCCTTGGCGCGCTCGGCGGCCTCACGCGTGACGGGGAATTCGGCGATGGTGACACCATCCGCAACGGCTTGATCCACATGGGCCGGAGTGGTGTCGTCGTGACTGGCCAAGGTCAGCCCCAGGTCCCTGGCAACGGCCACGATATGCTTCCGGTGGGGGAGGGAGAGCCGCGCTTGCCGCTCGCGGGATTCGGAAATCAGGCGTTCAATATCCCGGTCGGTCCAGTTCTTGTCCCGGTGAAATTCCCGCCATTTGTCGATATCGCGGAACTGTCGCTGGCCCGGCGTGTGATCCATCAGCGAGATCAGCCGCAGGGCCGGATTCCGGGCATGGGCGTCGAACAATTCGGTGACCGCAGGGTCGGCCAGTTCGCAGCGCAGGTGTAACCCGTGGTCCGCCTTGAGAAGGCCCGCAGTCCGTCCCTCCTGGAAGGCGGAGATCAAGGTCGCCAGAATGCGCCGCCGAGGGCCCCCATGTTCGTATTCCCCGAGGGCGATGGCGTCCATGACCGTGGTGATTCCTGCGGCCACCACCTGGGCATCATGGGCCAAAATGGCTGCCAGGGGGTCGGGCCAATGGACACCAGGGCGGGGCTCCAGGTGGCGTTCAGCGTTATCCGTATGGACTTCCACCAAACCGGGAAGAAGAAAATGCCCCTCCAGGTCCAAGGCTCCCGCAGGGATATGGGCTCCCCGAGTGATCGCTTGAAGAATGCCGTCTTCCACCGTCACCGAACCGAGAAAACTGTCCTCACGGGTGACGATTTGGGCATTGGAAAGAATGAGGGGGGCGGCCAAGGGGAATGTCTCCGAAACAGGGAACCAATCGTTGAACATGCCTGTCCGCCTCCGTCAAGACCCGAGCCGAGCGCGCGGGTGGTTGGCGGTGTGCTGTTGGAAACCCGCCGACGGACCCAGGACATGAGATTTCAGGGGAGGCTGTGCGTATCAAATGGGCGCAGGACCCTTTATACCTCTAGACAGGGCGTTATATTGTGTCGTAACCAACACGAATTATATTTGTTGGTATGGAGTGTCCCATGGAATTTGGTCGGAATACGGGTTCGCCCCTGTGGCGCCAGATCCGGGATGATATCGCCGGTCAAATCCGTTCTGGTCAGGTGGCTCCGGGGGAGCGTCTGCCAACGGAGTTTTCCTTTGCGGAGCAGTACTCGGTCAATCGGCATACGGTACGTCAGGCCATCGCCGATTTGGTCGAGATGAATTTGGTGCGGGTCGAGCAAGGGCGAGGGACCTTCGCCCGGGAACCGATGCTCGACTATCCCCTGTCTGACAGCACCCGTTTTTCCGATATTGCCCTGGCCAAAAACTGTTGCCCGGCCGGGATTTTGTTGGACCACGGCGACGAGCAGGCAGACAGGAGAATCGCCGATGCCCTGACTGTTCCCCTCGGTGCCCCTGTCATTCGCGTGGAATTGGCCGGGGAGGTTGATGGACATCGGGTCTTCGTATCGACAGCCTATTTCCCCCAGGACCGATGTCAGGGGATCGTCAGCCATTTCCAGCAGAGTGGTTCGGTGACCAAGGCCCTTGCGGCTGTGGGAATCGTTGAGTACAAGCGGAAAACCACCCGCGTTCAAGCTCGCCTTCCGACGCCGACTGACGCCCGTGTCCTGAAACAAGAGCGGTATCGTCCTGTTTTGGTGACAGAAAGCATTAATGTAGATGCCGAAGGGAGCCCCGTTGAATTCGGAATCACTCGCTTCGCCAGTGACTGGATCGCCATCACTGTAGAAACCTGAGGGCTTTTGATCCCTGGGGCGGCTTGATCCTATTTCGATTGATATTCTAGGAATAACATTTTAGACAAAGTCACCTTGAGTTGATTTGTGTTTAACTGGGTGCAGAAAAAGCTGTTTATCCGTCATTCCCGCATATGCGGGAATCCAGGGTGGGGACACCTGACCTATGCGGTTGACGCAACAGGAGCGCAGGTCATAGATACCACCGAAATCAACCCTGGATGGCTGTTTTCGCGGTATACGACAGGGGGGCAGCCACGGGGTTTTAACCCGTCCCCCACTGGGGCCGAAAGGCCCCAGATCCCAGGCAACTACTGGCCGAAAGGCCCCAGATCCCAGGCTCTTATTGATAAAAAAGAAATGGGGGTTTGGGGGCATTTGCCCCCAAATGGGTTTGGGCAATCGCCCAAAAAAGACGAGACACTGTGATGAGACACTGTCGTGTACCGTGGCCTGTCTTCGCCGGTATGACGGAAACCTTTGAAGTCACGGCATGAATTTTGGGTTGGGCTTTTATACCAAGCGGCGCGGGTTGAAAGCCACGCCGCTTTTCTTGCGTTCAAACGCCAGGCGGGCTTTTACGCGCCATAAGGCGCGGCGACCACTTGGCCGCTTCCAAGGTGCGGTGAGTCAAACTCACCGCACCTTGGTATTACATATACGTCTCTTGGATGTTGACGGTGCTTTCCACACCCACCCGGTCGAATTTGGTAGCTAGCCATTCTTCGGCGCTTTTTTGACCGATGTCACGCAGGTGGAGAAAGAAATCCCGATCAGCGTTCATCTTGCTCGAGGCTCCTAGCGGCTTCAATTCGGATTCCGCTTCGATGGCGTGGATGAACATGCGTTTGTAGCGGTTTTCGTCCAGGGCGCCCTCGTCGAGCAGTCGGGTGACGAAATTAATGGCCCGCATTTCCTTCAGCAGACTGGCGTTGAAGGTGATTTCGTTCATGCGGTTGAGGATTTCCTGGCTGGTCTTCGGGGTTTCCTTGCGGATCAGGGGGTTGATCTGCACCAACAGAATGTCTCGGGCCTGGGCCATGTAGATCAGCGGCCAAAGGGAGGGGTTCCCCATGTAACCGCCATCCCAATGGGGTACCCCGTCGATTTCCACGGCTTGGAACAGGTGAGGCAGGCAGGCCGAGGCCATGACCTGATCCAGCCCCACTTCCTCAGCCTTGAACACCCGGGGGCGGCCCGTGTGGACATTGGTTGCCGTGATAAAAATCCCCACCCCTGAGCAGGACCGCACCGCGTCGAAGTCGATGCAGTCCTCGACCACTTCCCTAAGGGGATTGATGTCCAGTGGGTTCCATTGGTAGGGGGACATCGTCTTGCTCAGAAGCTCGCCCATCCAATAGCCGAGGTTGTCGGACATGGACCAATCGCCAAGCCAAGCGGCCAGGGGCGTGCGCTTCAACGGGCTGAGCAGGGCGGTGTCGGCCATGCGCATCCAGAAGCGTTCCAAGGCTTCTCGGGCAGCGGCCTTGCCTTTCGGGGTGTGCCCATGAAGACCCAAGCCTTCCGCCAGGCAGACGGCGTTCATGGCGCCGGCGCTCGTGCCAGAAACGGCATCCACGTCCAAACGCGGTTCCTGAAGCAGGCGGTCCAGGACGCCCCAGGTAAAGGCACCATGGGCACCCCCACCTTGCAGGGCGAGGGTTAAAGTCTTCCGCGTTGTCGACGCAGAGGGAGGATGGGCCATGGGGAAAGGACTCCGGTTGGGGGCGGTGGGGGCTATGTGGGCAGGATTCGGGCGCCAGGGATGAGGGCTGTCACTTGGCGGCCCAGGGCGTTCATCGCCCGTCGCCAAGCCTCGCCATTCCGACGGGAGCTCGGCTTGGGGATACTCTTCTTTTCGGAAATTCCAAGAATCCGATCCGCTTCCGCCATCAATGCTTCCAATTCACCCTGAGCGTCAGGAGTCAGAAAATGCTCCGGGCAGGTGGCGAGAATACGGTCCATGCAGGTCAGGACGGCGTCCATCCGCGCCGCGTCTGGGGGCGCCAAGGGGGAGACCCACGTGGGGGAGAAGATTTCAACCGAGGTCAGGTCCATGGCCATACTCAGGTCCAATTGGGCGGTAATCCGATCCAGGGCATTTTCCACGTCCAGGGTCAGGTGGCCATTCTGGCGGCCCAGAGTCAACGCGTCCGTTGACTGAACCCGTGCAGCCACTGCCCGGCTGCCAAAGGCGATCAGGACTTCGTCAACCGTTGGTTCTTCGAACGTATCAAGACGTTCATAGGCGTCCTCCTTGCCGGGAACCCGGGTTTCCAGTTCCTCGCGCCGGTCCAGGGCCATGCGCAATTCCAGGTTATCGTCGGCATCCGGTGCGGTGGCGGGGCCGGGCAGACCCTCCGCCCGGTCCAACAGGCCATCGATTTCCCGGGTCAGAGTCATCAAACGCTTCCGGTCCACCGGGGTCATGACTTTGCCGTGGTTGCCATGGGTCAAGGCTTCCGCCTCGGCGAAGAGAATGTCCAAAATCCGCAAGTGATCGTCGATATGTCCCAGATCGAGAAATTCGACGGTTGAGCCGTGAAGCACCTCCGGCTGATGTCTGGTGGACAAGGCCTCCGGCTTGTCCCAGGGTGATGACTCCTGGTGAAGATCCCCCGCGTCCAGATCCTCGAAGTCGGTGGGCATGGGCATCCTGGAGAACGAAATGGTCATGGGACCCTCATCTTTCCGGTCGAGGTCGATACGATGGGCGATGAACGGTGCTCCAACCCGTCCAGACCATTCCCCTCGCCCGTTTTTTGATCCAAGCCAAAGCCAGGAAAAAAGGAGGGGGGATGGACGAACTGAAGCCCCCGGGACTCGTGTCCCGCATGGACACAAACTCTGCGTGAAGAGCCTTGATATCTGGTAAACACGATATTTTCATGACGAACTCGACACAAAAATACACCCCCTTGAGCTGGACTGATCAGGGGGTGATTTCACTGGTGAAAAGCCGTCGGAATGGTCTGGTCAATCCAAGCAGGCTTCGAGATATGGTTGCATTATTAAGAGCTTAGACCTTCATCTCCGGAGACGGAGGAGATGGCTTCAGCCGATGCGTCAACCGGCCAGTCTCCGGGGCGGGTGCTGTTCTCCCGTGCCTTGGCGGAGGGTGCCGTGGGCTCGGGCGAGGCGGTCTCGGGCCATGGAATCGGCAACATCGGCGGTGGGGCGCCCTTCGGAGTCGGCTCGTTCGAAGAGGGTGGTAAGAGTTCTTTCAATGGCGTCGACTTTGGCGGTGACCTGCTCCAGGTCGGTCATGCCCGCGTTTTCTGCGGCCACGGCGATGATGCCACCCGCATTGGCGACGTAATCCGGCGCGTAGAGGATGCCTCGGGAATGGAGAAGGGGGCCATGTCGGGCCTCGGCCAACTGGTTGTTGGCCAGTCCGGCGACGATGGGAGTATTCAGGGTGGCGATGGATTGGTCGTCAAGGACGGCGCCCATGGCACAGGGCACGACCACATCGGCGGCGAGGGACAGAATCCGCTCCACCTCCACCGGGGTGGCTCCCGTTTCCTCGGCCACGGCCCGGACCTGATCGGTGTTGACGTCGGCGATGACCAGCTCTGCCCCCTCCGCCGTCAGCAAACGGGCGAGATGGGCGCCCACGTGGCCTACTCCTTGAATGGCAATGCGCAGGCCGACCAGGGTCGTTCGGCCCAGTTTGTGGCGGACCGCTGCCTTGATGGCCGCCAATCCACCCCGCGCCGTGTAAGGGGAAGGGTCGCCAATGGCCGCTCGCCCTTGGGAGCGGCCCAGGGCATGGCGGGTTTCCTGGCCGATGATGTCCATGTCAGCAACAGAGGTGCCCACATCTTCCGCCGTGCGGTAGCGCCCGCCCAGGCTTTCGACGACCCGGCCGAAGGCCCGCAACAGGGCTTCGGTCTTATCGGTTCGGGAATCACCGATGATCACCGACTTGCCACCGCCCAAGGGCAGGTCGGCCAGGGCGTTCTTATAGCTCAT
Organism: Rhodospirillum sp. A1_3_36; assembly: GCF_047263945.1. Lineage (NCBI taxonomy): Bacteria > Pseudomonadati > Pseudomonadota > Alphaproteobacteria > Rhodospirillales > Rhodospirillaceae > Rhodospirillum > Rhodospirillum sp. A1_3_36. The sequence goes on along the minus strand of NZ_JBLAVB010000005.1, from coordinate 317,494 downwards.
GCCCCGCGAAAGGCGCAGGACATCGGCCAGCGCTTCCTCGTCGGAGGCGTAGGGCCACATGCGGCATCCACCCACGGCGGGTCCGAGGGCCGTGTCGTGGATGGCGATGATCGCCCGCAGGCCCGAGGCCGCGTCCTGGGCGAAGACCACCTGTTCGTGGCTATCGAAATGGGGATCTGTGAATACGCTCATCATGTCCTCTCCGTTCGTTCGGTCGTCCCATTGTCCCCGGTTAACGTCTCTGCGACGGGGGCTTGGGATTGTCTCTTTGTTCTAAGGACATGGCGGATCGGGGAGGGGGCTTCAATCCATGGGAGAAAGAACGACGGAATATGTCCACCTCTGGGTGGGGTGGGATATTTTCGCTTACAAATGACCCAAAAAAAGAAAGGCCTGGACTTGTCGTCCCCTGGGCGGGAAGCATGGTCCGGGACAAGAGTGAAACGGGATCAGCTTGAGTCAAGCTGATCCCGTTTCACTCTCATTCTATAAGTTTTAGAGTCTCTTCGAGGCCAAGTTTGGTCGCGAAGCGACCCAACTTGATCTCGAAGAGACTCTAGGGGATCAACCGAAACATTTGAGTCCCACGTCGGCATCGGCATGAGAGCCGGTAAGTCACTCAAATGTTTTGATAAGTTGATCCATCAATCAAAAAACCTAGGGGCCCGTAGGGGCCCCCGCTGAACCACAAAAAGACGTATTCCCGGATAAGGATCCCGCTATGGACCGGCTCACCCTGATGGAAACCTTCGTGAAGGTGGCGGAGATGGGAAGTTTCTCCCAGGCTGCAGACCGACTTGGCCTATCCCGCTCTGTGGTCAGCAAATATGTGTCAGCCCTGGAGGATCACTTGGGCGCACGGTTGGTAAACCGAACCACCCGACGGTTGTCCTTGACTGAGGTGGGAGAGGCCTATCGTCTGCGCTGTCAGGCCATCCTGACCGACCTGGAGGAGGCCGATCGCGCGGTTGGGGCGCTCCATGGCACGCCGTCGGGGACCCTGCGGGTGAATGCGCCCATGTCCTTTGGCTTCCTCCATTTGACGCCGGCCATACCGGGTCTTCTGGCGGCCTATCCGGAGTTGTCGGTGGACATGAACCTGAACGATCGCTTTGTCGATCTATTGTCCGAGGGGTTCGACGTGGCGGTGCGGATCGGCAGTCTGCCCGATAGCAGCCTGATTGCCACGCGGCTTGCGCCCCTGCGGCTGGTGATCTGCGCCAGTCCCGACTATCTGGCCCGGCAGGGTGAGCCGACGCACCCTCTAGACTTGGTAAACCACGAGTGTCTGATCTACACGCTGCAACGGTTCGGAGAAATGTACCCCTTGATCCACCGGGATGGAACGTCAGTGGACGTGGCCATTCGAGGCCGGTTCAGGGCGAACAATGGCGACGCCGTTCGCTCCGCCGCCTTGGGAGGAGCGGGTATCGCCATCTCTCCGACCTTCATTATCGGGGATGATCTGCGCAAAGGTCGGCTGGTGCGTATCTTGCCCGACTGGATGGGTCAGGAACAGGGCATTAACGCCGTTTACCCCCACAACCGACACCTGTCGGCCAAAGTGCGTGTTTTTGTCGACCACATGCGGCAATGGTGCGGCAAGGAGCCCTATTGGGACAGGGATCTAGGGTTTGAGGGGTAGAGTGAAACTGGATCAGCTTGAGTCACGTTGGCCCAGTTTCACTTTGATTCTTTGGCCCAGTTTCACTCTGATTCTTATGAATTGCGGAGTGGTCTTCCGAAGTAGCCGACGGCCTATGACGGAGGAAGGAAACGATCTCGACGAGAATGAGGGAACGTCGCCCCGAAGCCTTACCGCAGGGAGGGCATGGAGCCGGACGTGCTTAGGGTCACCAGGGCTTGGGCCAAATCGCCTTCCAGGAGATCATGTAGTCGGGTTTTGAGATCGTCGGCGCGATCGGCCAACTCCTGCGGATCGCCGTACAAAACGAGCTGCGTTTCATACAGAAGCGCCAGAGCGCGTACTTCCTTGTCCTTGGTCAATAGCCATCCTCCCGATGATGTCTGACGGTATGGTGGCAGTCCCCCAAAAAAAACGCCATCACACCCTGTTATCTCCTTCGCGCTTTTGTTTTGTTTGAGTCACGAAAGAAGGGAGGATCATAGCACCGCTTAACAGAAATAGGAAATATTTGTGACGGTTTCGAGTGGAGCGGTTATGTGTTGGCCATCAGATGAGCAAGGCCCAGGAAAGCTGGGTAGGGGTGGGTGCCCAACACCAGGGGAATCCGTTCCATATAGGCACGGAAACGGCCCTTGGCCTGGACTCGCTCCACAAAGTCCGATGCGGCGAGGGCCTCCGGAACCCGGGGGGCGATCCCCCCCATCAGGGCGATTCCTCCCATGGCACCGATGCTCAGCGCCAGATTGCCTGCAACGGTTCCCAACATGGCAAAGAACAAGGAGACGGTTTCGGTTCGGACGGGGCAGGTCCCGGCGATGCCTTCGGTCATAATGTCCCCAGGGGTTTCCTCCCGGGCAGGCAGGCCATCCAGGGTGCGAATGGCGGCGGCCAGGGTCTGGAGCCCGGGGCCGGAAAGGAAACGTTCGGCGGAGACATGGCCCAGGCTCATCCGAGCTGTGGCAACCAGGGCATCTTCCCGGGGGGTCATGGGGGCCAGGGTCACATGCCCCCCCTCGCCGGGCAGGACGATATGTCCGCCACTTCCATCGGGGGCCAGGACGGCCACGCCCAATCCGGTACCCGGACCGATGACGCCGATAGGGCCTTGTGGCGCAGGCGTGCCTTCCCAGAGGGTGATGCGGTGTTCCGACGGCAGGGCCGGGACGGCCAGGGCCTGGGCGACGAAATCATTGACCACCTGCAAGGGGAGAAGCCCCAGGGCTTCCCCCAGGCGTTGGATGGAAAAGGTCCAGGCCGCATGGTTGGTCAGGGCGACGCTGTCGCCGAGAACCGGGCAGGCCACACAGAAGGCCCCTCGGTTGGGGCGTTGCTCCCCCGGTGCAAGGACCTCGGCCAGATAGGTCTCTGCTGCCGTATCGGGGCCGGAAAACCGCGCGATGGGATAGACCCGTTCGTCCCGCCAGCTTGCCGCGCCTGTGGTCAAGGCGAACCGCGCGTTGGTGCCGCCAATGTCGGCCAGAAGGGCGGGAGCGTCGGGCGGGAGGACAGAGAAGGAAGAAGAGCTCATGGGGTCGGGTTGGTAAGGTTTGAGAAAAAGGGCAGAGAGGTGCGGCTTGGGGGAGAGCCAGAGTAAGCAGAGACAGGACAGGCAGAGTTAGGGAGTGCTGAAGGGGGCTTTGGACAGATCGTCTAGAAAGGTGTTCCGCCAGGTTTCCAGGGATTGCTCATCGACGATGCGCATCATCTCTGTCCAGCGTTCCTTGCGTTCATCCAGGGACATGGTCAGGGCGCGATCCATGGCGTCGGCCACGTCTTCCCGATCATAGGGATTGACCAGCAGGGCCGATTCCAGTTCGCGGGCTGCTCCTGCGAAGCGAGACAGGACCAGCATCCCCGGATCCTGAGGATTCTGACTGGCGACGTATTCTTTGGCGACGAGGTTCATGCCGTCGCGCATGGGCGTTACCACACCGACCTGGGCCTGACGAAAGAAGCCAGCCAGGACATTACGTTGGAAGTTCTTGGTCAGATACCGCACAGGTGTCCAATCGAAATCCCCATAGCGGCCATTGATGTTGCCGGACATGGTTTCCAGTTGTTGGCGGATGGCCTTGTATTCGGGCACCTCGGACCGGGAAAGGGGGGCAATCTGCATGAAGCTGACTTCATTGCGGTGTTGGGGGAATTTCTCCAGGAAGCGCTGATAGGCTTCCATGCGCTCGGGCAAACCCTTTGAATAGTCCAGCCGGTCGACACCGATCATCAATTTCCGCCCGCCCAAGCTTTTCTCCAGACGGCGATAGGCCGCTGTTTTGCTGGACATCATGGAGGTTTGGGCCATGACCCCCTTTTCAATGCCAATGGGATAGACCTTGGCCTTGAAGGTGCGACCATAGGCCCGGACCATGTCATTACCAAGAATTTCCCCCCGGGCTTCATGCAGGATGTAGTCGTTGAAGGACCGTCGGTCGTTTTCCGTCTGAAAGCCAACGATGTCATAGGAGCAAAGGGAGCGGGCCAGACGGGCGTGACTGGGCAGGGCCAATAGGACTTCCATGGCGGGGAAGGGGGTGTGGAGGAAGATCCCCATGCGGTTATTCGCTCCCAGGCGCCGCAGTTCCTTGCCCAGGGGCAGGATATGGTAATCATGGATCCAAATCGTGTCGTCGGGTTCGAGCAGGGGCCGAAGTTGCTCGGCGAACAGGGCGTTGACCCGAAGATATCCGGCGTAGTTTCCCCGGTTGAACTCCGCAAGGCTCATGCGGTAGTGGAACAGGGGCCAGAGAGTCCGATTGGCGAAACCGTTATAGTATTCGTTGTAGTCCTTGCGGCCCAGATCCACGACCGCGTAGGTCACAGGAGGGTGTTCGATAATCCGAGGCTCTGTGGCCGAAGTCGCCGTTATCTTACCACTCCACCCGAACCAAATCCCTCCGTAATTTTGAAGGGCTTCGCGCAGGGCGACGGCCAACCCTCCGGCTCTGGCTGCCTGGTCATCGGGCACGGCGACACGGTTTGAAACCACAACTAAACGACTCACGGGGTCCTCGCAATACAATGGATACCGTTGATAAACCATACAGTGCGGCAAAGGTTTCGCGAAGTCCCGAATTATAGTGTTTTATCTTTCCTCATGGTTGCAGGCTTGGGATGCCGTGCGGCGTCCGATCCGCTGGAGGGTCGTTAGGGCCTTGCGACCGGTCTGGATTAAAGAGATGTCGCGCTTTAGCAGGATCTCCACCCCCGATAGCTCGAGTTCATCCTTTTGTTCCACGGTCAGATCCAAGGAGGTGACGGCCAGGATGGTCAAGTCCTCGTGGAGCTTGCTTCGCAACCGTTGAATGAGCTCGAAGCCATCCATGGCCGGTAGAACCAGATCGGTGATCAGCAGACGAGGGGGACGAAGGGTTGCGATTTCCAGGGCCTGTTCCGCGGTACGGGCCACGGACACCGTCCATTCGTCCTGGGTGAGCAGACGGCTCAAAAGGTTCCCATAGGCCAGATCGTCCTCGACGATCAGGGCGTCCAGGGGGTCCTGGGGCAGGATGGGGCCGTCCGGGCAGGACGTATCCGAAGGCCGGGAGAGAACGGGCAGAACCATGGTGAAGCAGGTTCCCTGGCCGGGCGTCGATTGCACGTCAATTTCTCCGCCCATGAGTAGGCAATGCGCACGAGTGATGGCAAGACCCAATCCTGTGCCGCCATAGGTCGACGCTGTGGACCGGTGCGCTTGACGGAAGGCAACGAACAGAAGAGCTTGCTGTTCTTCTGTCAATCCGATTCCCGTGTCGGTCACGGAAAGGGCGATCATCCCCTTCTCGGTCCTGTCGGCGGAGAGCGTGATGATGCCGTCTTGCGTGAATTTTGCGGCATTGGCCCCGAGGTTTACCAAAGATTGGCGCAGTTTCATGCGATCGGTTGTCAGGAGAGCGGTTAAGGCGTCTCCGGTGACGATCAGCCGGTTTTGATTGGCCTCCAGAAGGGGGGTAAGCAGAGGGATGGTCTCATCAATGATGTCCTGGGCAGTGAACGTGGAGGGATCAAGTTCCGTCTGCCCGCTCTCGATCTTTGCCATGTCCAGGATGTCATTGATCAGATCCAACAGATGGTAGCCCGCCTGCAGAACATTGGCCAAGTCGGAGCGGACTTTGTCAGGGGTCATGTCCTCGGCACGCATGCTTAACAGCTCTGAATAGCCGATGATGGCGTTCAGAGGGGTGCGGAGTTCATGGCTCATATTGGAGATGAAGGCGGTTTTGGTGGCGCTGATTCGTTCAGCGGCCTCGACTTCGGCCTTGACGCGGACTTCCCGTTCCAGCGCAGCCATTAAGGGACCCACATCCTGGATCACCCCGTGCAGGGCGATGGCCTCTCCTTCGGGGGATCGCTCGATGTCGCAGAGGGCATGGACCGGCATGTATTGCCCCCGGCAGCGTTGCAGACGGGCCTGGAATTCAAAGGCGTGACCCTGGGCGAGGGCGCTTTGAACCTCTTCTTGGACGGCGGGCCTATCCTCTTCGTGGAGAAGCGCCAGGAGGGCCTCTACGGTGGTGGGAAGACTGTTGTCGAAGGCACTCCAGCCGAATAGGGTCAAGGCTTCCTGTGACCAGGTTACCCGCCTGCTTTCCAGGTCGATGGAGAATTGGCAAAACCGGGCGACCCGAGCGGCCGATGCGAGTTGGATGCTCTTTTGGCACAGCTTCTCTTCGATCTCGTTTAGGACAGACTTGGCGCTGGGTGCCATGACCGACAGGCTGGCGGAATAGAGGCCGGCGGTTGCAGCCAATACCTCACAGATGACCAGGATCTCGCTTTGGGGGCTCTGGGACAGGGTTCCGACCAGGAAATGCATGGCCATGGCCAGGACGATGGTCAGGGCGGGCAAGACCGTTGAGCATTGCGACCATCTGTCGGACCGGCTCCAGACCAAAGCCAAATGGAGGCCCAGACAGGCCGCAAAGAGGGGTTGGTGGGCCAGGGGTAACTCGGTCCATCCTCCGTTCACCAAGAACGCAGACGCGATTGCGCTTTCGGGGGGGGATTCGAACAGCATAATGGACTCCGGAGTGCTTTCGCCTAGGCCATCGGGGGGATGGCTCCCACCGTCCGGAGCAGTGTTTCGATCGGCCGATTGATGCAAAATGCGAATCAAATTGGAAATGATTTGCAGATTAGGAAAGGTTCTGGCCGACTTTCCGGAGGATGGCCGTCAAGAGGCAAATACAATGCCAATGCCAATGCCAATGCCAATGCCCAGGCCAATGCCCAGGCCCAGGCCCAGGCCTGCCGTTCCTGGTGTCGGTGCTTCTGAACCAACCCTTGCGCAGCTATTGGCCTTGCGCCCCTATTGGTTTGGACGATAGCCAGAGGTCTTGGGGGCAGCGGGCAAATGAACAGCCTGGACGGTGGTGCCATCCCGCGCCGTAGAGCGGTCGAGGGCGCCGCCTGCGTGGCGCAGGATTTCGCCACACAGGGCTAAACCAACCCCCACCTTGGGGCGCGGAGCAGGGGCCTCTGGACTGGTGTCCCCCGTGGTCCCCAGGCCGCTGTCGGTGACCGTCAAGGTCACCACACCATCCAGTTCGGTGCCGTCCACTCGGATTTTGGCAGGCTTGTCCAAGGGAGCCCGTTCGATGGCGTCGCCAACCAGAATACGCAACAGGGACGCCAGTTGGGCTTCACCGCAACGCACCGGTGGGAGAATGCCAGCCCGGATATCTGCTCCCGTTTCTTTGATGTCCGACGCCAAGCCCACCAGGGCCTTTTCCAGGGCGGCATTGCTGTCCACACCCGTTCGTGGCGGAGGGGCCAGAGCCACCTGGGCATAGTCCAGAATATCGTCGATGAGGACGCGCATGTGCTCGCCCTCGGCGATGGCTTGGTGGACGGCTTGGTGGGAGGCCTTGTCCAAGTCGTCACTGTGGCGGCGCTCGAGCAGGGCCATGCGACCGATCATATCCCCGAGAGGAACGCGGAGATCCACGGCAATGGCCTGGGCGAAGGTCCGAAGGGTCGATTTGGCCCGGGTCAAGTCTTCGGCCAGCGATACGCCATCGGTTAAATCGACAAAAGCCACCACCTTTGCGACCGGTCGGTCGGCCTTGCGGGGAGACCGGTCAGCCGTCAGAGTCCCATTGGGGGAAGCTCCCAAGCTGCCGCCCAAGGGTTTTAGGGTCGCCTGAACCCGGCGTGGGCGGCCATCTGCCTGGGGCCAGATCAGGTCACGACGGACGGTGTCTCGGCCATCCAGGGGCGTGACCAGCAATTCGGCGGGACCTTCGGGTAGGATATCCCTTGGTACGGCGCCTTTGAGGTGGGCTGGAGAAGACCCTACCCATTCAGCGAAGGTGTTGCTGGCCTGCAGGACCCGCCCCCGCGCATCAATAACCACGACAGGCGAGGGAAGAGCGGTCATCAGCGCCCGCTGCAGTCGGCTTTGGGCGATGAGCAGTCTGTGGCGCCGATGGGCGATCCGATAGGCGCGGTCCCGATCTTCCAAACGCGCCAGGGCCAGCCCCATTAAGATGAAAACAGCCAAAGTGGTCAGCGCCATGGCCGACAGCCAGGGGGTGGGGCTGCGCCACCAGTTGTCCAGGACCGACTCCCGGGGCAGGGAGACGGCGACCCAGAGGGGGAAACCAGGGACTTGCCGGTAGGCCAGGGTCGGAGCGCTGGCTTCTATACCTTCGCGGGGAGTCTGAACCACCGAGCCGTCGACAGGGTGACCGTCTGGCGGAAACCCGGGAAAGCGGCTGCCCTTAGGAATTTCTGCGGGGGGCTGGTGGAGGAGAATCTGGCCGTCTCCTAGAACCACGGAGACCTGGGCCCCGGGAAGGTTGCTTGTGGTTGCGACGACGGCTGATTTTAGACCCGCCAAGGCCATGTCGGCGAGACTCCAGCCCTTCCCTTGATCTCCCTCTCGGTTTCCGGCCCGGTTCTGAATCTGGCCACCCGTGCTATCCTCCGCAAGACGATTGGGTCCTCTCTGGCCTTCCGCAGAGGGGGCAAAACCGGTGTCTTGCAGGACGACCTGTCCCTCCTCTCCTGGTTCCGGGTCTATGGGACGGATCAGACGGAGGATACGCGTCCCAGCGGCTGAATCGAGAAGAATGGGCCCTTCCAAGATCAGGCGATCGGGTCCCTCCATGCCATTGGGGTAGGTCCCAGGCAGTGGGCTGTCACCTGCCGCGATGACTCGTCCGTCGTTCCAGCGCACGGCAAGTCCGGTAAGGTTGGGTGTGTGATCCAGGGTTTCGCGCAGGATTTGGCGCATTGCCATGCGCTGGGTGGTGGTGTCGGCTTGTCTGGCCCGGTCCCGCACCAGACGGAGGCGTGCCTCCGTCTGGGTCAAGGAGTTCTCGATATACAGGGACAAGCTTGTGGCCAGGGCCAGTGCGGGCGCCCGGTCGTGAGTTGCAATGGAGCGTCTTGTGCTTTCCAGGGCGTGAAACAAGAGACCGTTGGCCAGGAGAATCGCCCCGAGACCCAGGGTCACGATCCAGATCGGACCTCGTCCTTGCCGTTTAATCATACAATCCGCCGGTCATACCAACCGCCCACTTTGAAGTCATAAAATCACCTGCTTCCAATCCGTTTGCCCGGTTCGAAAGCGGAAAGTGTTTTCCGTTCCAGCCGGAGCATAGACTGACCAGTGGGCGCTGTCACGGTTCCACGGAGATACCTGCTGCCACCTTATTATTGGAAAAGTGGGTGATGATAAATGGTTGAAAAAGATTCTGAATCCACCAATTCTTTAAAATGAGCAGAACGAGAAGGGGTATGGGCTATGATTTTCATGGGGCCGACGAGCGCCTTGAGCGCGGCCAATGATAATGTACGGCAGACCGAAGGCTATGCTCGATTGATGCGGTCCCTGGATGGGTTGCTCGAGGCCTTGGACCGCCAATCGGTGGCGGTTGCGGACTTCAAGGGCAATTGCGCCACTCTCGAACTTTCCGTGGATCGGTGTGCCCAAAGGTTTCAACACTATAAGGATAAAATCGACGCGATCGACGTCACCAAGCTCAAGCGGGCCTCTGAAGAGTTGTCACAGACTGCTGGGTTTTGGGCGGATGCCGAAGAGGTCAGCGAATAGGAGACCTGCAGGGTGGAAATCGCTTAGGGGACTGGTGTGGCAGAAACTGTGCCGTCCTTTTCCTTCCGATTGGCTCCCACACCCTCCCTGGGGTCCCGCCCTTTAGTTCGGTCAGGGAGGGTGATCCTCCTCCTATCCCATGATGTGGCAACCAAGGCTCCATAGGTGTCGATGGTTGCCAAAACCGCCTTTAGCCGGACCCATCTATCATTGTGCTCGACCACCTTGTGACCACCGGAGAACGAAATGGTTAACATGGTGCTGTCTGCTGTCATCAGTGGTGCGGCGTATTTCGCCATGAGCAGGAAGGAATGGCAGGAGACCTCCATGGGCCATCACGGGAGAGGATCGTCGGTTCTTTCCCGTCACGGGGCTTTGCCCCCAAATGGGCTTGGGCTATCGCCCAAAAAATACGAGACACTGTCGTGTCCCGTGATGGACCATGCTTTGGTTGTTCGTGATGCCGACGATCACGGCCAATTTGATTTCGAAGGCACTGAAGCCCAGCGCGGGTCGGACGGGGACGGAAATTTCATGTACCCCAGCGGCGTCACAGATACGTGAGGATATGGGTTTCCCCTTTTCTTCACGGGATTGGAAGCCTATCCAAGACGGAAAGTCCTGCAATGGAGGAGACGAGCTCATGCTGTTGTCCATAGGCCGCTTGGCCGTCGTCGCTCTGGTGGTGGGGGTCTTTCTGGGTTGCACGCAGCCGGGCAGGGCGGCGGAGCAATCGGATACCGGGAAATGGGATGGGATTCTCGCTCGAGCACGGGGGCAGACGGTACACTTCAACGCCTGGGGTGGGGATGAGAAGGTCAACGCTTATCTTGATTGGGTGGGAGAGCGGGTAGCCAAGGACTACGATGTGACCTTGCGTCATGTGAAAGTAGGCGATATTGCCGAAGTGGTTTCTCGGATTCTTGCGGAAAAGGCTGCCGGGCGGGACAGCGGCGGTGGGACTGACCTGATGTGGGTCAATGGGGAAAATTTCCTCGCCCTGAAGGAAAACGGTTTGCTGTATGGACCATTCCTTGAGGATCTACCCAACGCGGCCCTGCTGGATCTGAAGGGGATGCCTACACTGACCACGGATTTCACGGTTCCGACGGATGGACTGGAAAGTCCTTGGGGTATGGCCCAATTCGTCTTCATGGTCGATACCGCCAGGGTGACAGGGGAACCGCCCCGGACCATTGCCGCCCTGGGACGTTGGATCAAGGCCCACCCAGGGCGCTTCACCTATCCGGCGCCGCCGGATTTTACGGGGTCCACGTTCTTGAAGCAGGCCCTGCATGATTTGATACCCGATCCTTCGGTTCTCCAATCTCCGGCTACGGATGCAACTTTTGCGAAGGTCACCGCACCCCTTTGGGCTTGGCTTGATGAGGTCTCTCCCTCCCTTTGGCGGGGTGGCAAAGCCTATCCGGTCAGCGCACCGGCCCTGCGTCAAATGCTTGACGATGGGGTCGTGGATTTCGCCATGACCTTCCGGACGGGAGAGGCCTCCTCGGCGATCGCCCAGGGCCTGTTACCCAAAACGGTGCGGACTTTCGTTCTGGAAGGCGGAACGATCGGCAATACCCATTTTGTGGCGATTCCCTTTAATGCTGAGGCTAAAGAGGGTGCCATGGTGGTGGCTAATTTCCTGCTGTCTCCCGAAGCCCAACTGCGCAAGCAGGATCCCACCTATTGGGGCGACGACACCGTGCTGTCCATGGATCGTCTGGACTCTGAGGATCGGTATCGTTTCGATTCGCTCTCATTGGGGGAGGCGACCCTATCCCAAAGCGCCCGTGGCGTGCCCTTGCCTGAGCCCCATCCCAGTTGGATGTCGCGTCTTGAAGCCGAATGGGCGCGGCGTTTCGGGAGTTAGAGGGAAACGGGATCACCCTGACAGCTCAGGTCTGTGACGTCTGCTCAGATCGCGTCAATCGCATAGGTCCGTTGTCTCCACCCTGGAGTCCCCTGTGCGCGGGAATGACGGCAAAAGAGTTTTTCCGCACCCTGTTATACCAAGGTGCGGTGAGTTTGACTCACCACACCTTGGAAGCGGCCAAGTGGCCGCCGCGCCTTATGGCGCGTAAAAGCCTGCGTGGCGTTTGAACGCAAGAAAAGCGGCGTGGGTTTCAACCCGCGCCGCGGAAGCGGCCAAGTGGCCGCCGCGCCTTATGGCGCGTAAAAGCCTGCGTGGCGTTTGAACGCAAGAAAGGCGGCGTGGGTTTCAACCCGCGCCGCTTGGTGTTAGGTTGGAAACCCCAACTTGGCCAGCAGCCTCTCTCGGTGCGTCTTTTGATCCTTCTGATCCAATTTGGCCCGATCCACCACATGCTGCTCATGGGCTAAAATGCGCAGAGCCTCTCTGCTGTCGGGCGGGATGCCAAGCTCCTGGGCCACGTTGTCGATGACCAGGGCTTCGCCTCGGCAGATGGAATTGTCGGCTTCGGCCACCAGATACAGCTCGAAAATCAGCAAATTGCGGATTTGTACCGTGTGGAAGGGGGTCAGGTCGACGTGGCTCCACAGGGATTTCGCATCCACGGTCACCGTTGAACCCAGTTCTTGGGCAATCTCCATCAGCTTGGCCTCCTCGTCCGGAGGGACAAGCCAGTCGGCCAAAATGACCCGGTTCGCCAAGTTGAGGAAGCCGCGCTTTTGGGTTTCTGTCATCCGATCGAGAAACATGGTGCTCCTGAAAGGTGAAGGGATAGAAAGAATAGGGCCTTGGGCGAGGTGATTGAGATTATCATCGGTGTCGCTCTGCTTTTCGTCCAGCCCCTTGTCGCGATCCAGTTATCTGGTTTTTTGAATCCTTCGAATCGGAAGAATGTTTATGCGGTTTGAAGCGAAAGGCTCTGACCGCGAATGTATATAAATTGGATTGCGTCCAAAGGGTCCGGTCGCGGAAAATGGGATAGGGAGGCGAAACGATATGGTTGCATTGCCTGTGAGGGAGCCTATCCTAACCCATCGATCCAAACCAAGGATGAAAGTGGCGTTTGGATCGTTTGCTCATAAATAAAAATTTGGGCCAAGGGGGCGGGGCATCCATTGGATACTTTGAACCGATAGGTTCCAGAAAACAAAAGCGAGCATTGACTGGGGAACAGGCGAACGAAAGCCGGTAGTGATGGATCCGGTCCAAACGTTGCGCTTTGGACAAGGGGATGCAATGGTGAGCGATCGGAAGAAAAGGGGGCTGCAGCGCATTCCCTTGTCGGTGAACCTGTTTACAATTCTTGTTGCGGCCACCACTGTGGTCGCCGTCGCCTTGGCCGTCTACGCCTATCGGGAATCGACGGAGGCTGCGGAAAAAACCGCAAGCCAATTGCTGAGCGAGGTGTCCGACAAGACGGCGGGTCGTGTCGCGGCTGTCTTGTCCCCGGCGGTTCTTGTCGCCGAACTGGGGGTGGCTGTTCCCACGGTTACTCAGCGGCCCCAGGATGTGGGGCTTCTTCCCATCCGCAGGTTTATGATGTCTGCCCTGGAGCGGGCGCCCGAGCTCTATTCCACCTATGTGGGGTTCGCGGATGGTCGGTTCTATCAAGTGATCAATTTGAAAGAACCGACCGGACGGGTTCGCGCTGTCCACGACGCCCCAGCGGAGGCCCGGTTCATTGAGCGCTCCATCACCGGTCTGGGCCGCAACCGCAGACAGAACTGGGCCTTCCTGAATGCTGAGGGGCAACAGATCTCGGTGCGCGTGGACGGGTCCGTGTCCTACGATCCCCGAAAACGTCCCTGGTATGGGGAAGCTCTGCACCGGAAAGGGGTGATCGTCACCGATCTTTATGTCTTTTCCAGTCTGCGGGAGCCGGGGATTACCATGGCCAATGCCTTGGATCCGGGGCCCGATGGTGCCCCAATAGGGGTTTTCGGCGTCGATATCACTCTGGGGGGATTGTCTCGGTTCCTCGGGCGACAGTCCGTCTCTCCGAACGCTCGAATCGCTGTCTTCACGCCCGAGGGGGCCGTGGTTGCGACACCGGATATGGAGCGCCTTCTGGAAGTCAGCCAATCGGGGGATCGGGAGATGGCGCCTCTGCTGGCCGACGAGACAGGGGATCCCGTGACGGGGGAACTGTTCCGGGCGGTGACGACCATGGGGGGAACGGTCTCCCAATTCACGCCACCCGGTGGCACGCTCTATTTGGCCCGGGCGGCGCTGGTCTCGGTGAGTGAAGGGCGAAACCTCTATATCGGCGTCGCTGCACCGATGAGTGATTTTACCGCTCATCTGGATGTCATGCGGCGCAACAGCCTTTTGTTCGCCCTGTTCGTGTTAGCCCTGGGCATCCCCCTGTCTTACATGATCTCCCGTCGGGTTTCCCGGGCATTGTCCCTGTTGGCGGAAGACGCGGACCGCATCCGGGGGCTAGACCTGGATGGAATGCCCGATGTGCGGACATTCGTTCGCGAGGTCCACTCCCTGGCCGAAGCGATGGAGGCCATGAAGGGCTCCCTGCGCACCTTTGGCCTTTATGTGCCCAAGACGCTGGTCCGGCAAATCATCGCCGGACGGGGCGCTTTCACCTTGGGCGGGGAGAGGCGGGAATTGACGGTTCTGTTCTCCGACGTCCAGAACTATACGGCACTCGCTGACACCATGGTGCCGGAGGATCTGATGCGTCTCACCTCGGCCTATTTTGAACAGGTCACGGCTGCGGTGGTGGACCATGGCGGGGTGGTCGACAAGTTCATTGGTGACGGGTCCATGGCCTTTTGGAACGCGCCCCAGGATCAGCCCGATCACCCCCTGTCTGCCTGTCTGGCCGCTTTGGACATGCGGGAGCGGATCGACCGCTTTAATCTGACGCTGGCGGCCAGGGGGGAGAGGACCATGCTGACCCGGATCGGCCTTCACTTGGGCGAAGCCGTGGTCGGCAACCTGGGCAGTTCGGACCGGGTCAATTATTCGGCCGTGGGTGCCACAGTCAATTCCGCGGCCCGCATGGAACGAGTGAACAAGTTTTACGGCACTTTTCTGCTCATCAGTGGCGCTGTAGCGGAGCGGGTTTCGTCCCACCTGGTGGTCCGTCTGGTCGATCGCATCAACCCCCAAGGCCTCTTTACACCGCTGCCCCTGTACACGTTGGAGGGGCGACGTCCCGGTCTTGGCCTTATGGGACGGGTGCTGTCCGAGGCGGATATCGCCTGGGTCGAGCGGTGGAATGCCCTGATTGCGAGCCTGGGAGATGGTCGTCCGGCCCCTGTCGTCCTGGAGGACTTCGTTGCTCTGGAACTGGAGCGGCCAGGAGACCCTCTCTCTGCCTTTTACCGGACCAGATTGGCGGCTTTGGGGGAGGGAGTGGTTCCTTCCCACAAGGCTGTGCCGGATTGGGGTTTGCGGCGGCGAACCGACCTGTCTTGAAAGGCCTTCGAAAGGGCTTGGAAGTCGGATCGGACCCGGGCAAGATGCCTCATCGTCCAGGGGGGGCCTCGGGCGGAGATCTGATTGAGGAAGGAAATGGGCGTGGTCGAAAGAGACGGACCCCTGGTCGGGGTGCTCGCCGTCGTTTGGCGGGATGGAGAAGTCCTTTTAGCCCGCCGTGCGAACCCGCCCCAGGCGGGGACCTGGGGCTTTCCCGGAGGAGGCGTGAAGCGGGGAGAGGGGCTGGCCGAAGCTGCGGAGCGGGAGTTGTTGGAAGAGACCGGTGTTCGTGCCCGGGCCGTCCATCTCCTGCCTCCCCTGGAGCAGCGGTCCGAAGGCGAGAGCGGCACCCCGAGCTCCCATTGGATCCTCATTCCGGTCGCTTGCGCTTACGAGTCCGGCGAGCCCCGGGCTGCGGATGATGCTCTGGAAGCGGGGTGGTTCAACCCGGACGCTTTGCCTGAGCCCACCTGTCTGGGGCTGGATCGGGTGGTGGAGGACACCATCCCCTCCATCGGCGGCTTGGCCTTTTAGGGGCGGCCGTGACTGCACCACGACCTGCTGCCCTGTCTTGACTTCATCGGTGGGACGTGGCTTTCTTGGGGCATCGATGGTTTCCAAGCGCAAAGCGTAGGGAATTAAAAGGGAACACGGTGAGGCGTACCCATCAGGGACCCATTCCGTGGCTGCCCCCGCAACTGTGAGCGGTGAGACCGCGCCAGAATGCCACTGGGATATCCCGGGAAGGCGGCGCGAGGACCATGACCCGTGAGCCAGGAGACCTGCCGTCGATGGAGTTTGAAGGGGATTGCTCCATATGGGGGATCATCCTTTGGGCTTCTTCCGACCGGACGCCGGGGTGAGCGTCTGGCGTCACGGAACCCGGCGGCTTCTATTCGATCCCCCTCCCGTTCCAACACGCCAAATCCCCGTCCGTCCTTTCAACAGGTTCGCCCGAGGCCTTGCCCGGCGATCTCTTTGGGAGAGACGACTTGAAGAAGACTTTTACGCTGGTGGCAGTCCTCGCCGCCGGGCTGCTCGCATCGCGGGCCGACGCCCATTTCCAACTGATCCATACGCCGGAGGTCAATCCGTCCAAACCCGGAGACTTACCCCTGGGACTGATCTTCTGGCATCCCTTCGAAAACGGTCATGCCATGGACATGGGGCCGCTTTTGGACCTGTACGCCGTGCACCGGGGCAAGAAAATCGACTTGAAGGACAGTCTGGAACCCATGACCTTCCAGGGAGCCTCCAACACGGCCCAGGCCTTTCGGGCAAGCCTGCCGGTGCGCCGGGCCGGTGACTATGTGCTGGTCGCGGTGCCGTCTCCCTATCTGGAGCCCAGCGAAGACATCTACATCCAGCAAATCACAAAGGCCTATGTGAACTTGAGTGAACTGCCGACGGATTGGATGGAGACGCAGGGGCTGAAAACCGAAATCCGCCCCTTGAACAAACCCACCAACATCCTGGCCGGATCGACCTTCACGGGCCAGGTGTTGAGCGAGGGCAAGCCCGTACCCGGTGCGGAAATCGAAGTGGAATTCATGGCCGCCGAACCCCAAGCGGGGGAAGACAAGGCGGGCATCCCCGTTGCGGCTCCACCGCCGGGGGGATCGGTGGTGGCCCTGACCGATGACCAGGGGTATTTCACCTTTGGTATCCCTACGGCGGGGTTCTGGGGTTTTGCTGCTCTCGGAACGGGACCGGATAAGGAATACGAGGGCAAGGAGCTGTCCCAGGACGCTGTCCTGTGGATCCGGGCCCATGATATCACCAACACCACAGCGGAATAGGGAGAGAGGTCATGCATATTGTTGATGGGGCCCTGAGCAATCCAGTGGTGATCGGGGGCGCCGTGCTCACTGCCGGGGGAATAATCCGGGGTCTGAAGGACTTGACCATGGAGAAGGTCCCTACCGCTGGTGTGCTGGCCGCGACGTTCTTTGTGGCCTCGCTGGTCAATGTTCCCATTGGACCATCCAGTGTGCACTTAATCATGAATGGCCTCGCTGGTCTGGTCCTGGGGTGGGTGGCCTTTCCCGCCCTGTTCGTTGGCTTGCTGCTCCAGGCCGTATTTTTTGGCTTTGGGGGTCTGATGGTCTTGGGGGTGAACACCCTGAACATTGCGTTGCCTGCGGTGATCGTCGGCCTTCTGTTCCGGCGGTGGGCCCTGTCGCCCAATCCCAAGGTGGCCATGGTGGCGGGGGCGGCAGCCGGGGCCGGGGCGATTCTGCTCACCGCGCTCATGGTCGCCCTGGTCCTTCTGGCTTCGGGGCAGGAGTTCCTGACGGCGGCTCGGTTGGTGGTGCTCGCCCATATTCCGGTGATGATCATCGAAGGTTTGATTTGTGGGGCTGCGGTGCTGCTGATCGGGCGGGTGAAACCAGACCTGTTTCAGACCCTTGTTGGCGGCGTGCCAACCCTGGGAAAGGCCTGAAATCATGCGTCTGTTTAGCGTTTTGGTGGGGATCTGTCTGATGTCCCTCCTCACCGTGGCCCCCGCCCGGGCCCATAAGGTCATCGCGTCGGCCTATGCCTCCGGCCAGAATTTGGAAGGCGAGGTGGGCTTTTCCAACGGCGACATGGCCAAGGATACTCTGGTGGAGGTCTTCGACCCCGCAGGCCGCAAGCTGGGGGAAACCCGGACGGACGGCGATGGCTTCTTCACCTTTACCCCGACGGAGGCAGTTGACCACCACTTCGTCGCCGACCTGGGGGCGGGGCATGTGGCCCGGTTCACCGTCGTGGCTGCCGATCTGCCCAAGGGGCTGACCGGTGGGGGGGGCGGTGCCATGTCCGCACCCGCCACGGCATCCGGCGAACCATCGGACATTCCGGTGGCGTCCGGTGGCGGGGTCGTCCCCGCCGAGATCGCGGCCCTGGTCTCCGAAGCTGTCAAGCAGGAGGTGCGCCCCCTGCGTCGGGAGATCACGGCCTACAAGGAGAAGCATGATATCCAGTCCATCCTGGGAGGGCTGGGCTATATTCTGGGCCTTGTTGGCGTGGTGTTCTACCTGATGGCCCGGCGTCGCTTGTCGACGGCTCCATGAGTGACCTTTTTGGTCAAGGTGGGGGCCGCCAGGGAGGGGGGAGAGGGAGCCTTGGCTCCCTCGATCCCCGCATTCGCGTCCTGGCGGCCCCCGCCTTCGCCTTGGTGATCCTATCGCTTTCCTCCCTGTCCGCCCTGTCAGCGGGGGTGGGGATGGCCCTGCTGCTCCTCTTTCAATCGGGGTTGCCCCCTCTGCGGACCCTCAAGCGCATGGTGATGATGGACAGTTTTATCATCTTCATGCTTGTTCTTCTGCCCTTTACCCTACCCGGGGAGCCGGTGTTTTCGCTCTTCGGTCTATCCGCCTCCCGGGAGGGGTTGATGCGCACCGCAGAGATCGGCTTGAAGGCCAATGCCGTTGTTCTGGCCCTGATGGCCCTGGTGGGGGGGATGGACCCCACCACCCTGGGTCATGCTTTGGCCCGCCTGAAAGTCCCGGCCACCCTGGTCCACCTGTTGCTGTTCACGGTCCGCTACATCGACGTCATTCAGGACGAATATGCCCGCATGCGCGCGGCCATGAAATGCCGGGGGTTTCGGCCGAGCAATTCCCGCCATACCTATCGGACCTTCGGCTATCTGATTGGCATGCTGTTGGTCCGGTCCCTGGAGCGGTCCGAGCGGATCCTGGAGGCCATGAAATGCCGAGGGTTTACGGGGCGCTTCGTCCTGTTGGATCGTTTCGCCTTTCGGCTTCGGGACGCCCTGTTCGCCCTGGGTTTCGGGGTGCTTTTGTTCGTCCTCATTCTTTGGGAGCTGCACCTTGTCCCCCTCTGAGCCCCTGCCCGAGGCCTTGCTTCAAACGGTCGCCCTTCAAGTTGCCTACCCGGGCCGTCCAGCGGTTTTGAGGGGGGTGACCTTCGCCCTCTATCCGGGGGAGCGGTTGGCCCTGGCCGGACCCAACGGCGCAGGCAAGTCCACCCTGATGCGCTGTTTGGTGGGGCTGATCCGTCCCCTGGAGGGGACCATCCGCGCCTTCGGTCAGGACCGGCGGGAGGAGGCCGATTTTCACGAGGTGCGCCGCCGGGCGGGTTATGTCTTCCAGGATCCCGACGACCAACTCTTTTGCCCCACCGTGGCTGAGGACGTGGCCTTCGGTCCCCTGAACCTGGGCAAGTCCCGGGAGGAAGCCCTGGAGGTCGTCGAGCGAACCCTGGCTCTGTTGCGGCTGGAGTCTTTCCGTGACCGGGTCACGCACCACCTGTCGGGGGGGGAGAAGCGGCTGGTGTCCCTGGCAACGGTGTTGGCCATGGAGCCCGACGTCTTGTTGCTCGATGAGCCCACCACGGCACTGGACGAGGCCACCACGGAGCGGTTGCGGGAGATCCTGTTGGAGCTGCCCCAGGCGATGATTCTGGTGTCGCACGACCCTCTGTTTCGCGCGGCCGTCGCTACCCGGACACTCCACCTGCGCGAGGGTCTGCTGGTCGAGGGCGCGTAAACCTCATGTCCTTCCGGTCCTCTTCTCCTTTCGCCAATGCCACCTACCGGCGGCTCTTTACCGCCCAGGTGATCGCCCTGATGGGCACGGGGCTGACCACCATTGCGCTGGCCCTTCTCGCCCACGATTTGGCCGGAGAGCGGGCCGGGGTGGTGCTGGGTACGGCTTTGGCACTGAAAATGGTGGCCTATGTGACCCTGGCCCCGGTGGTGGGCGCCTTTGCCCACCGTCTGCCCCGGAAAGGGCTGTTGGTGGCGTTGGACCTGGGGCGGGCGGCGATGGTGCTTTGCCTGCCTTTCGTCGATGCGATCTGGCAGATCTATCTGCTGGTCTTCCTGGTCAACGCCTGTTCGGCGGGCTTCACGCCCACCTTCCAGGCCACCATCCCTGACATCCTGACCGAGGAAGAGACCTATACCAAGGCGCTCACCTGGTCCCGACTGGCCCAGGACCTGGAAGCGCTTGCCAGTCCCCTTCTTGCCGGATTGGCCCTGCTGGTTCTGGCATCGTCCGACCTGTTTGTTCTGAATGGCTTGGCCTTCCTCGGCTCTGCTGCCTTGGTGGCCAGTCTGACTTTGCCCCGGGCCAGGGCGCCCGAACGGACCGGAGGCTGGCGGGCCAACCTGAGCTTTGGCCTGGGGATCTTCCGCCGCACCCCCCGCCTGCGCGGGCTCATGGCGCTGAACGTGACGGTGGCCAGCGCCAGCGCCATGGTCATTGTGAACACCGTCGTCATCGTCCAGGACCGCTTGGGCCTGGGAGAGGGGCAAACGGCCCTGGCCTATGGCTGCGCTGGGATTGGCTCCATGGTTCTGGCCTTGGCCCTGCCGCGCCTGCTGGAGCGCGTTCCGGAGAGGCGGATCATGCTGTCTGGTGGTTTGCTTTTGGTCGCGGGGTTGGGGGGGGCGCCCTTTGCCCTGGGCTCCATGGTGACCCTGGGGGCCGTTTGGGCGCTATTGGGCGCGGGCCTATCGCTGGCACAAACGCCTGCGGGGCGCTTGCTCCGCCGGTCTTGTGCCGCCGGAGACCGCCCCGCCGTGTTCTCCGCCCAGTTCGCCCTGTCCCATCTCTGTTGGCTGGTGCTCTATCCCCTGGGCGGATGGCTGGCGGGGGCCCTGGGGGTGGAGGCGGCCTTCTGGATGGTTGGGGGGGTGGCCTGTGTTGGTCTCTCGTTGGCGGCTTGGCTTTGGCCTCGGGAGGATCGTCTGGTGCTGGAGCACATCCATGCCGCAGAGGACCACGAACACCCCCATGTGCATGACGAGCACCATCCGCATGACCACGAGGGATGGGAGGGGCCGGAGCCCCATGTGCATCCGCACCACCACGGGGCGGTGCGCCATGCCCATCCCTTCGTCATCGATGGACATCATCCGGTTTGGCCGACCCGATAAGGTCTCCTGGCGTTATATCGCCGCAGCGTCCAGGGCCTGGGTGATATCGCCGACCAGATCTTCGGGATCCTCCAGACCGACCGAGACGCGCACGAGACCCGCGTCGATGCCTTGAGCCATCTTGTCTTCCGGGCTGAGCCGCTGGTGTGTTGTGGTCCAGGGGTGGCAGGCCAGGGACTTGGCATCGCCCAGATTGTTGGAAATATCGACAATGGAGAGGGCGTTCAGGAAGCGATAGGCGCTCGCCTGCCCTCCGGCGAGGGACAGGGCGATGATGCCGCCGCCTGCGGACATCTGAGACATGGCCAGGGCGTGACGGGGGTGGCTTTCCAGGCCCGGATAGAGGGTTTTGGCCGCAGCGGGATGGGCTTCGATCACCTTGGCCAGCTTCAGGGCCGTGGCGCAATGGCGCTCCATCCGCAGCCCCAGAGTTTCCAAACCTTTCAAGGCCACCCAGGCATTGAACGGCGAGAGACAAGGTCCCGTATGGCGCAGGAAGGGACCCAGGAAATCGTCGTTGAAGGCGCTGTCGCAGAGAATCGCGCCGCCCATGGTGCGGCCTTGGCCGTCGATCCATTTGGTGGTGGAGTGGAAGACGATATCGGCTCCCTGCTCCAGGGGGCGTTGCAGGATGGGGGTGGCGAAGGCGTTGTCGACGATCACCCGGGCGCCTGCCGCATGGGCGAACTCGGAAACGGCTCTCAGGTCCACAACCCGAAGGGAGGGGTTCGAGGGAGTCTCCAGGAAGACCGCTGTTGTGGGCTTGGACAGGGCAGCCTTCCAGTCGTCCAGGTTCTCGGCGTCGACGAATTCCGTGATCACGCCATATTGGGGCAGTAACTCCGACAGAACCCAGGAGCAGGAGCCAAACAGCTCCCGCGCAGCCACCACCCTGTCGCCTGCGCGGACCTGACAGAGCAGGGTCGCGGTCACCGCAGCCATGCCGCTGGCGGTGGATTTGCAAACCTCGGCCCCTTCCAGGGCGGCGAGGCGCTTTTCAAAGACACTGACGGTGGGATTACGGAAGCGGGAGTAGACATAGCGGTCGGCGGAGCCGTCGAAGGCGGCTTCGGCTTCTTCGGCGGTGTCATAGACATAACCGGAATTCAGGTAGAGGGCTTCGCTGGTCTCGAAGAAGCCTGAACGCTCCAGACCGCCGCGGACGGCCAGGGTATCGGCGCGTAAACTGGGGGGAGTGGTCTTGCTGGGCATGAATAAGATATCTCCGTAACAGAAAATCCCGGCATCGTGAGGCCGGGACGTTTCGTCACGCGACCCTTTTAGCGGTGTTTTTTTACGTGGGCGCAAGCCGGCCTCAAATCCCCACGAAACGGCGGCAACCGTAATGGCGCCCTTCCCTAGCGTCAAGGGGTGGGTTTTCGTTGGACGAATCTTGCGGATTTCTAATGTTCGCCATCGCTGATGCTTGGGCTGTCCAGGGTTACGACCCGTCCATGGGCATCCTCTGCATCGTGGGTGACCAGAAGGGTGGGCAGGCCCCGGGCCAGGACATGCTTCAGGACAAAGGCGCGGATCCGCGCCCTTGCTCCGGCGTCCAGCTTTGAGAAGGGTTCGTCCAGCAGCACCGCACGGGGCCGGGACAGAAGGACGCGCATCAACGCGGCCCGGGCCCGTTGGCCTCCCGACAAGGTGGCCGGATCCCGTAACCCCATACCTGCCAGGCCGGCCTCCTCCAGGGCTGTTTCCACTTGGGTTCGGCGGGTGGCTCTGGGCTCGCCCCGGGGGAGACCGAAGGCCAGGTTTTCGGCCAGATTCAGGTGGGGAAACAGAAGGTCGTCCTGGAACAGCATGCCGATCCCCCGGCGTTCGGGAGGAAGGCCCGCCAGGTCCTGCCCCCCGAGGGTCACCCGTCCCTGGGCGGTGAACGCCCGGTTCAGGGTGCCGGTCAGCAGGGCCAATAGGGTGGATTTGCCCACGCCGCTTGGTCCCATCAGGGTCACCACCGCGCCCGCCTCCACGCAGAGGGAAAGGGGGGCGAAGAGGGGGCGGTCGGCCAACAGAACCGCGACGTCGTCCAGGATCAACGCCATGTGTCCCCCATGCCCGCACGGTTTCTATGGATCCAGGCGGGCAATGCGACGGCCAGGGCGAAGGCGGCCAGGGGCAAGGCTGCCTGAAGAACGGCGTACACGCCGATGATGCGCCGGTTGGCGCCGCTGGCCAGGGCCACGGCTTCGGTCGTCAAGGTCGGCCAATGGCCCGCGCCTACCAGCACGGTGGGTAGGTAAAGCCCGATCCCAACGGCGAACCCCACAGCCACCGCTGCCAGGATCGGGCGGAGCAGCAAGGGGAGGATGACCCGGCTGAACACCCGGAAGGGGCCGACCCCCAAACAGGCGGCGACTGTGGCGTGACGGGGGTCCAAGCGCCGATAGGGGCCAGCGAGGGCGAGGAAGACATAGGGCAGGACGAACAGCAGGTGGCTCCAGGCCACGCCGATCCAGGTGCCGTCCAGTCGCACGGACAGCAACAGCACCTGTACGCCAAAAAGGAACCCCACCTGGGGAATCAGGAGGGGGGCGTAGACCAGCCAATCGGCGACGGGACCAGGACGTCGGCCGGTGCGCCGCTCCGCCTCCAGGCACCCAAGGGAGAGGAGCAGAGCGACGAGGGCCACGGCGAGCCCCAAGCTCAGCGTGTTGGTCAGGGGCCAGGAAAGGGCCTCCTCCTGACGGCTCCATGTGGCCAGGGTCAGACCCTGGGGCAGGGCGTCTGGCCAGCGCCATTGGCTGGTCAGGGACCAGAGGATCATACCGGTCAGTGCCCCCACCCCAAGCAGGAGAACAAGGGCAGGACCCAGGCGCGCCAGGAGCTGGAGAAGCGCTGAGTCCCGACCCCGGGGACCGGCTGACAACCAGGGCCGCGCGAGCCGGGCGAGGATCCGCTCCGCTCCGGCCCACAGGCCGATTCCCCCTGCGACCAAAGCAAGCTGAAGCAAGGCCCCCGCCGCCGCTGGCAGGCGTCGGGACAGGTCCGGATCCAGGAACTCGCGGGTGATGAGAACGGAGAGGGGCGGAGGCGTGGTGGGGCCAAGGACCAGGGCGACCTCCACCGTCGAGAGGCCATAGGCGAGCACGGCATAGACTGGCAGACGCAGCCGGGGATAGAGACGGGGCAGGATGGTCCGGGTCCAGGCTTCCCCTGGCGCATGGCCCAAACTCCGGGCCAGGGCGGTGGTTCGGGGTGGGTCCAGGGGGCCTTCTGCGGCGAGGGCCATGAGCAACAGGAAGGCGCTTTCCTTGACCACTAAGGCTGCGACCATGGCCAGTCCCCAAGGATCCTGGATGGTGGGCCAGTCCGGCGGCTGGGTCCAGCCCGTGACCCAGGGGGAGATCATGCGCGCCAGCCAGCCCGAGGGGGCGAGGAAAAAGGCGATGCCCAGCGCCACTGCGGCATGGGGCATCGCCAACAGGGGGGCCATCGTGTGTCGGGCGACCGTAAACCAAGCGCTTTCCCGGGCCAGGGCGAGCACTCCCAGGACCAGGGCCAGGGCCAAGGCCGTGGACAGGAACCCCACGGCGAGCGAAGTCGCTATGGCCTGCTCCAGTCCCGGCAGGGCGAAGAGATGGCGCCAGGGTTCAAAACTCCACTCGCTTGCGCCAATCACCGGCATCCACCCCAGCGAGGGCAGGAGGGTTCCGAGAAGGCCCGCAGCCACCGGGGTGAGGAAGAGGGCCTGGGTCAAGGGTGGGATCAGGCGGGGGAAGGGAGGCAGCTTGGGACGGAACAAGGGCGTGCGACCTCAAGGGAAGCCAGGGACGTGGAAAACCCGGCGGCGATGGACCGGGGTCAGGGATGATAGCATGATCTCCCGGGGCGAGCCGCCCCTTCTCCAGACACAAGTTCGTGAGGTTTCCCCGTGACCGAGACGCGCCGCCCCCAGATTGTCGCCCCTTCCGAGAGTGATACCAACGATACGGACCGCCGCGCCGCCTGGATGGCGACGAACCGCC
Source organism: Rhodospirillum sp. A1_3_36 (assembly GCF_047263945.1). Taxonomy (NCBI): domain Bacteria; kingdom Pseudomonadati; phylum Pseudomonadota; class Alphaproteobacteria; order Rhodospirillales; family Rhodospirillaceae; genus Rhodospirillum; species Rhodospirillum sp. A1_3_36. Next base: position 292,555 of record NZ_JBLAVB010000005.1, on the reverse strand, counting down.
ATGAAGAGACGCGAGACCTGCTGGATCGGGATTCGCGGGTTTTTCTCCACCAGTCCGTGTCAACCCCCTGCCTGAATGCTTTGAAAGGAGCGGAAGGTATTTGGCTGGAAGATACCTCTGGTCGTCGGTACATGGATTTTCACGGAAACAATGTCCATCATATTGGCTATGGGCATCCCCGTTTGAAGGCGGCGCTGATCGCCCAGATGTCCGATCTGCCCTTTGCCCCCAGACGGTTCACCAATGATCCCGCCGTGGAACTGGCCGAAACCCTGGTGGCGCGTGCGCCGGGGGATCTGTCCCGGGTGTTGTTGGCCCCCAGTGGCAGCGACGCGGTGGACATGGCCCTGAAGCTCGCCCGGGTCGCCACCGGACGGTTTAAAACCGTCAGCTTCTGGGATGCCTTCCACGGGGCGGGTCTCGGCCCCAGTTCCGTGGGAGGGGAGGCCCTGTTCCGCTCTGGGGGGCTTGGCCCCCTTCTGCCCGGGACGGAGCATGTGGCGCCCTTCTCCTGCTATCGCTGTGCCTACGGCTATGCTGCGCGCGATGGACTCCCGGACCTGGAAGTCTGCAAGCTGACCTGCGCCAATATGGTCCGCTATGTCCTCGAAAAGGAGGGAGATGTGGCTGCTGTCATTGCAGAGACGGTGCGGGTGGTCCCCTATACGCCTCCCCCTGGTTTCTGGGCCGCAGTGCGTCAAGCCTGCGATGACATGGGCGCCCTGTTGATCCTGGACGAGATCCCCAGTGGTTTGGGCAAGACCGGGTCCTTCTTTGCCTGTGCGGCAGAAGGGGTGGTTCCCGACATGGTGGTTCTGGGCAAGGCCTTGGGTGGCGGAATGCTGCCCGCAGCGGCTCTGATCGCGCGGGAAGGCTTGAACGAAGCCGCCCGCCCCCTCGCCTTGGGGCACTTCACCCATGAAAAGAACCCCCTCATGGCCCGGGCGGCGCTGACCACCCTCTCCATTATCGATGACGAAGGTTTGGTGGAAAATGCCCGAAGGTTGGGAGCCCATGCGCTTGAGCGCTTGCGGGCCATGAAGGAGCGGGATCCGAGAATCGGCGATGTTCGGGGGCGAGGTCTGCTGTTGGGAATTGAAATGGTGTCCGATCCAGAGACTCGTGCTCCCGATCCTCTCCTTGCAGAGAGGATGCTCTACCGATGCCTAGACAATGGGCTGTCATTTAAAACGACCATGGGAAATATAATCACCCTAACCCCTCCCTTGATCACGACGTTGGAAGATCTTGATAAAGCGTTGGATATTATCGAAGACGCGCTTAAGACGACACCTTTGTGACGTGCTGATATCCAAATAATGGTTTCACGGTTTCTACCGGATGAGTAAGTTGCTTAAATCTTGGTTCAGTCTTCCGCCGTTGGTGGTATGTCCGTATGTGGTGATATATCCGTAAGTATTTGGTCTATATTCGGGCGCAGAATGGCGCGGAGCCAAGTTTTTTCTCTCCCCGTTTTGCGGGAGGGGACGATGTTCATTGAGAGGGTGGGTGCCGATGAAAAATAGAAACATAGAGACAAAGAATGAGTCTCAAGGGAACGCGGGTTTAGCCGAAAGCGCACAGCCGTCCTATTTTGGGCCGGATCTCGTGGTTTGTGGCCATGTGGTCAGCCAGTCCCCCCTTTATATTTCCGGGCGTGTTGAAGGGGATGTGGAGTGCGCCATCCTGACCTTGACCAGCGAAGGGATGGTAACCGGGGCGGTCCGGGCATCTGCCGTGCGTCTCGAGTCAGGGGCTCGGCTATCGGGTGCGGTCGAAGCTGACAGCATCGGCGTGAAGGGGGATGCGTCATTGACGGGACGTGTTGTCTGCCGGGCTCGGCAGGGAGTGGAAGCGGTCAGAGGCTTCGTGCAGACATCCAACCCAACCCATGGTCTTGCCGCAGGTGCAGTTGGGCTGGTCCCTGCGGAATAGCGCTGGGACCTCTGTTCTCTCCCTTCCGGCGGATCCTTCATGGGGAAATTGTCGGGAGGGGGGCAGGGGAAAGGTGACTGGGGAGGCTCTCAGGCGGCGAGCGAAGTCATCTACGATTCATGATGGAGACTCGGCAAAATTTATTTTCATACCGGTCTGATAGCCAGGTATCTTTTTACCTGTGTCCGAGCGAGAACTCTCCTGGAAGGAGAAACAACGATAGGGCAGTCTTAAAATTTTAAGAAAATTGCTCAAGTTCTTGATATCGCTTTAGATGCAAGCGGTTGGAGGCCTTTGGGGTATCCTTTGATGCTACGGAATGTTCCTTCTCGGTAAAATCGGCCTATCTTCTCTAAGCTGGAGCACATATAGTTATTGCAGAGCTAGTTTGTGCAGAGCAAAGTGGCGCAAGGTCGTCGCCAAATGACGAACTGGATGAAAAAAAGTGGCCACGGCACTGGAGAAAGACTACTCCTTGTCTTGTTCGGGCACTCGCGCTGTATAAGCGGTAGTAGAGCGCGAGGCTGACTTTTTCGAAGGCGGGATATTTATGAACCATGCGACCCCAGGACTACAGACTTATTCCCAGAAACCTGACACGCAGGAAGCTGGCCCTTCGTTCATTGCTCCGGATCTTGTGATCCGTGGTCGCCTCTCCAGCGGCGCAGAAGTTTTTGTGGCCGGACGCGTGGAAGGGGAGGTGGATTGCAAAAGCCTGTCGATCACCAAGGGGGGAGCAATTGATGGCTCCGTCACTGTGTGTCGATTGAATTTGGAAGCTGGATCCAGCCTGAACGGTGAAGCTCATGTGGAGTTGATGGGTGTCAAGGGAGATGCTTCGGTGACGGCCCGCATCACCTGCCGGGGATCAAATCACCTGGATGCCTCGCGGGGTCACCTGGATGCCTCCCGTGCCCGTGGGATGGTCCGGCAAAGCGATAAGGGGCTCGAGACGCTGTCCAGTCTGACCCAACCGCTTCCAGCGGAGTAAGGGGCTTTCTGGGGATTCCGATCTGTTGTGCCTTGAAATGATAAGGGCGTGCTTTTCTCCCCTTGGAAAAAGGGCTAGGATTCGTCGGGTGCGGTCCCGACGGAATGGTTTTGCCTTCCGAGTTCCGGCCTAGATGTCGATCATTTGAGCGGTTCGCTTGTTCTTGGCTTCGAAAACCGTGTTTTCGGAATCCGCTCTAGTCATTCACCGACCCCCTACGGGGGGTCTCCGCCGGATAATCGTGTACCGCCTCCATGAGCGATTCCCCGTCGACGACAAAGCCATCTCCACAGGCCAGCTCCTCGCGGGCTGCTTCCTCTTCTCAGGTGGGGGAGGAGGCTTCCGGAGCAGCGCTATCTGCGGCCGCTCGACGGTCAAGCAATCGTATGGCCGACGCGACCCGGCGTGCTCGGCAGAAGCGCCGCCAGGGGGCCTGGGTGACCGGCTTGGCTGTGGCCACAACCCTGGTCTGGCTGGGGCTTTTCGTCTTCTACATCTGGATCAATGTGGGGTGGGACAACATCCTCCTCTACCAACCCCTGGAAGTCGGGGGGTTGCTGTCCGGCGCCCTGGTCCCCGTATTGCTTATCTGGTTGGCAGTGGCATTCCATGATCGGGGCGCCCAGTTTCGGGCCGAAACGGAACTTCTGCAAAGCTACCTGGAGCAGATCGCCTATCCAGGAGAGACCTCCGTCGACCGTGTTGGACAGATCACCCAGGCCCTGGTCGCCCAAGCTCGGGCCTTGAACGATGCGACGGCGAACACCATTGCCCGAGGCACAGAAATGCGCGAGGCCATGAAACGGGAGACTGAGGCCCTGGACATGGCCGCCGGTCGTATGGGGACCCGGGCAACCGAAACGGTCAGTGCCCTGAGCCGCCGTATTGAGGCGTTGAATGCCACCCATGACAAGGCCCAGACCCAGGCGAAGACCATGGCGGCCATCTTGGATGAATTGGGCAATCAATTCGGCACCGCCACCCGCAAAGCCTTGGCCGAGGTCGAGGGATTCCGCTCCAGTTTGGGCGAAGACCTGGAGCAGGTTGAAGCCCTGACGGTCCGCGTGAGTGAACAGACCAGGGCCCTGGGCAATCTGTCGCACAATATCGAGACCATGTTGGACACCAGTAAGGGGATGGCCAACACCCTGGATAAGCGGGCGAAAGATTTGGGAGGACTCTACGATTCCCAAAATCAGTCACTGAACGAGGCTGGGGAGCGCTTCAGTGGGGAAGCCGCCCGGATCGCAGATATGATGGGCAAGCAGTCTACGAGCCTGGAAACGGTGACGGAGACCATTCTGAGTCGGATCCGTCTGGTCGACGAAAGCCTGACCACCCAAAATCAAAACTTCACCGAAACCGGAGACGATATCCTGGCCCGCTTGAAGGCCGTGGAAGGGATTCTTGCGCGCCGGTCCGAGGAACTTAGCCAAACCGTGGAGGAGGTGCTCGGCCGTCTGGACGATAGCACCGACGCTTTCGGCGAACGGGCCAAGGATCTGGTGAGCGCGGCGGACCATGCGAGTAAGAGCATGGCCGATGCCAGCAGTCATACCTTGGAAGCCATCCAGGCCCTGGGGCTGGCTGTGGGCAAGACCCGGGAAAAGAGCGAAGATGCCGCCGAGGCGGTTCATGGTCATGCCCAATCCCTGGAGCGGTTGAGCGCCAAGACGGCAGAGCAGACTGAAAGCATTCGTGTTGGCCTGAAAGGGCAGACCGACGAATTGACCGTGGTGGTGGGGTCCATCAAGGGGCAGATCGATTTGGCTGCGGCCGCCATGGCCAAACAGGCCCGGGATATGAACCAGACGGCGGAAGGGGCGGTGGCCGCGATCAAGGAAGTGTCCGGGCTGGTCAAGGAAAATGCCACCGAGATCACCCATGCCGCGACCAAGATCTCCGTGGAGCTGGAGGGTGCGACAAGCAATCTGCGGCAGAATGCCGTGGGTCTGACCCAGGCCGGCAAGGGGACGATGGACACGCTGCGGGGGGCCGGGCTTCTGCTCAAGGAACAGGCGGCGCTGGTCAAAGAAGCGGCGAAGACGACCAAGTCCTCTATTACAGAGGCGGAGGAGGCCATACATGGCCGTGCCGCCGTGGTCCGGGAAGCCGGAGAGGTCGTGGAACGGGCCATCACGGGCGCTGCGGACCGCTTCTCCAAAGAGGCGCAGGCCTTGAGGGACTCCCTGGGTCAAGGGCAAACCAACCTGGATGATGTGCTCGATGCGCTGCGCAACCAATCCCAGGAAATGCAGGGATTGGCGGGGGCGGCGGCCAAGCGGGTCTCCGATCTGTCCCAAGCTCTGAGTGTGGCGGGGGCCGCCTTCGAGGACAGTACGGCCCGGGGTGCGGCCCTTGTCACGCAGGCGAGTGATCGCCTTGGTGGAGCGGTGAGCGAGACGGCGACCAACGCCGAGCGTCTGACCGGCATGGTTCGGGCCACCGCAGCCGAGTTCCGCCGGGAGGTGGGGGAAGTGAGCACGGGGGCTGAAACGGCCTTCGCCCCCATCCGCGAAGCCCTGATGACCCTGCGAAAGGAAACGGAACAATTGGGCCTGTTGGCCGGGACAGCCTCCCAAGCGGCCTTGGACCCCTACCGGACCGCGCTGGAGACCCTGCGGTGGGAGACCGAAAACCTGGGAGCAGTGGCCGAGACAACGTCTCGAGCGGTCGTGGAGCCCTACCGGGCGGCGCTTGCGGCCCTGCGTTGGGAAATGGATCACCTGGGCAAGGAGGCTGAAACGGCGTCTCTGTCGGCCTTGGAGTCCCATCGGACTGCTATTGCAACTGTCCGTGCGGACATCGAGAATCTGGGCAATGTGGCCGAGACGGCGTCCCAGTCGGGCCTGGAGCCCTATCGGACAGCGCTTGCGGCCCTGCGTTGGGAGACGGAGCAATTGGGGTCCGCGGCCGAATCAGCGTCCCAGACGGCCCTGACCCCCTATCGAGAGGCGCTGGAAGACCTGCGGCGCGAGACGGAATCCCTGGGAAATTCGGGGCTTTTGGCGTCGACGGCGCTTTTGACGCCCTTCCGGGAGGCGATCTATACCCTGGAGGAAGAAGCCAAGGTTCTGGAAGATGCGGGGCAGCGGGCGGCGCAAAACACCCTGGTTCCCTTCCGCAATGCCATGGCCACCATCGAGAAAGAAGCCCAGGTCCTGGAGGACCGGGGCAAGCGGGCGGCGGAGAACACTCTGGGTCCGTTCCGGATCGCCATCTCCACCCTCAAGGAGGACGCCAAGACCTTGGAAGAGACTGGCAGACGGGCCGCGGAAAACACCCTGGGTCCCTTCCGCGAGGCCATTGCCACCCTGCAGGCGGACACAAAGGCCCTTGTGGGCGCGGGCGAGCATTTGGTGGGCGACGCCAAGGCGGCCTCGGCGGACTATGGCAAGCTGGTGGAGATGCTCTCCCAGGCCTCGAAGGAGGCCGAACAGCGCCTGCGGGATCTGGAGAACCGGGAAGATCACCAGGATATCGAACGGTTCCTCAACGCGTCGACCTTCGTCATCGAGAAGTTGGAAAGCTTGGCTGTGGACATCAGCCGCATCTTCGCCCCTTCAAAGGAAGAGGACATGTGGCGGCGCTACCACAAGGGGGACCAGGGCGTCTTCCTGCGCCACCTGGCCCGCAGCATTACGCCGGTCCACGCCGACGCCATCCAGAAGGCCTGTGCCAAGGACAAGGGCTTCCGGGACTATGTGCAGAGCTATGTGAACGAATACGAAAGCTTGCTCGACAGTACCAGCAAGAGCCCCAGGGCCGATGTGCTCACCGCACTGTTCGTGGGGTCGGACCTGGGCAAGGTCTATATGGTGCTTGCCAAGGCCATGGGGCGGCTGGATTAGGGAGCGCGTTGGCGTTCGGAGACGGGGCAAAACGGGCAGGGGCTTCCGCCCCCGCACCCCTGACCGGGAGGCCCGGGGCCTCCCGGACCCTCGGGCTAGGGTGAAAAAAAGGAGGACTGGAGGCATCGCCTCCAGCCGGGTGTGGGCGGGAGCCCGCTTGCCGCAGAGCGGCAAATTTCCCCCTTTGGGTCCCCTCTACCCCCGCAGGCGCTCGACGATTTTGTCGTGGTCCTCGACGTGGTCGAGGGGGCCGATCACGGCGATGGTGGGGACGCCCGAGAACAGACGGCGGGCGCAGGCGGCCACCTGCTCGATGCTCACGGCGTCCAGCTTGGCCACCACTTCCTCGGTGGGGATGACGCGGCCATAGACCTGGAGCTGGCGGGCCAGGTTCTCGCAGCGCGAGGAGGTGCTCTCCAGCGACATCAGGATGCTCGACTTGAGCTGGGCTTTGGCCCTGGCGACCTCTTCCTCGGTCAGGTTGTCGGCAAGGCTGACCGTTTCATGGCAGAGCACTGGGATCAGCTCGGCCACTTCCTTCTCGCCACAACCAGCGTAGACGGCATACAGGCCGGTGTCCTGGTAGCTTGAGGCGAAGCTGTAGACCGAATAGGCGAGACCCCGGTTCTCGCGGATCTCCTGAAACAGGCGCGAGGACATGCCGCCCCCATGCAGGGTCGAGAGCACGTTCGACGCATAATAGTCATCGTCGGCGTGGGAGATCCCTTCGAAGCCGACCAGGACGTGGACCTGCTCCAGGTCGCGGCTTTCGCGATAGGAGCCACCCCGGTAGCGGCCCGGTTCCTCGACAGCCTTGCCTTTGCCGGGCAGGCCCGCGAATTGGCCTGCGACCATGTCCACGAAGTTGTCGTGATCGACCTTGCCCGCTGCGGCGATGACCGTGCGTTCCGGCGCGTAGTTGGCTCGCAGGTAGCCGTCCACGGCCTCGCGATTCAGGCCGCGGACCACGGTTTCGGTCCCCAGCACCGGACGCCCGAGGGGTTGGTCGGGGAAGGCGGTTTCCTGGAAGTGGTCGAAGATGATGTCGTCCGGGGTGTCAATGGCCTGAGAGATCTCCTGCACCACCACTTCGCGCTCCCGGTTCAACTCGGTGGTATCGAAGGTGGAGTTCAGCAGGATGTCGCCCAGGATGTCGACCGCAATGGCTCCGTCGTCCTTTAGCACACGGGCGTAATAGGCGGTGTTTTCCCGACTGGTATAGGCGTTCAGGTGGCCGCCGACGGCCTCGATCTCTTCGGCTATCTGGCGGGCGGAGCGCTTGCGTGTGCCCTTGAAGGCCATGTGTTCCAGCAGGTGGGAGACGCCGTTCAGCGCCTTGGTCTCATGACGGGAGCCGGAGCTGATCCAGGCTCCAAGGGTCAGGGTCTCGACCGTGGGGACGCTGTCCGTGGCAATGGTCAGGCCACCGGGCAGGGTGGTCAGCCGGATGGAATCACTCATGCTTTCACTCATACTGTCAGGCTCCCACGACGCGGGAGCGTTCCCGAACCAAGGCCTTGACGGCCTCCAGGTCGTTGGCAACGGAGACGGAGCGCTCTGGCCGCGTCATCAGGTCGGCGAGATGGGGTGGCAGGGCTGGGGTGACGCCCGTGGCCTTTTCCACCACCGCGCCGAATTTGGCCGGATGGGCAGTGGCCAAGGATACCATAGGCGTCCCCTGGTCGCGGTGTCCGGCTTCCTCTGCCGCAGCGACGCCAATCGCGCTGTGGGGGTCGAGTACCAAACCCGTGGTGCGGTAAATTTCCGCCATCATCTGTTCTGTTCCTGCGTCGTCCAGGCTGAAGCCTCGGAACAGACCCAGGATCTCGTTCAACAGATCTGAGGGAACGTCATAGGACCCGCTTTGGGCGAAGCGGTTCATCAGGCGCTCCACTTCTGCACCGTCGCGGCCCAGCTTCTCGAACAACAGGCGCTCGAAGTTGCTGGAGATTTGGATGTCCATGGAGGGGCTGTGGGTCTGGGTCACACCCTTCTTCTCCATGGTGCCGGACTCCAGGAAGCGGGTGAGGATGTCGTTGCTGTTCGATCCCACCACCAGCCGGTCAATGGGGAGGCCCATCTTCTTGGCACAATACCCGGCCATCACGTTGCCAAAGTTGCCCGTGGGCACGGCAAAGCTCATGGGGCGGTCGGGAGAACCAAGGCGCAGGGCGGCCCAGAAATAATAGACGATCTGGGCCATGATCCGCGCCCAGTTGATGGAATTGACCGCAGAGAGGTTCACTTCCGCCCGGAAGGCGGCATCGTTGAACAGGGCCTTCACCAAGTCCTGACAGTCGTCAAAGGTCCCGTCCACTTCAACGGCGTGGACATTGGTGCTGGCGACGGTGGTCATCTGGCGGCGTTGGACTTCGGACACCCGGCCCTTGGGCATCAGGATGACGATGTCGACCGCGTCCCGGTCCCGGCAGGCCTCGATCGCCGCAGAGCCCGTGTCGCCGCTGGTGGCGCCAACCACGGTGATGCGCTTGCCGCTGCGTTTCAGGACAACGTCGAACAGGCCGCCGACAACCTTCAGGGCATAGTCCTTGAAGGCCAGGGTGGGGCCGTGGAACAGCTCCATGATCCAGTCGTCGGTGCCCAATTGGGTCAACGGCGCGATGGCCGGGTGGGAGAAATCGGCATAGGCGGTTTCCACCACTTCGGTCAATTCGTCATCGGTGAGACTGCCTGCGACGAAGGGACCCATCACCTGGACGGCGAGGTCCTGGTAGGTCAGACCGCGCAGGGCCCGGATGTCGTTATGGGTGAAGTTCGGCCAATGCTGGGGCATATACAGCCCGCCATCGGTGGCCAGGCCGGCCAGTAGGACGTCGTCGAAGGACAGTTCGGGGGCACGGCCCCGGGTGCTCACATATCTCACGCGATTGGTCTCCAACGCGGGGGAGGGGGTCTTTTCCGGACCCTAAACCTCCGCAGGAATGGGGGCAAGGGTGTGCTTGTTCCGCATCCGATCAGCGCGCCAGGGGATGGGCGAGGGATAGGGTGAAGGGGGCGGGTTCGTTTCGTCGCCCTACCGCTCCGCTTCGGCGATTTCCGCGCCGAGATCGCTGCGAAACCTACCGGTCATGAAGTCCAGGGTGATGGGCAGTTCCATGGTCAGCCGAGGCACATGCTGGATGGCGATGGTGACCTCCCGGGCACCACAGGCCAGCAGGTGTCCGCCCCAGGTGCGGTCGTCGGCCAGGAAATGAAGGTGATAGCCCGGGACGTTTACACCTTCCAGGAAGTGGGGGTACCAGAAACCCGCCAGGGTGCCTTTCACCTGTTCCCGGTCGAAAACCGGTTGCTCCCGGGCGACCTCCACCAGGGGTCGGCCTTCGGGTTGGGGCGGGACGGAGCGAACCCGCACATGGTCGAAATCCCCATCTATCCGCAGGGCGTAGAGGCTGTTCTCCGAGGGGAGCAACTGGGCGAGCACCTCCATCAGCTTGGCGTGGTCCAAGGGGCCGGGGATGGTCTCGCGGACGAAGGGGGTGAACTGGGTGACGGTGGCGAAGGGCGTGTGGGTCTCGGGTGGGGGCTGGTAGGCCTTGCCATCGGCCCGGAGCTGGAAGAAGTCACCATCGAGCAGCACCATCTCCCCATCCAGGTCGTTGAAGGTGCCGAGACCGAAATCCCCGTGGCGGCGCAGGTCCGTAAGGGTGGTGTTGGCCCGGTAGACTCCCTCCATCAATCCGGTGAGGGGGGCGTTCTGGAAGACGCTTTCACAGAGACCATCGGGGCGGAGCCAAGCGCGCAGGGCCTGGGCGATGACCTGGGACGGATCGACGCAGCGCCGTCTGGCGGTGGTCTCCAGCTCGGCCAACAGGGCCGGGTCAAGGGCAGGAAGGGGGGAACCGGACATGGGGCACTCCTGTTCAGGGGAGGGGTCAGAGTCTGGCTTCTCACTCAAACCGTCAAGCGCCGCAGCACTATGTGTCCCTCTTACCCGGACCCGTAGGGGCGGGAGGGCCGCCCGTCTGGTGGCTCGCCGCCGCAGTCGAGACCGATCTGATAGGACCTGTCACGGCGCCGATTTGATCAGAAATATCAAAATGAGATAAAAGTGTTGACTCAAGATTTTATTGAAATCAAAATTATCAAAATAAGATAATTAATCATTGGAGGTCTCCCAAGAATGAGCGTTACCCTGCGTACAGCGCGATTGGACCATATCGCTTTGAAGTCGGAAGCGCCGGAGGCTCTGGCGGAATTCCATGGGCGGGTCCTGCGGATGACCGTTGAGCCGGATCAACGCACCGGAGATTTTGTCCTGAGGGGGCCTCAACGTCGGTTGGTGATCACCCGGGGCACTGGCCATCATCTGGCTTACGCGGCCTTCGGGATCGCGGTCCGCGAGGAGTTGGAGGCCTTGAAGCGTCAGGTGGAGAGCCGGGGGATTTCCCTGGAGCCCTCGCCCTCGCCCCTGTTTGGCGAGGAGGCCTTTTCGGTGACCGACCCGGACGGCAACCGCATGGTTTTCGGCCTTCGTCAAGCGGAGGACCTGGAGGGGAGCGACTTGCCGGGCCGCATTCAGCACGTGGTTTGCGCCACAACCGATATCGCGCCCATTCAAGCGTTCTATACGGAGGGTCTCGGGTTCCGGTTGTCTGATGCTGTCGTCGATGAAGAAGGGGGGGATCGGGCGGTCTTCCTGCGGAGCGACAGCGAGCACCATTCCTTCGCGGTGTTTAAGGCTCCCTCCTGTCGCCTGGATCACCATTGCTACGAAGCAGGGGATTGGATGGCCATCCGCGATTGGGGGGATCACATGGCCGCCGAGCATGTGCGTCTGCAATGGGGGCCTGGGCGCCATGGACCCGGCAACAACCTGTTTTTCATGATCCACGACCCGGATGGCAATTGGGTGGAGATTTCCGCCGAGTTGGACGTCGTCCCGGACGATAAGCCCATGGGCGTCTGGACCCATAGCGAGCGGACCTTGAACACCTGGGGACAGGCCTTCCTGCGCTCCTGAAGAGCCCAATCAAGACAAAGGATCTTTCATGAAATTCGCCACCTATCGAACCGGTGGACGGGCGACTTATGGCCTGCTCCACGCCGATTGCCTCCTCGACCTGGGCGCCGTGTTGGGTGATCAAGCACCAGATCTGAAAACGGCCCTGACTCTGGGGAGGTCCGCCCTGGAAGGGGCGCGGGACCGGGCCTTGGCGTCCGGGGCTACGCTGGCTGCGGTGGAGGAGGTCTCCTTCGACCCGGTTATCCCAAACCCGGGCAAGATCCTCTGCGTCGGCCTGAACTATGAGAACCACCGCAAGGAAACGGGACGGGATAAAGCCGATCATCCAGCCATTTTCACCCGGTTCGCCGATAGTCTGACCGGCCACGACCAACCCATTCTCCGTCCTTCGGTATCCACCGTCCTGGATTACGAGGGGGAACTGGCCGTCGTCATTGGGACCGGCGGACGGTATATCCGGGAGGAAGACGCCCTGTCCCATGTCTTCGGCTATGCCTGCTTCAACGACGCGACCTTGCGGGACTGGCAACGCCATACCCATCAGTTCACACCGGGAAAGACCTTTCCGGAAACCGGCCCCCTCGGCCCCTGGCTGGCGACCCCCGATGAGAGTCCCGACTTCTCCTCGGCCCGGCTGGAAACCCGACTGAACGGGGCGGTCATGCAAAGCGCGGTGCTGGGGGACATGATCTTCCCGGTCGCCGAGATCATCGCCTATGTCTCCTCCTTTACTCCCCTGGCGCCGGGCGATGTGATCGCCACGGGGACACCGGGCGGCGTCGGGTTCAAACGCGACCCCATGGTCGTGATGGCGCCGGGTGATGTGGTGGAAGTGGAAATAACGGGGATAGGTCTGCTACGGAACGTCATCACTGATGAGACCCCGTGAGGTAGACCATGACCAGCTCCGACCGTCTTTTGTCTATTCTCGGTTTGTTCACCGAGGACCAGTCCACTTGGACCGTGGAGGCCGCCGCCCAGGCGGTCGGAGTGTCCATTCCAACGGCCTACCGCTATTTCAATAGTCTGCGGAAGGTCCAGATGATCGATCCTGTGGCCGGAGGGGCCTATCGCCTGGGTCCCGCCTTCATCGAGATGGACCGTCGAATCCGGACTAGCGACCCTTTGGTGACCTTGGCTGGGGAGCCCATGACCCGCCTGGTGGAGGCCGCCGGAGGATCGGCGGTGGCGCTGCTCTGCCGCCGCTACAGGGACGGGGTCATGTGCGTGGCCCGCAGGCACGGACCGGGACCCCGCATCCCCGTCAGTTACGAAAGGGGTCTGACCATGCCCCTGTTCCGGGGGGCGACCTCGCGGGCGGTTCTCGCCTATCTGCCCACCCGGGCCTTGAAGCGGTTATACGCGGCCAATGCCGAGGCCTTCGCCGAAGGGGGGCTGGGGGCGACCTGGGACGACGCACTGGCCACCCTTCGGGCGATCCGCAAGGCCGAAGTCTGCGTCAGTCACGGGCAGATCGATCCGGGGCGGGTGGGCATCGCCTCGGCGGTTGTCGGCGGAGAGGGCGTTGTCGGTAGTCTGAGCATTGTTGTGAACGAAAAGGATAACACCCAGGCCTCCATCGACCGCCTCGCGGATCTGGTGGCGGATCAGGCTCGCGCTCTTGGGGCGGCCCTGGCAGACCATGACCGGACCCTGACGGGAAAGGAGGACAAAGCGGGTGAAACAAAGGGAGGACCACCATGACCGAATTGGGAACGACCGGCTGGCATGCGCCCCTGGTTATCGTCGGCGCCGGACCGACCGGCTTGACCTTGGCGAATATCTGCGGCGAGTTGGGGGTTGAAACCCTGCTCATAGAGAAGAACCAAACGACCGTCGAGGAACCCCGGGCGGTTTCCATTGATGACGAGGCCCTGCGGGGCATGCAATTGGCCGGAGTGGTCGACAAGGTGTTGGACCGCATGGCCTCTGGCTACGGCTCCCACTATCTGTCCGATACCGGGGTGTGTTTCGCCCGGGTTGAACCCCAGGATCAGCGCTATGGCTTCGAGAAGCGCAACGCCTTTCACCAGCCGGAGCTGGAAGCGACCCTGCGGGAGACCCTGGCGCGCCATCCCTCCGTTACCTCCCTGTTCGGCCATGAGGTCTTGGACCTGACCCAGGACGGGGAGGGGGTTCGCATGACGGTTCGACGCCCTGATGGGACGGACGTCTCCCTGCGGGCCGATTATCTGGCCGCCTGCGACGGAGGCCGGAGCACCATCCGCAAAGCCATTGATGCCGAGATGGTGGGCTCCACCTTTTCCGAGCGGTGGCTGATCATTGATATCGTTGGCACGGCCAACCGGTTCCGCCATACCCAGGTTCACTGTGATCCTCGGCGGCCCTGTATTTCCTTGCCCGGGCCAGGGGGAACACGCCGGTTCGAAGTGATGGTTTTCGACGAGGACGACGAAGCCCGGTTGAGCGCCCCCGAGGGGCTGCGTGCCTTGCTGGCGAGCCATGGCGAGACGGACTGCACGGTTCGGCGGGTCCAGGGCTATACCTTCCATGCCCGGACAGCCAGCCACTGGAGCCAGGGGCGGGTCCATCTTTTGGGGGATGCGGCCCATCTGACACCGCCTTTCGCGGGACAGGGGATGAACAGCGGCCTTCGGGACGCCGTCAATTTTGGCTGGAAAATCGCCGAGGTTCTGTCCGGTCGGATCGGTCCCGGTTTGCTGGACACCTATCAGGTGGAGCGGAAACCCCACGCCTGGCAAATGATCGAACTCGCCATGACCCTGGGGCGGGTCATGATGCCCCGATCCCGCGTCCGGGCCCGCCTTGTCCAATGGGGGTTCCAATTGCTTGGGGTGCATCCGGGCATCAAGCGATATATCGCGGAAATGCGCTACCGGCCCCAACCCCGCTTCCCGCGTGGATTTCTTCACCCGGACGGGCGGCCCTCGCGGGAGACCATGGTGGGACGCATGTTTCCCCAACCGATCGTCGAGGATCCAGACCGCGAGCGCCGTCTCCTCGACGAGGTGATCGGGAAGGGCTTCACCGTCATCGCCTATGACCCGGATCCGGTCGGGGCTTTCGCGGCGGTCGATCTGGACCGCCTGGCTGCCCTGGGTCTTCGACCCTTCGGATTGACGCCCTGGCGCTACAACCCGCCTCGGTGTCCCATTCCCTGCTTCCGCGACGCCTCTGGTATGGCGCGCATGGCCCCGCTCGAGACCTATCAAGGGTGGGTGCTGGTTCTGAGACCGGACCGCTACGTGGTCGCCGCTCTCCCTCGGGAGCGGGCGGCCGAGTTGGTGGGGCTCATGGAGAGCCTGTTCGCCACCGCTGGCCCCACCAGGGCTGTCGCGCCCCATCTTCCGACCGCTCTCGACCGGGCGAGTTGAGGAGCCGTTCGACGGGTCCCTTTCGGGACTCGTTGGAATTCGCATGTGCGAATAAGACCTATTCGCCAAAACAGTAAAAACAATTGGAACTGGGAGGATGTCATGTTCCTCAAGACCCGCGCCGCCATTCTGGCGGTTGCCCTGACCCTGGGCGTCTCGCCCATGGCCCTTGCCCCCACCCCGGCGTCCGCGACGGAACGCCTGAAGATCGGAACCCCCACGCCGCCGCCTCATATTTTCACAAAGGCGGGCGAACATCTCGCCACGGCCCTCAAGGAGACCAGCGGCGGCGCCTACTTGGCCAAGGTCCACCCCAGCAATACCCTCGGGGATGCGCCCACCATGATTTCCCTGCTCCAGTCCGGAGCCCTGGAACTGGCCATTCTGCCTGCGGGGGATCTGGCCAGGCGGGAGGAATCCTTCCTGGGGTGGTTCCTGCCCTATACCTTTCCGACCCTGGCCGAGGCGGGGCGGGCGGCCAAGACCCCCGCCGCCCGGGAGATGCTGGCCCGCCTGGACGACGAAGGGGTGGTGGGCCTGGGCTATGTTTTTCCAGGGCAACGGCACCTGCTGTCCACGTTTCCGGTGACGGCCCCGGCGGATCTGGTGAACAAGAAGGTCCGGGCCTTCCCCAATGAGATCTTCAAGGACTGGTGGTTGGCGGTGGGTGCCGCCCCCACGGCCCTGCCCCTGCCCGATATCGCCCAAGCCCTGACAACGGGGGTGATTGATGCCGTGGACGTGGACCTGGATATCATTGTCGGACTGAAGCTCCACAAACAGGCCCCCTATCTGACCTTGACCGACCACATGGCCTTTCCCGGTCTGATCCTCGCCTCCAAGAGCTGGTGGGACGGCCTGTCCGCCGAAGATCAGGACAGGATCCGCGCCTTGACGGCGGAAACCGAGACCTGGGCCCTGGACACGCAACTGGCCAAGGAAGACGCCAATCTCGAGGCCCTCAAGGCCGATGGGGTGACGGTTACGGAGCCGGACCTGGATGCCTTCAAGGCCGTGGGTGCTCGTGTGACCGAGAAATACGTTGCCCTGAATCCGCTGATCGCTCGCTTTCACGACGAGGCCTTGGCGGCCCGGTAGGGGGCGTCCATACGGTACACGACAGTCGGTGCTTTCCCGTCACGGGGCTTTGCCCCGTCCCCCACTGGGGCCGAAAGGCCCCAGACCCCAAGCAATTGCTGGCCGAAAGGCCCCAGACCCCAAGTTCTTATTTGTAAAAGAAAAAGGGGGATTGGGCTATCGCCCAAAAAAGACGAGACACCGTTCTGTACCGTGGGGCGTCCATCCCTTCCCGTTCCAGGGGACGGCGGCATCCGTCCCCTGATCCTTTCCCTTTTTCTGGAAGGACTTCCCATGTCCACCACTCTTTCCGGACTTCGTCTCCTGGACCGGGGACTTTGGCGCCTGGAGACCTTCGTGGTCATCCTTGGTACCGGCGCCATGACCGTTATTCTCATCAGTCAGGTGGTGATGCGCTATCTGGTGGGGGCGCCCCTGTTCTGGGCGGAAGAGGCCGCGACCCATTTGATGGCCTACACCACCTTGTTCGGCCTGAGTCTCCTGACCCGGGGAGGGCGGCTCGTTGGTGTGGATGCCTTGGTCCTGCTGTTGCCTAGCCGGGCGCGGGACGGCATTGCCCTGGTCCTGTTGCTGGTCATGTTTGTGCTGGCGGTCCTGTTCACGGTGATTGGTGTGGACTGGCTGGCCCTGCCCGCGACGCGCTCCGAGATGTCCGCCACCCTGGATATGCCACGGTGGTACACCTATGCCGCCGTGCCCGCCGCATTCGCCTGCATGGCCGTCCACTTACTGATGGATATCCTGGAGATGCGAACCGGTCAGGCGCCCCCCGTCCGCCATGAGGGAGTGGCCTCCGAATGATCACGGCAATCCTGTTCGTCCTGTTCATGGCGATGGGCATGCCCATCGTCTTCATCCTGGCCCTGTCCACGGTGGCCTTCATCGCCGAAAGCGGGGTCTGGCCCCTGTTCGACACCGTGCCCTTGCAACTCTACGGCTCCCTGGACAAATCCGGCTATCTGGCCATTCCCATGTACATGCTGGTTGGGGAACTGATGAACCGGGGGGGGATCACAACCCGGCTTATCGGCATGGCCGACCTGTTTGTCGGGCGGTTCAATGGAGGCTTGGCTTACGTGAATCTGCTGACCAATGCCTTCGCGTCATCAATTCTCGGTTCGGCCACGGCCCAGATCGCGGTCATGAGTCGCACGATCGTGCCAGCCATGAACGAGCGGGGCTACCGGCCGGGATTTTCCACCGCGTTGACCATCGCCGCAGGCATGCTGGGGCCGGTCATTCCACCGTCCATGCTGATGATCATTTATGGGGTCGTGGCCTATCAATCCGTGGCGGCCCTGTTTATCGCGGGTGTTATGCCAGGACTCCTGTTGACCCTGGGATTTGCTCTGACCATCTGGGGCATTGGCTTGTTTGCTCCCTACGCTGACCAGGGCGCGCGGCTTGAAGGACGCTCTGCTTTCAAAGCCTTTCTGAGCGGCCTTTTGCCCAGTTTGATCCCCCTCGTGATCATCCTTGGCGTGATCACCGGTGCGACGACGCCGACGGAATCCGGTGCGACAGCGGCGGTTCTGGCTCTGGTCCTGGGGTTGTTCGTCTACAAGGCCTTCCGTTTGCGGGACTTGCCGGAAATATTGCTCGGGGTCGGCATGAACACCGCCTTCATCGTCAGTCTGATCGGTCTGGCCACGGTTTTCGGCTGGGTTCTGTCCTTTGAGTCCGTGCCCGATATCATGGCCGAAACCATCGAGGCCTGGGCCGGATCCCCGGCCATGTTCCTGCTTCTGGTCAACCTTCTGATCCTGGCTCTCGGCATGATCCTGGACGGGATCGGGGTGATGATCGTTATTGTGCCGATTTTGTTGCCCGTGGCGGAGCGCTTTGGGATCGACCCCATCCATTTCGGAGTGGTCGTAGCGATCAGCACTCTGTTGGGTCTGGTGACGCCCCCCGTGGGACCGGGGCTGTTCGTGGCGATGGAGGCCACGGGGTTGAAAATGCGCCAGATCCTCCCGCCGCTTCTGCCGTTTCTGGCGACCATGCTGATCTGTCTGGTGGTGATCAACGTCTTTCCCGTCCTGTCCACCTGGCTGCCCGCGATCTTGGGTTTGTAGGCGTCGAACCCAATTGGGGGGACCTGCATCACCTCGCTCGCGGATCGGGCGTGGGGCCTCGGGGGGGGCAGGAGAGGGCCATGGTCTCGGCCTCCCCGAGGGATGGGAGGAGGCAACCGGACCGGGGCCCACTCCTGTTGAAGAGAGGGGCGACGGTCTGGTTTCCCACTCAAGCTGTCAAGCGCCGCAACACTTTTTGTACTTCTTGCCTGATCCGCAGGGGCAGGGATCGTTGCGCCCGACCTTGGCGACCACCCGTTGGGGGGGCTTGGGGTTCATTTCCGATTCGGCACAGAGCCATCGGTTGCTCTCGCCGCCGCGGACGAAGCGGGATTTTTCGTGATGAACCATGGGCTTGCCGTGGAGACGGAAACGGGCGACGAATTCCACCCAGCCTTCCGTATCATCCGGCCCGCCCTGGGTTAGTTCACGGATCTCCAGTCCCTGCCATTGGGTCTGTTTGGCGGATTCGGCGAAGTCCTCGTCATTGAAGTCGTCGTCGAAGCCGGGGGCCAGGGTCGCCTTGATGTAGTCCGCCTTGCCCATGGAAAAGGCGGTGTAGCGCGACCGCATGGTCGCTTCCGCCGTCGGGGGCAGGCTCAGGCCTTCATGGTAGGGGCTGCAGCAATCGGCGTAGTCTTTGCCGGAGCCGCAGGGGCAGCTGTTCTCTTTGGGCGCCAAAGGGGGGCTCTCCGTAATGGGGTGGATAGGGGCGGGGCCACTTGGCCGCTTCCAATCTGCGGTGAGGCAAACTCATCACAGATTGGTATTGCAGGCTGCGGAAAAACTCTTTTGTACCCCGCCTCCCACCGGGGCCTGAGTCCCCGGACCCCCATTCGTTTTTTTACCAATGGGATCAAAGGGTCCGTGACCCTTTGCGGGTCAGGGCGGGGCCCAGAAACTGCGAAGCAGGTTTTCCGCCTCCTCTTAGAGGTCGAGGTCGAGGATGACCATGTTGAAGGCGTAGGAGACTTCGCCCTCATCCTCGTCCCGGTTCAGGGTGCCGATGAACTCGCCGGAGATGGACACTTCGCAAGAGCCACCGCTACGGGGGGGTGGGGCAATGGTGATGTCGTCGTTATTGAAGGTGCGACGCATATAGGCTTCGACGCTGCGGATTTCCTCGATTTTCATGGCCGTCAGGCTCCTTTCCGGTTCGGTTTTCTCCGAAAAACGGACGAGAGGGCCGCCCGCTGGTGAGATGTTCCATTTTCGGGTGAGGGGCGGCTCGAAGCCTGTCCCCTTGATCTTGGTGGGCTGCTATACTCCATCCCGCCCCCATTCGACCAGGGGGAGAGGACTTTAAATGGATATGAAATCGATATGTCCAACCGTGTAGATCAGGCCAAAGCCCGCGCCATCCTGATGCTCTCCGCCGATATCGTGGGAGCGACGGCCTATAAAAGTGAGCGCGTCGGGCGGGAGTCGGGGGGGGCTGCGGCATGGCTTGCCCCCTTCAACAGCTTTTTTCGCGATTTGCCCCTGGTCTTCATGGGCAAACTCGCCCAGGCGTTTTTTGATGCGGACAGAATCCCCGACGTGGCGGTCTGGCGGGTGGCTGGGGATGAGGTGGTGTTTGTTGGTGAGCCAGTCTCGCGAATGGAAGCCCTGATGCTGGTGGAGGCCTTCGGCAACCTGACGGCGGATTTTCACGGTCGCTTAGGGGCGGGCTGGGGCTTGGGGCTGCGCGGTTGCGCCTGGTTGGCGCCCCTGGGGGTGGCCAATGTGGAAATCGAAGTGCCGGAAATCTCCATGGGAGGGGCGGGGGCCACGGAACCCTATCGGGAATATTTGGGGCCGGATGTCGATAGCGGGTTCCGCCTGAGTAAACATGGCCATCCCGGAGAAATGATTCTCTCTCCCCTGCTTGTGGCCTCGCTGATGGGGCCGGAGTTGGATGGCCGCCTGTCCATCCGAGCGGAGGGGGCGGCCCCCCTGAAGGGGTTGTACGGTGGGGAGGCCTGTCCCCTGCTTCATGGGGGGGTGGCGGAGGACGGGGACTCCTCCGCTTTACGGCCGGTCTTGGACCGGTTCTCCCAGGCCCTGGTGGGAAAGGGGCTGCATCCTCTGCGGCCTGCGGACTTTCCTCAAGGTGAAGGCTTTGAGGGGGAGGCGTCGTTGTGACAGAACACCCCCGTCGTGATCGGTATTAGAGCATCGAGCGGAAAAGTGGGCATCGGTTTTCCGGTCCACTCGATGCTCAACCTGTTGAATCTGGATCAAGTTGGGCTGCATTTGCGGACCAACTTGGCCTCGAAGGCACTCCAAAATCTATATTTACTCTGTGCCCTTGAAAATCCGGAACCCCTGCTTCGCCGTCTCTGGGCTCTGCCCAGACCCGCAAAGGGCCACGGACCCTTTGATCCCATTGGTAAAAAAACGAATGGGGGTCCGGGGCCTCAGGCCCCGGTTGGGGGCGGGGCAAAGCCCCGCATTTTTCACTCTAGCCCTCCGGTCTGGTGATATAATACTCGGCGACCAAGCGGTGTTGATCGTCGCGGACCATGCGCTTCTCGATGGGGTGCCCCAATTGGCGCAGGTCCCAAACGCGGGCGGCCAAGCGGGTGCAGCCATACAGGTCCAAGGCTTGATCCTGGGTCAGGCTGTCACCGTCCAGGAAGTGGTCCAGAATATCATCGATTTGCGATGCCTCCAGACCGGACACGTCCTGGTACGCGGGTGCTGCGGCGGTTCCGTGGACAATAACGGTCGGCGAGGTGTTGAGAGACTGGGACATGGGGACCTCCGTGATCATGTGTCGGGAAAACAAAAAGTGAATTCAACGACGATGACGAAACACCATTACGGGGCATGAGGTCAATGACAAAAAGTCATTATTTTTTGAGGGGAGCCGCTGCTGAGAGGAACCGAGACTTCGGATTGAGCGCGATGGGCAGAGTACGCGACAGTGTCTCGTCTTTTTTGGGCGATAGCCCAAGCCCATTTGGGGGCCAATGCCCCCAAATCCTCATTTTTTAAGGCCTGGGGTCTGGGGCCTTTCGGCCCCAGCCTCGGCCGCCAAAGAGGGGGGACGGGGCAAAGCCCCGTGACGGGAAAACATCCCCTGTCGTGTCCCCTGCGCGCTGGGGACGAAAAGGGTGGTCCGCGTCGGGCCTCATCCGCCCCTTTTTACCCAGCGGATGGGTGCAGCCATTTCCAGGGCCACGTCCTCGATATCCGGAGCGTTGTAGGATGCCAGTGTAAACAGGGACTTATTCCGCCCGCGCTTGACCAGTTTGATCATCAAGGCGCCTTCCATGGTGCGCACCACGCATTCCCGCCCATGGAGTTCCTCCGGTGACCGGGAGAGGTCTTCTTCGCTGAAGAAGACCAAGTCGCCCGCCCGATAGACGGGCCACATGGAATCCCCGTCGACCATCAAGGCTTCCGTTCGACTTGAAGCGCCGGGCGGTAGGTCCGTATAGCCGATTGGGTCGTCGGGGTTCAGGGTGACGTGGCCGCCCGCAGCCACCTTGCCGACCACGGGAACGGGGGGATCCGATTGTTCGCGCCCATACAGCAGGAAGGGCGCGGAGACATGGAGGATCCGCGCCAAATCCTCGACAATCCAGGGCTTTGGCGTATTCCGTCCGCGTTCGTAATAGGCGATTGTGGACTGGTTTACGCCCAGCAGTTTAGCCAAGCTGTATTGGGACAGCCCTTGATCTTTGCGCGCTGCGGCGATGCGTTTTCCTATCTCGACCATAATTGGAATATATGCCCAGTTGTCATTCAAGGCAACCGATTAAAACAAGGTTGGGATGATACGCCATGGGAAATGGGAAAGTGGCGCCGGATGGGGTTGAGCTAAAGAGAGTTGACACTTTTTGATCGATGAGTTAATGAAAAAAATGTGCAAACGGCATCGTATTTGTTTGTCATTTTGTGGTTTCATGATTTAGTGAATTTGGGGGGAAGAATGGTCAAGGACTGCATGACGAATCGGCATGGTCTGGGCCGTCGGCAATGGGGTGCGGTCGGTAAGGTCAGAGGGGAGGCCGCCGTGGATGATGCCGGTAAGGAAGGGCAGGCTTGGCGTGACCATGAACGATTGCTTGATGCCCTCCACCATGCATTGGACGGGGCGGAGCGGTTGTCGCCTTTGAACGACGGGTGTTCTCTTGCTGCCTTGGACGCACTTTTGATTGAGGCTGCCCGGGCTATTCAAGGTCTCCGAGGGCAAGGGGCGCTTTCCCTCACATCCTTTCGATCCCTTTTTAGGATGAAAATAATGACGTATCGTGATTTATCTGCATCTGCAGCGGTGGACAACATCATTGACGACATCCTCGCCCGAGAGGGTGGTTTGGTGGATCACCCCGACGATCCGGGGGGGATAACCAACCACGGTATCAGTCTCCGCTACGCCCGGGGAATCGGTTTGGACCTGAACGGGGATGGGCAGACCGATGCCGATGATGTTCGGTTGGTCACGCCGGACAAGGCGGCGGCCCTGTTTCGTCAGGACTTTCTCCTGGCTCCGGGACTCGACCGTCTGCCTTCCTCCCTCTGGCCGGTTCTGTTCGACTGGGCGGTGAACAGTGGCCCGCCCCGGGCGATCATGGGCTTGCAGCGCGTGTTGAATCTGGCCCGAGCCGGGGGCGGTCTGGACTTTCCGACCTTGGAGGAGGATGGCCGCATCGGCCCAAAGACCCGCAAGGCTGCGGTGATCGCCGATTCCGCCATGGGGGCCTATTTGATCAATGCCCTGGTGGAGGAGCGCTTGGCCTTCTATCGGCGGATTGTCGCTCGCGACGCGTCCAAGGCGGTGTTTCTGAAGGGGTGGACGCGGCGGGCCGAGGAGTTCCGTCTTCCCCTCAATCAAACGGGAGTATCGTAATATGTGGAGCAAGGTGATCTCGACCCTATTCGGGGGCGGTCTGAATGCGATGGATGGCATCCTGGGGCGGTTTTTTGTCAATAAGGATAACCAAGAGGCGAATGTTCACGGGGAAACCGGGCAGGTTCTGGCGGCCTATGCCGCCGAGTTTTCGGCCAACCGGGGCAATCGGACTTGGTGGGACAGTCTGGTCGATGGGCTCAATCGTTTGCCCAGACCGGCCATGGCCCTGGGGGTTATGGGGCTGATGACCTGGGCACCGATCGATCCCGTGGGCTTTTCCCAGGCCATGCGCGCCTATGCCCTGGTGCCGGAATGGTTGGCGGGGACGCTTTTTGGAATCGCCGCCTTTTACTTCACTGCCCGCCATTTTGAAAAACGCTTGCCCTTCAAAGCTCTGGATAGGACCGCCGTGCGGAATGCCTTGGATGACATTCGGGGTATGGAAGCTATGCGTTCGGAGAATGTGACCCTTTCCGAACGGGAATATCAAAGCGCGATGGACGATGGAAACACGCCCCTCTCCAATGCCGCCATCGCAGAATGGAATCGGCGGCGCGCGGCGAAAATGTAATAAAAAAGTCAAGGCGAAGTGACGCTCTGAGTCCATCGGCGGGTGGGGCGCCTGCTTTGGGATCGGGTGGGCTGATCGATAAAAATACCTTGTTTCCGCCGCATTCCCGGTGCATCGATCAGTGTTTGAGGGGCTCGTTTCCAGGTGAGGGGGGGAACGGATATCACCTTTTAAAAGTTATCGTGGGCACAAGTTCGTTCTGTTTTCCGTTCTGGCGTGACGGCGCGGGGATGGGGCAACGATTTCCGTGGAGGATTACAAGTTTGCTGACGCATTTCTCCCACCGTTCCACGGCCTTCGGGGTCCCATTCCAGGGGGAAGGGGCGTCTCTGTCTGTCCTGACCCTGTCTGTCCTGTTTTTGGGGCTGGTTTCGGGAAGCAGTGTCGTTCGGGCCGAGACTGCCGAGACGCCGGTTTCGACCGAGGCCGCAGCCACGGCACCCGCTGCTTCCTCCGAGATGGTTGCTGCGCCAGGACCTGAGCCGGATGTGGCTTCGGAAACAGCGGCGCCGGAAGCAGCCGCTCCAGAAGCGACGCCGGAAGCAACGGCGCCAGAAGCGACGCCGGAAGCAGCGGCGCCGGAAGCAACGGTGCCAGAAGACGTCACGCCAGAAGCAACGCCCTCAGAAACGGCGGAGCAGGCCAGTCCGGTTGAGCCGGTGATCGCTGACCGAGCCTTTGCCCGCTTGGTTGATGAAGCCCGGAAGTTGGCAGCAAAACCCTTCGTTGATCGAAGCACCGACCTACCCAGCGCGCTGGCAGATCTGGATTACGACGGCTATCGGTCGATTCGTTTCCGCAAGGATCGATCCCCATGGGTGGATCAAGGCGATTTTGCCCTGGACCTGTTCCACCTGGGAGGGTTTAACCGGAAGCCTGTGCGCATTCTGGAGGAGCGACAAGGGCGGGGGACGCCCCTGTCCTATGATCCCACATTGTTCGACTTCGGTGGGTTGGATTTGCCGGACTCGGTTTTGGCGGATGTGCCTGGTTTCGCGGGACTACGGATCCGCGCGACCCTGAACGACCCCAAGTCCCTGGACGATCTGATTGTTTTCCAGGGGGCGAGCTATTTTCGGGCCCTGGGCGCGGGAACCCGTTATGGGGCATCGGCCCGGGGTATCGCCGTGAATACGGCCTTGGCCAAGGGCGAGGAATTCCCTTCGTTCACGGTGCTGCAGGCCCGGCGCCCGGCGCCCGGTGCCGATAGCGTGACCGTCCTGGCGCTTTTGAACGGTCCGTCGTTGACCGGGGCCTATTCTTTCACGGCCCATCCGGGGGATCCCACCCGGGTGTCCGTGGACAGTTACCTGTTCATCCGCGAGGACATCGCTCAGTTGGGCGTAGCGCCTCTGACGAGTATGTTCGATTTCGGTCCCATCGACCGGATGGGGGTTGATGATTTTCGCCCTCGGGTCCACGACTCCGAAGGGTTGGCGATACATACGGGGGGGGACGAATGGCTGTGGCGTCCTCTGCATAATCCCGAGCGGCTCGAGGTGAACCTGTTCATGGACCGCAATCCCCAGGGGTTTGGGCTGGTTCAACGAACCCGTGGGTTGGAGGCCTATCAAGATTTGGAGGCTCGCTACGATCTGCGGCCGACCTTGTGGATTGTTCCCAAGGGCGAATGGGGGCCGGGCAGTGTGCGGCTGGTGGAAATCCCCACTCCGGACGAAACCAATGACAATATCGTCGCCTTCTGGACGCCGGACAGTCCCGTGCTCGCCGGGCAGTCCCTGCATTTCTCCTACGACCTGTTCTCCGGGATGGAGGACGAGCGGGGGCCTCTGGCCCGGGCCACTGATTCGCGGGCAGGGCATTACGGCGTGCCGGGTACGGACCGGGACCAGGATGTCCGCCGCCTGGGCCGAAAATGGGTCATTGATTTCGTCGGTGGTGAGTTGGACACTCTTCAGGACATGAGCGGGTTGGCGGTGGAGGCTTCCGCCGGAACCGCAGACATGGCCCCTCCTGTCTTGGTGCCCAATCCGGCCACGGGGGGCGTGCGGGTCTATCTGGATGTCCTCGCCCGCGATGAGGGATCGGTGAACTTGCGGGTGTTCCTGACATTGGATGGGCGGCGGGTTTCCGAGACCTGGACTTTTCAATGGCGGCCACCGCCGCAGGGATAGGGATCCCTTCTGTCGGGTAAGCGTTACTCCTCTGTGCAGTGTCCTTTCATGAACTGATTTTCGCAAGAGAGGCGATCGGCCAATGACGTCCAATATGATCCAGGATCGAGGTCCCAAGGTGGTTCCCCTGTCTTGTGCGCCCCGTGCCGGTCTGGTGACGCCCGGCCTGGAAAGTGCGCTGATGGCCCGGGCCGTGGCCTATTTGCGCGCCGCCTATGGGATGACCGGAGAAGTGGGGCAAGAGGCCGCGGCCCTTGCCGCCCGGCGGGCTTTGGCGGCCACCCCCAATTGGCGTCTGGAGCGGGTTGGCCGGGCTGTCATCGAGGAGGCCAGCCGTTTGGCCGTGGGCACTTCGGACCTGATGTCCAGACCGCTGGTTGTTTTGCCGGAGGGGGCTCCCCGAGCCATGCCTGAACAGAACCTGGACCGGATGGGGCTGGGGGATCTGCGCGGCGGAACCCGACGGGCGCGCCGCCGTTTGTGGGTTCGTCTGCGTGCCATTGGCACCACCCCGGCCCTGCTGCTGATCGCCGTGATTGGCCTGCTCGTACTGCCTGGGCTGCCCCATTGAGTGCGGTTGGGTTTTCGCGCCGGTCCATGAAGACAAGGCGGCGGGTTTTCGTCACGTGTATTCTGGCGTTAACGGCAATGGCGGCCCAATCCTTCGTGCGGATCCTTTCTGCCGATGGTTTGTCGCCCCTGGACATCGCTTTGATTGCCGTTTTCCTCCCTCTGGCCGCTTGGTTGGCTCAGTCCTTCTGCACCCTGACGGCAGGGGCACTGGTGATCGGGTACCACCGTTTCACCGGACGCCCAACCAAGGACACGATCCACCGGCCCGAAAGGCGGAAAAACCTGCGGGTTGCCATCCTCATGCCCGTGTACAACGAGGAGTCCGGAGGGGTCTTTGCGCGCGTCGGTGCCATGCGGGAGGCAATCGCAGGCCTGGGGGAGGGGGATCGCTATGACGTCTTTGTGTTGTCTGACAGCACCGATGGCGACAAATGGATGGCGGAAGAGGCCGCTTGGCACGCCGAGTTGAACCGGGCACCCCAGAGCCCGCGCCTTTTCTACCGCCGTCGGTTTCGCAACACCCGGCGAAAGACCGGTAATATTGCTTGGTTCATTGAGCGCCACGGGGCGGCCTACGGACATATGGTGGTTTTGGACGCCGATAGCTTGATGACAGGGGAGTCCATTCTGGAGCTCACCCGGCGCATGGATGCCAATCCCCATGTGGCTCTGATCCAGGCGCCGCCCAAGCTGATCCGGGGGGAGACCCCCTTTTCCCGCATGCTACAATTCGCGGGGGATGTCTATGGTCCCCTCAGCGCCGCTGGCTTGGCTTATTGGGCCGGTGGCGAGGGCAACTATTGGGGGCATAATGCCATCATCCGGGTTGAGGCCTTCGCGCAATGTTGCGGTCTGCCTGAACTGCCCGGTCGGGCGCCCCTCGGCGGGGAAATCCTCTCCCATGATTTCGTGGAGGCGGCCCTGTTGCGTCGGGCGGGTTGGCGGGTCTCCGTCGCCTGGGATCTGGGCGGCAGCTACGAGGAACCGCCGCCAACGCTGGAGGACTTCATGGTCCGGGATCGGCGTTGGTGTCAGGGCAATATGCAGCATGGACGGGTGCTCTTCGCCCGGGGTCTCCACTGGGCGAGCCGGGCGCACCTGTTGATCGGCATCCTGTCCTATTTGACCTCGCCCCTTTGGCTGATTTTCCTGGTGCTTTCGGGGTTGCAGGCCTGGACCCTTGCCCATTCCCAAGTGGTTTACTTCCAGCAAGGGGTCCCCTGGGCCTCTTGGCCCATTTCGCGGGAAGAGGAAGCCGCCTATTTGCTCGCCGGGACCTTGGGGATGCTGTTTTTGCCGAAGGTTTGGGGGCTTCTGCTCTGCCTGTTGCACGGGCCATCGCGCCGGGCTCGGGGGGGGCTTTGGCGGCTTTTAGGCGGCTTCCTTCTGGAAAATATCATGTCCGCCCTGATCGCACCGATCATGATGATCCGCCACAGTCAGTTTGTCGTTGCCATCCTCACAGGGGCCAAAGTGGATTGGAAACCCCAGCGACGGGGTGCGGAGAAGGGATCGCTTTCCGTGGCTCTCGCGGCCTATCGGGATGTGGCCCTGATCGGTTTGGCGGCTTTGGTTTTCGTCCTGGTCTCCGCTCCGGATCTGGGCATCTGGCTCTCTCCGGTTCTCGTCGGTTTGATTGGTGCGCCTCTGATCGGATTGGCACTGGCCGACCCCGCCTGGGGGCTCGGACTGGCCCGATCTGGTCTGTTGAGCATCCCTGAGGACCGGAATCCGCCCGCCGTGGTTTCCCGTATGGAGGTCCTTGATCGGGAGAACGCAGGGCGGACCGTGGCGCCGGAAACGCTGTTCTCGAAGATCATTCTAGATCCCGAGTCCAATGCCCGGCATCGCGCCTTGGTGGAGGCCACGGGCGAATCCCCGACGGCGTTGCCGGATGTCCTGGAACGGGCTGCAGCCTTGGCCGTGTATATGGGACCTGAGGCGCTTGATCGGGACGAACGAAAGGTTCTGTTGGAAAGTGCGCCGCATCTGGACCGTTTGCATGTGGCCTGCTGGGCTCGACGCCTGGAGGAAAAGGGCGGTACATCGGCGGTCTGAGCGGATTTATACCAGGGTGCGGTGAGTTTGGCTCACTGTGGCTTGGTCGGCGTCCAACAGCAGGTCTGACCCAAAACGGTATGCTTCCAGGATGAGGGGATCCCTTTTTGGGCCGGTGATTCCAGTGAAGAAAAATTAAGACAAGAGACTGTGCAGCGGATTTTTAAAAATCTGTCATTCTGTGTGGGAATTCAACCTATGAAGGATTACCATCTGAAGGTGCTCGACGATTCCGTTCAATAGACGTTGTGCTTTCTGGTCGATACGAGGGTACGAGTATTTTGATGCATTGAAATATGGTGAGTCGGTGCGGTTTTCGTTCGAGTAATCTTCATGGACAATCATCGGAGGAAACCAATGAGTCACAAGTTTGTTTTCTTTTTAACCTGTGCTGCGGCGATTTCTTTTACTGTTGGAGTCGGTTTCGCTGGGAAAGGTGGGATGGACCGGCCTCCGGGCATGGCCGCCGGGACAAAGATTGCCTTAGCGGTCACATTTGACGACAAATCCGGTACCCGTAACTTGACCGTTGTCGAGGATTCCAGTGCCAAGCTGGTGATTGATAAGGCAGACGGCACCTGTCGTCAGACCTACGACAAGGCCTATTTCCCTTTCGCATCCACGCAGTGGGAAAATTGCAAAGGATGGCCCGCGCCGGATGGACGGAGGGAGATGTCCGCGCGCTCCGGTGAGCTTTGGCCCTTGGTCAAAGGCAATAAGATGACCTTCCAGGTTCACGGTTTCGGTAAGAAAGACTGGAAGAACAAGCCTGAATGTGTGGTCGAAGGCAATGAAACGATCACTGTGCCTGCAGGAACCTTCGAGACGGTCAAAGTCGTTTGCGAGGATCAGGCGGACAAAAGATCCTATTGGATGGCGGAGGGCATTGGATACCCCGTACAGTTCATACAGGATTGGAAAAGGCGGAAGGGGACGTCGTCTGAGAAGTTGATTTCCATCACCTCCCCTTAGAGCGTCGAGCGGAAAAGTGGGTGCCGGTTTTCCGGAGCATCTTGCCAAGCACCCTGGGGCCGAAGGGCCTCAGACCCCCGGCACTTATTGATAAAAGAAAAATGGGGGTTTGGGGGCATTTGCCCCCAAATGGGTTTGGGCTATCGCCCAAAAAAAGACGAGACCCTGTCGTGGACCGTTGAGTCACAAATCAGGCAAGAGGCCCTTTGGATCAGGACGCAGCGACGGCGCCCCCGGCCCCGATCAAGACCGCCCCTGCGCCCTTGTTCAGTCGGGCCATGGCCTTGGGGGAGCGAATGACGGTCCGGGCCTTGTTGGCGGCCAGGGCGTAGGGGATCAGGACCAGGGTCAGGACAAGGGTGGCTGCGACCATCAGTTCGGCAACCATGCCCAGGGTCAGGCCATGAAGGTCCAGAACCATGGGCATGACGCCCATGTAGAAGACGATGGTCTTGGGGTTGGACAAGGTGGTGGTCAATCCCGCAGCTCCCGCAGCGAAGAGAGAGCCCTTTTGGGCTTCGGCTTCGGAGGCGAGGGAGCTGGAGCGCCAGATCTTCACGCCCATCCAGATCAAATAGGCCGCGCCCGCCAGCTTTACGACAAGGAAGGCCTCGCCCATGGTTTCTGCCAGTGCCGCGAGCCCCCCCACGGCAAGGCACAGATAGATCAAATCGCCCAGAATCAATCCGATGGAATAGCCGAAGGCCGCGCGCCCACCGCGTCCCAAGGTCCAACCCAGCAAGCCGAGGATGCCGGGGCCGGGAATGAGGGCGGCGATCCCCAGGGCGAGGGAAAAGGCAAGCAGGCTTTCGATAGACATGGCTTTCGGCTTCCGTGACGGATGGACGGACCGTGACTTTCCTTCGATCTGCGCGCTCGGTCAAGCGAGACTGCGCTCAGGCGCAAGATGGGAGTCCGTCTTGGACTTATAGTAACCCTACTTGGTCGGGTATTCGCAGGTCGGATCCCTGACCGCCAATAAAAATACAGGGAGACGAGACAAATGTCCGAGATGATCACCCATAAAACAATGATTCCTGAAGAATATGTTCAAATTGACCAGATCCCTTGGGCGCCCTTTCCGGAGGCCTTTTCGGAAGGGGGCATCCGCTGGAAGCTCCTGCATGTCTCGCCGGAAATGGGGGCTTGGACCGCCATATTCGATTGCCCGGCTGGGTCTTCCTTTGCTGCGCATATCCATATTGGACCGGGAGAGTATTTTCTGACTCGGGGGCGGATGGATGTCCGGGGCGGTAAGGAGGCCGGTGGCGATACGGCGGTGGCTCCGGGTTATGGCTATGAATCCGCCAATGCGCGTCACGATAAAACGTATTTTCCCGAGGATGGGGAGTTTTACATGACTTTCCTTGGTCCGTTGGTCTTCATCAAGCCCGATGCGACGCCGGTCGCCGTGGTTGGGTGGCAGGAAGCCCAAGGCGCTTGGAACGCCTTTCTTGAGGACCAGAAATCGGCTGCGGAGTGACGGAGTCATGCGAGATCTTATTCATGGTGCGCGCGTCAACCGGCGACAGTGCATGGGGGGATTGGCCATGTCCATAACCGCAGGGGCCATGGCCTCGGGTAGCGCGGCGACAGCTTTGGCCGGAGAGGGAGGCGCGGAGGTGGATGCAGAACGGACCGAGGAGGTCTTCAATCATCACCTCGGGGCCTTCGCCGAGGGATTGGATGCGATCATGGCGGACTACACAGAGGAGTCCGTCCTGATGACTCCGATGGACACCCTGCGCGGGCTGGACGCCATTCGGGGATTTTTCAAGGCGTTCCTGGATGGGGCCACACCTGAATTCTGGGCGGCCTTCAAAGTGAATGTTCAGGTTGTGGAAGGGGAGATCGCCTATCTGGTTTGGTCATCCCTCCCTTCCGTTCCGCTGGCCACGGATACCCTTTTCGTGCGAGATGGAAAAATAGCCGTTCAGACCTTCACACCGATGGTGCCGACCTAAGTCACGTAGAAATTCGCGGGGACACGGCAGGGGGCGTTTTTCCGTTACGGGGCTTTGCCCCGTCCCCCACTGGGGCCGAAAGGCCCCAGACATCGGGCAGTGGCTGGCCGAAAGGCCCCAGACATCGGGCAGTGGCTGGCCGAAAGGCCCCAGACCCAAAAAACATGAGACACAGTCGTGTCCCGTGACGGAAAACCGGCGCTCCCTTTTCCTCATTCCGCTCTCGTGGTTCGACTCTGACACTTCGAACCACGAGGCTTTTTGACTGCTGGCGGGTCTGGGCAGAGGCCAGAGTCTTCCGGGGGCTTGTCATTTAGAGGCCGGGCGGTAACATGATGGGTAAGAGAAAGTAAGAATGAATGGCGTCATGGGGCCAGACCCAGGTGTGGTCCACTCCATGACACCAGGGAGGATCACGGGTATGGAATTAACCGAGGGGTCGTCTGACTGGTGGAATTCGGATGGTCTGCCCATGGATATCCGCACGGAGTCCTGGAGGGGGGCGCTTCAGGAAAGCTACGGCGCATGGGATGTTCCGCGCCGGTTAGACAGTCGGTTTTCCGCTCGGATGCGGCGTTTCCAAGCGGGCGAAACCCGTTTGATCGAATGCCACTGCTCCCCCTGTTCCGGCGTCAAGTCCCTTAAGGTCTCGCGGAACGACCACGACAGGCAGCTTGGGATTCAGATCGTTCTGTCGGGGCGGGAGCGTTTCCGCTCTGGAGAAGACAGGATCACCGCTTCCCCTGGGGACATGGTGGTTTGGACCAGCGATCATCCCATCGAGTTCGAAGTCACCGAGCCCTTGCATAAGGTCACTTTCATGGTGCCCATGCGGCGGGTTCTGGATGTCCTGCCCAAGGGCGGACAGGTCCGGAGGGGACTGATCAATGGTCGGAGTGGCTTGGGGGGGCTCCTTTCCACACAGATGCGGGCCATGTGTGGCGAACTCGGTGAGATGGACGGGTCTGAGGCTGCGGCGGCGGGACGGGCGACCCTGGAGTTGGCAACGACGATCCTTGCCGACGGAGCGGAGGGGGCTCCGTCGGGTCTGGCAGCACAATATCTGGCCAATGTCCGGGCCTATCTGGTGGCCCATCTCCACGAAGAAGACCTGAGTTTGAGCCGGGCAGCCGAGGCCAACCGGATTTCGCTGCGTTATCTCCATATGCTGTTTCATCCGACGGGGGAAAGTGCGTCGGCTTGGATTCTGGAACAGCGGCTGGAGCGCTGTCGGATGGCCTTGGAGGATCCCCGCTTCGATACCCGAAAGATTTCGGAAATCGGCTGGCGGTGGGGGTTCAAGGATGCGTCGAGCTTCAGTCGGGCCTTCAAGCTTCGCTATGGGATGACGCCCCGAGACTATCGGGCTTCCTGGTCCGGTAATCGCGGGGCATTGCGCGGGATGGGGTGAGTCCTTTTAGAGCAAATCCCGAGCAATCTGGAACAGATTGCGACGGGCGGAACGCAGGCCGTAGGCGTGACGATTTGCTTCAATGTCAGAGGTTTAGAGCATTGCGTGGAGCGGAAAACCGGTTGTCCGCTCCATGCAATGTGCTAACCATGCGGCTTGGTCATCTGTGCCGGTTGGACGGCTGCGTCGAAATCTGCAGGTGTGACACCGGCCAGGCGTTCGGCCTCCTCGCGCAGGGTGGTGCCATTGGTGTGAGCGGCCTTGGCAACCTTTGCTGCCCTGTCGTAGCCGATGAGCGGCGACAGGGCGGTGACCAGCATCAGCGAACGTTCCAACAAATCGGCAATGCGGGACTCGTCCGCCGCCACCCCCTCCACCAAATAGCGGGTGAAGGACGCACAACTGTCTCCCAACAGGGCGATGGAGGTGAGGACGTTGAAGGCGATGAGGGGTTTCTGGACATTCAATTCGAAATTCCCCTGGGATCCGGCGAAGGCGACGGCGCTGTCCAGTCCCATGACCTGGGCGCAGACCATCAGCAGGGCCTCGCATTGGGTGGGGTTGACCTTGCCGGGCATGATGGAGGAGCCGGGTTCGTTGGCGGGCAGGATCAACTCCCCGATTCCGCACCGGGGGCCGCTGCCCAGCCAGCGCAGATCGTTGGCAATTTTGGTGAGGGAAACGGCGAGCCCCCGCAGGGCGCCGCTGGCGGCGACCATGGCGTCGTGGGCGGCCAATGCGGCAAAGCGGTTGGTCGCGGCCTTGAAGGGAAAAGCCGTCTCCTCGGCAATCAGGGCGATGGCCCGTTCGGCGAACTGGGGATGGGTGTTCAACCCCGTGCCAACGGCTGTGCCGCCCAGGGCCAGCTCGGCCAGGTCGGGCAGGGTGGCCTCAATCCGTGCGGTGGCTTGGTCGAGTTGGGCCAGATAGCCGGAGAACTCCTGTCCCAAGGTCAGGGGAACGGCGTCCTGCAGGTGGGTCCGGCCAATCTTGACAATGGCATCGAATTCCATGGTCTTGGCGAGCAGGGCGGAACGCAGATCCTTCAGGGGAGGTAGAAGGTGGTCGCGCACTTCCAAGGCGGTGGCGATATGCATGGCCGTGGGGAAGGTGTCATTGGATGACTGGGCCATGTTCACATGGTCGTTGGGGTGGACCGGATCCTTGGAGCCAAGCACGCCCCCCGCCAGCTCAATGGCCCGGTTGGCGATGACTTCGTTGGCGTTCATATTCGTCTGGGTGCCGCTGCCCGTCTGCCAGACCCGTAGGGGAAAATGGTCCATCAACTTGCCGACAGCCACTTCCTGGGCGGCCTGAACGATCAATTCGGCCCGGTGTGGGTCCAGCAGTCCAAGACTTCTATTGGCCCGTGCAGCAGCGCTTTTCAGCAGTCCGAAGGCGCGAATCAAGGGGGCGGGCTGTCGGTCCTGACCAATGTTGAAATGGAGCAGGGAGCGCTGGGTCTGCGCCCCCCAATACCGGTTTCCGGGGACCTGTATGGACCCCATACTGTCCGTTTCCGCACGGTGAGGGGGTGGGGGAGAGTCGGGAGAGACATCGGCCATGGCACGGCTGTCCTTTCAGGTGTCCTTTCAGGGGCGGCGGCGGGTGGCAACCGGGGGAAGAATGGCTGTCCGCTCTGCCTTTAAAATGGGAGGGGATAACCAAATCGGAAGGGGGGCTTTCGCGATCCCTGTAGCGAAGTCGGTGAAGAGGAGGGGCGGAAAGGGGCTGAAACGCGCCTGCGGGGCCATG
This sequence comes from Rhodospirillum sp. A1_3_36, assembly GCF_047263945.1. Taxonomy (NCBI): domain Bacteria; kingdom Pseudomonadati; phylum Pseudomonadota; class Alphaproteobacteria; order Rhodospirillales; family Rhodospirillaceae; genus Rhodospirillum; species Rhodospirillum sp. A1_3_36. Next base: position 257,983 of record NZ_JBLAVB010000005.1, on the reverse strand, counting down.
TTATTTTGTGTCGCTGGATTTCATTCTGGTCCGATGGTGTGGGACAGCGGCTTGCGCGGGAAAATGTTCTGTGTCTAGAATTCTGAAAGTCCATCAAAAGGACGAGCGGGTATCGTGCCGGATCGGGAGATAAGCCCCGGTTCGGTTCCAGGGCGAAAAAACAAGGGCCCGGAGCGGTAGTCGATTTCTGGGAGGAAACATAAATGCTGCAGGACACTGCGGTGGCGCAAGCTGCCCCTGCCCGTGCCGTTTCGGCTCGGTCAGCCTTGATTATCGATGATCATCCCCTTTATTGCGATGCACTCGCCTCCATGATGGAGATGACCTTTGGCATGCGGCGCGTGCGCAAGGCGGCCTCCATGCGCGATGCCTTGACCCTGCTGCGGAGTCGGTTCTCGCCGGACCTGGTGGTCCTCGACCTGGGCTTGCCCGATGTTTCGGGCTTGAGCGGCTTCATGAAGATCAAGAGTAAACTGCCGGATGTGCCCGTGGTGGTGATTTCAGCGGTCTGTAGCGAGGACGTCGTGTCCTCGGCCCTGTCCTCTGGCGCGGCCGGGTTCATCTCCAAGGACTTGGCTCGAGAAGGCCTGGAGCAGGCCATGATGGACGTCTGGGAGGGGAAAACCTATGTCCCTGCGGGGTTCCGCGCGTCCTCCCCCGTGGGGGAAGGGGGGCAGGCCATTGCCGATGTGTCGCGACGCATCGCAGGGCTGTCCCAACAGCAGGCCCGGATCCTGGCCCTGATTTGCGAAGGCAAGCCGAACAAGTTGATTGCCTATGAAATGGATTTGGCCGAGGCTACGGTGAAGGCCCATATCACAGCACTTTTGCGACGGCTGAATGTCCAGAACCGTACCCAGGCAGCCTTGATGGTGCGTGAAGTGTCGATCCGCCACCGTCTGCAGTGATGGGAATCCGGTCCATGGGCCATGGCATAGGGCTGGGGATCGGGGGGGCAGCGGGTCTCAGCATCCCAGATTTGGCGGAGAGGCCGGCGGAGGCGATCCTGGTGGTCCGCTCCCACCAAACCGATGCCCGGGCCGCAATTGCGGAGATCCGGGCCGGGATCGGGGACTGCAAACCCAGTCTCGTCCTGCTTTTCGTCCCGGCCTTTTTTGACCGGACCGCTTTGACCGAAGCCCTCCGAGACGGCATGACGAGCACGGAGGTCTTTGGCTGTACCACCGCCGGACAGATCACCCAGGAGGGCTATGAAAACAATGCTCTCCTGGCTCTGGCCTTCCGGCGCGAGCATTTCCGGGTTGCGTCCACCCTCGTGGCGTCTTCGGCACCGGTGGACATTGCCCAGGTGGTCAATCAGTCCCGGCGGCTGGTGGAACGCTTCCCCTCGTCCTACGGCCATCGGCGGTTGGCCCTGGTTTTCATGGATGGCCAATCCAAGCAAGAGGACGTCCTGGTTGCGGCTCTGGCTCAGGGGCTGAGGGATATCCCCGTCTTCGGCGGATCTGCGGGCGATGGCCTGGCCTATGGGGAGACCCAGGTGCTCCATGGCGGATGCTTTCACAAGGCCGCCACCCTGCTTCTGCTGTTAGAGACAGACCTCTCTTTTCGGGGAATCGGTTTCGATCATTTCACACCGACCGACAGCCGCATGGTGGTGACCCAGGCGGTGCCAGAGGAGCGGCTGGTCCTGGAACTGAATGGCAATACTGCGGCGGTGGAATACGCCCGGCTTGTCGGTGTTCCCGTGGCCGAGTTGTCCCCCGTTGTCTTCTCCGAGAATCCTGTTCTCGTGCGTAATGGCAACACCTACCATGTGCGCGCCATCAAGCAAGTCCACGAAAATGGCGGACTGTCCTTCTTGTCGGCCATCGATAATGGCCTGTTGCTGCGTCTGGGACGGGGGAAGGAAATCCTGCGTACCCTGGATGGGGGGCTGACGGTCCTGGGGGACAAGGGGGAGAGTCCGGACATTATCCTGGGGTTCGATTGCGTGTTGCGCCGTCTGGAAATCGAGAACAAAGGGCTGCGAAAAGAGGCCTCCGACAGTCTGCGCGCCCATCGGGTGGTGGGGTTCAATACCTATGGAGAGCAGCATCTCGGCGTTCACGTGAACCAAACCTTCGTCGGTGTGGCCTTTTTTGGACCGGGAGGCGGCGGACGGCCGGGGCCGGGATCTCGGCGCCATCCTCCTTTTTTTGATTAGAGGGTAGCAGGACCGCCAATGGCCAGTGTGGAGAGCGACGACGGGAGGGGAGCCGGCCCTGTTGTGGACCAGTCCGAACCCTTGGACGTCCAGGTGGCCCGGCAAGCCAAGATCATTGATGCCCTGATTGCCCGCCTGGAGCGGGAGACCGAATTGGGTGATTCGGCCTATTCGCTGTTTCAATCCGCCATTGCCCTGCAAGGGGAAGTCTGGGAGAAGACCCGGGACCTGGAGCGGGCCCTCGACACCCTTGTTCGGGCCAGCTCCGAGCTGGAATCTGCGGAACGCTCCCGCGACCGCATGCGCAACAGCCTGTCCGATGCCATGATGGCCGTCGAGGGCGGGTTTGCCCTGTTCTCCGAGGAGGGGCTCCAGGTCTGCAACGATCTGTTTAAACGTCTCCTTCCCGATGTGGAGCCCCTGATCCAACCCGGGTTGGCCTTTGACGCGTATTTTAACGCCCTGCGGGCAAGCTCCTTCCTGGTTCAAGGCGGAGGCGGTCCCTTGGGATTGCCCTTGGACCGTCCGGGGGGCGACGACGGAAACGATGATCTGGATCGGCGCTATGCCAGTTTTGTCATCTCCCTGCGCGAAGACCGCTGGGTGCAGGTCTCCTGTCGTCGAACCGGTTATGACAACATTGTCATCTTGCAGACGGACATCACGGACGTGGTCGAGCGGAACCGGCGGGAAAAGGATGCGCTGATCGACCAGCACTCCAGTTTCCTGCAAGCCGCCTTCGACCACATGTCCCTTGGCATTTGCACCTTTTCCGCCGAGGGGCGGCTGTTGGTCACCAATGACCGCTTTGGCCAGCTTCTGGGCCTGCCCCTGTCTCTGTTGCGCAAGGGAACAGCTTTCCAGCGTATCCGGGAGTTCGTCGAGCGTTTCGAGCCCTTCAACCCCCAGGGATTGGAGCGGTGGGTGCGGGAACTGCGCCGGGGCGGGCGCGTGAGGGAACGCTTCCGCCGTCCGGATGGTATTTGCATCGATTTGCAGATCCATGGTTTGCCCGATGACGGCTTCATCGTCTCGGTCATGGATGTGACGGCGGAGACGGAAGCCGAAGAGGCCGGACGGCGCATGAGCCAGATGTTGGAGCGCCGGGTTGAGGAGCGGACCACGGAACTGACCGAGGCCAACCACCAACTGCGCATCCGTGCCCTGGAGCAGGCTCGAACAGAGGAAGCCCTGCGCGAGGCCAAGGAATTTGCCGAGGCCGCCCATGCTTCCAAGACCCGTTTTCTGGCCGCCGCGAGCCATGACCTGTTGCAGCCCATCAACGCCGCCAAACTGTACCTGTCGCTGTTGCGGGCTTCGGTGACAGAACCGGGACCGGCGGATATGTTGTCCCGTCTCGGCCATTCCTTCTCTATGATCGAAACCCTTTTGCAGTCCCTTCTGGAGATCTCCCGCCTTGACCACTCGGGGGCAGAGTTCACGGTGAAGACCGTCAACTTGCGGGACGTGATGCGGGTGGTCGAGGCGGATATGGCGCCCCAGGCCGCCCAGAAGGGGATCGGTCTGCGCGTTGTTCAGACCAGCCGCTGGGTAACCTCGGACCAGGGCTACCTCACCCGCTGTCTGCAAAATCTGGTGTCCAACGCCATCCAATATACGGATCGGGGGCGCGTGCTGGTGGGCTGTCGCCTGACGGGCAAGACTGTCCGGCTGGAGGTCTGGGATACGGGACAGGGTATCTCCGAGGAAGATCAGGCCCGGGTTTTTAACGAGTTCGCCCGAGGGTCGAGCGCTCCCGCAGGGACCGGCATGGGGTTGGGGCTGTCCATCGTCCAGCGGGCTTGCCACCACCTGGGGCATCCGTTGACCCTCCGCTCGGTGCCGGGCAAGGGCTCCCTGTTCGCCATGGAACTTCCGGTGGCCGCGCCGGGCCTGGACTTGCAGACCCTGCAAAGGGTGGACGAGGAGGAGGCCTTGAGCGATCTGGACCTCATCGCCCTGGTGCTGGAGAACGATCCGGACGTGTTGAACGCCACGGTTCATTGTCTGGAGAGCTGGGGGGCGGGGGTGCTCGCCACCTCTTCGACGGTGGAGGCACTGGAGTTGTTGGACGGGTTGGGAACGCCCCCGGATATCATTCTGGCCGATTATCACCTGAACGGGGATGAGAATGGCCTGGATGCCATCCATGCCCTGCGGGCTGCAGCCGGAGTGGAGGTGCCCGCCATTCTGGTCACGGCGGACCGCTCAAAGGCTTTGCGGAAGCTGGGAACACGTCTGGACTTCACGGTACTGACCAAGCCGATCCAGCCCTCGCGGTTGCGGGCGCTGATTGATTGGAAAACCCGTCACCGGGCTGCCTAGACCAAAGTCTCGGATGACAGGAATCGGGGATGGGATAGCCTCGACGAGGAGTTCCGTCTGGACAGACATGGTGAATATACCCCGCTCCCCTTCTTTGGCGAGGCTGGGGCCTGAGGCCCCGGACCCCCATTTGGGATCAAAGGGTCCGTGACCCTTTGCGGGTCTGGGCAGGGCCCAGAAACTGCGAAGCAGGTTTTCCGGGTTTTCGAGGACACAGGGTATAAAAATCAAGAGTCTCAAAATAAATGGGTATTAGGGGAGGAGTTGGTTAATGCGTAAGGCAGTTTTTGGGCTGTTTGCCGGGTTGTCCGTTGCCGTGATGTCCGTCCAGGGGGGAAGCCTTTCCGCCCTGGCAGCGGAAAAGGCCACCCCTGTTCCAACGGCGTCGGAGACGACATCCGGTCAAAAGGCGTCCGAGACATCATCCGGTCAAAAGGCGTCCGAGACGCCGGGAACCTACCAACTTCTGTTCCGCGAAGGGGTGTTGGACAAGGTCGCCAAGGATGCGGTTCTGGATTACGCCATCCACCGCAATGGCTGGTCCGCGCCGCAGCAACAGGGCATCGCGCCCGAGGCCTCCAAGTTCGATGGCTCCCTTGCCCTGACCACCGGTGCCGATGACAGCGTGGTCCTGACCCTGAAGCAGGGGGAGCGCAAGTCCTCAGCAGGGACCTTCCCCCGCTCCGTCGGCAATCCTGTCATCATGTATTTCCTGGAATCCGTCTTGCGCGACATGGCCAATCAGGCCGGGGGCAGCCCTTTCTATATTCGTAACCGGATCAAGGCCGCTCTTCTGGAGGCGGCTGAGGTGAAGCCCGTCTCCGTGACTTTGGACGGGCGGGATATTCAGGCCCAGCAGGTGACCATCCACCCCTTTGCCAAGGATCAGGCCCGGGACCGCATGTTCGGCTTCGCCGACCTGAAAGTGGTCGCCATCCTGTCGGAGGAGGTGCCGGGATGGTATTACTCCCTTTCGGCCGAAGCGCCCCGCACGGTGGGCGGCAAGGAAACGGGCTATAGCAACGTCCTGACCCTGGATCGGGAGACTCTGTGATGGCTTCGCGCTCTCTTCCCCCGATGACCCTTCCCTTTTTGGCTTTGCTTGTGGGGTGGTTTCAGGTTGCGCCCCTTTACGCCGCAGATATGGCCGAGCGTCTGAACGACTATCCGACGGAAGCCCGTGCCGACTATGTTTTCGCCTGTATGGCGGCCAATGGTCAGAACCGGGAAAGCCTGAGGAAATGTTCCTGCTCCATTGATGCGATCGCCGAGATCCTGCCTTACGAGGACTATGTGACGGCGGAAACGGTGCTGTCCATGCAGCAGGGGAGTGGCGAGCGGATGTCCATGTTCAAGACCATGGCCGTGGCCACGGAAGCGGTCAGGACCCTGCGTCGCGCCCAGGCAGAGGCGGAAATGCTTTGTTTTGAATGAGAGGCTTTCGATCGTGTACCCTGTCGGTCGCAGGGGAGGGGAGGGAGATCATGCGCTCCCCTCCCTTTCTTTCTTATACCAAGCGGCGCGGGTTGAAACCCACGCCGCTTTTCTTGCGTTCAAACGCCAGGCGGGCTTTTACGCGCCATAAGGCGCGGCGGCCACTTGGCCGCTTCCAAGGTGCGGTGAGTCAAACTCACCGCACCTGGGTTATTATCCTTGGCCCTTGGACAGGACTTCATCGAAGACATGGCCTTCGGTATCGACGGCGTGGACCCGGAGCGTGGGGGCGCCGTTGTCTTTGTAGCCAAAGCGGAAGACCGGATTCTCCGAGATCGAAATACCGCCCTCCATGTCAAACAGCAGCTCCTCCCCCTGATGAACGGTGAGTTCATGGATGAACAGGGCTGGAATGTAGAGTTGGGTTAACTGGTTCATCTGCAACCCCGAATAGTTGGGGTGGCGAATCATGATCTGGGCTTCTCTCCAGCCGGTGGACTGGGCCTCCGCCGATTGGGGCTCAAAGACCCTGAGGCGCATTTTGCCCATGTTCTTCAGCGCGGCCTCCGAATCCTTGGTGGCCGGTGCGGAGCACCCCCCCGACGCCTTGATGTAGCGCCCATGCATAAAAGTCCCCGCATCGGTTTCGGCCAGGGCGCGCAGGTTGGAATACTGGTTCACCCGGACCCGGGTTTCCAGGTCCAGGGGATGCATGGCCGGTCCAAAATGGAAGGTCGCGGCAAGGGGCGAGGGATTCTCGTCGATCACCAGTTTCAGCTCGGTGATCATCTGGGATGGGTCCGTCTGATGAATGACCACAGGGACAGTCGCGGCATCCTCGGCCCGGTAGGGGGCGTCGATGGTGAAGAGTGCGGCTCCGTCTTTGACCGCAGGATCCTCCAGGATGTCTCCGGCGATTTCCTCCCAGGTGGGGCTGTCCACCATGGGAGAACTGGTCTCCTTCTGGGGCTGGGCCTGGACTGGGGCTTGGGTCTGGGCGAGAGCGGCGGCGGGGGGCAGGGCGAAGGCCCCGACCAAGGGTAACAGCAAAGGCGCGATGGTCAGGGCGGCATGAATCCGCCCCACGGGACGTGGGTTTGTCATGGTCCGGAAGCTCCTGATGGTTCCACAGAGCATACCATGCCCGCCCTGACCCAGGAATTGAGCCTTTAGGATGCATTGTCGCGGCGTGGTGTATGGCTGGACACTGCACAAAACGGAAGGAGGCGAGGATGTTCGAGGCGATGGCGTTGCTCTGTACCCTGGCGGGTGGGGCCTGCCGGGAGGCGGTCCTACCCGGTTACGCGGCGGACACGGAGGCGGCCTGTGTTGCCGCCCTTCACGCCCATCCGCCCGATGCGTTGGCCTCGATGGAGGGGATTGCTCCCGTCTCCCCCCGGTGTCAGCCCCGGCCCCCGTCGACCCTGACGGTGACAGAGGTTGCCCCTGACACCTTTGTCCACAGGGGTGCTGTGGAAGAGCCCGGCCCGGGCAACGGCGGGGATGTGGCCAATCTGGCGTTCGTGATCGGCGCCGATGGGGTGGCCGTCATCGATTCGGGGGGCTCCCGGGCGGAGGGGGAGGCCGTTTACCTGGCGATTCGCGCCCGGACCGAGAAGCCCATCCGCTATCTGATCCTGACTCATATGCATCCGGACCATATCTTTGGCGCGGCGCCCTTAAAGGAAGCCGGCGCGGAAATCCTTGGTCGGGAGGGGCTGACCCGCGCCATGGCCGAGCGGGAAGGGACCTACGAGGGGAATTTCGCCCGCTTCATCGGTGAGCCGGGCTTCCTGGGGACGCGAATGGTGGCGCCGGACCGGGAGGTGGGGGCCGAGGAATCCCTGGATATCGGCGGCCATGATCTCCTGCTCTCTCCCCAGCCTTTGGCCCATACGGCGACGGACCTGACCGTTTTGGATAAGAGCACCGATCTGTTGTTTTCCGGGGATTTGGTCTTCGACTCCCATACTCCGACTCTGGACGGCTCGCTGCTCGGGTGGCGGAAGGTTTTAGCGGCGTTGGGCGCGGGGCCTGCGACCCGGGTGATTCCCGGCCATGGCGGCCCGATCCTCCCCTGGCCCGCAGGGGAGGTGGACACGGATCGCTATCTGTCGGTCCTTGAGACCGACGCCCGGGCCGCCATCAAGGCCGGAGAGCCCCTGTCCGAGGCGTCCCGGACCATTGGCTTGGAGGAGGCCGGACATTGGCGTCTGTTCGATGTCTATAACGCACGAAACGCCACCGCAGCCTTCACCGAGTTGGAATGGGAGTAGGGGGGAGACTCGGGTTGGTTTGGGGTTAAGGAGCCACCGCCTGGAGCAAGCGGGCCACCGCATAGGCGCGCTTCTCCAGAAGAACGGGGGTTTCACAGACATAGCTCAGTGATTTTTCCCGCTCCGTATAAATGCGTTTGTCCCAGTCCAATTGTTCTTCCAGGGCATCCATGCGGTCGAAGTCCGGTTTCTCTGCCTGTTCCAGGGAATCGAACTCGGCTTGGGCTGCGGCAATGCGCTTGGAGAGGGCGATCTGTCCCCGGGCGTAGCGGGTGATCCCCGAAAGCAGGCGGTTCCGGTCGTGGTCGATGCGGTTGAAGGCACCCAGGAAGATGGTGCCCAGGGCCGCCATGTCCAGGTCCGGATGGGCCTTGGCGTAGCTGTCCACCCGGGCCTTGGCTTCTTCCATATCGACCCGACGCAGGGCCAGCGCGGCGCTGAGGTCTTGGGCATCCTTGGACGGTTTGGCCTCCTGGTCCAGTGGGGCAGGCCACATGACGCCGGGGGACAGGGCGCCTGCACGGCGCTGGATGCAGGGCCAGTCCGGATCCTTTTGATCCGCCTGCGCCGGGCTCAAGGGAGGAAGGGCGACCGCCAGTCCGATTGTGGCTGCCAACAGGAGGCTTGCGGAACGAAGCGGTCTCCGAAGGGGGGCGGAGCGCGATGATATCATGGTTCTATCTCCCTGTGGTGCGCCGGGCCTCTGTTCCGGGCCGATTTGGACGCGTTCCCACGATAAAGTCCCACTATAACGGGGAGGGGGTGACCCTTTCCAGGGTGAGACCCCAACACTAAGGTAGTAGTTGTCGCAGTCCCTTCCACGTCTATACTCAATTCTAACACCCCAAGAGGGGCGGCCCCATTCATTCGGGGGTCGGCAAAAGGCCCGAATGGGGTCCGTAATAGGAACGTGGGGAGGAAGTTCAGAATGCGTACGCGCGCTGCCGTCGCCGTCGAGGCCGGCAAACCTTTACAAGTCATGGAAGTCAACCTCGACGGCCCGAAGGCCGGAGAGGTTTTGGTGGAAATCAAGGCCACCGGCATTTGCCACACCGATGAATTCACCCTGTCCGGCGCCGATCCGGAAGGGCTGTTCCCCGCGATTCTCGGCCATGAAGGCGCTGGCGTGGTGCTCGAAGTCGGCGAAGGCGTTACCAGCCTGAAGCCCGGCGACCATGTCATTCCCCTATATACCCCGGAATGCCGGGAATGCCCGAGCTGTCTCAGCCGCAAGACCAACCTCTGCACCAAGATCCGTGCAACCCAGGGCCAAGGTCTGATGCCCGACGGCACCACACGCTTCTCCATGCTGGATGGCACGCCGATCCACCACTACATGGGCTGTTCGACCTTCGCCAATCATACGGTCCTGCCGGAGATCGCGCTGGCCAAGGTGCGTGAAGACGCACCTTATGACAAGATTTGCTACATTGGTTGTGGTGTGACCACCGGTGTGGGCGCGGTACTCAACACCGCCAAGGTGGAAATCGGCGCCAAGGCGGTGGTCTTCGGTCTGGGGGGCATCGGCCTGAACGTCATTCAGGGTCTGAAGATGGCCGGAGCCGACATGATCATCGGTGTCGACCTCAACAACGACAAGAAGGAGTGGGGCGAGCGCTTCGGCATGACCCACTTCCTCAACCCCAAGGAAATCGACGGCAGCATCGTTCAGGCGATCGTTGACCTGACCAAAACGCCCGAGGACCAGATCGGCGGCGCCGATTACTCCTTCGACTGTACGGGCAACGTCAAGGTCATGCGCGACGCCCTGGAATGCACCCACCGTGGGTGGGGGCAGTCCATCGTTATCGGTGTGGCCCCTGCGGGTGCGGAAATCTCCACCCGTCCATTCCAGCTGGTCACCGGTCGGGAATGGAAGGGCTCTGCCTTCGGCGGCGCCCGGGGGCGGACCGATGTGCCGAAGATGGTCGATTGGTACATGGATGGAAAGATCGCCATCGACGACATGATCACCCATACCCTCGCTCTCGATGACATCAACAAGGGCTTCGATTTGATGCATGCGGGCGAAAGCATCCGGGCCGTCGTCGTTTACTAAGATCTCGGCCGTGCCTGACCTGGTATCGGGCGCGGCCTTTCTGTCTTGTTTCAGGACCGTTGTGACCATGACGCCTGGTGCACGCACCGTGTGTCGGGCGGGAAGGGGAAGGCATGGACGTCAAGAATTTGGAAGTCGTCGCCGAGAACCGCTGCTATGGCGGAACCCAATGGGTGTTTCGTCATAAATCGGCGGTCACCGCTTGCGACATGACTTTCGCGGTATATCTGCCACCTGGGGCGGAAGAGCGCCCGGTGCCGGTGCTGTGGTACCTGTCGGGTTTGACCTGCACCCACGAGAACGCGATGACCAAGGCCGGGCTGCAAGCCCATGCGGCCAAGCAGGGCCTCGCCCTGGTGTTCCCAGACACGAGCCCCCGGGGCGAAGGGGTTGCCGATGATCCGGCCTACGATTTGGGGCAGGGTGCGGGCTTCTATGTCAACGCCACCCGGGACCCCTGGCGGCCCCACTTCCAGATGTACGATTACATCACCAAGGAACTGCGTGGTTTGGTGCTCGACACCATGCCGGTGGCCGATGTCCATGGCATCACGGGCCACTCTATGGGGGGGCATGGCGCGCTGACCCTCGCTTTCAAGAATCCGGACCTGTACCGATCCGTGTCGGCCTTCGCGCCCATCGTCAATCCGACCCGGTCCGAATGGGGGCGCAAGCAGTTGTCTGCCTATTTGGGCGACGACGAAGCCCAATGGGGAACCCATGACGCCTGCCTGTTGCTCGCCGAGCGCGGCTGGCAGGGCGATATTCTGATTGATCAGGGTGGGAAGGATCAGTTCCTGGAACTGCTGCGGCCGGAGGCCATGGCCTCCCTGTTGTCGGAACGGCGGCAACCGAGCGTGATGCGCATGCAGGAGGGATACGACCACAGTTATTTCTTCGTCGCCAGTTTCGGCGAGGACCATGTGACTTGGCATGCGGAGCGGCTAAAGTCTGCGTGATGAAGAGTATGGACCGGAGGCGCACGCGGAAAACCGTGGCGCTCCGAACTCCAGTGATAAAAAAAAAGTGTGAGGAGAGTTCAGGGATGATCACGAAGAAACGCGTCGCCACGGCCACCTTGGCATTGGTCATGGGCGCCACCGGTGCCCTTGTTTTCGGAAGCTCGGTTCCCTTGGCCCAAGCCGCTGATGAGGCCTTCCAAATGGGAGACGCAAAGGCTGGAAAGAAAGTCTTTCGGAAATGCATGGCCTGCCATGACATTGGCCCCAACGCCAAGGCAAAGGTTGGCCCACCGCTCACGGGTGTCGTGGGGCGGCATGCGGGCGCCGTGGACGGATTTAAGTATTCCGACGCCATGTCCACCAAGGGCACCGAAGGTTTGGTTTGGACACCGGAAAACATCAATCACATGCTGACCAAGCCGAAGGATTTCGTCCCAGGGACGAAAATGAGCTTTGCCGGTCTGCGCAAGGATAAGGAACGCGCTGACGTGATCGCTTATCTCGCCACGTTCTCGGACAAATAGAGTCTTTGCCCCAAGGGGAAAGAGGAAAAAACGCGCGTCAGTCCCAAAGGAACGGCCCAACTGGTATGAACGGTGCCAGTTGGGGGGCAGCGCAAAATCCGAAAACAGCGAGAGAAACACGTCGGACGGTAGTTTCGGTCCCGGAAGCCGAAACGAAAAAAGGACCATTCCGGAACGGTATAGGGATGCCCAAAAAGGACATCTCTAATAGGGAGGAAAACATGAAAAAAGTTTGTTTACTGACTGCGGCTTTGGCGATTGGCGGCGCGGGAACGGCGCTGGCGAACGCTGATCTGCAAAAGATGATGGATGACCCGAACCAATGGGTCATCCAGACCGGGGACTACGCCAATACCCGGTATTCGAAGCTGGATCAGATCAACGCTGGGAACGTCAAGGACCTGCAGGTCGCTTGGACCTTCTCCACCGGTGTGCTGCGCGGTCACGAGGGGTCCCCCCTGGTTGTCGGCGACGTTATGTACGTGCATACCCCCTTTCCGAATATCGTGTACGCCCTGGATCTGAAGAACGAGGGCAAGGTGATTTGGCGGTACCATCCGCAGCAGGATCCGGACGTCATTCCGGTGATGTGCTGTGATACCGTCAACCGCGGCGTTGCCTATGGCGATGGCAAGATTTTCCTGCACCAGGCCGATACCACCGTCGTGGCGTTGGACGCCAAGACCGGTGCGGTGGTTTGGAGCGTCAAGAACGGTGATCCGGGTATCGGCGAAACCAACACTGCTACGGTTATGCCGGTGAAGGACAAGGTTCTGGTGGGCATTTCCGGCGGCGAATTTGGCGTTCGGGGCTCCATCACGGCCTACAACATGAAGGACGGTTCCCTCGCTTGGCGTGGGTATTCCATGGGTCCGGACAGCGATACCCTGATGGATCCGGAAAAGACCACCCACCTGGGCAAGCCCGTGGGTAAGGATTCCGGGACGGCCACCTGGGAAGGGGATCAGTGGAAGATCGGCGGCGGTACCACTTGGGGCTGGTATTCCTACGATCCGGATCTGAACCTTGTTTACTACGGCTCCGGCAACCCCTCCACCTGGAACCCGTCCCAGCGTCCGGGCGACAACCGGTGGTCCATGACCATCTGGGCGCGCGATGCGGACACCGGCATGGCCAAGTGGGTCTACCAGATGACCCCGCATGATGAGTGGGACTTCGACGGCATCAACGAAATGATCCTGACCGATCAGAAGATCGACGGGAAAGATCGCAAGCTGCTCACCCACTTCGACCGGAACGGTTTCGGCTATACCCTGGACCGGGTGACCGGCGAACTGCTGGTGGCCAAGAAGTACGATCCGGCCGTCAACTGGGCGACCGAAGTGGTCATGGATCCGAAGTCGGACCAGTATGGCCGTCCCCAGGTCGTGTCCCAGTACTCCACCGAGCAGAACGGCGAGGACGTGAACTCCACCGGCATCTGCCCGGCGGCCCTGGGGTCCAAGGACCAGCAGCCCGCCGCTTACTCGCCCAAGACCGAACTGTTCTATGTTCCGACCAACCACGTCTGCATGGACTACGAGCCGTTCTATGTGTCTTACACGGCGGGTCAGCCCTACGTTGGCGCCACCCTGTCCATGTATCCGGCTCCAAACAGCCATGGCGGCATGGGGAACTTCATCGCTTGGGACGGCAAGAAGGGCGAGATCAAATGGTCCCTGCCTGAGCAGTTCTCGGTCTGGTCTGGTGCGCTTGCCACGGCCGGTGACATCGTCTTCTACGGGACCCTTGAGGGCTACCTGAAGGCCGTCGATGCCAAGACCGGTGAGGAGCTGTACCGCTTCAAGACTCCTTCGGGCATCATCGGCAACGTCATGACCTACACCTCCGGCGGCAAGCAATATGTCGCGGTTCTGTCCGGTGTGGGTGGTTGGGCCGGTATCGGTCTGGCCGCTGGTCTGACCAACCCGACCGATGGTCTGGGCGCCGTGGGTGGCTACGCCGCGCTGAGCGACTACACCGCCTTGGGTGGAACCATGACCGTCTTTGCCCTTCCCGACTAAGGCACCCTAGGGACACCTGCGGTGCGTCCTCGAATGGTGCGCCGCAGGATCCGACGAGACCCATTGTCCTGGCCCCGGGGCTGTTTCCCCGGGACCAAGTCGATCCCCCGGAAGAGGGAAGACGCGCCCCTTCACCGCGCCTTCCCGCCCTGGCCACCTTGGACGGATAGTCAAGATCATGACCCATACGCTTAAAACCCTTCTTCTTTTTGGCCTCTTGTCTTCGGGGGCGATGACGTCGGCTGCTTTCGCACAGGATAAGACGGAAGAGGCGGCGCCCGATAACATCACCGCTGATTACCAGGAAGCGGGGCGTTATTACACTGCGGATGGTGTCCCCACCTATAATATTCAGAAAGATGGGACCATCGATTGGGCGACCTATTCCGGGTTCCGCCGCTACCACTCCGAATGCCATGTCTGCCATGGACCGGAGGGCATGGGCTCCTCCTATGCGCCGGCCCTGAAGGATTCCGCAGTCCGCATGGACTACTATGACTTTGTCAACGTGGTGACCAACGGGCGGAAGAACGTCAATGCTGCGGAAAACAATGTGATGCCGGCCTTTGGGACGAACCCGAACGTCATGTGCTTCCTGGACGATATCTATACTTACCTGAAAGCCCGTGGCACCGGGGATTTGCCCCGCGGTCGGCCCAGCAAGAAGGAAAAGAAGCCCAAGGAGTTCACCGAAGCGGAGAAATCCTGCCTTGGCCGGTAATGGGAACACAGCGGGGCTTAGGCCTCGGACTGGTGCGGGGAGGCGGCGGACAAGCGCCGGTCTTCCTGCCCTCGTTCTGATCCTGGGGTTGGGCCTTTCCACCGGAGCGGTCGCCCAGGAGCGGACTTCCGAATTGGGGTCTGAGACGGCGCTCCGGGTCTGCGCCGACCCCGCCAACAAGCCTATGTCCTCCAAAGATGGCGAGGGCTTCGAGAACAAGATTGCCGATCTGGTCGCCCGGGAATTGGGCCGACCCGTGCAGTATACTTGGTTCCCCATGGCGACCGGCTTTCTGCGCAAAACCCTGCTGGACAACCGCTGTGATGTCATTATGGGCTATATTCAGCTCGGTGAGCGGGTCCTGAACACCAACCACTATTACACGTCGAGTTATCTTCTGGTGACGCCGAAGGACAGTCCCCTTGCCGGGGTAACGTCGCTTTCGGATCCGGCCCTCAAAGGGAAGAAACTTGGGGTGATCGCGGGCAGCGCGCCCGCCAGCCATCTGGTTCGCCAGGGCATGATGCGCGACGCCAAGGGCTACGAGTTGTTCGTCGATCGGCGCTATCAGGATCCATCGGGGGACATGCTCGCTGACCTGGAGGCCGGGACCATTGACGGCGCCCTCATGTGGGGACCGGTCGCGGGGCCCTTGGTCAAGGCCGGGCATCCCAATTTGACGGTTCAGCCCCTGTTGAAGGAGCCGGGCCAACCTAAAATGTTCTATCGCATCACCATGGCCGTTCGGCCGGGAGAAAAGGCGTGGGCACGCAAGCTGAACTCCATCATTCGGCGGAACCAAGGGGAGATCGACGCGATCCTGCGCGACGCGGGTGTTCCCCTGCTGGACGACATGGGAACGGGTCCCAAGCCGGCAGACGGATAAGCCGGAGAGGGTGGGTCTCTGCTCTGTCGCTGTTTGCCTGGGTCCTGGCTGGTTCCGGTCCGGCGTTTGCTGAGGCGCCGGAGCCCGAGGGGTACCGCATGGAGGCCTATCGTGCGCCGGTGCCCGAAACGCTGGAAGGCGCCACTGTGGTGGGAACGGAACTGGCACATACCCTTTGGCTGGAGGGCAAGACGGCCTTCATTGATGCCCTGCCTCATACCCCCAAGCCGAAGAACCTGCCCGAAGGAACCCTTTGGCACGAGAAGCCTCGGCAATCCATCCCGGGCGCCCTGTGGCTGGCCAATGTCGGCTATGGACGTTTGGCAGATATCACCGACCGTTATTTCCGGGAGGGGTTGAAAAAGGCGACCGGCGGCGATCACGGTCATCCCCTTCTGTTCTTCTGCCTCGCCGACTGCTGGATGAGCTGGAACGCCGCCCGTCGGGCCGTGTTGGACTATGGCTACACCGCCGTTTATTGGTACCCCTCGGGTACGGACGGCTGGGCTGAGGCCGGGTACCCCCTGGAAGCAATCACCCCTGTCCCCATGCCGTAAGAAGGGGGGCGGGGGGACAGCCCCACAGGGGGCTTGTACCCATGGTTTCGAAAACTGCTTGCTCCTCTATGGTTTTATCTAATCCTCGCGAATGACGCTGAGGAAGGAATGGACGGAGTCCGTCAAATTTCCTGCGTTTGATCGAAGCTCTGACGCCGCTTTGTGGACACTTGCAGATGCGTTTCCGACATCATCCGTTGATCTCGCCAGATCTCCAATACTGTCAGCAAACAATTTGACGCCATCTGATGCCTTTCCGGCGCTAGACGCAATTTCTCGGGTGGCGGCATTTTGTTCCTCAACGGCCGACGCGATGGTCGAGGAAATCTCGTCAACACGTTTCACGGTTCCATCTATCCGAGAAATCGAGCCAACAGCGCCTTCCACCGCCTCTTGGATGGCATTGACCTGTCCAGAGATCTGATCCGTCGCTCGGGCTGTTTGATTGGCAAGTCCCTTTACTTCGTTGGCGACGACGGCGAATCCCTTCCCGGCCTCTCCCGCGCGGGCGGCCTCGATGGTGGCATTCAGCGCGAGAAGATTGGTTTGAGCGGCGATATCCTGGATCAAATTGACCACCTCGCCAATTTGACGCGCTTTCGCGGCCAGGTCTTCCACATTGACACTTGCCTCTTGGGCCTCCTGCGAGGCTTCTTGCGTGACTGCCGCAGCCATGCCGACATGCTGACTGATTTCCCGAATTGATGCCAAAAGTTCTTCGGAAGCGGTGGCGACAACCTGAACATTTTGACTGGCCATATCGGCGCCCCCTGTGGCGTCAGCCACGCGCCCTTTGGTTGCCTCCATCAGATTGGCCATACGGTCGGTGATTTGCCCCAGATCCTCGGCTGCGGAGGTTACGGAAGAGACCGCTTGTCCCGCATTCGCTTCGAACTCGTCTGCGACCTTTCGCATCATATCGCGCCGATGGTCCTCAACTTTCCGTTCCGCTGCGACAGCTTCCTCCTCCAGCTTCTTCGCTCTGATTGCGTTTTCACGAAACCCTTCCAAAGCCTTCGCCATCAACCCCATTTCGTTGGTTTGATCCAAGTAGGGGATCTGCGTCTCAAGCCGTCCTTCCGCGAGCAACCGCATCCGGTCCGCAAGGTCCAAAATAGGGCGAGCGAGGTAGCGACCGGTGAAAAAGGTCCCGAGAACAGACACAAGAAAGATAAAAAATCCTATTAAAGCAGCATGATTGCGTGCATCCACAGCACCTTTCAGCACGACGCTTGTCGGCACCGCTCCGACGAGCGTCCAGTTTTGAGGAGCCGGATTCATTTTCAAAGGCAGGGCAATCACATAGCTGTCGACACCCTCAACCGTTGCTTCCAAGAAATCCTGCGATCGCGCTTGTCGAATTTGCTCTTGGGAAATGCCGGTCTTGGCCACATCTGCGGCCAACATGGCCTGATCAGGATGCGCGACAACCGATCCTTGATCCGAAACCAACCAAACATGTCCCACTCCAAGAGGCTTTAGCTGTTCGACACTCTTTTGCAGGCCGCCCAAATCAAGATCGACCCCGGCAACACCGACAATCTCGCCATCAACAAAAACCGGAGCTGTGGTGGAGGTCATTAAGACCTTTTTGTCACCAACACTATCTTCCGCATAAGGCTCTATAATAGAAGGCTTTCCAGATTTAATTGGGACTTGATAGTATTCTTCTTCGTCTGCCGAATCCAGATCGGAAGAAGTGATGGGTATTCGTGTAATTTTCCCATCTTCACGCGCGTAATATGTCGCAATCAATTTTTTATAATCTTTTTCTTTAGATGAATTTATAAGGCCAGCTTGGATTTGGACCCATGTTCCAAACCAACTGGCATTTCTCTCAAGAGAGAGGCGTAGCGTATCATCGACGACGTCACGAGGGATTTGAGTCCCGTCTGTCTGCGCACGACCAATCGCCGAGGCGAGCAGGTCACCAAATCCCTCGGATGTGTTGAGTGCAGAAGCAAGGATGCTTTCCATATCACCGGCGGCGAGCGTCATGTCCACACGCATACTTCCGACGGCTGCTTTCCTGCTCTTGTCAAAGATCTCCTGGGAAACCACAGCAATGACGATAGAAAGAGAAAGCAAGAGAACCGCTGTGGAGAGAGCTGAGATTTTGAGACTTAAGGACCATTTCCGCATAATACCCCTCACTCATTAATGGTTATTCTGGCCAAAGAGACTATGGTAGATAGATATTTTCGGACGACATGTGTCAAATTATATTAACCCAGAATATAAACTTACAAAATTCACTTGTAGAATTCTATTCAGGCCAGAGCCAACTCCCGTCAGAGAGCCCGCAACCCCGTTCAATGCGCGCGTCAATCAGGGAAACGGGACGCGGTCAGGGGAGGCTTTTCGGATCGAAGAGAGGAGGGCGGTCGGCTTCATCCCAATCCGTTCGGCATCTTTTGGCTGTGTCTGCGGTTTATGACGGTATGGGTGGGACTTTGCGACCCGGGCTGGGGGGCAGGATCGGCTACCAACAGAATGGGCTTCCAATCGGGTCTATGACGACGATCAGGCCACTCCCGACGCGGGATGCCGCGCCTGGACCCCCATCATTGACGAACCAAAGGGGATGTTGTGCATCGGACCGGGGAAAAGGGCCCCTGGAGATCAGTCATTTATGCTGCGGGGTCTTATACCAAGCGGCGCGGGTTGAAAGCCACGCCGCTTTTCTTGCGTTCAAACGCCAGGCGGGCTTTTACGCGCCATAAGGCGCGGCGGCCATTTGGCCGCTTCCAAGGTGCGCTGAGGCAAACTCACCGCACCTTGGTATTATTCCTTCGGCGCCTCGGCGATGAACTCACCGAAGGCCCTGGGGCCATCGCCGGTTTCGATCTCTCCGATGACGTCCAGGTTGACCGCGTCAATTACGCTGACCGTATTGGAAAACCAGTTTGTCACATAGACCAAGGTGCCGTCGCTCGCGGTGTCGATTCCCTCGGGATATTCGCCCACATCGATGGTCTTCAGAACCTCCAGACTGGCCATGTCGAAGATTGTGACACTGTCATCGTACTGATTGGTCACGAAACCCTTGCCTTGGGCGAAGGCCACGCCATAGGGCCGCTCCCGGGTGGGAACCTTGCCCAGGGCCTGGCCCGTTTCCGGATTCACAACGCTGATTGTGTTGTCGGTCACGTCGGCGGAAAACAGACGGCCGTCCGCAGAAAAGCGGATGCCGAAGGGGTGGCCGCCAACGGGGATGTCCCGCAAGAACGTCAGGGACTCGGCGTCGAAGAGGGAAAGCGTGTTGGCGTCCCGGTCCGCAGTCGCAAGGAAACGACCGTCGACGGACAGGGCCAGCCCCGTGGGGGGGGCCGCGGTGGCAAGCGTACGCTCCAGCTTCAGGCCTTGGGTGCTGATGACCCAGACTCGGGCATTGTACCAGTCCGAGACGAAGAGCCGTCCCCTGGCCGGGTCAATGGCCGCGCCGATGGGGCCGCCATCAAGGGTCAGGTTTGCGGTGATGGCGTCACTGGCCATGTCAACGGCGCTGACCGTCTTGCTGTCCGCGCCGACCACATAAACCTGCCCGTTTGCGCTGTCGACTGCTACGCCAGCGGGAGCGCCCGGGATGGACAGACGTTTGATCTCGCGCCCCTCGCTCAGGTCAAGGACAGATAAGTCCGAAGAGCTTTGGTTGGTGACGAAGGCGAGATCCCCTGCCCAGGCAGGCGAGACCAGACCGAGAGCCACAGGGCCGAGAGTCATCATTCCAAGCGCCAGCGGGGCCATCAGCCCCGCCAGCAGGCTCGCTTGAAAACGGCGCTTACTGGCCAAACCGCTTAACCAGCGCATCGAGACCAGCCTGATACACCGCTTTGACGGCGGCGATGGCGGCTTCGTCGTTCAGTTCCGGCGGGGGATCATTGTTCGGATAGCCGCGGTAAAAGGCGCCCTTCCACTCAATGGTGGAACCCTCGCCATGGGGTTTCACGGTCAGATGGCTGGAATAGTTGGTGACTGGCAGAACCTCCACTGCCACATCGGTGATGCGGTAGGAGTAGCTCATCTTCTCGGGCTGGTACTTATAGAGCAGCTCGGAAATGGTCGGTCCGCCTTCCTTCCCGAGGGTGAGTACACGGGTGGCGTTGATATCGTTGCCCCCTTCTCCGGTGCTGGAGAACACGGCGGGATGCCAGGACATGTCCTGGAAGTTTCCGATGACGGCCCAGACCTCGGCAGGTGGTGCCGCGACATCGACGGACATCGCAAGCTTCTGTCGGGACGGGCCGTGGGCCTGGGCCAGCGATGCCGGGACCAGAAGGACCAGGAGCGCCACCCAGAAGGGACGAAGAAGTGACCGCATGAATAAACCCTTTTTCTTGAACGATGAGTCCTCCGGCGGAAGGGGCCGACCGGGTTGCTCCCGGTTCCCAGGACACCCCTCCGTCATGCCGGTAGTCTAGGGACTCTCAAGGGTCGGAAAAACCGCGCCATAAGTCGCGGTTTTCGAAGACCTTTCCTTTACTTAGGCTCAAGCCCCGGCCGGGCTCTTCCAGCAGAAAATGAAACCGGGTCCGCCGTTAAAACTTCTTAATTTTTCTTAGGAAAGCGATTTTGACCGGCCAGTGGACACTCGGGAATAGTCGAGACGGTCCTAAAGGAAATAAAGAAAAACCTGGGGAGGGATCCGTGAGACCTTTTGGCTTAAGTGGGTTGGCCGCCTTGGCCTGCCTGACATTTTCATCCATGGCTGCCTTTTCGGTTGAGGCACCGGTGGCGAAGGCCGGGGCGGTGGAGGTGAAAGCCGCCGTCCTCCGGGTCGACCACAAGGGGCTTTTGCCCATCTCCCGCCTGGACCTGCCGCCCGATGACCTTGGGTTTGCCGGGGCGGTTCTGGCGACGGAGGACAACCAGACCACCGGGAAATTTCTGGGCTTCGATTTCGAGACCGAAACCCTGGCCGTGACGCCGGAGGAGGCCCCCAAAGCCATTGCTGATCTGCGGGCCCGGGGCTTGGATCTTATCGTGCTTTTGGCCAATGGCGATGAAACCCTGGCTCTGGCCGATGCGGCAGGACCGGAGGCCCTGGTGCTGAACGCCGGAGCCCGGGATGACCGGCTGCGGGAGGAGGATTGCCGGGCCAATGTACTGCATGTGGCGCCGACTCGATCCATGCTGGCTGATGGCCTGATGCAGTTCCTCATGTGGAAGAAGTGGACGCGTCTTTACCTGATCCATGGCTCCCACCCAGAGGACGCTTTATTGGCCGAGGCCTATCGGCATTCGGCCCGCAAGTTCGGCGCCAAGATCGTTGAGGAGCGGGAGTTCGTCGACCGGGGCGGGGCGCGGATCAGCGACTCCGGCCATGTGCTCGTCCAACGGCAAATTCCCGTATTCACCCAAGGGGCGGAGGACCATGATGTGGTTCTGGCCGTCGACGAGTCCGATGTCTTCGCCCCCTATCTGCCCTATCACACCTGGGATCCGCGGCCGGTGGTCGGCTCCGCCGGGTTGCGGCCTGTCAGTTGGCATGCGGCCATGGAATCTTGGGGGGCGACCCAATTCCAGCGGCGTTTCGAGCGGGTGGCTGGCCGCCCCATGCGCCAGGAGGACTATCAGGTCTGGTTGGCCCTGCGTGTGATTGGCGAGGCCGCGTCGCGCACGGGCAAGGCGGATCCGGCGAGCCTGCGGGCCTATGCCCTGTCCGATGCCTTTGAACTGGCGGCCTTCAAGGGGCAAAAACTGACCTTCCGGAATTGGAATGGTCAGATGCGCCAGCCCATCCTGTTGAGCGACCGGACCCTGACCGTTTCGGTGTCCCCCCAGGAGGGGTTCCTGCACCAAACCAACCTTCTCGATACCCTGGGGCGGGACCGTCCCGAAACAAGCTGCACTGCTTTTGGAGAGACACAATGACACGCTTCGGCAATTTGGTCCCCGCCGCCCTGGTCTTGACCGGTTTGGCTTTCACGGCCTCCAACGCCTGGGCCAACAAGGTCTTCGTCAGCAACGAGCGGGATAACACGGTCACCGTTCTGGACAGCGAGTCCTGGGAAGTCATCGATACCTTCGCTGTGGGGAATCGGCCCCGGGGCATCACCATCAGCCCTGACGGGAAGCAGCTTTATGTCTGTGTCTCCGATGATGACACGGTCGAGGTCTTCGATCCGGACACCTATGCCCTGTTGGGAACCCTGCCGTCCGGGCCGGATCCGGAGCTGTTCGTGCTCGCGGCTTCGGGCAACCCCCTTTATATCGCCAATGAGGACGACAACCTGGTGACCGTGGTGGACGTGCACACCCGGAAGGTTCTTGCCGAGGTCCCCGTTGGGGTGGAGCCGGAAGGTATGGCGATCTCGCCCGATGGGAAGGTGCTTATCAACACCTCCGAAACCACCAATATGGCGCATTTCATCGATACAACGAGTTATGAAATCACCCACAATGTCCTGGTGGATGCCCGTCCCCGCTATGCGGAATTCAACCATGCGGCCACGAAGCTCTATGTCTCGGCTGAAGTGGGGGGAACGGTGTCGGTCATTGACCTGACCCAGGCGGAGCCGCCCGTGGCGAAGAAAATCACGTTCGAGGTTCCCGGGGTGACGGCGGAATGGCTGCAGCCGGTGGGGATCCGGGTGACCAACGACGACTCCAAGGTTTTCGTCGCCCTGGGTCCGGCAAACCGTGTTGCGGTGATCGACGGGAAAACCGATGAGGTTCAGGACTATCTGATGGTGGGCCAGCGGGTCTGGCAATTGGCCTTCACCCCCGATGAGAAATATCTGGTCACCACCAATGGCAATTCCAACGATGTCAGTATCATCGACGTTGCGGACAACAAGGTGATCAAATCCGTTCAGGTCGGGCAACAGCCCTGGGGGGTTGTTGTTTCTCCCAATTGAGGAGGGGGCTCTGTCATTCCCGCGAAAGTGCTAAGGTATGCCCGTTTCCAATGTGCCGCTCAGAAGTTAAGTAACAGGTTGTTTTTATTCGTCATCCCCGCGAAAGCGGGGATCCAGGGTTGATTTCGCTGTCGGTGATGAAGCGTGCTGGGATCCTGTCAACCGCATAGGTCAGTTCTCCCCACCCTGGATTCCCGCATACGCGGGAATGACGATGTGAAAAAGCTTAGGGCCAAATAAAGAAACGTGCCTTCGTTAGCGCGCACGCGGGGATGACAAAAGGGGGTGGGGAAAAGACAACGAAAAAGCGGGACGTGGAGGAGAGAGACCATGAAAATGACCATCGGTTTGGCGGCTCTGGCGGTCGTCTTTGGCGGTATCACAGCCAGTTGGGCCGAGGATCCGCCCCACCTGCGGGCGGCCATGCTGGGCGTGGGCACCGTCAATTGGGAAATGACGACCATCAAGGACAACGGGTTCGACGAAAAGAACGGGTTTGTCCTCGACGTCCAGGACTACGCCGACAACGCGGCCACCAAGATTGCCTTCGAAGGGGGAGAGGCGGATGTGATGGTGTCCGACTGGATCTGGGTTGCGCGCATGCGGGCCGATGGCCATGACTATGTCTTCCTGCCCTATTCCAAGGCCGTTGGGGGGCTGGTGGTCAAGGACGGGAGCGGTATCGAAAGCCTGCCCGATCTGGATGGCAAAAAGATCGGCATCGCGGGGGGGCCCCTCGACAAAAGCTGGCTGATCCTGCGCGCCTATGCCCGCAAGCGCTATGACTTCGATCTGGCGGGGCGGACCGAGCAGGTCTATGGCGCCCCGCCGTTGATCTTCAAGGCTGGCTTGGATGGGGAGACCGCAGGGGCCATCAACTTCTGGCATTTCCTCGCCAAGATGAAGGCCAAGGGGATGCACGACCTGGTGAGTGTCACCCAAGCCTCGGAGGCCCTGGGACTGGATCCCGAGACCCCGCTTCTGGGCTATGTGTTCAAGGGGGATTTCGTCGCCGCCCATCCGGAGGTGGTTCGGGGGTTCGCCAAGGCGTCCCGCGCCGCGAAGGACCTGCTGGCCAGCGATGACACCGCATGGGAGGCGCTCCGTCCCGCCATGCGAGCCAAGAGCGAGGCGGATTTCATCGCCCTGCGCGAGGGCTTCCGGGAGGGGATTCCCAGCGCCAAACCCGTGGACGAGGCCGCAGCCAACCGGTTCCTGGCGTTGATGGCGGAGCTGGGCGGCGAGAAGCTGGTCGGCAAGGCCAAGACCCTGCCCGATGGGGTCTTCCTCTCCCTTGAGTGAGTCGGTGAAAAGGGAGCGGGGCCTGCATCCTATGGCCATCAAGGTCCTGTCGGTGGCCCTGCTTCTGGCTGCCTGGATTGCTGGAGCCGCCTTGACCCGGGATCCCATGCTGTTGCCCCAGCCCTGGGTTCTGTTTCCCTTGTTCAAGGCGGAGGTGCTGTCGGGAACCCTTCCGGCCAACCTGTGGGCGACCTTGGTCCGGGTCATTTGGGCCTTCGTCCTGGCCATGGGAATTGGCGGGCTTCTGGGCTACGCCATGGGTCGCTGGGAGACGGTGAACCGGTGGTTGGATCCCTGGTTGGTGGTCTTCCTCAACCTGCCTGCCCTGGTCTTGATTGTCCTGTGCTACCTGTGGATTGGCCTCAACGAGACCGCCGCCATCCTGGCGGTAACCCTGAATAAGGTCCCCTCCGTCGCGACGGTCATCCGGGAGGGCGCCCGGGCCCGGGATCCGGACCTTGCGGCCATGGCCCAGGTCTTCCGTATGTCGACCGTTCGCCGGATCCGCCATGTGGTCCTGCCCCAATTGGCCCCCTTCATCGTCGCCGCAGCCCGCTCTGGCATGGCGGTGATCTGGAAGATCGTGTTGGTGGTTGAGTTCCTGGGGCGCTCCAACGGGGTAGGGTTCCAGATCCACCTCTATTTTCAGCAATTCGACGTGGCCATGGTGCTGGTCTATGCTCTCTCCTTCATCGCGGTGATGCTGACCGTGGAATGGGCGATCCTCCAACCCTTTGAGCGCCGCGTTCGGCTTTGGAGGGGCACATGATCCGGGTGGATGTCCGGTCCAAACGCCAGGGACCCAGGGAGATCCTGCGCGCTGTCCGCTTCCAGGTGGATCAGGGAGAGGTTCTGGCCATCCTCGGTCCCTCGGGTATTGGAAAGTCCACCCTTTTGCGCATTTGCGCGGGCATTGACGGCCAGTTCGAAGGACAGGTGGAACGTCCCGAGCGTCTCGCCATGGTTTTCCAGGAGCCGGTCCTCCTGCCCTGGCGGAGTGCGGTGGACAATTTGACCTTGACCGTTCCGGAGTTGAGCCGGGCGGAGGCCCTGGCCGCCTTGGTCCGGGTCGGCCTTGCGGAACGGGCAGAGGCCTATCCCCGCCAACTCTCCCTGGGTCAGCAACGGCGAGTGGCCCTGGCCCGGGCCTTCGCCGCCCGACCGGAGGTCCTTTTGCTCGACGAACCCTTCGCCTCCCTCGACTCGGCCAGCGCAGAAGATATGATCGCCTTGACCGAAGCGCTGATCGCCGAGACCCGACCGGCGACCCTGTTTGTCACCCATTCGGAGACGGAGGCGACCCGTTTGGCGACCCGGGTCATCCACCTTTCGGGAGAACCGGCGACCCTTTGTCCGTCGACTCCTTCCCCTTCCCCTTCCCCTTCCCCTTCGCCGTCCCCCACATCCCAGGAGGCACCCCGATGACCGATCCTTCCGCCGCCGCCCTGTCCGTGGAGGATGTCCGTTTCAACTACGGCCCCAAACAGGCCCTTGGTGGGGTCTCCTTCACGGTGGAGGCCGGAACTTTCCGTGCCCTTCTCGGTCCCAATGGGGCCGGGAAATCCACCCTGTTTTCCCTGCTGACCCGCTTGTTGGTGGCACCCGAGGGGCGGATCACCGTGGCTGGGTACGACCTGGCCAAATCGCCCCGGGCGGCCCTGGCCCGCATGGGGGTGGTCTTCCAGCAACCGACCCTGGACCTGGATCTGTCCGTGCGCCAATCCCTCCACTACTTCGCCGGGCTCCACGGCATGGCGGGTAAGCGGGCGTCGGTCGCCATTGACGCCGCGCTGGATCGCCTGGGGATGCGCGAAAGGGCGGCGGAGACGGTGCGTGCCCTGAACGGCGGCCATCGGCGCCGCATGGAGATCGCCCGGGCGCTGATTCACGAACCTACGGTCCTGTTGCTTGACGAACCGACGGTCGGCCTGGATGCCGCCAGTCGCCGGGCCATCACCGCCCATGTCCATGATCTGGCCGCAGCAGGCATGGCGGTGCTTTGGGCCACCCATCTGGTGGACGAGATCAAGGATGGGGATCAGGTGGTGGTGCTCCACCGGGGGCAGGTGCTCGCCGATGCCACGGCCAAGGAGGTTGCGGGAGAAGGCAGGCTGGCCGATGCCTTCCTACAGATGACGGGAGAGGAGGAGGCGGCGTGAGCATCTATCTGATCGCCCTGAAGGCTATCGTTACCCGCGAATCCCTGCGGTTTTTTAGTCAGCGCTGGCGGTTCGTCGCCGCCCTGGTGCGTCCCCTGGTTTGGTTGCTGGTCTTCGCTGCGGGCTTCCGGGCGGCGCTGGGGCTTTCGATCATCCCGCCCTATCAGACCTACATCACCTATGAGGTCTATATCGTGCCGGGGCTGTGCGGCATGATCCAATTGTTCAACGGGATGCAGTCCTCCCTTTCGCTGGTTTACGACCAGGAAATGGGGGCCATGCGCCTGCTTCTGACCTCGCCCTTGCCCCGGGGCTGGCTGCTGTTCTGCAAGCTGTTGGCCGGTGTGGTCGTCTCCATCGCTCAAATTTGGGTTTTCCTGGCCATTGCCTGGGCCATGGGGATCGAAATGGAGCCCCTGGGGTATCTTGCCGTGCTGCCCGTGCTCGTCCTCAGTGGGCTGATGTTGGGGGCGCTGGGGCTGTTGATTTCCTCGACCATCAAACAGTTGGAGAACTTCGCCGGGGTGATGAATTTCGTCATCTTCCCCATGTTCTTCCTATCCTCAGCTCTCTACCCCCTATGGAAAATGGGAGAAAGCTCGCCTTTGTTGCGGGATATCTGTGCGTTCAATCCCTTCACCCATGCGGTCGAGGCAATCCGCTTTGCCCTCTATCTGCAATGGAATGGCGAGGCCCTGGTCTGGACGGTGGGCAGTTTTGTGGTGTTCCTGGTTCTTGCCCTTTGGGGTTACGATCCGTCGCGGGCCTTGATGCGCCGGAAGGCGCGATAAGGGGGTTTTGATGTCCGGGGCGGGGCCGTTTGTCCTGCCCTGGACGAGCCGGGTTTTCCAGTCGCGGGTATGGTCGGCAGGATCAAAAAGAGACGTTATAACATAACGTTACCGGCCAATCTTCGCAAAAACGCCCACCTTCCTCCGTGTTGCTGCTTTTGCCCTTTTCCCCGATTTTGATCTCCAGGCCCGGGGTGGTGCTGATCTGCGCCATCGATCAATCCCAAGACAGTCGAAACCCGTGGGACGATCCCCTGGCGAAGGGCTCTGTCGAAGGCCCGGTGCCGTATGAGCCTGATGGGCCGCCCGCTGGGTGGGTCCCGCCCTTGCCATAGACCCGCCCAGTGGAAAGGGATGGAATACAGTGTTTGGTTTTTAAAGAACATATTTGGTGCGGAACAAACGACGAAGGCGCCCGAGCGCCCGACTCAAGGGAGGAATTCCATGGTGAAATTGCATCCGTCCATCGACAACGGCTTCGGCGCGGCCTCGCCCGACTTCGCCGGTGGCACCTTGACTTGCAAATGCGCGAGCAATCCGGTCACCGTCAAGATCAAGTCCCAGGTGGCCCATAACCACGCCTGCGGCTGCACCAAGTGCTGGAAACCCGAAGGCGCGATCTTCTCGCAGATCGCCGTGGTCGGTCGGGACGCCGTCGAAGTTGTCTCGGGCGCCGACAAACTGGAAGTGGTCGACCCCAACGCCGCCATTCAGCGCCACGCCTGCAAGGATTGCGGTGTGCACATGTATGGCCGCATCGAAAATACGGGCCACCCCTTCTACGGCCTGGATTTCGTGCATACGGAACTGAGCACCGAATCCGGTTGGTCTCCCCCGGAATTCGCCGCCTTCGTGTCCTCGGTCATCGAGAGCGGTGTGAACCCGGAAAGCATGGGCGAAATCCGCGCCCGTCTGGTCGAGCTGGGTCTGCAGCCCTACGATGCGCTGTCCCCTCCGCTCATGGACGCCATCGCGACCCATGTTGCAAAGGCGAGCGGCGCCCTCCCGTCCTAAAGGTCGGATCCCCCCTCCCTCCGGTCCAAATCTGCGGGGAGGGGGCCTACCTTTCCGTTTTCGTCGCCCAAGGGTATGATGGCGAGACAGGCCTTGAAACGGTCGAAGCGGGAGAGGACGACCCATGAACCGTCGCATAGGGTCCCTTACGAGCCTGAGGGCCAAGCTGGGGATCGGGTCTGGTCTTTTGGGGGCCGTTGCCATTTTGGCCTGCGCCCTCGCCGTGGTCGGTGTTGCCCGGGTGTCCCAACGGGTGGAGGCCGGCCTGGAAGCCGAGCGTCGCGTCGAACGGTACGCCGTTCTGTCCACTCAGGTTTCGACCTTCATGGTGATCTCCGTTGAGGCCTTGCAGGCGGGGCTGGATGCCGAGGCCCGAGCCGACCGGCTGTCCTCGCTGGTCCAGGCCATCCACGATACCTTTGCCACCATTCATTCCGATATCATGGGCGCGCTGTCGGAGGCGCGGCGCATGGGCGTCGATGATCTGCCCCGACGGGAAACCCAGGGGCTGACGGTGACCCGCATGGAAGCCCTGTTCAATGCGGCGGTCCGCGCCTTGACCGGGACCGACCGGCCCCCTCCCCAAAGGGCCACGGTCGATAGCTTCTCCCTGTCCTTCGATCCCCTGTTGAACACGGCCATCGCTGAGGAAACGCGGGCCAGGGAAGACATTTTGCGCTCGATCGAGGACGCTCGCTCCTTTCTGACGGGGACAGCGGTTGCCGGAGCCTTGGCCGCCCTGGTCCTGGTCGTCGCGTTCCATGGGGTGGTCACGGGACCTTTGCTGCGGCGTCTCGACCTGTTGCGAGGGGCTTCGCGGGACATTGGTCGGGGGGATTTTTCCGTCTCCCTGCCCAGTCTGTCGGAGAGTAGCGACGAGGTGGGGCAGGTCTTCCACGAGACCAACCGCATGGTGGACGCTCTTTCCCAGCGGGAGACGGAGGTGCGGGCCGAATGGGCGCGCCTGAACGAGACCATTGCCGAACGAACCGAGGACCTACGCCGGGCCAACGAGGCCCTCTCCCAGGCCGACGCCGACCGGCGGCGGTTCTTCGCCGATATCAGCCACGAATTGCGCACCCCTCTGACCGTGATCACCATGGAAGCCGAACTCGGTCTGGGGGGGAACGGCGACAGCACGACCAGTTTCACCACTATCCTGAACCGGGCGCGGCGTTTGAACCGGCGGATCGACGACCTGTTGCGGGTGGCGCGGTCGGAGAGCGGTCAGATCACCCTGGTGTCGATGCCCTTTGATTTGACCGCAGCGGCGGCGGAGGCCGTGGCCGAAGCCCGGCCCAGGGTGACCACGGCAGGGATGATATTGGAGATGGAGCCCGCACCGGAGATCCCGGTGGTCGGCGACATGAACTGGACCCGGCAAATTATCACCGACCTGATCGATAACGCCCTCCGCCATGCCCGCGAAGGAGGGGCCATCCGGGTGGACTTGCAGGCTGGAGCGGATCTGGGGCGCCTGCGGGTCATCGATAATGGCCCGGGAATCGCCCCCGCAGATCAGGAGCGGGTGTTTCAGCGCTTCTCCCAAGGGCAGGGCAAGGGGCGCTCCGAAGGCTATGGGATTGGCCTGTCCCTGGCCCAATGGGTCATCGAGGGGCAAGGGGGCGTTATCGACCTGGCAAGCCCCTCGCCCGAGGATGCCAGACTGGGATCTCAACCCGGGACCACGGTCATGCTGGGCCTGCCGATCGATCCCCTGTAAGCTGAGCCCATGACCAACGCGCCTGATACAGACCCCGAGCGGGCCACGATCCTTTTACTGGACGATGATCCGGAAATCACCTCGGCCCTGGCCCGGGGGCTGGCCCTTCATGGCTATGACACGATCGCCGTCAATCGGGTCGATCACGCCCTGGAGCGTCTGCGGACCGAGGACGTGGGCGCCGCCATCGTCGACACCATGCTGGGCGAAGAAAGCGGGATTACCTTTGTTCGCGCCGCCCGGGAGGAGGGGTACACCAGACCGCTCCTCATGCTCAGTGCGCTGTCGGAGGTTGAGGACAGGGCCCGGGGTTTGGAGGCCGGGGCCGATGATTACATCGTCAAACCCTTTTCCTTCGAGGAACTGGTGGCCCGTTTGCGGGTACAGGAACGACGGGCCCGGGGGAAGGGGCGGCCCAAGGTGAAGTTGGACAAGGCGACGCGGCGAATCCTCGCTGGCGCGCGCGAGGTAACCTTGACCGAGCGGGAATTCGCCCTGCTTGATGTGCTGATAGGACGCTCCGGTACGGTGCTCTCCCGGGGGGAGTTGTTCGATATGCTGTGGATGGGGGAGGGCGCTTCTGCCGAGAACGTGGTCGATGTCTACATGGGCTACCTGCGCCGCAAACTGGCGCCCATGGCCGATTTCGGATTCGAGATCCGCACGATCCGCAACCGGGGCTTCGTCCTGGCCTTCAGCCGGGAGAAGGATGTTTCCTGAAAAGGGGGATCTGCTGGTTGGGAGAGCCCTCTTAATTTTTCTTAGAACAACTCTTTTGACCTGAAGCTCCCATTACAGGACACTCTTAAAACCGTTCCTACCCTATATGCCGTTCCTGAAGTTAATCAACGTTACTGTGAAATAAAAAGGGAGAATTGCCATGAATTGGACCACACCCGTTATTGAGGAAGTCGCCTGCGGCATGGAAATCAACATGTACGCGGCCGATGGCGATGATGGAGATGGCTTCCCCTATTAAGGGGTGGCATGTTCCTTCGGGAGAAAAGCGCGTGGGGGGATTGGCGTCCTTCTGCGCGTTTTTCCGTTTGTAGCGACGTCAGTGAAGGGGTTTTTCCGTCATGCTCAGCCATTCCTCTGCTATCCGCCCTCCCATCGCCATGTTGGCGGAGCTGACCCACCGCTGTCCCCTATCCTGTCCCTATTGCTCAAACCCCTTGGAGCTGACTGCGCGGGAGGCGGAGTTGTCCGCCAGTGACTGGCGGGAGGTTTTCGCTCAAGCCGGGGCGCTTGGGGTTTTGCAGGTCCATCTGTCCGGCGGCGAACCCGCCGCCCGGCGGGACTTGGTGGAGCTGGTCGCCGCTGCGCGGGAGGCCAAGCTTTATACCAATCTGATTACATCGGGGGTCGGCCTGACGCGGGAGCGGCTGGGTAACCTGGAGGGGGCCGGTCTCGACCATGTCCAGTTGTCTCTTCAGGGCACGGATGAGGAGATGGCCGATCGGATCGGAGGTTATAAGGGAGGCTTTGGTCAGAAACTGCGCGTCGCCGGGTGGGTGGCGGAGATTGGTCTGCCGCTGACACTGAACGTGGTGGTTCATCGCCTGAACCTGCATCAGGTGCCCGATGCCATCGATATGGCCGTTTCCATGGGCGCCCGGCGGGTCGAGATCGCCATCGTCCAATTCCATGGCTGGGCTTTGCGCAACCGGGCGGCCCTGATGCCAACCCGGGAACAGGCCGCGCGGACTTGGGATATCGTGGAGGATGCGCGGGCTCGCCTCAAGGGTGTTCTGGTCATTGATCACGTGGCGGCCGATTACCACACGGAGCACCCCAAGCGGTGCATGGACGGTTGGGGGCGGACCGGGTTCACGGTGACTCCCGAAGGGCTGGTTCTGCCCTGCCATGCCGCCCAAACGATTCCGGGCATGGCTTTCGATTCTGTTCGAGACCGGCCCCTTGCGGAGATTTGGACCGAAGGCCATGCCTTCAATGCGTTCCGAGGCGACGATTGGATGCGGGAGCCCTGCCGAAGCTGCGAACGTAAGGGTAAGGACTTCGGCGGATGTCGATGTCAAGCCCTGGCGATGACCGGTGATGCCCGGAACGCCGATCCGGTTTGTGTGAAGTCCCCTTACCACGGCGTGATGCGGGATCAGGCGCTGGGGTTTTCCTCGTCGGAAGGGGTGGATTTTTTGCCGCGAGGTTAGAGTGAAACTGGATCAGCTTGGAACAAGCCGATTCCATTTCACTCCAGGGCGTCGGGAGAGATGTGGCCTCTTCTTCGCAGTTTCTCGATTCCAATGTTAATATTCTGGAGGCAGGAAAAAGAGAGGTTGTTATTTTCTATTCCGACATTGGTCTTAGTTTTCATGAAAAGAAGATGATTTTTTGTGCGTGCGCGAAAGAACTTTGCGTAACCAGCGCGGGTATTTGCACGAATTGGCATGATTTCATTGAACTTATTGAGGGCGGTGTGCTTTGCTTGAGTGGGCGCTTTTCCGTAATCCCCTAGGGCAACAAGGGGAAAGGGAAAGAAGGGGATCGCGATTGCAAAGTGGAGAACGACGTGACGTCTTTATTTTCGAGGGGACGCGCAACGTCCGGGCAGGACATCGAACCGGCCTCACGGCTGGAAAAAGAGAGCGGGCTCTCTGAACTGACGGCGGTCCTGCGTCGGGTGAATGATGGGGAATTGAATGCCGCCTTTCCGCCTGCTCCGGAAGGGACGGAGATGCGATCCCACTTGCTGGAGGTGGAGCGTCTGCGGGCGCGGGTGGTCGCCCTGACCACGCGTCTGGAAGCGTACACCTTGGAGGAAGGGACGACCGAGCGCCTGAGGCGGGAGGAAGCCCGAAAGTTGGCCGATTCCATCGAGGATGTGGTGTCCAAGGGAATCGCAGTCGTCGAAGACAATGTGGCCCGGGCGCTGGGAACCTCCGCCGAAGCCATGGGGCGGGTGGAGCAGGTGGCCGGTGCTGCGACCCAAAGCGCGAACGGCGTCGGGGAAATTGACCAGATGACCCGAAAGACGTCCGAGCTGTCCACGCGCATGGCGGATCAGGCAAGTCTGGCCCGGGAGATTACCACCGAATTGGGCTCCGCCGCAGAGGGGGTTCTCTCCGTCGCCCAGATCATTCAGAACATTGCGGGACAGACCAACTTGTTGGCGCTCAACGCCACCATTGAGGCGGCGCGTGCGGGTGAAGCCGGTCGTGGATTCACCGTGGTGGCCGGAGAGGTGAAGACCCTGGCCCATCAGACCGGCGACGCGACGGAAAAAGTCAAATCCTTGATCGCCGCCGTGCAATCCGCCGTGGGTCGGGTGGTGGAGGCGACGATTTCCATTGGAGACGCGGCCAGGGACCTCCAGGACAATGCCGGGGTGGTCGCAGGCGCGGTGGAGGAACAGAGTCACGCCAACCAGGATATCGCGGTCCATGCCGAGGATGTCGCCACCGACATGCGGGGTTTCTCCGAGAAGATGAATGAAATCCGCGAAGGGGTGCACGGTGTGGGGTTGGGGACGGGGGCGTTCCTTGCTTGTATTCGGGCTGAACCGGGGGTGACGGAGGAGGCCATCGTCTTTGGCCAGAGCGCCCCGCTAACCGGTCCCGCAGCGGCCCTGGGGACGGCGACCCGGGATGGCCTGATGTTGGCTTTTGCCGAGGTTAATGCCCAGGGCGGTGTCGGTGGTCGCACTCTGCGCCTGGAATGTATGGACGACGGATATGATCCCGAACGGACCTTGAGCAACGTAAGAACGATGGTCCGGGAGAAGACGGTTTTCGGCTTTGTCGGGACGGTCGGTACCCCCACCTCGAAACTGGCCGAGTTGGTGGCCCGGGGCGGCGGCATTCCCCTGGTGGGGCCGGTGACCGGTGCCGACTTCCTGCGGGATCCGACCCTGTGCCATGTGCTCAACATTCGGGCCTCCTATCGGCGGGAGGTGGAAGCCCTGGTCCACTGGATGGAGAGCGCGATCAAGGCGAAGCGGCCTGCCCTGATGTTCCAGGGAGATGCCTATGGTCAGACCGTGCGCAGGGCGTTGCTCGACGTGCTGGGGGAAAGAAAGGGGCCCTCTCTATCGGCCTCTGCGGCCTATGAACGGGCGACGGGTGACATCTCCCCGGCCTTCGAGGTCATCCGCGCCGCCGATCCAGACGTGATCTTTTTGGCGGGGACGGCCGGTCCCACAGCAGACTTCGCCAAGCGGGTTAGGGCCAATGGTATGACCATCCCCTTGGCGACCATTTCCTTTGTCGGTGCTAAGGGCTTTGCCAAGGCGGCAGGGGCAGCAGGGGCGGGAATGGTGATCAGTCAGGTGGTTCCCTCGCCAACGGAAACCAGCCTGCCCATCGTTCGCCGTTACCGGGAGGCTGCAGATCGCCACTCCCTGTGTCGTGAACCGGACTTTCAGTCCTTGGAGGGATATGTCGTGGGGCTGACCGTGGCCGCCCTGTTGGAGGGACAGGAGTCTCCCAGTCGGGACGGATTCGTCGAGGCGATGGCCCGCACGCGCCGAACCCTGGACTTCGGCGGGGTCTCCTTGAGCTTGGGGAGTGGAGGTAATCAGGCTTCAGAGGCCGTTTATTTGACCGAACTGGGGGCGGACGGCCGGTTCAGGGGGATTTGATCTGCTTTAGAGTATTCCGAGATTTATCAGAGCCAACCCAAAATTCATACCGTGACTTCAAAGGATTCCGTTATGCCCGTGAAAACGGGCATCCAGGGTTGATTTCGGTGCCGGTGCTTAAACGCACTGGCGTTGCGGGATTTGCTTCTGTTGCCTGCTCCCACCCTGGATTCCCGCGTGCGCGGGAATGACGACCAAGTGGTTGAAATAATGAGAGTCATTTCGGGTTGGACTCTAATCTTCGAGCCAACCCGCTTCGGTGATCATGGGTTGGTTGCCTCTGCTGACCGGAACCCGTTGACCATTCGTCAAGGTAAGCGTCAGATTGCGTCCCTCCCTAGTGGATCCGGTTATTGCGCTACGGGCCACCCACCAGGATCGGTGGACCTTCATCCCCGATTCTCCCAATTCCCGTTCCGCGTCGCGCAGACGTCCGAGTATCGTGCCTTGACCTCGGTTGGTGTGAATGCGCAGGTAATGGTCCTGCATCTCGATACAGAGAATCGTGCCCTCTAATCCCTCCGGCATGCGTGCCAGACGAAGCTCTGCAGAAGGCTTTGATGACGTGGTGGGGGGGGAATCATGTGCATCGAATGCCTCTTCTGGAGCGGCTCCGGTTCCGCTTTCAGTCGGGGGACTGGGCGGAGGCGACTTCTCTTGTATCGTGGGGGGGTGGAAGGGCAGGGCCGGTGCGGGGCTTTTCGCCCGTTTGCGGTTCAGGTGGTGTTTCAGCCGTTCCAAGGCCGCGTCCATGTCCAGATCGGCCCCCGGTCCCCCGGCCCCCATCATGGTCCAACTACAGGGGGGCGGGCTGAAAGGCCGTCGTTCGATGACCCCCCAGGCAATGGCACTGAAGACCAGGCAAACGGCTAAGCTCATGCCAAAGGTCTGCTCCAAGGGGTCGGTGAAGGGTGTGATCGGGTCAAGCAGGCCGATCAATATCCGGATTTCCAAGGTCAGGGGGAGGGATACGAGCAGAGCGCCTCCCAGCACGATGAACACTCCCGGCGGGCGTCTCCCTCCCACAAGCGCGGTCAAGCCCTGCAGGGAGATCAGGCACTGGATCCATCCCAGGGGCATCAGGACCAACCATAAGGTCCAGCCCAGGGACGGCGATCCGAGCAGATCAGCCATACCATGGGTTTCGATAAACGCCAGAGCGGCGCCCGCGCCTAAGGAGAGCGCCAAATGGATGAGAAAACGGCCTGCAGTAAGTGGCTGCATTGGAACATTCGGTAGTGGATCGGTTGAGTGCGGACCGGTATGGGGTGTGTTTTGAGGGGGAACTGTCTCTCATTGGGGCACAATTTTCCACTGTTTCCCGGGGAAACAATCTCTTCCAATATAGAAACCTAATTAGTTTGGTGGTTTTCCAATGAACTTGGGTGTGTTTTTCTGTACCGTGCTGGAAGATGAGACTCCTCTTTTTTTGTCTTTCAACTCTCAGATCGGTTTCCTGGAGACTCCTTGATGCGTGACGATCCGACTAAGGCCATGGAAACCGAGGGGACCGCGATGGCGAGGATGCCGTCGCAGTCCAAGGGGGAGATGACCACCGGCGGGCAGGGAGGGGACATATTGTCCGAGACCGCGCCGGGGCTTCTCCGCAGGCGGGGTGTCTGGATTGGCGGGGGGCTTCTTCTGGCCATTCTTGGGGGAAGCGCTGTCCTCTGGTCCGGAGGCGGGGCACCGCCTCCACCGACAAGCGTCTCGGGCTTGGCCCTTCCGTCCGGGGCGGAGGGATTGCCGGTCTCGGTTTTGCTGGTGGCCGACGATAGGGGCTACAAATCCGAACAGCGCCATGCGGGGCGTCTGGTGGCCCGGCGGGAAAGCGCGCTGGGTTTCGATCGGACCGGTCGGCTGGAGGCGGTGACCGCAGATATTGGTGATCCGGTGGCAGAGGGCGCCGTCGTTGCCCGGTTGGATACCCGCAGCCTGGATCAGCGGGAGGCGGAGCTGAGGGCGGGCAAGGCCGGTGCCCTGGCCAACCTGTCCGAACTGCAAGCACGTTTGGACCTCGCCCGGATTACAGCAGACCGCAAGGCGGCGCTGGTGGCCCGCAACACCGTCACTCGGCAGTCTTACGACGACGCCCGCCTGGAGGCAGAGGCCCTGGAGGCCAGTCTGCTGGGGGCTCGGGCAGAGGTGGACCGCTATGATGCCCAATTGCAGTCCGTCGCTGTGGATCGGGACCTGTCGGTCTTGACTGTGCCCTATGACGCCGTGGTGACCGCCCGCTACCTGGATGAGGGAGCCCCCATCCAGCCCGGTCAGGCAGTTCTTGATATCCGCGAGGCGGGCGCGCCGGAGGCCCGTGTCGGCTTGCCTCGAGAAGAGGCTTTGACCCTGTCCGAAGGCCAGGAGGTTACCCTTTTCCGTGGAACAACCCCCTTGAAGGCCACCGTGCGGCGGATCGTGGAAACGGTAAACATGGAAACCCGAACGGTGCCCATTATTCTGGATCTGGCGCCCGGCGAAATGGCCCTGCCGGGAGAGGTGGTCCAGATGGTGACGGACCGCTGGATCGATAAGCCGGGGATCTGGGTGCCCCTCGATGCTCTCAGCGAAAGCCGTCAAGGATTATGGGCGGTCTATACGGTCGTTCCAGAGGGGGGCGAAGGGACTCAGTCGAATGGGGGTGTTTTGGTCCGCAGGGAAGTGGATGTGCTCTATGTCAATGCTGACCGGGTCTATGTCCAGGGCGATTTGAAACCCGGCGAACAGGTCGTGGCCCAAGGCAGTCAGCGACTGGTGCCCGGCCAGCGGGTGCGTGTGGTCAAGACCATTGCCTTTGGTCCCGAAGGGCCCCCCGTGGGCGTTCAGAATGCTTCCACACCGAACTCCTTCCCAGAAGAGGATGGCGGGAGCGCTGTTCGATGAGCCGGTCCGCTGCGGGCCGATGGTCTACCCTGTTCTCCCGGAACCCCCGGTTGGTGGTTCTGGTCATCGGTCTGGTGATTGTGGCCGGTTTGAATGCCGTGACCGTTTTACCCCGGCAGGAGGATCCGATCCTCATTGGCCGTTACATGACTGTTAATCTCTATTATCCCGGTGCTTCGGCGGAGCGGGTCGAGGCCCTTGTCACCGAACAGGTGGAGAATGCCGTTCGGGATGTCTCCGAGATCAAGGACATTTGGTCCACCTCCCGGTCGGGATTC
Organism: Rhodospirillum sp. A1_3_36; assembly: GCF_047263945.1. Lineage (NCBI taxonomy): Bacteria > Pseudomonadati > Pseudomonadota > Alphaproteobacteria > Rhodospirillales > Rhodospirillaceae > Rhodospirillum > Rhodospirillum sp. A1_3_36. Next base: position 220,444 of record NZ_JBLAVB010000005.1, on the reverse strand, counting down.
GCGGGGATCGCCATCGAACTTCAGGAAGATGTCCTGGATGTCGATCCCGTCTGGTCGCGGATCAGGGACGAGATCAATGATGCCCATGCCCTGATGCCCTCGGGGGTGACGGCTCCCGAATACGAAACCGTCCTGCCCGAAGCGGAGGCCATGATTGTCGGCATCACTTGGGAGGATCCAGATCGCCCGCCCTCCGACACGATGCTCTCGCGCCTTTCTCTGAACCTGAAGGATCAGTTGGAGCAGGTCCCCGGGACCAAGCAGGTGGACCTCTATGGTGAACCCGAAGAAGAGATCACCGTCACCTATGACCCGGAGGTGCTCTCTGCCCTGGGGCTGAGCCCCAAGGATGTGTCAACGGCGATCGCCGCCTCTGACGTGAAAAGCCCCTCCGGGTCTCTGCGGTCCAGCGAAACCAATTTATCCATCGAGGTGGAAGGCGCATTGACCGGCGTGGACCGAGTGCGGGGGATCACCCTGCGCCAATTGCCCGATGGTGGCACTCTTCGGGTCGGTGACCTGGCCCAAGTGACCAAGGGGGCCAAGTCTCCCCCCGCAGAGATCGGATTGGTGAAGGGCAAGAGGGGCGTCATGGTCGGCGCGCGCATGAAGAACGGTCGGCGGGTTGACCTTTGGGCCAAGGACGCTCTGGCCGTGATCAATGCGTTTATTGCCGAAGCCCCCCGCATGGTGAAGGTGGAGGTTCTGTTCGATCAGTCGATCTTTACCCAGGATCGACTGGAGTCTCTGGCCCTCAATCTGGCCTTGGGTGTGCTTTTGGTCATGGTGGTCCTGCTGGTCATGATGGGCTGGCGTTCGGCCCTGTTGGTGGGTTCCTCCCTGCCTCTGACGGTGTTGACCGTCCTTTTCATGTTCAATGTTCTGGACATGCCGCTGCACCAGATCTCGGTCACCGGTTTGATTATTGCCTTGGGGCTGTTGATCGATAACGCCATTGTCGCCATCGATGAATACGATCGCAACCGGGCGAAGGGGCATGGACCTCTGGAAGCTGTAGCCCTGCTGGTCCACCATCTGGCGGTCCCCCTGGGCGCCTCCACTGTCACCACCATTCTGACCTTCGCCCCCATGGTGATGATGCCCGGGGCGACGGGGGAGTTCGTCTGGACTCTGGGTGTGTCGGTGATGCTGGCTGTGCTGGCCAGTCTGTTCTTCGCTTTGACCGTCGTTCCGGCCCTGGCCTGTTTCATGGACAGTCGAAGCGCTGCGGCACCGGGAGGTGGGGCTATTGCCTTGCATCGATCTGGGCAGGGTTCTGGGTCCGGGTCCGGGCATCGGGCCGGTTTTTCCAACGAACGGCTGACGGCGGGATATCGGCGTTTTCTCGATTGGTGCCTGTTGCATCCCTGGAAGGCGGCATTGCTTTCGGCAACACCGGCCATTGCCGGGTTCATCCTCGCCCCCACCTTGGCTGGTCAGTTCTTTCCAGCCGTGGACCGGGCACAGTTCCAGGTGCAGTTGTCCATGCCGACCCAGTCTTCGCTGGAAAGCACGCGCCGGGCGGTGGATGTGGCGCGCGCCACACTGGCCACCTATCCGGAGGTGGTGGACAGCAATTGGGTGGTTGGCGGCAATCCGCCCAAGGTCTTCTACAACACGATCTTCAAGGGCGAGTCCAACCCGGCCTATGCGGCGGGGTTCGTCAATACGATCTCGGCAGAGGCGACCCGGGCGATCCTGCCCCGGTTGCAAAGGGATTTGATGGAGCGCCTGCCCGAGGCGCAAATCCTGTCCATTCCCTTCGAGCAGGGGCCCCCCTTCGACGCCCCCATAGAAGTGGAACTCTACGGCCCCGAGTTGGGGACTCTGATGGAACTGGGCGAGGAGATCCGGGTTATTCTGGCTGGAACGAAGGGCGTGACCTATACCCAGACCACCCTGCAGGGAGGGCGGCCCCAGCTCTCCGTGGTCCTGGACGAAGACGAAACCTTGGCTAGCGGGCGCAGCTTGGGGGATGTGGCCCAGGCCCTGAATATGCGACAGGACGGTGTGCTGGGGGGCTCGGTCCTGGAGGGGTTGGAGGACCTGCCCGTGCGCGTGCGTTCCGAGGACGGTGCCCGGGGCTCCCTTGAAGCCCTGCGCGAGGCGCCATTGCCCCGCCCTGGTCAGAACCAGCGGGAGGCGGCCGCCCAGGGGGGCTCTTCGGTGCCCCTCTCGGCCCTGGGGCGGGTGGAATTGGTTCCCGCCATCGCCTCCATTCCCCGCTACCAGGGCGAACGGCAGAACCGGGTCCAGGGGTTCCTGACGCCCTTCGCCTTACCCTCCCAATCGCTGGCCGATTTCCAGCAGCGGTTGGCGGCCTCGGGTGTGACCATGCCGGCGGGGTATCGTCTGTCCTTTGGCGGTGAGAGCAAGGAAAGCGCGGAGAGCCAGGGCAAACTGGCGGCCACGTTGGGACCCTTGCTGGTGGTGATGATGGGGGTGCTCGTGCTGGCTTTCGGCAGCTTCAGGCAGGCGGGTTTGATCGGTTTGATCGCCTTGCTGTCCATGGGTATGGCCTTGTTGTCGGTTTGGATCTTTGGCTTCCCCATGGGGTTCATGGTGATCGTCGGCGGTATGGGGCTCATCGGCATTTCCATTAACGACAGCATCGTGGTGCTTTCGGCCCTGCGCGCCGATCCGGACGCCATGCACGGGGACCGGACGGTGGCCCGGGAGATCGTGGTGGAAGGCTCTCGCCATGTGTTGTCCACGACCCTGACGACGATAGGAGGATTCATTCCGCTCCTGATTTCAGGCGGCAGCTTCTGGCGGCCCCTGGCTACGGCAATCACCGGCGGTATGGTTGGATCCACGGTACTGGCCTTGGTCTTTGTGCCGTCGGTTTTCCTGTTGATGGTCGGGCGGAAGAGGAAAGCAGAGACGGGCAGGGTACGGGTGCCAGGATGATGTGAAAAAAAACACCGGAAATCTGGTGACGATGGGTGGATTTATTGGCATGCCCCAGAATGGGGGCGTCACGGCACGAAGGCGTCTGCGTTTGTTTGTGTGACGATAAGGTTATTTACTTCGTCACAAGCCCGAGAGCACGGAAGATCAGGGCTGAAACGGTTTTCCTCGCCCTTAAACATGGGTTGGAATTTCCGGCCTGCGGCCTACGCCTTATATGAGGCATGGAGATTGATTAAAGGCGCTCTGGACAGGAAAGAGAACGGGAATCGTGATGGGTTGGAGAAAGACATTCGGGATGACCTTGGTATGTTCGGTTCTGACCGCTTCGGCGGGAGGGTCTGGTTGGGCTGCGGACATCAATTGGTCCGATCCAATCCAGGAATCGGCCGCTGCCATGCGGGTGGGGCTGTACCTGGGGGATCTGAGATTCTGCGCTTGGAGCCATCTGCCCGATTACAAGCTCTATGGTGCTTTATCCACCGAAGACCTGGGCGCGGGGCTGGCCCATCTGTTGCCCAAGGGACAGGTTGAGGATCCGGGAGTCGTTCGAACAGCACGCCAGGGTTTTATCCTGTCGACAAGGACCAAGCGTGTGTTGGACGAGAAAGCCTGTACGGCCTTATCGACCACTGTCAAAGAAGACCTGGGTGTGGATCCGCGAATGAAAGAGGGCGAGCCCTAAAAAAAAGGCGATGTCCGGAAAGGACATCGCCTGAAGTGCGCTCTTTGAGGGAAAGAGGATACCGATACCGTCGGTGCCCCCTCGAACCATCCGGCCCGATGGGGCCCCCTTGGCAAGGCAGACTATAGCCGGGCCCATAGTTGGCTTCCTGTGACGGCGATCACCTGAGAAAGAAAAGTTTTGGGTTGAATCTAAGCGCAGGTCAGGACAGTGCCTTATTTTTTGGGCGATTGCCCAAGCCCATTTGGGGGCCCATGCCCCCAAACCCCTTTTCTCTTTTATAAATAAGAGCTTGGGGTCTGGGGCCTTTCGGTCAGTGATAGCTTGGGGTCTGGGGCCTTTCGGCCCCAGGGGGGGGGTGCGCTGTGACGGACACGCATAAAAAGAAGGCGGTGTCTGGAAAGACACCGCCTGAAGTGCGCTCTTTAAGGGAAAGAGGATACCGATACCATCGGTCAATCTCCTCCGAACATTCGGTCCAGAAGAGACCCCCTTGATGTGGCCCAATCTAGGCTCCGAAGACGCGCATGCCTGTGATGGGCATCACCCCGCGATCAAGTTTTTTGAAAAATCTCAACAGGGCTGAAAAAAAAGGCGGTGTCCGGGTGGGACACCGCCTGAAGTGCGCTCTTTGAGGGAAAGAGGATACCGATACCAATGAGGCGAGACGGTTCAACTGATCCGTTGCTCCTCCGTGGTAGATCACATGTTAGCGGGACCTTTTCCTCCAGCCTGTGATGAACGTCACTTGGGTTGGTATTTTCCGTATTTTCACAAAATTTTATAAAAAAAAGGACCACGGCGAAGCGTGATCCCGAAAGGCTGTCTTGAGCTTGTAAGCAGATGAAAAAGGCTCCACGCGACGCAACGGGTTTGAGGAGTCTTTATGAGGTCATGATAGAGGGGGGGATCGACAAAGGCTGTGACAGAAGTCACTGCCTTTGCAGGAAGCAGAGCGCAAAAGAAGACACCAACAGATCGTTCCGAAGTATGTGGGGGCTGTGGGGGTGACACAGATCGGTCGTATGAAAGTGATCAAGGGGGGCTCAAGCACTCAGGTCTGCAACCATGACTTCCAATCGTCCGAGGTCGGTAACCACCAGGGCATCCCGTTCGCGTTTCACGATTCCCTTTCGGGCGAGGTCGTTCAGGACACGGGCCACTGTTTCCCGGGTCGTGCTGACCCGGCTTGCCACTTCTCCATGGACAGGAATTGGGCTGATGACGGGGTCGCCTTTCTCGTTTTCCTTGGCATCCAGAGCACGCCGAAGAATCTCGGCCTGCACCCGGTTATTGGCACCCAGGGTGGAGAGGTCAAGGATTCGGTCCGTTGCGGCCCGGACGATTGCGGTCAGGCGCCCCAGAACCAACATGGCAACGGAGGGATTTTCCCGGATCACCCGCAGGAATGCTTCGGGAGGAAGGGATGCAACCAAGCTTTCGGAAATGGACATGACACTGGCTGAGCGCGGCGCCCCGTCCAGCGCGGCAAGTTCGCCAAAAAAACCTCCCGATGGAACGTCGTCCAGCGTGACTTCCCGGCCCGACAAAGAATAGATCACCACCCGTGCCGATCCGGAGATCATGAAAAAGACGTCTCGGGTTTCGCTTTGCCTGTCAATGATTTGCTCATTGGCATTGTATCGCTTCCATCGACATTGTTTGGCGATTGCCTCGCGTCTCGCCGGATCGAGGTCCGCAAGCAAGGCTATGCCATCCAGGGTTTCCAATGTAGTGGACACGATCCTCAACCCTTTCTCTCGTGAAAGACCGCATGGCGCGGTCTTCGGCGGTTCGGTAACTCCCTGGCTCAGCATGGTCATGAGGCGGATCTTTCACCACTCATGGCCATTGGTTCTGAATTGGACAACTCATGCGCGCTTCAGCCGGGACTATCATACATTTCTTGGACCATTACCCGCAGTCGGACAAACGAAATTTTTACCTTGTCCCGTTAAAAGGCTTGAAATGAGGAGAAGCAAGGGCGCCGATCCCGAAGCTCCGCATGAATGTGGGGTCCCTCTTTCACCAAAGGGACGATACAGTGGGGGCTCCAACGTCACGGTGGGTTGAAAAAGGGCAGAGGGCGCCATGGTTGATGAAATCGAAAAAAGTGATGGGATGGAGCAGGAATGGCTGCTTCACCTGAAGCCGGGAGAGATGCTCTTCTCCGAAGGAGACGAGGGGGACTCCGCTTATTATATCCAGTCTGGAGCCATTGAGGTAACTCGCAAAATCGGCAGTGCCGAGGTGGTGATCACCTTGGAACAAGAGGGGGGGATCGTCGGGGAAATGGCGCTGATCGACAACCAACCCCGAAGCGCCACAGCCAGGGCCGTCGAAAATACCACCCTTGTCATTGTCCCCAAAAGGCAATTCGAGACCTATCTGGAAGGAACTGATCCGGTCATTCGGCGCCTTTTGGAGCGGTTTGTGACCATTATCAGGTCCATCACAGCGGAGAAGGTTCGCCTCATTCTGGGAATCCGGTGAGGCAGGCGTCAGAAAGGGAATGACGGATACGGTGTTCGCGTTTTTCCCAACGAACGGCTATCTTGCAGCTGTATCTTCTTCGTAGGCTTTTTCGACCCGCCGAGTCTTGTCTCGGAGCACCTGTTTTCAAATTCCTCGGGAGTCTTTCCCATGGCAGCTCGTTCGTTTTTCCTTCTCTTGGCCCTTGCTTTGTCCTTTTCCATGGCCGTGGATATGGTCCCGTCCGCTTTTGCTGCGGAGAGCGCCGGTGGGACCAAACCGACGGCCGCAGGCATGGTCGAAGAGACGCGGGTCGTGAACATCGTTGTGAACGCCATGCCCCTGGCTTCCTATGATGCGACTCGGTCGATTTCTCTGCGCGTGATGGATAATAGTCCTGCGAATGTCGCCATTCTGGACAGTCTGCGGGCGGCATTGGCCGCTCGTGGCGTTGTCTTCGCGACGGGTGAGGATGACACATCGGCCTTGCGTCTCGATTTGGATACCAGTGCCTCCAGCGCGGTGGTGCGTCCGGACCCCGATCAGAGCCCCCTGTCTGTGTCGGCCATTGCGGGAACCTCCAATGGGTCAGATGCCGTGGATGTGACGCTGCGCCTCTATTCCAATGTTCAAGGCAGTGTTTTGGGGGGAGATCGAGACGCGCCAAAACCCTCCCTTGGGGGGCCGGACCTGCGCTTGGATTTGGGGCTGACCGATCCCCAGACCGGTCGTCGCCTTTGGCAAGGGTGGGGAACGGTGTCGGCGCCAGACCTGGGGATCGAAGGTCAGGGGCTGCTGATCGTCTCCCCCCTGGCAGACGCCTTGGGCAAGTCGGTGATCAAGCAAGTTACAACGGTGGAACTGGATATGCCGCCGCGTCCCTGATCGGCAGGAAAAGGCAAGAATAGGTGATGGGGGAGCTTCAGGATCTTGACCCGACCTGGGCGGCAACCCTGCGATTGGGGATGTTTCTGGGGTTAATGGTCGTTTTCATGACAGGAGAAGCCCTTTGGCCTCGCCGTAGGCGAAGCTATGGGAGATGGTGGCGTTGGCCCTCGAACCTGGGACTGGTCATTCTTGATAGCCTTATCGTCCGTTTCGTGGTCGGTCTTCTGCCCTTTGTCTTGCCCGTCGTTCTGGCCCAATCGGTCGCAGACCGGGGCTGGGGGCTCTTAAACCAAGTGACTTTGCCAAACGGGGTGGAGCTTTTGGTGGGAGTCCTCGCTCAGGACTTCGTGATCTGGAGCCAACATGTCCTGTTTCATAAGGTTCCCTGGCTTTGGCGTATCCACCGGATGCATCACGCCGACATGGACTTTGACGTAACGACCGCTTTGCGTTTCCACCCCCTTGAGATCCTGCTCTCCCTTGGTATCAAGGGGATTGCTGTGGCTGTGATTGGTCCGTCACCCCTGGCTGTCCTGATTTTTGAAGTTCTGCTGAATGGTTCGGCCATGTTCAATCACGCCAATATGGAGCTGCCCTTGGGGGTGGACCGGAGGTTTCGTCTGTTTGTGGTCACTCCGGACATGCATCGCGTGCACCATTCCGTTCATCGGCAAGAGACAGACAGCAATTATGGCTTCTGTTTCCCCTGGTGGGACCGGTTGTTCGGAACCTACCGGAGACAACCTCGGGAAGGGCATCGGGACATGGCGATCGGTCTGGAGGTTCTGCGAGATCCGGCTGAATTGGGACTCTGGCGCCTTTTGACCCAACCCTTCCGAAAGGATCGGTTCACATCCTCCGGCGCATCTGATTGATTGGAATCCGTTCGGAGTCCATGAAAAGATAGAATCCTTCACGCTGCGAGGAAAAATGGGAGTTTTTATGCCAATCCGCCGATTTCGACCGTTTCCAGCCCCGTCCGCCATGGTGCTGATGACGGCCTTGATAGGGGGCCTGATGGGGGGCTGTACGGCCGCTCCGAAGGAAATCTTAGATACTACGTCATCGGACTCCTTCTTCGCTCATCCCCTGTCCCTGGGGGAAAGGGTGACCGGTCGGGTTTCTCTGGCTCCGGAGTCCTTGGGTTGGCCCAAAGGAAGCACCCGCATGGTGCTGCCCGCCGCCCGGGAAGGGGGCAATGGGCAGGTTGTCGGCCTGCTTGTTGTCGACGGCCAAATGGTGGGGTCCCAGACCCTTGCTCCCTATGATGGTGTCGTTCTGATCGATGAGAAGGGGCAAGTGCTGATCGACCATGTGAGCGCGGTGGAATGGGGAACGGATCTGTTCATTCTTCGGGGCAGTAAGCTGGATGTTCAGTCCCTGGAGGAGCGGGCAGGGGCTGAAGGTGCCTCCCTGTTCCAGGGCCCTTTGCTGTTGGACGGCGGGCGAAACCTGTCCGGTCCCGGTGTGGAGGTCGGTGCGGCGCGACGGTTGACACTGTATCGGGATGGGAGTGGGCATTTGGGCGTGCTCGATAGTGGCAGCCGTCGTCCGACCCTGCGTGAGCACCTGGATGAACTGGCCGCCTTGGATGCAACAGAGGCCGTTGCCCTGGACCCCTTTGGCATGTCCGGACTGATATGGGGAGCGGAGGGCGCTGGTCCCATTGGAGACAGGGCGGGAGGCTACCTCACCCTGGAGTGGGAGGAGTGAGGGCATAGGCCTTCGAGCCTGGTTTGTGAATCAGGCAAGCTGCTCCAAGATCTGTAGAATCAGAGTAAAACCGGGCCAGCTTGACTCAAGCTGATCCGGTTTTACTCTAAGGCTTTGTTTCTATCGCGAAAGAAGATTTGAGAAACCTGTTAGGCGGGGACAGCCTCCAGCGAGGTCATGCGCGGTTCCCGGTCATTGAGGGCTCGGGCGGCTTTCTTTACCGCAGTCTGTAACTTTTCGAAGGCCCGGTTCTCGATCTGTCGAACACGCTCCCGGCTGACGCCGTATTCGCCGCCCAATTCTTCCAGGGTTACCGGTTCGGAGGACAGGCGTCGGGCCATGATGATATGCCGCTCCCGCTCGCTCAGGGTCTCCAAGGCATCCTTGAGAAGCTGATTGCCCAGGTTGGTTTCCTCATTGGCGGCGTAGAGGTCTTCCTGATTGGATCCGTCGTCCACCAACAGGTCGACCCGGTCCATAGACTGGTCCTCGCCCACCGGTACGTTCAGCGACGCATCGGGGCCGGCAAGGCGGCGGTTCATCATGATCACATCGTTTTCCGAAACCTTGAGTTCGGTGGCGATCTTGGAGACGATTTCCGGGCTCAGGTCCCCTTCCTCGTAAACGCCCAGCTTGGCCTTCAGTCGACGCAAATTGAAGAACAATTTTTTCTGTGCGGCGACGGTGCCAACTTTCACCAGGGACCAGGAGTTCAGAATGTATTCGTTGATGCTGGCCTTGATCCACCACATCGCGTAAGTGGCCAAACGGAAGCCCCGTTCCGGTTCGAATTTCTTCACCGCTTTCATCAGGCCCAAGTTGCCTTCAGCCACCAGATCAGCGACGGGCAGGCCATAGTGGCGGTAGCCCATGGCGATCTTGGCGACAAGCCGAAGGTGGCTGGTGACCATCTTGTGTGCGGCCTCGCGGTCCCCTTCATCACGGAGGCGTGTTGCCAGGGAATACTCCTCCTCCACCGTCAACATGGGGAAGCGCTTGATTTCCGTGAGGTAACGGGAGAGCCCCCCCTCATCGGAAACAGCGGGCAAAGTAAAGGTTTTGGTCGTCATGACGGATGCCACTCCTTTCGCATTGGGCCATCCAGGGAACGTACAGCAAGCCCATGCCGTTCCCAGGGCAATTGCACCCACGGGTTCACTCTGTCTCGGAAAGGTGTCGAAAGTGCGACGCGTGTCATACACGCGGAGCGACCAAGTCCGGGGTGGATGAACGAAACCCCTTTGGTCACAAGTTTTCGCCGCAACTCTTCTTCCAATCCGGTGTCATCAATCCGGAACTCAGGCCGTCCGAACTGGGCCGTCCTGGATCCTTTCGCTTCGGCCCATTGGGCGAACCAAATGGGAAACAAAAGGACTTCACCGAATGCGGTCCCCTTCGAGAGAGGATAAGGTCCCCTGTTGGGAAGGATCCCTATTGGGCATCTTTGGGGAACCCCCACCCTGAAGCGAGTTGCTCTTTCAGTTCACCAAACCGTGGTCGAACCCGACGTCCAGTCCCGTACTTTCGGCTACTGGAATAGGGTGATCTTGCCAATTCGGACCATTTTCGTCAAGATTTTTTGGCGGTGCGGTGCGGTGGCTCGCGTGGATGTGAACGGAAGGGGGGACGTGTTTTGACGACCTTACTTTGACCATATTGTTGGTGCATAGATCCACTTAAAGGAGTGCGCGCGTCCTTAGTCCTTGCAGCGAGGAGCGTCTTAGGAGTCCTTAAGGCGAAGAGCTTAGGGGCTTTCGCGGGCGTGTCATCTCTTGTAAGGTCTGCTGCGCTTTTGGGGGACGGAAACTCCAGGGCCATGGAGTACACGGCTTGCCATGGCGGCATGCTATGTGATCTAGCCAAGGGAGTTCGGTTCGACGGGTGTGAGCTGGTCGGGTCGGGTCCCAAAAGGCTTTGAACCATGCGGGCTGCTTCCCCAGGGAAGTGTGTGGCGCTGGTCTGGTTTCGTCTCGTCGTCCGGGGGGACGGTCGTGACGTGTTCATTGACAAGGCGAATTGGAGAGGAACTCAAGATGAGAAATGGTTTTCTGGCTGCCGGCGTGATCGCCGCTGTTGCTGTCGCCAGCGGTTCGGCTTTTGCAGAAGGTGACGTCGCTGCCGGTGAGAAGGTCAGCAAGAAATGCGTCGCCTGTCACACCTTTGATGAAGGTGGAAAAAACAAGGTGGGGCCGAACCTGTTCGGTGTCTACGATGGGCCGGCTGCCCATAAGGACGACTATAAGTACTCCGAAAGCTATATCGAGATGAAGGATAAGGGTCTGACCTGGACCGCCGAAAATTTGGCCGGTTACCTGAAGGATCCGAAGGGTTTCCTGAAGGAGAAGTCTGGAGATCCGAAGGCCAAAACCAAGATGACCTTCAAGCTGACCAAAGACAAGGATATCGAGAACGTGATCGCTTACCTTGCGACCCTGAAGTAAGCTGGTTGCGACGCTCTGTCGCATGGGAAGCCGCCGTTCGGACAGCTCCGGGCGGCGGCTTTTGACTTGCGGCTTCCTGGGGTGAGGGCGCCGTGGTCTTGATGGTGATTTTGGGGACAGATTAAAGGGGATAGTCGTGTTTGGAAACGCTTGGGTCGCTGTCGTGTTTGCTGTCGCCTTTCTGGTTTCAGGTCTTGGCTCCGCCCAGGCCGAAGGAGACCCGGTGGCTGGGGAGAAGGTCAGCAAGAAGTGTATCGCCTGCCACAGCTTCGAAGCCGATGGGGTTGCCAAGCTGGGACCCCACCTGTTTGCGGTGATCGGTCGGCCGGTGGGTGGGCTGGACGGCTACGCCAATTACTCCGACAGCTATGTGGCCCTCGGCAAAGGGGGGCTGCTCTGGAGCGAGGAGACTCTCGTCGCCTACTTGAAAGATCCAAAGGCCGCTATTCGCGACTGGTCTGGCGACCCGAAAGCCAAGTCAAAGATGACCTTTAAGCTGCCCAGCGACGAGGATGTCGCGAACGTCATCGCCTATATGGCCACCTTGAAATAGCGGGTTACGCCAGGGTTCCGTAACGTCAGTCCCGTTACAGCAGGTCGCGCAAGCGGGCCCAGGTGGTCCCCAAGATCAACAGGGGTGTGCGCAGAACCGATCCGCCGGGGAAGGGCAGGTGGGGCAGGCGGGCGATGACATCGAAACGCTCCTCGGTTCCACCGATGACCTCTGCCATCAGACGTCCCGCCAGTCCGGTCACGGCGACCCCGTGGCCGGAATACCCGTGGGCGAACAGGATCTGCCGTCCCAGTCGGCCAAAATGGGGCATGCGGTTGATGGTGATGGCCACATTGCCTCCCCAGCCGTGGGTGACAGCCACATCAGAGAGCTGGGGGAAATACCGCAGCATGACCTTGCGCAGGGTGGCCTTGATGCTGAGGGGGTCAAGGCGTGAATAGCTGACGCCGCCCCCGAACAGCAGCCGGTGGTCGGCGGACCGACGGTAGTAGTTCAGCACGAAGGCGACGTCGGCGATGGCTTCGTTCCCCGGGATCAGGGCTTTGGCCCGGTCTTCGCCCAGGGGTTCTGTGGCAATCATATAGGTGCCCACCGGCATGATCGTGCTGCCCAATCCCCGAGCTTTGCCCCAAATATAAGCGTTGCCCGCCAGAATGAGCCATTTGGCACGGATGGTGCCCCGGTTGGTGACGACCGTCACGCCCTGGGCCGTTTCCGCATGGCTTTTGTAAGCTGTGTCCTCGTGAAGGATGGCTCCCGCCGCTTCAGCGGCCCTGGCCAGGCCAAGGGTGTAGTTGAGCGGGTGGAGATGGCCTGCTCGCCGGTCCCTCAACCCGCCGAGGTAGGCGTCGGACTGGACGACGGTTCGGATAGTCGGTCCATCGATCCAATCCAATGCATCGTGGCCGAAGGACATCCATTCGTCCTGCATGTGGCGCAAGCCGTCCATATGCCGGGGCTTGAAGCCCACATGGACATGCCCGGGGACGAAGTCACAGGCAATGGCATGGGTCTCGATCAGGGACCGGGTCAAATCCACCGCCTCCACGCCCAGATCCCAGAGGGCCTGTCTGTGGGCCGGGCCGATGCTCCTGCCCAGGGAGGAAATTTCCGCCCCGTAGCCCGCGATCAACTGACCGCCGCTCCGACCCGAGGCACCTTGACCGATGTGGTGGGAGTCGATCAGCCGGATCGCATAACCCCTTTCGGCCAAGTGCAAAGCGGCGGAACAGCCGGTCATGCCTCCGCCGACGATACAGACATCCGCGGTCATATCGCCGTCCAGGGGCGGGCGGGGTGGAGGGGGCAGGGCGGAGTCGCCGTACCAATTGCCGGGAAGGTGGATCATGGGCTCTCCATAGCATTCCGCAGCGCCGCCGTCACCCGTTCGCGACACATGGAGATCCATGGTCCGGCAGACAAAATATCTATTGCCAAAGAAGGGGGTTTGACCACACAAGCGTTTGACCCATCATGTTTCGTCCCCATGTGCACAGGGGGCCGGAAGGGCCGTTTTTTCGGTCACGTTCCAGCCGGGATACGGAAGGAGGCCAGGGGGTCGCCATTCCGACTATCACTTTCGATCCACTTCAAGGGAGAGGTCCCGATGCCGTCCACTTTCCTACGTGCCCTGACCGGTTTCGCCGTCGGTGCGCTGTTCGCCGGTCAGGCGTTGGCCGCCGAGGAAAAGGTCCTCAACGTCTACAATTGGTCGGACTATATCGCCGAGGATACCCTGGCGAAGTTCGAGGCCGAGACGGGGATCAAGGTCAATTATGACGTCTATGACAGCAACGAGTTGCTTGAGTCCAAGTTGTTGGCCGGCAGTTCCGGCTACGACATCGTCGTTCCCACGGACCACACCTTTTCCCGTTTGATTGCCGCAAAGATTCTTCAGAAGCTGGACAAGTCCAAGATCCCAAATTTGGTCAATCTTGATCCGACCCTGATGGCCCGCGCGGCCAATTATGATCCGGGCAATGAGCATGGTATCATTTATATGTGGGGCACCAACGGTCTGGGCATCAATGTGGACAAGGTGAAGGAAGTCCTGGGAGAGGATGCCCCCCTGGATAGCTACGCCCTGTTGTTCGATCCGAAATATGCCGACAAGTTGGCCTCTTGCGGTATTCACGTTCTGGACAGCGCTTCGGAAGTTTTCCCCGTTGCCCGGAACTACTTGGGCTTGGATCCGAATTCCCAAAGCAAGGAAGATCTGGAGAAGGCTACAGAGCTGTGGATGGGGGTGCGCACCGACATTCAGAAGTTCCATTCCTCTGAATTCATCAATGCCCTGGCCAATGGCGATATCTGCATGGCCTTCGGCTTTAGCGGCGATATTCTGCAGGCGCAATCCCGGGCAGAGGAAGCCGGTAATGGCGTTAATATCGAGTACATTATTCCTAAGGAAGGCAGCCTGGTGTGGTTCGACATGATGGGGATTCCTGCCGACGCGCCCCATCCGGAAAATGCCCTGGCCTTTATCAACTTCATCCTGGAGCCTCAGATCACGGCGGATATTTCCAATTATGTTTGGTATGCGAACGCGAACATCAAATCGACCCCTTTGGTGATCGAGGACGTGCGGAACAATCCCGGTGTTTATCCCAGCGCTGCTGTGATGGAGAAGCTGTTCATTCAGAAAACCGCTGGTCCGAAATACGAGCGCTTGCGGACCCGGGCCTGGAACAAAGTGAAAACCGGGGTCTAGGGCGGCCTTGTTATGAACGGGCGGGGCTCTGCCCCGCTCCCCCATTTCTTTTTAATTCATGGGATCAAAGGGTCTCAGACTCTTCCCAGGGGAGGAGAATGCTGAAGAAGGGAGAAGTCGCCATGCGAATGCGTCGTTTTGCTCTGGCTGCTGGTCTGGTGGCTGGGGTCCTGATCTCTGCCGGAGGGGGGGAGACTGGGGCGCAGGCCGCAGAGGACAGCGTCGTCAATGTGTTCAATTGGTCGGACTATATCGCCGATGATGTGATCGCCCGCTTTACCGAGGAAACGGGGATCAAGGTCCGCTACGACGTCTTCGATTCCAATGAGATGCTTGAGGGCAAATTGCTGGCGGGTCATTCGGGCTACGATCTGGTGGTCCCCTCGGACTATGCTCTTTCCAAGTTGCTGGAGGCAGGAGCGCTCCAGCCTCTGGACAAAGCCGCCCTTCCGAATCTCGCCAATCTGGATCCGGCGATGATGAAGCGGGCCGCGGTCCATGACCCCGGAAATGCCTACGGGGTGATTTATATGTGGGGCACCGCCGGGCTGGGCTTCAACCGCGAGATGGTGACCGCCGCCCTGGGCGCCGACGCGCCGGTGGACAGCTTCGCCCTGCTCTTCGACCCCCAGTATGCCTCCAAGCTGGAGAACTGTGGCATCACCATGCTCGACAGTGCTCCCTGGGTCCTGTCCGCAGCCCTGAATTACCTGGGCCTGGATCCGAATTCAGAAGATCCTTCGGATCTGGACCGGGCCAAAGCGCTTTTGATGGGCGTGCGTCCCTTTATCCGGCGCTTCGATTCCTCAGGCTATATCGAAGCCCTGGCCAATGGGGATATCTGCCTGGCCTATGGCTATTCCGGCGACATTTTTCAGGCCCAAGGCCGGGCGGAGGAGGCGGAAAACGGCGTTTCTGTGGACTACGTGATCCCCAAGGAAGGGACCCAGGTGGCCTTTGATTTGCTGGCCATTCCTGAGGACGCGCCCCATGTGGCGAATGCCCTGGCCTTCATCGACTTCCTGAGTCGGCCGGATATCGCAGCCATGAACACCAATTACGTTTGGTATGCCAATGCCAACACCAAGGCGACGCCTTTGGTCGATCCGGACATCCGCGACGATCCCGCGATCTATCCGACGCCGGAGGTGATGGCCCGCCTGTATACCCGCGCGCCTTTGACTGCCCAGGGCGAACGGACCTTGACGCGACTCTGGACCCGGATCAAATCTGGGTCCTGACCTGTCTTCCGTCTCCACCCCTTCAGGAAAGGGATCACATGTCCATGGACACCCAGGTGAAGGCGGTTGCCGACCGCCCCGTGAAGACTCCGCCGGAAATACCGGGATGTACCAAGAAGCTGGGCCCCCCGATCATCGAGATCGAGAAGGTGGTCAAACGCTTTGGTGATTTTGTGGCCGTCAATGGTGTGTCGCTGGATGTCTTTGAAGGCGAATTCCTTTGCCTTCTGGGGGGGTCGGGCTGCGGCAAGACCACTCTGCTGCGCATGATGGCCGGGTTCGAACAGCCGACCGAGGGGCGGGTGTTGATCGATGGCAAGGATATGACCAACGTCGCGCCCTACGATCGACCCGTGAACATGATGTTCCAGTCTTATGCCCTGTTTCCCCATATGAGCGTGGAGAGCAATATCGAGTTCGGCCTGAAGCAGGACGGCATGGCCAAGGCTGAACGGCAGGAGCGGGTGGCCGAGATGCTGGCCATGGTACAGTTGGAGCGCTTTGCCAAGCGCAAGCCCAATCAGCTGTCCGGCGGTCAACGCCAGCGGGTGGCGCTCGCCCGGGCATTGGCGAAGCACCCTCGGGTTTTGCTGCTCGACGAACCCCTGTCGGCGCTGGATAAGAAGCTGCGGGAGCGGACCCAGCTTGACCTTGTGAACATCCAGGAAAAGACAGGGATCACCTTCGTCGTCGTCACCCATGACCAGGAAGAGGCCATGACCATGGCTGACCGGGTGGCCATCATGGACGAAGGCTGGATCGAGCAGATCGATGCCCCCCAATCCATGTACGAATATCCCAATACCCGCTTTGTCGCCGAGTTCTTTGGCAGCGTGAACATGTTCGAGGGGATCCTGGTGGAGGATGAGCCCGACCATGTGGTCATCGAGGCGCCGGAGCTGGAAACTCCCATCTACGTCGGCCATGGCGTCAGCGGACGGGAGGGTGGAACGGTCTGGGCGGCCCTGCGACCAGAAAAGGTGACCCTGGTTACGGAAAAGCCCGACCGGGACAGTAACTGGTCCCCGGGTGTGGTGAAGGACATCGTCTACCTGGGCTCCACCAGCACCTATATCGTTGAGGTGGCTTCGGGGAAGCAGGTGCGGGCGACGCTCGCCAACCATGACCGTGACATGGAGGGGCGGGTGACCTGGGACGACAAGGTCTTTGTCACCTGGACGGACAATGCTCCCGTGGTGGTCAGCTCATGAGCGGGGCCGAAGTGGGAACCTCTGCGAGAGGAGAGAGTGTGGCTACGGCGCGTCACCGCTGGCGGACGCGTCTGTCCGTCTATTTGAACACCAATGGGCGGCGGTTGGTGCTGGGGGTACCCTACCTGTGGCTACTTCTGTTTTTCCTGCTTCCCTTCGCCATTGTCCTGAAGATCTCTTTCGCCGAATTCGCCGTCGGCGTTCCCCCCTATTCGGACCTGTTGGAGTTGACACAGGACGGATATTTTCGCCTGACTTTGGCCCTATCCAACTACGCCTATCTGTTCGATGACCCCCAATATGTCATCGCTTATACCAACTCCCTGCGGATCGCCGGGGTGTCCACCGTGTTTGCCCTTCTTGTGGGCTTTCCCATGGCCTATGGGATTTCCAAGGCCCCCAAAGGGCCCCGGACCATCCTGCTGTTCCTGGTGGTCCTGCCCTTCTGGACCTCCTTCCTGATCCGGGTCTATGCCTGGATTGGTATTCTCAAAAGCAATGGCCTACTGAATAACCTTCTGATTTCTTTGGGGGTTATTGACGATCCCCTGGTGATTCTGGGCAGTGACTGGGGCGTCTATATCGGCATCGTCTATTCCTACCTGCCCTTCATGGTCTTGCCGCTCTATGCCACATTGGAGAAACTCGACCCCAGTCTTCTGGAGGCTGCCCACGACCTGGGATGCCGTCCCTGGAAAGCCTTCCTGACCATCACCTTGCCCCTGGCTCTGCCGGGGATCGTGGCGGGATCCATGCTGGTCTTTATTCCTGCCGTGGGAGAGTTCGTCATTCCCGAACTGCTGGGAGGGGCCGATACCTTCATGATCGGTCGGGTCCTGTGGAATGAGTTCTTCCTGAATCGGGATTGGCCCGTGGCCTCGGCGGTGGCAATGGCCATGCTTGTCCTTCTTGTGGCGCCGATCATGATTTTTCAGCATATCCAGGCCAAACAGGCCGAAGGCGAAGGAGCGGGGCGATGAACTGGCGGCGTGACTGGTTTACCCTGAGTTGGATGGCCTTCGGCTTCGCCTTCCTCTATGTCCCCATCCTGCTGTTGATCATCTATTCCTTCAATGAAGGGCGTTTGGTGACCGTTTGGGCCGG
Organism: Rhodospirillum sp. A1_3_36; assembly: GCF_047263945.1. Lineage (NCBI taxonomy): Bacteria > Pseudomonadati > Pseudomonadota > Alphaproteobacteria > Rhodospirillales > Rhodospirillaceae > Rhodospirillum > Rhodospirillum sp. A1_3_36. The sequence continues at coordinate 202,555 of NZ_JBLAVB010000005.1, read as the reverse complement.
GTGGTCGACCAAATGGTATGGCGAGTTGTTTCGGGATGACCAGATCATGGGGGCCGCCTGGATCTCGTTGCGGGTGGCGGTGATGAATGCCACCTTCGCCACGGCCCTGGGAACGTTGGCAGCATTGGCCATGGTGCGTTTCGGCCGGTTCAAGGGGCGGACCCTGTTTTCGGGCATGCTCTCGGCTCCCTTGGTCATGCCCGATGTGATCACGGGACTGTCGTCCCTGCTGCTCTTCGTCGCCATGGAGCAACTGATCGGTTGGCCCGAGGGGCGGGGGATCACCACCATCACCATCGCGCATGTGACCTTCTCAATGGCCTATGTTGCGGTCGTGATTCAATCCCGGCTGGCGGGCATGGACCGGTCCATTGAGGAAGCGGCCATGGATCTGGGCGCCCGCCCGGCCAAGGTCTTTCTGGTGATTACCATTCCGGTCATTGCGCCGGCCCTGGTGGCGGGCTGGTTGTTGTCCTTTACCTTATCCCTGGATGACCTGGTGATTGCGAGCTTCGTGTCCGGTCCCGCATCCTCGACTCTCCCCATGGTGGTCTTCTCCTCCGTGCGTTTGGGGGTCAGTCCGGAGATCAACGCACTTGCCACCATTCTCGTAGTCTTGGCCAGCGCTGCCATAGTAGGCGCAGGATGGGCCATGAACCGGCAGGAGCGCTTGACCAAGGCGCTGACGGAAAAACGCGAACTTGCGATGGAGGACGGGGCGTGAAGGGGATCCCCTGGGGGGTGTGGTTGGCGCTGGCCGGTGTGAACGGTTTCCTCTCAGTAGCGATGGGGGCCTTCGCGGCTCACGGGCTGGAAGCGATGGGAGACTCTCACGCCGTCATGCTGGTGGAGAAGGCCGCTCGCTATCAGATGTATGGTGTGCTCGGTCTCCTGATTTCGGCCTGGACGAAAGGACAGGGTATGTTTATCCTTTTGTCGGATGTGTTGGGATGCCTGAATATCATTGCTATCCTATTGTTCTGTGGGTCTTTGGTCTTGATCGCTCTCTTTGGGGCTCCGGTGGCTTTCCTCGCCCCCTTTGGGGGGACTGCGATGTTGGCGGGGTGGTTGGTTGTGGTCTGGATGGGAATTCGCGTTATTCGCAGGGGAGGCGTTTGACATAACCGCATACCTTGCCCATCATGGTGACGTATTTTTTACCCGTATGGCTTGGGTGTGCCTCGATCAGAATGGCGAGACACACCGTTCATAAGGGATTTATGGGGAGCAGGTGCCGAGCATGGCAAAGAAAATACTGATTGTCGAAGATAACGATTTGAATATGAAGTTGTTCCATGACCTGCTTCAAGCCAATGGCTATGACACGGTGCAAACCAAGGATGGACGGGAGGTATTGGAGTTGGCGCGGGCCAATAGTCCCGATTTGATTTTGATGGATATTCAGCTACCGGAGATTTCGGGGCTTGAGATCACCAAGATGCTTAAGGGTGATGATGAACTGAAGGCCATCCCCGTCATCGCTGTGACCGCCTTCGCCATGAAGGGGGACGAAGAAAAGATCCGAGAAGGGGGATGTGAGGGCTATATTGCCAAGCCGATCTCCGTCGTCAGTTTCCTTCAGACCGTTGCCAAGTTTCTGGAGAGGTGACCTTGAGGAGAAGGGGCTGGTCCAAAGCAAAAAAAGGCGGCGTCTCATGACGCCGCCTTTTTTCTATTGGGGAGAAGGAGCGGTGCTCCTTGATGAGGGCGAAGTTTTTCAGGTCGGGTCGGGCCGGATTGTACCGAGTTGCCTAGAGTGAAATGGGATCAGCTTTTTTGGGCGATAGCCCAAGCCCATTTGGGGGCCAATGCCCCCAAACCCCCATTTTTCTTTTACAAATAAACGTTTGGGGTCTGGGGCCTTTCGGCCGCAACTGCCTGGGATCTGGGGCCTTTCGGCCCCAGGGGGGGACGGGGCAAAGCCTCGTGATGACCTCGGATAGGGACTTGACTTTGTCGGCGTCGAACGTCGTGCAAATTTAAAACTAATGGTATTGCATTTAATTTAATACACCTAATAATGAATGCCGCTGTCGAACCAGGGAGGTTTTCATGAAACGAATTTTTGTAGTCGCCACCGCCAGTGTGGCTTTGGCGGCCTGTTCCGCGCTGAGTCCGCCGGACCTGCCCGCCAACCCGCCCTTTACCAAGGCTGTCTGGTTGTCCCAGAACTGGACTCCGGACGAGCGCTTTTGGTTCCACCATAGCTCGCAAGGAACCTCTACTTTCCCCTTGCCTTATAACTGGTTCGTGGCCCTGGAGCAGCCAGAAATCTCCCTGCTATCCACACCGAAACCCTTCATTGACCCTGACTACCTGGCCGGTTTTGGCTTTATTCCAAGCCCCAAGTCACCCGAAGGCGCAACCGCTTACGGATACACGGAGGAGGCCGGAACCCGCGTGCGCGGCGCCCCCGGGACCTATGATTTGGCCAGTTTCGGGGGCAACCCGGATGGCCTGCCCGTGGGTTTCGCCATCACCAAGGGCTATGTGGATCCGGAGACGGGAGAGACTATCCCCGATCAGGTCGGCCTAAGCTGCGCGGCCTGTCACACGGGGCATATGGTTTACAAGGGCACCTCCCTGCGGGTGGATGGCGCCCCGGCGATCACCAATTTGGATAAATTCAGCAAGGCCCTGGGTTTGGCCGTCGTCTTCACTGATTTGTTCCCGAGCCGATTTAACCGTTTCGCCAACAAGCTGCTGGGGCCCGATCACACATCGGAACAGAAGAAGGCGCTTAAAAAGCAGCTGGGCGAAGTGCTGAAAAATTTAGGGGATCAGGCGACCCTGTTCAATCAAACCGCCAAGGAGAATGTGGAGGAAGGCTTTGGACGGCTCGACGCCCTGAACCGTATCGGGAATCAGGTTTTTGTGCTCGACCTGAAAGGGGCCACCGATTTCGACTCCACCGTCAATTTAGCGGCTACCGACGCGCCGGTGAACTATCCGCAGACCTGGGACACGTCCTGGTTCCAATGGGTGCAGTACGACGGCTCGATCATGCAGCCGATGGTGCGCAATGCCGGAGAAGCCCTGGGCGTGACGGCCCGGGTGAACCTGTCCAACCCGGACCGGACCCTCTATGCATCCTCCGTCCCAGTGGACACAGTGTTTCATATGGAGGACCTGCTGGCCGGAAGTAATCCCCTGGACGCGCCGGTGGGCTTCAAGGGGTTGGAGAGCCCAAAATGGCCCGAAGAAATCTTGGGTGAGATCACAGGGGATATCGACCGGGGCAAGGCCCTTTATCAAGCACATTGCCAGTCCTGCCACTTACCGCCGGTCAATGATCCTGACCGCGGCTTATTCAAGCCTACCTATTGGACCAAGCCCAACGGAGTCGGCGAGAGCTATCTGAAGCTGCCCCTGGTGCCCATCGACGAGGTGGGGACTGATCCGGCTGAGGCCGCAGTGCTCGTCAACCGAACCGTTAAGGTGCCCGGCTGGTTGGGTGTCGATCCTAAGGCCCTGTGTGACGGTCCAGGTGGGGAGACTGTGACGGAGACGTCCTTTGCGGCTGCTTTGGGTTTTGTGGTCCAGGCAACGATAAATCGCTGGTATGACGATCACGGTGTTCCGACCGAAGAGAGGAACCGCATGAACGGGAACCGGCCCAACTGCCTCCAGGCCAAGATGATCTACAAAGCGCGCCCGTTGAATGGTATTTGGGCGACGGCCCCCTATCTGCACAACGGTTCTGTGCCCAATCTCTATTCGATGCTGCTTCCCCCTGCGGAGCGTCCCAAGACCTTCTGCCTGGGCAATCGGACCTTCGATCCGGATAAGGTGGGGTATGTGACGGATTGCGAAGCTGGGGCCACTGTGATCGATACCACCATAAAGGGCAATCTGAACATTGGTCATGCCTTCATGGAGGGCCCCTTGGGAGACGGGATCATCGGACCTCCGTTGACCGAGCCGGACCGGAAAGCGTTGGTAGCCTATCTGAAGACCTTGTGATCGCAGGGTGATCCCAGAAAGACGAAAAAGCCGCCCTGGAGACAGGGCGGCTTTTGCGTTGGTTAGGACCAGAGGGTTTCCTCTGGCAACCGATCACGCGATAATGCTACTTCAGCTTGGTTTCGCGGAAGACAACATGCTTGCGGACCCGCGGGTCGTACTTGCGGAACTCGAACTTGTTGGTGGTCTTCCGAGGGTTCTTCTTGACCACATAAAAGTAGCCTGTATCCGCGGTGCTTTCCAGCTTGACCAGAATAGTAGCAGGTTTGGCCATGGCCTGAACCCCGTTCGTTAGATAATGACAATTGGTTTGGAGCGGCGGAGAATACTCGTCCGTGCGGGGATGTCAAGGGACCTTGGGCGTCTTTTCGGTAATCTTCTCAAAGCGATGCAAATCCACCGCTTTTACCGCCCTGCAGCCGCCTGTGTCGGGGCTGTCATACGCAGCGCCCGTTCGTAAAGAGCATGATTATCAAGGATCTTCTCGGCCACGATCTCGTCGATCAGGGCATGGGGATGGTGCTCTGCCGGGCAGCCGCTGCGTAAGGCGTTGCGGCGGGCATCATTCCGGTGATCCGTGGCCCGCCAGAGGGCCAACTGGGCCGCCAGCTGTTGTTCTCCCCGGTTGAAGCGGTCCAGGACCCCATCGGCGGCGGCCATGGCCTCTCCGGCTCCGCTGGTGCAGGCTATGGGGCGGACGCCCAGCCCATGGAGGACGTAGCCGGAGGGACTGTGGAACCGGGACCAAGTCAGGGTCATTTCGCCACCATTGGGCATCTGCAGGACGGTCTGGACGGTTCCTTTCCCATAGGACGTGGTTCCGATGACCACGGCGCGTCCGCTGTCTTGCAGGGCCGCTGCGACGATCTCGGCTGCCGATGCGCTATCCCCATCCACCAGGACCACCATGGGCAGCCCCCGGGCCATGTCGCCTGCTGTGGCCGCGTAAAACTGGCGGGCGTCCGGGTGGCGGCCTCGGGTCGATACGATAGGTCCCCGTTCCATGAACAGGTCGCTCATGGTGACCGCTTGGTCGAGCAGCCCGCCAGGATTGCCACGCAGGTCAATGACAATCCCTTTGAGGTGATCCCCTTCCTCGCGTTCGGCATTGCTGACGGCCTCGGCCACGGCCGTTGTGGTGCTTTGGTTGAAGCTGGTGACAGTGATGAAGGCCACGTCGTTGTCTGTCTTCAACTCGACGGTGGGCATGACGATCAGGGCGCGGACCAACGTGACGTTTCTGCGGGCCAGGGTGTCCGCACCGGCCATGAGCAGGGTCACCGGGCTGTTGGTCGGGCCCCGCAGCCAGTCTCGCACCTGCTGGCTGGTAATGTTACTGGTGGTATGACCATCAATGGCGATGATCCGATCGCCTTTGCGCAGTCCCGCTGTGGATGCGGGGGTTCCCGGCATCACTCGGGTGATGACAACGGCGTCGCCGTCAATTTCATAAGTGATCCCAACGCCGCCAAAACCGTTGCGCGCCCCCCGATTGAGGCGAGCCTCCTCGCTATCTGCGTAATGGGAAAAGGGGTCGAGTTGCGACAGGGCGCTATCGAAGACCGCCGTATAGAGCTGTTCGGGATCGGTGTTCAGCAGGGTGGTGGAGGTATCGCGGACCAAACCGAAGACATTGGCGGTCAAGAGCCCCCAACCGGCAGAGTCCTCCGGGCCGGGAAGGGGGAAAAGGCCGATGACTTTATCGTTCCGGGAAACTTCCACTGAGGCGCCGACGCGGTCGATTTTGATCTCCGGATCCAGAGTCGACAGGCCCTGTAGTCCGGCGATACCCAGGTTGCGCAGGTCCACCTTGTCAATATATCGATCGGAAATGACCGCATAGCCGTGGGCGAAGAGGTTCTCCGCCTCCGACCGGGGGAAGGTCATGGTGGCGAGAACCTTGGCCCGGGTTTCATCGAGATGGGGCGCGCGGTCGGTGCCAGGGGCAGAAACCGCAAGGTCGGTCTTCGGCGGAGGAGCGTCGTAAGAGGATGTGAGGGAAGGGGAATCGGTGCAGGCGGACGCCATGGCGACGGTGGCCACCAAGCCGAGACGGAGGCCAACACGGACGACCGAGATCATGGTTTGGGCGAACATACTGTCCCAACTCTCCCTGGCGAGGATGGATTTCGAGCCCCCGAATACTCATCCCTCTCACATCATGGTTAAGAAATCCCGAATCGAAAGTCCATGGGAAAGTTTTCCGGGACTCGTTTGATTGCTTATGGTTTCGTTCGCGTCCGAGCCGCCTTACGACCTCGGACAGGACCTTTCGGGAGCGCGTTGCGTTTTTTGGAGGTTGTTCCAGGGACTTTGCCGGGGCCTTTTGCGGAGCGTCCCAAGGTCTTGCGTGGGCGCCCCCGACCGGGCTTGCCTTGGTTACCGCCTTGAAGCAACTCGAAAAGCAATCCGCCGGAAACGGGGTTGGCTTCGCGCAGCAGGACCTCCACGGGGCCACCCAGGCGGAACTCCCAACCGGTGGCCTGACCGCGCAGGCAATGGGCGCCCTCGTCATGAACATAAAAGTCGTTGGGCAGGGCGCTGATGGGGATCAGGCCGTCGGCGCCGCTTTGGTCCAGGGTGACGAACAGCCCGGCCCGGGTGACACCATTGATCCGTCCGGGGAAAACGGCTCCCACATGACTGGCCATATAGGAAACGGTGAAGCGGTTGACCGCATCCCGCTCGGCGGCGGCGGCGCGCCGTTCGGTGGCGGTGATGTGTTGACCGATCTCGTCGAACTCCTGGTCCGAGTCCGGCGGCAGGCCGTCCTTGCCCAGGTCCAGACCTCGTATGAGAGCCCGATGGACCAGAAGGTCCGCATAGCGCCGGATGGGGGAGGTGAAATGGGCGTACCGGCGCAGGGCGAGACCGAAGTGGCCGATGTTGTCCGGATTGTATTCGGCCTGGGCCTGGGATCGCAAAACAACCTCGTTCACCATATGCTCGCTGGCGGTGCCCCTGGCCTTTTCGAGGATGCCATTGAATTGGCCGGAGTGCTTGACCGATCCCTTGTGGAAGGGGATCGACAGGGTTTCCAGGAAGGTCGCCAGGGCCTCCAGCTTTTCGTGGGTGGGCTGGTCGTGGATGCGATACATGCAGGGTTGTTTCTTGTCCTCCAGGGTCTCGGCCGCAGCGACGTTGGCCGAGACCATGAACTCTTCGATCAGCCGGTGACTGTCCAGGCGGGTACGTTCCACGATGCCGTCCACCAAACCATTCTCATCGAGCGAGACCTTGCGTTCAGGCAGGTCCAGCTCCAGGGTGCCGCGCCTGTGGCGGGCGGCGAGAAGGCTTTTAAAGGCGCCATAGAGGGGGGCAATGACCGGCTCCACCAGCGGACCGGTCAGGTCGTCGGGATGGCCGTCTCGGGCGCTTTGCACCTGCTCGTAAGTTAAGCGCGCCGCCGAGCGCATGAGGCCCCGGACGAAGTGGTGGCGCAGCTTGTTGCCCTCGCTGTCGAAGGTCATCCAAACGGCCATGCAGCCGCGCTCCTCCTTCGGTCTGAGGGAGCACCAGCCATTGGACAGGGCTTCGGGCAGCATGGGAACGACCCGATCGGGGAAATAGACGGAGTTGCCGCGCTCCTTGGCGGCAACGTCCAGGGGAGAGCCGGGGCGCACGTAATGGGCCACGTCGGCGATGGCGACCAGCACCACCCAGCCCCCGGGATTGCTGGGATCATCGTCGGCCCGGGCGTAGACCGCGTCATCGAAATCCCGGGCGTCGGCACCATCGATGGTGATCAGCGGAATGTCCCGCAGATCCTCGCGGCCCTTGAGGTCAATGCCCTGGGCGGCCTCGGCCTGATCAATGGCCTCCTGCGGGAAGTCAACGGGGATGTCAAAGGTATGAATGGCCACCAGACTGATGGACCGGGGGCCGTCTTCCTCTCCCAGAATATCCACCACCTTGGCCCGGCGCAAACCCAGTTGGCGCCCGGGGAGCAATTCGGCCTCCACCAGATCGCCGGGATGGGCTTGGTTGGCATCCTTGAAGTCCACGAGATATTCGTCGCGGTCCTTGCGGTTGGTGGGCCGCAGACGCAAGGACCCCTGGGCTTCGGCGAGGATACCCAGGACCCGGGCGGGGGCGCTGGAGAGGCGACGGATACATTTAGCCTGGTATAGGGCTTCCCCCTGGCGGGCGAGGCGGGCGAGGATGCGGTCGCCGATGCCCACCTCCGGTCCGCCCTGGCCGCGGCTGTTGCGGCGGTCGGGAACGAAGAGGATGCGCGGGAGCGGTTCGTCCTCTGGCCAGTTTTCCGGGCGGCAGAACAGGTCTCCTTCGGCGTCGGAATGGCTGACGCGCAGCACGGTGACCTCGGGCAGTGACCCTTGCGGAGCGAACCTACGGCCCCGGCCTCTCTGGATGGATCCATCGTCCTCCAGCTGTTTTATCAGGGCGCGCAGTTCGGACCGTTGACCGCCATTGATGTTGAAGGCCCGGGCGATCTCCCGCTTTCCGACCTCCCCATTGTTGTCCTGGATGAATGTCAGGACCTGTTCCTTGGTGGGGAAGGGGACGTGCTTTGGGGTCTTGCCGGTCAATGGGGAGGCTTTCTATAGAAAAAGATGGGCGTAGTATGGACCTTTACGCTCGATCTTTAAAGGGAGGCTGGCTCCATAATCCCCTCGGTCCTGTTCGCTTGCCTATCCTTCGAGCTTTTCAGTTGGCGGGATCAGGACAATCTTTCCAATGTGCCGCTTCTTCAGAAAGTCGCGTTGGGCTGAGGCAATGTGATCCAAGGGGTAGGTTCTCTCCAGCAAGGGGCGGATCTCACCCCGTTCGATATAGGCGATCAGGTTTGGAAACACCGGCGCGTCCCAGGCCGTGCACCCCAAGAGGGTCAGGTCCTTCAAATAGAGGGTGCGCAGGTCCAGATCCACGAGGGGACCGGCGATGGCGCCGGAGGACACATAGGTTCCACCCCGCTTCAGGACGGTGAGCATGGCCCCAAAACCGAGACCCACCACGTTGTCGATAACCACGTTGACGGCCATGGCGCCCAACGACTCCACCGGATCGTCCTCTCGGCAGAGGACGCTGTCGGCGCCCAGGGAGAGGAGAGTGTTTCGCTTTGACGCGCTGGTTATGGCGATCACTTCGGCGCCTCGCCGTTTGGCGAGCTGCACGGCGGCGGACCCCACGCCGCCGGAAGCCCCGGTGATCAGGACCCGGGCGCCTGTCGAGATGCCTGCCCGGTGCACCATGTTTTCTGCGGTCCCATAGGCGCAGGGGATGGTGGCGAGCTCCGCGTCGCTCCAATCGCAGGAGAGAGAGAAGGCTTCGGACGCCGGAACCTTGACGTATTGCGCGAAGGCGCCGTCGAAGTCTGACCCCATCCAGATGCTATCGGGGGAGGCGAACCCCTGGGGTCTCATGCAAGCCCGGACGAGGACACGGGATCCAAGGGTGGTGGGGTCACCGTCCTCGGCAACGGCAACGATGCGACCGCAACAGTCCGTTCCCTGAATGAACGGAAAGGGCGTGGTGGCATTCCATCCCCCATCGTCCCGGGGTTCCATGGCCTCCTCGCTGGTCTCCGTTGTTCCTGTCGAAACGGACGCGGAATACCATCCGAGGCGGGTGTTGATTTCCGTATTGTTCACGCCTGCGGCCAGAACCCGCAAAAGAACCTCGCCCGGTTCCAGGCGAGGCAGGGGCACCTCGCGGACTTCCAACCGCTCATACCCGCCGGTTCCGGTTGTGACAACAGCCACCATCCGGTCCGGCAGGGGATCCTGGGGGTCTGTTTTCATGCCCATCTTTCCTGGTCCTCCTCGACAAAAAGAAGGGGGTTCGGGGCATCGCCCCGACTGGGCGCGGGCGAGAGCCCGCTCCGCCCGACGGGCGGACCCTACTCTTCAGGTGCGGCGGTCTTCTTGGCCGGAGCCTTCTTCGCCGGGGCTTTCTTGGCCGCAGTGGTGGTCTTTTTTGCGGTGGTGGCCTTCTTTGCAGGCGCTTTTTTGGCCGCAGGTTTCTTCACCTCGCCCTCTTCGCCTGAAGCGTCCGCTTTCTTTGCGGGCGTTTTCTTGGCTGAAGCCTTTTTCGCCGGAGCCTTCTTGGCGGGGGCGGGGCCCTTTGCGGCCTTGGCGACGATCAGCTCCAGGGCGCGGTCCAGGGTAATGCTCTCCGCATCCTCGGCCTTGGGGATGGTGGCGCGGATCTTCTCGTGCTGTACGTAGGGGCCGAAGCGCCCGTCGTGGATGGTGACGGGCTTGCCGTCTTCGGGGTGATCCCCCAGGCTCTTGGCCGGTTGGCGGGCGCGGCCGCCCTTACCCGCTTCGGCGAGCAGGCTGACGGCCCGGTTCAGGCCGATGCTCAGAACATCGTCGTCCTTGGGCAGGGACTTATAAATATCCCCATGCTTGATGTAGGGTCCGTAGCGGCCAATGCCTGCGGTGATCATCTCTTTGGTCTCCGGGTGCTCGCCGACGGGGCGGGGCAGGGCCAGGAGTTTCAGGGCGATGTCCAGGTCGACGGTCGTCGGGTCCATGTCCTTGGGAATGGAGACGCGGGGCGGCTTTTCGGCTTTCTTGCCCTTTTCGGCCTTCTCTGCCTCACCGAGCTGCACATACAGACCGTAGGGACCTTTGCGCATGGTCACGACCTTGCCGGTGTCCGGGTCCTCGCCCAGGCTCTTCATCCCGTCTTCGGCTATGGCCGTCGGGTCGTCACCGTCTCCGGCCTTGGCGACCAGGGGGCGGGTGAACTTGCAGTCCGGATAGTTGGAGCAGCCGACGAAGGCGCCGAACTTGCCGATGCGCAGACCCAGGCGGCCCTCCTTGCAGACCGGGCAGACGCGGGGGTCGTGGCCGTCCTCGGTCTTGGGGAACAGGTGTGGCCCCATGTCCTCGTCCAGCGCGTCGAGCACGTTGGAAACCCGCAGGTCGGCGGTGGCATCCACCGCAGCCTTGAAGTCCATCCAGAAATTCTGGAGCACCGTCTTCCAGCCCAGCTTGCCGTCGGAGATCTCGTCGAGCTGGTTTTCCAGGTTCGCGGTGAAGGAATACTCCACATAGCGGGCGAAGAAGTTCTCCAGGAAGGCGGTGACCAAGCGGCCCCGGTCTTCGGGGATGAAGCGTCGGGCGTCCAGGCGCACGTATTCCCGGTCTTGCAGCACGGTCAGGATCGAGGCGTAGGTCGACGGGCGACCGATCCCCAATTCTTCCATGCGCTTGACCAAGCTGGCTTCCGTGTAGCGTGGCGGCGGCTGGGTAAAGTGCTGGTCGGCCTTGACCTTGTCGCGTTTGATAGCCTCGCCTTCCTTCAAGGGTGGCAGCAGGCGGTTTTCGTCGTCGTCGTCGCCCGCGTCGTCCAGGCCTTCCCGATAAAGCTTGAGGAAGCCATCAAAACGGATCACCGAGCCATTGGCCCGCAACATGACTCCCTTGGAGGAATCGCCGATGTCCACGGCGACCTGATCGAGGATGGCGCTGGCCATCTGGCTGGCCACGGTGCGCTTCCAGATCAGGTCGTAGAGCTTGAACTGTTCGGCGTTCAGATAGGGGCGCATGCGCTCAGGCGTGCGGGTCACATCCGTGGGGCGGATGGCTTCGTGGGCTTCCTGTGCGTTCTTGGCCTTGGTTTTGTACATGCGTGGCGAGTCGGGGACGTAATCCTTGCCATAATCGGCGCCGATCATGTCGCGCGTGGCGAAAATGGCCTCCGGCGCCATGGAGACGCCGTCGGTTCGCATATAGGTGATCAGACCGACGGTCTCACCGCCCAGATCCACGCCTTCATACAGGCGCTGGGCCACGTTCATGGTTTGGCGGGCGGAGAAGTAAAGCTTCCGCGAGGCTTCCTGTTGCAGGGTGGAGGTCGTGAAGGGCGCGGCTGGATTGCGCCGGGCCTGCTTGCGTTCCACCTGGGCCACGGAAAGCGTGCTGGACTCCACCGCTGCGACCGCAGCCAGGGCGGCGGCTTCGTCAGGCAGGCCGAACTTGTCGAGCTTTTGGCCGTTCACATGGGTCAGGCGGCCCTTGAAAAACTGGCCTTCGGCGGTGCCAAGAATGGCATCCACGGACCAGTATTCCTGGGTGACGAACTTCTCGATCTCCTCCTCGCGCTCGCAGATCAGGCGGAGTGCGACGGATTGCACGCGACCGGCAGAACGGGACCCGGGCAGCTTGCGCCACAGCACCGGCGACAGGTTGAAGCCCACCAGATAGTCCAGGGCACGCCGGGCCAGGTAGGCCTCAACCAGCGGTGTATCCAGGTCCCGGGGGTTCCGCATGGCTTCGGTGACAGCGGTCTTGGTGATGGCGTTGAAGGTCACCCGCCGGACGGTTTTGCCAACCAGTGCCTTGCGGCTTTCCAGAACGTCCCGCACATGCCACGAAATGGCCTCTCCCTCGCGATCCGGGTCAGTGGCCAGGAGCAGGGTGTCGGCGCCCTTGAGCGCCTGGGTGATGTCCTTCACATGGCGTTCGGCCTTGGGGTCGACGGCCCAATCCATGGCGAAGCTTTCGTCGGGACGGACAGAGCCGTCCTTGGGCGGCAGATCCCGGATGTGACCGTAGGACGCCAGGACGGTGTAGTCCTTGCCCAGGTACTTGTTGATGGTCTTGGCTTTGGCCGGGGATTCGACGACGACGACATGCATGGGGTGGTTGAACCCTTGGGGCGAGGGCACCCCAAAAACAGGGATGCCTAATCTAGAAGGTGGCCAGAAGAGAAACCCGGTTGCCCGGATGGCGCGCAAGGCGTCCGGCCAATTCAAGTTCCAGCAGCACCATGGCCACCACGGAGGGTGACAATTGGCACCGTCGGATGAGTTCGTCAACAGGCAGCGGTGCCCCGTTTAATGCCCCAAGAACTTTCGGGCGGGCGGAATCGACGGCCGAATCACTGATATCCGACGCGGGAGACGCGGTGTAAGTCATTGATTTCGGCTCACTCATCGGGCGCGAGAGATGGGGTTCCAATACACGGAGAACGTCATCGACGCCTTCGACCAAAGCAGCGCCTTCTTTTATGAGTTGGTTCGGTCCCTGAGCCCGGGGGTCCATGGGAGAGCCGGGAACGGCCATGACTTCCCGTCCCTGTTCCCCGGCCAGCTTTCCCGTGATCATGGAACCCGAGCGGATGGCTCCCTCGACGACGACAACCCCCAGGGACAGGCCGGAAATGATGCGGTTGCGGCGGGGAAAATGGCGCCCCTTGGGTTGCTCGCCCGGCGGCATTTCGGAGACGACGGCCCCGCTTTGGACGAGGCGGTTATAGAGGTCTTCATTCTCTGGCGGGAAGATGACGTCGACGCCTCCGGCCAGAACGGCGACGGTTCCCGAGTCTACCGATCCCCAATGGGCGGCCGTATCCAGTCCGCGCGCCAGACCGGAGACAACGACCAGCCCGGCCTTGCCCAGATCGCTGGCCAGCCGTTCGGCAAAGCGCTGGCCGTTGATGGAACAATTCCGGGAGCCGACCAGGGCAACCATGGGGCGTTTAAACAGACCCGGGTGACCGAGCAGAGAAAAGAGCGGCGGGGAGTCCTCAAGCGCCGCCAGCGGGGCGGGATAGTCGTCCTCCCCCTCGCAGATCAGCAGGGCGCCCAGTTTGTCCAGGGCCTCGATCTCCCGCTTGGCCGCAGCGGCGGGGCAGACCTTGATGGGACGCTTGCGCCCGCCCCGTTTAGCCAGCTCTGGCAGGGCTTCGAGCGCCTTGGCGGCAGAGCCATATCGGGCCATGAGCTTGCGCCAGGTGACCGGCCCCACGTTTTCTGAACGCAGCAGACGCAGGCGCTCCAACTTTTCCTGTCTGGAGGGCGGACGGGGTCCCGTGGGGCGGTCGAAGAGGTCCATGGGTTACCCCTTGGCCGAACCGGCTTCATAGATATCGATCACCCAGGGTTCCTCCTGGGCCAGCTTGTCCCATTCGGCCATGGCGGGGGTGGCCAGGATGGCCTCCACATAGGCTTGAGAGGCGGGGGTCAAGGGGGTGGCATAGGTGCGGAAGCGGGTGACAACGGGAGCGAACATGGCATCCACCGCATTGGGACGGTCGCCAAACAGGAAGGGGCCGTTCTGGCCGCTGACAGCCTTGCATCCCGCCCAAAGGGCTTCGATCCGCGCCACATTTTCCATGACTTCCGGCGTTTGGCCATGGCCAGGGATTCGCTGGCGCAGGTTCATCTGAAGGGTGGCGCGCAAGGCCTGGAAGCCCGCATGCATTTCCGAGGCGGCTGCGCGGGCATGGGCGCGAATCTTGGGGTCTGCAGGCCAGAGGGCCGCTTCGGGGAAGGTCTCGGCCAAGTATTCCAGGATGGCCAGGGATTCCCAGACAACGACGTCCCCGTGGATCAGGCAGGGCACCCGGGCCGAAGGGCTATGGAGGGCGATTTCCTCTTTGTAGCCCTCCTCGAAGAGGGGGATCACCTTTTCCTCGAAGGTGATCCCGGCTGCTTTCAGGGCGAACCAGGGACGCATGGACCAGGACGAATAATTACGGTTGCCGATAACGAGGGTCAGGGAAGCCATCTGTGGGATTGTCCTTGGTCTGTGGGGCCCTGGTCACGAGGGGGCGCAGGGTAGGGGAGCCCTCCATTCTAAATTGCATCGTGGTAGAGGGCAAGTCTGGCGGTCAGTGGCCCTGTAACCGGTCCACCATGGCTTTGACTGCGGAGATCTGGTCACCGGCCTTATACAAATAGGCATCGTCGTTGGCATAGCCCCACCAGTTCCAACACCCTTCGGGGTTGATCTCTGTCACCAGGATATCGTCTGTCAAGCTGATGCTCCGGGCCTGGGGGTAAAGGATCACCAATTTGTTCGTGTCCGCCCAGCGGTTATACCCCGTCAGTTCAGTGAATTTTTCATTGGCGGGCAGGACCTGATCGGACTGTTTGCAGCCGTGAAAGGCCACATGAAGGCGGCATGCCGCGTCTGCCGCTTCACAGGACTTCGGGACATAAATGAACCCCTTATCCCAAAGGGACACCTCCATGGGGGACTTGCCGCCGGGAATGAAAGGCGCCTGGGGGAAGGACGAAAGGGTGCCGGTTGGTGTCTGGGCCGGTGGGGCCAGGTCTTCCCCCAGGACCGTGGAGAGGATGGCGCCCGCCTGATCGTAGTCGCAGTCATTGATATAGGGCATTTTCTCGGTGTTGCAGGGATTGCCCACATTCAGGGTTATGAAGGAATGGCCGGCCTTCATGGTCTTGTCTTGGGGGGAGGGGAGGGACGTCAGAAGGGTCGTCTTTGCCCCGAAGGCATCAAGCACCGCCGCTGCGGTTTCCACGGTTTTGGTGCCCACAATGTGGTCTTCTCTCCCCGAGAAGAGGTAGACCCGGTCACCCTTCAGGTTCACGGGGTCGTCAATGTCACCCTGGGTGGCCGCCTCCTTGATCAGGTCGATGAAGCGCTGGGGTTTCTCCAGAAGGTTGGTTTTACCCATGCACTGGTCCAGAGCACGGGAGGCCGTTGCCATGACACCGTGGCCCATTGGCTCGGAGACGGCGCAGCCGTAGAGCCCTCCGGCGACCAAACCCGCACCCTCGACCAGGGCCGAATGGGCAACCTCGAATTGGTTGGCCATGAAGGAACCGGAAGAGATACCCGAGACAGTGATCGGCCCCGCAGCGATGCCGGGATGGGGAAGGTCTTGGGCATGGGTGGTACAGGCCAATAAGCCCGTGAAGATAGGGATAGATAGGATGATTGCACGCATTGTGTGTCTCCATTTTTTCGCTAACGGAATAAGTGTTCTCTAAAGCATATGTCGTAGGAGAGGGTGCATTTCCAGGGGGGCTTGCCGATCTTTTCGCAAGCGCCCTGCGGATTTCCGCAGAGCGGAGGGGTATGTTCTGCGGAAATTTGCGCAATGCGGGCGAAGAAATTTTCCTCAGAATAGAATAATGGAATGAAATCAATTGCCTCCCACGAGGTTTGCGAAAGGCGTACCCCTGGCATGTTCCCTGCACTATGCCCACCTGTCAGGGGCTCCGGAGCGGAAGCGGTTGAACGCGTCGGGGAACCAAGCCGTCACAAAAATCACAGGGAGGAGAGGCAATAATGTCTCGCGCACTTTTGAAAACCACTGTCCTGGCCACCTTGGCCTTTTTCGTGGCCGGAGAGGCCATGGCCGTTGAATGGAACGTTTCCCTGTGGGGCAAACGGCGCGCCTTCACCGAGAACACGGAAAAGCTGGCCGAACTCGTCAAGGAAAAGACCAATGGGGAGTTCACCCTGAACATCTCCTACGGCGGCCTGTCCAAGAATAAGGAAAACCTGGACGGCATTTCCTTTGGTGCCTTCGAGATGGCCCAGTTCTGCGCCGGATATCACCCGGACAAAAACCCCACGCTGACCGTGTTGGAGCTGCCGTTCCTGGGGGTGGATAGCCTGCGCCAGGAAACGGACTTGTCCATGGCTGTCTACGCCCAGCCTGCGGTGATCAAGGACATGGACCGCTGGAACGCGGTGCTTTTGATGCCCTCGCCCATGCCCCAGTACAATCTGGCCGGCGTTGGCGAGGCGCCCACCAATCTGAAGGGATTGGACGGACTGCGCGTCCGCGCCGTTGGCGGTATCGGTGAGGCTTTGAAGGCCCTGGGCGCGGTCCCCACCTCCATGACCGCGACCGATGTTTATAATGCCATGGAATCCGGCGTCATCGATGCGGCCGCTTTTGCCCCCCATGCCCATGTGGCCTTCCGTGTCACCGACATCGCCGATTGGTGGACCACCAACCTGAACCCGGGGACCGTGAATTGTCCCGTGGTCGCGAACAAGGACGCGCTGAACGCGCTGTCTCCGGAGCACCGCGAGGCCCTGCTGTCTTCCATTCCCGAGGCGCTCGACTATTACATTGAGAACTATAACAACAAGGCCCAGGCGGCCATGGATGCGAAGATCGCCGAACGGGGCATCAAGAAAGTGACCTTCGATAAGGAGGCCATCGCCGAGGCCAAGACGAAGATCGCCGAACCGGCAGCCGAAGCCTGGATCAAGGAGATGGAGGCCAAGGGCATTCCCGGGCAGGAACTCTATGACTTCGTGAAAGCCAAGATCGACGGGAACTGATCCCTTCGATCCTGTTCCCCGCCCTGGTGTCTTTCTATGCCAGGGCGGGGGCAGGATTTCACTTTGAACCGCCGTCCCTTCTTTCCGTTTTCGTCGGAGATCCGCCGTGTCCGGAACGTCCCCGATTCTCGAGGACCGGTCGATGCTGAGTCGCCTTGACCGGGCCTTGTTCAAATTCGAAAGTTTTCTCGCCCTGGTGGGGGGATCGCTGATCCTCGCCCTGATGCTTCTGGCGGTCGCCCAGATCCTGGGGCGGAAAATCTTCAACATGCCCGTCCTTGGCTTCATCGATCTGGTGGAGCAAGCCATGGCGGTTTTCGCCTTCCTGGGCATCGCCTATTGCCAGCGCCTGGGGGGCCATATCCGCATGGATATCGTCGTGAGTGCGTTGAAGGGGCGGGCCCTTTGGCTGGTGGAGATCATTGCGGTGGTCTTCATGCTGCTGTTGACCATGGCGTTGACGCTGGGGTCCTGGCTCCACTTCAAGCGGGCCTTCGATAACGGCGACAGCTCCATGGACATTGGCATCCCCCTCTGGCCAGCCAAGTTGATGGTGCCACTGGCCCTGTCCATTTTGTTCTTACGCCTGCTGATGCAGTTGTGGGGCTATAGTCGCGCCTTCATGGAAAACGCCGAACGCCCTGTGGCCGTGCCCTTGGTCGAAAGTGCGGCGGAACAGGCGGCCCATGAAGCCGAAGCCCTCCTTGGTGAGGAAGAAGAAACCGCTTCGGTAGGGGGGAAAAACTGATGGAAGCGCTTGATCTTGGCCTCTGGCTTTCGGGCCTTCTCATCGTCCTGGTGATCCTGGGCGTGCGTGTGGCCTTCGCTGCGGCAGGCGTGGGCTTCCTGGGTCTCTTTCTGTTTTTCGCCCAAAAGGCGGGGTGGGAAAAGGGCCTGATGATCGCCATTCAGATGGCGGGCACCATTCCCCATTCCAAGGCGACCAGCTATTCCCTCTCCCTGATTCCGGTCTTCGTGTTGATCGGGTATCTGGCCTATTACGCCGGACTGACCCAGGCCATTTTCGAGGCGGCCAAGCGCTGGCTCGGCTGGTTGCCCGGTGGTTTGGGGGTCGCCACGGTTTTTGCTACGGCGGGGTTCGCGGCTGTGTCCGGAGCCTCGGTGGCAACTGCGGCGGTGTTCGCGCGGGTTGCCATCCCGGAAATGCTGCGTGAGGGCTACGACCGACGCTTTGCTGCGGGCGTGGTGGCTGCGGGTGGAACGCTCGCTTCTTTGATCCCCCCTTCGGCGATCCTGGTCATCTACGCCATCATCGTCGAACAATCCGTGGGCGCTTTGTTGCTGGCCGGGTTCATCCCTGGTGCGGTTTCCGCCGTGATCTATGCCGCCTTGGTCATTTTGATGGCCACCTTCCGCAAGGATCTGGGGCCGCCGATCAAGGGGTTCACCTGGAAGCAACGCTTTGAGTCCATTCCTGGGGCTTTCCCCATCCTGTTCGTGGTCTTCATCATCATCTTCTGCATCTATGGCGGTTGGGGGACCCCCACGGAGGCCGGAGCTTTGGGTGCCTTCGTGGTGCTCTTGATGGCATTGAAGCACGGCATGAAGTGGCACGACCTGAAGGGCGCTCTGCTGGAATCGGCAAAGTTGACGGTGATGATCTTCACCATCATTTGGGGGGTGCTGATCTACGTGCGCTTCCTGGGCTTCGCCGACCTGCCCGGTGTCTTTGCCGAGTTCATCGCCGGTATTGATCAACCGCGTATCGTGACTCTGCTGTTGATCCTGTGCGCCTATGCCGTTTTGGGCATGTTCATGGACGCCATTGGGATGCTGCTCCTGACCCTGCCCGTGGTTTATCCGGCGGTTATGGCCCTGGGCTACGATCCCATCTGGTTCGGCATCATCGTGGTGAAAATGGCCGAGCTTTGCCTGATCACCCCGCCCATTGGTCTGAACTGCTTCGTGGTGGCGGGCGTGCGATCGGATATGTCGGTGCAGGACGTGTTCCGGGGGGTCTCGCCCTTTTTCGGCGCCGAGGTCGTGACGATTGCCGTTTTGATCGCCTTTCCGGACCTCGTGCTTTGGCTGCCTAATCTGATCTTGGGCTGAGGCCACGAACTTTGGGGGGCCTCGTGTCCCCCAAAGTCCCACTCCCTGTCTGCCCAAGACAGGGGGCGCTCCGATCAGGGCGAACGGAATTGTGTCACAGGCCAAAGCGCCAAACTGGTGATCCTGAAGGATGTGAGCCATTTCGCGATGCTTCAGGATCCAGAAGGGTACACGGCGGCGATCCGGGACTTTCTGGACGCTCCCTGACCGCGTGCTCATTGTACAGAGCCACGGTAGAGGGCCAGGGGTGTTTTCCCGTCACGGGGCTTTGCCCCGTCCCCCACTGGGGCCGAAAGGCCCCAGACCCCGGGCAATCGCTGGCCGAAAGGCCCAGACCCCAAGCAGTCTTTTGTAAAAGAAAAAATGGGGGGTTGGGGGCATTTGTCCTCAAATGGGTTTGGGCAATCGCCCAAAAAAGACGAGATACTGTCATGTATCGCGCTTCGTGACCAAACTTGGCCTCGAAGATACTCAAGAGCGGAATGAGGAAAACTGTGTGCGGTTTTCCGTTTCATTCCGCTCTAACTATATGATTTCATCGTGATCTAGGGGTTACCACGTGGGGGTAATGGCGCCCTTGAATTGTTCGTTGATGAAGGCCGCGACTTCGGGGCTGTGGTAGCTCTCGATGAAGGTCTTCACCCAGGGAGCGTCCTTATCCTCGCTTCGGGTGGCGATGACGCCGACGAAGGGGGCTTTGGTCCCTTCGCGGAACAGGGAATCGCTCACTGGGTTGAGGCCCGCATCCAGGGCGTAGTTGGTGTTGATCAGAGCCACGTCCACGTCCTGCAACGAGCGGGGCAGCTGGGCGGCGTCCAACTCCACGAACTTCAGGTCCTTGGGATTGTCTTCCACATCGGCCACGGTGGCGCGCACGCCAACGCCTTTGGTCAGGGTAATGAGCCCCTGGTCTTCCAGCATCAACAATGCCCGGGCGCCGTTGGAGGGGTCATTGGGCAGGGAGATGGTGGCGCCATCGGGGATTTCTTCCAGGGATTTGACCTTGTCCGAATAGCCCGCCATGGGGAAGTTCACGGACTTGGCAACACTGACGATATCGAACCCGCGGTCGGCCACTTGGGCGTCCAGATAGGGCTGGTGCTGGAAGGAATTGATATCCAGGTCGCCATCGGCCAAAGCCTGATTGGGCATCACGTAGTCGGTGAACTCGACGATCTCCATATCCAGGCCCTTGGTGGCGGCGACTTCGGCGGCCTTTTCGACAATCTGGGCGTGGGGGCCAGCGGTGACGCCAATCTTCTTGGTCTCCGCCTGAGCAATGCCGGTGGTCAGAAGGGCGGCCAGGGATGCCGCGATGAAGACAGACTTCATGGAAAACTCCAATAGGCTGAGAGGAAATAGGAGAGGATGGCAGGTGAGGCGAGAAGGGGGGGGAAGCGTTAGCTGCGCCGGTTGCGTTTGTCGAAGCGGCGGGCCAGGGCGTCACCTGCGCTTTGCACGGCCTGGACCAGAAGGATCAACGCAACCACGACCGCCAGCATGACCTCGGGCATGAACCTTTGGTACCCGTAGCGGATTCCCAGATCCCCCAGGCCCCCCCCACCGACGGCGCCGACCATGGCCGAATAGCCGATCAGGCTGACTATGGTCAGTGTCAAACCCAAGGTGAGGGAAGGTCGTGATTCCGCCAGCAGAACCTTGCGGACGATTTGGAAGG
Organism: Rhodospirillum sp. A1_3_36; assembly: GCF_047263945.1. Classification (NCBI taxonomy): domain Bacteria; kingdom Pseudomonadati; phylum Pseudomonadota; class Alphaproteobacteria; order Rhodospirillales; family Rhodospirillaceae; genus Rhodospirillum; species Rhodospirillum sp. A1_3_36. The sequence continues at coordinate 181,813 of NZ_JBLAVB010000005.1, read as the reverse complement.
GAGTCGCCCCCATGGCCCGGGCGGCTTCCACCAAACCCTGGTCCACTTCGCGGATGGCCCCTTCCACCAGACGGGCGAAGAAGGGCACGGTGGCCACCGTCAGGGGCACAATGGCCGCCGCCGTGCCGATGGACGTGCCCGCCACCAGCCGGGTGAAGGGGATGATGGCGACCACCAGGATGATGAAGGGGGTCGACCGGGTGGCGTTGACGACCAACCCCACGACCTTGTTCAGGGTCGGAGCCTCGAACAGCTCGCCCCTTCCACTGGTCGCCAGGAAAACGCCGATGGGCAGGCCGATGGCGGTGCCGATCACGCCGGAGGTCACCACCATGATCATGGTTTGCCAGAGGCCGTCACCCAAGAGAAAGAGAAGTTTTTCAAGGGCCATAGCCAAGGACCTCCGCATGCAAACCGGTTTCCCGGTAGAATTGACTGGCGCGCTCCACCACCGTTGGATCAGCGGAGTGGGACACGACAATGGTGCCGCAAGGCTCGCCCGCGATTTCGTCGATGGTACCGGCGATGATGTTCACATCGGCACCGATGGCTGGACCCAGGCGGGAGACCAGGGGTTGGTTGGAGGTGGCCCCGAAGAAAACCAATCGGGTGATCACCCGGTCCCCGGGCCGTGGGCTGTCCGCCATGGTCCGCTGGACCCAATTGGGCAGGGCGCTGCCGCTCAGGCCGGAGAGCATGGTCCGGGTGGTGGGATGGCTTGGGGCCATGAAGATGTCAAAGGTCCGTCCCGCCTCGACGATCCGACCACCGTCGATGACCGCGACCTGGGATGTCACCTCCTTGACCACTTCCATCTCGTGGGTGATGAGCAGGACCGTCAGGCCCAGGTCCCGGTTGATGGTCTTGAGCAGGTCAAGGATCTGGGCCGTGGTTTCCGGATCCAGGGCCGAGGTGGCCTCGTCCGACAGCAGCAGCTTGGGACGGGTCGCCAAAGCCCGGGCGATGCCCACCCGCTGCTTCTGACCGCCGGACAGTTCGGCAGGGTAGTTGCCCGCCTTGTCCCCCAGGCCCACCAGATCCATCAAGGGGCGGACCCGCTTGGCGATCTCGGTCCTGTGCATGCCGGTGATTTCCAGGGGCATGGCGATGTTGTCATAGACCGAGCGGGAGGACAGCAGGTTGAAATGTTGGAAGATCATGCCCACCGACCCGCGCAGGGCGCGGAGATCGCTGCCGCTCAGGCTGGCGACATCGGTGTCGTCGACCAGAACGCGGCCCGTGGTGGGGCGTTCCAGTCCATTGACCAGACGGATCAGGGTGGACTTCCCCGCGCCGGATCGACCGATAATACCGGTAATGGCTTTGCGGGGGACGGTGTAGTCGATGGCGTCCAGGGCCTTGAAGGCCGGTTTTCCGGGCGTGGGCGCGAATTCTTTGGTAACACCCTCGAAGACGACCATGGGGCCGTCGGTGCCCTCTGGGGCAGGCGGCGTGTTCGAATGGGGGGTCATACGAGACTTTTCTGTTTGTGGCGATTTGCCGGGTGGACCGCCAAACTTCCTGTGCGGGTGAAGAGAGGAGAGCCAAAACCAAACTCTCCCCGGCGCGGGGAAGTCAACATGCCTAGCATTATACCTGAAACCAGACCATGCCCAATTATGGGGCCTTGGAATGCAAAAAATGCATAGGGCGATCCTGAAGAATGCATTTCTCGGAGGAGGTATTTCTTGCAGAGTTCCTGATATGATTGTCTGGGTTGGTCATAGACAGTCACCAAACGGGGGAGATCATTAAGCCCAATCACGGAAAGCCCCGGATGGCTGGCCCCCCTCGGATCCTGTTCGTTTTTTCGGGCATGGGGCCGCAATGGCCTGGCATGGGGCGCGTTCTATGGGAGAGGGAGACGGTATTCCGCCAGACGCTGGAGGAGATCGACGGTAGGCTTCAGCTGTTGGCGGGTTTCTCCCTGATTGACGCGATGATGGGTCCGGCAAACGAGGACGATGCGGATAAAGGGGCTGAAGGTGGGGCTGCAGTGGCGGGGGCGGCTTGGGACTGTCGCGTGGCCCAACCGGCCCAGCTTGCCCTGCAGGTTGGCCTCGTTCGCCTGCTGGCCAGCCAGGGGGTGGAGCCCGATATCTGCCTGGGCCATTCTGCGGGAGAAATCGCTTCGGCCTATTGCTCCGGACATCTCAGCTTGGACGACGCCCTTGCCGTTTGCTGGGCCCGGTCGGACTTGCAGAGCGCGCGGGCGGGAAATGGCGGGCTGCTGGCTGTCATGATGGACGCCGCGGAGGCACGGGCCTTCTGCGACCGGTTTCCCAAGCTCGAAGTTGCGGCTTTCAACGCGCGGCGGGCGATCAGCTTGGCGGGGTTGACCAAGGACTTGGTCGAGGCAGAGCGGGAATTGCGGCGAACCGGCGTGAAAGTTCGGCGTCTGGAGGGGGATATCGGCTATCACAGCGTCGATATGGATCCCCTGCTGGAGCCCCTCCGCGCGCGGCTCGTCGGCTTGACGCCGCTTGTGCCCTCCGTTCCCTTGGTCTCCAGTGTCACGGCCCGGCAGATTACCGGACAGGATCCGGATGTGATGGACGGTCCCTATTGGCAGAAGAACGTCCGCCTGCCTGTGCATTTCGCCGATGCCCTGGATACGGCCTTGGCTCTGGGAGGGACCCATTTTCTCGAGATCGGTGCAAAACCCGTGTTGCAAGGGGCCATGCGGGATAAGGCCCGCGAGCGGAAGCGGGACATCCCGATCCTCCCCACTCTGGAGGGGGAGAAGGATGCGCAAAAGGCGATCGAAAGGGTGCTGAGCTGGATCCGGAGGGGATGATACCAAGGGGTGGAGAGTTTGACGCTCCACAGCTTGTCTTTTTTGGGCGATAGCCCAAGCCCATTTTTTTAGCCTGGGGTCTGGGGCCTTTCGGCCCCAGTCTCGCCAAAGAGGGGGGGGGACGTGACGGGAAAACATCCCCTGTCGTGTACCGTGTTGTCCGGTCCACGCGAAACTCTAAAGAAAGGCCGTGCCCTCATCCAGGGGTGTGATGCCCAAGTGCTGCGCCACCGTCTGCCCCAAATCTGCGAAGGTTGCGCGGATGCCGATGGCCTTGGGACCGGGAAGGGCGGGGCCAAAGGCCAGCATGGGGACATGCTCCCGGGTGTGGTCGCTGCCCTGCCAGCGCGGATCGCAGCCGTGGTCTGCGGTCAAAAAGACCAGATCACCGGGTTGGAGGAGGGCCTCCAGCTCGGGCAGGCGACGGTCGAAGGCTTCCAGGGCGCTTGCGTACCCCAAGGGGTCGCGCCGATGGCCATAGAGGCTGTCGAAATCCACGAAGTTGGCAAAGATCAAACCACCGTCCCGGGTCTCTCGGGTTGCCTGGAGCGTCAGGTCGAACAGGGCCATGTCCCCGGTTGCCTTGAGACAGCGGGTCAGACCCCGGTGGGCGAAGATATCGGCGATCTTGCCAATGGACACGACCTCCCGCCCCGCCGCTTTCAGGTGGTCAAGGAGAGTAGGAGCCGGGGGCGGAACCGCGTAATCCCGGCGGTTTCCGGTCCGCTGGAAGGCGCCGTCTTCTCCGAGAAAAGGCCGGGCGATAACCCTGCCGATGCCCAACGGGTCCACCAGACAGCGGGCGATGGCGCAAACCGCATAGAGGCGGTCCAGGCCGAAATGCTCTTCGTGGGCGGCAATCTGGAAGACGGAATCCGCAGAGGTATAGACGATGGGTTTTCCCGTGCGGATATGCTCCTCGCCCAGCTCCTCCAGGATGGTCGTGCCGGAAGCATGCTTATCCCCAAGGATACCGGGCAATCCGGCCTCGGCCACCAGGGCGGCGACCAGCTCCGGCGGGAAGCAGGGCTGACTGTCGGGAAAATATCCCCAATCGAAACGGACAGGCACCCCCGCCAACTCCCAATGGCCGCTGGGAGTGTCCTTGCCCTTGGAAACCTCTTGCGCCGCGCCGTACAGGCCCCGGGGGGGACCGTCCTGCTCCAGACCCGGCGGGGTCCGGCCGCTGATCAACTGCGCCGCCTCTCCCAGGCCCAAGGCCGTGAGGAAGGGCAAGCGGAGGGGGCCAGCCGGGCTTGCGGCGCGGACTTCGGCGATGCTCCCCAGGGTGTTGGCGCCCCGGTCGCCGAAGCGGTCAGCGTCCGGAGTGGCGCCAATGCCGAAACTGTCCATGACGAGGACGACGGCCCTCCCCTTGGTTTTCTTGGCCATGACCCTATTCTCCCAGGCGCTCGGCCACGGGCGGAGGGAGGGCGACGGGCGTCCCTGGGGGCGCCAGGGTGATGGCTTCGAGAATGCGGGCCTTGGTCATCTCGAACCCGGTCTCGTCCCGGGCATGGATCAGGCAGAGGGCATCCCCGGCTGCCACCTCCTGGCCCCGGGTGACCATGGCGGTCATGCCCACGGCATGGTCGATGGCCTGGGCGTGACCCTTGCGTCCCCCACCCATTTCGACCAGGGCCAATCCCACCGTTCGGGTGTCCATGGCGGAGACCACGCCCGCTGTGGGGGCGGGAAGGGGACGAACCAGAGGCGCCTTGGCCAGATGTCTGTCCGGATGCTCCAGCAGATCCGCAGGGCCCCCCAGGGCGGAGACCATACGGGCAAACCGCTCTGCGGCGCCGCCGCTCTCCAGTGCCACCTCCACCAGGGGGAGGGCGGCCTCCGGGGTCGGGGCGAGCCCGGCGAGCACCAGCATTTCCGCAGCCAGGGCCAGGGTGACAGCGTGCAGCCGGGGCTCACGGTGAATGCCGGTCAGGTAGTCAATGGCCTCGTGCATTTCCAGGGCATTGCCGACGCTGTCGCCAAGCACCTGATCCATATCTGTCAGCAGCACGGTGGTGGGAAGGCCTGCTCCCCGGGCCACGGTGGCGATGCTCTCGGCCAGGGCGCGGGCGTCCTCGGGGGCATTCATGAAGGCGCCACTACCGAATTTCACATCCATGGCCAGTCCCGAAAGCCCGGCGGCGAGTTTCTTGGACAGGATCGAGGCGGTGATCAGCGGCAGGCTTTCCACCGTGGCGGTGACGTCGCGGATGGCGTACAGGCGCCGGTCCGCCGGGGCCAAGTCTGCGGTTTGGCCGATGACGGCGCAGCCTGCGGCTTTCACCGTGGCGGCGAAGTCCTTCAATTCCGGAGCTGTGCGATAGCCGGGGATGCTGTCGAACTTGTCCAGCGTGCCGCCCGTATGGCCCAACCCCCGGCCAGAGATCATGGGGACGAAGGCGCCGCAGGCGGCCACCAGGGGCGCGAGCATCAAGCTGACCTTGTCGCCGACGCCTCCGGTGGAATGCTTATCGACGATAGGGGCTCTATCGAGGCCCAGGGAGGGCCAATGGAGCACGGTTCCGCTGTCTCGCATGGCCAGCGTCAGTGCCACCCGCTCGTCCAGGGTCATGCCCTGGAAAAACACGGCCATGGCAAAGGCTGCGGCTTGGCCGTCCCCCACGCTGCCATCCGTCAGGCCCCCGATGAAGGCGCCGATGTCTTCGGGGCTCAAGGCATGGCCGTCGCGTTTTCGGCGGATGATTTCTTGTGGGATCATGAGTGGGTGCCTTTTCGGGGCAGGTTGTCCGGGCCGAAGCTGTTGGGCAGCAACTCGTCCAGGGTCAGGGTCAGAAGGGCATGGCCTTCGCCGTCCACCATATGCACCGGGGTATCGGGAAGGGAGAACTCCCGCAGCTTCTGGCGGCATCCTCCGCAGGGGGCACAGGGAACGGTGCCATCTCCTCCGGCCACGACGACGTCCACCACCTGCCGCCCCCCGGCGGCGACCATGGCCGACAAGGCCCCCGCTTCGGCGCAGACCCCTTCGGGATAGGCCGCGTTTTCCACATTGCATCCGGCATGGATTCGGCCTTCGTCATCGCGGACCGCAGCACCCACCGTGAAGTGGGAATAGGGGGCATGGGCATGGCGTCGCGCCGCCAGGGCCGCCACCACCAAGTCATGGTCGGGGGAAAAGGAGTGACCCATTCTCTCATCGTTCCTTCACATAGGGGATGCCGTCGGCCTTGGGTGGTCTGGAGGCGCCGATAAACCCGGCCAGAAGAACCACCGTCAAGATATAGGGCAGGGCCTGGATGAACTGCACGGGAATCTCGCCGATACCGGGTAGGGGCACACCTTGCAGGCGGATGGACAGGGCATCGAGAACACCAAACAACAGGCAAGCCCCCAGGGTTGGCCAGGGGCGCCATTTGCCGAAGATCATGGCCGCCAGCGCGATATAGCCCTTGCCCGCCGTCATATCGCGCACGAAGCCCGCAGACTGGGCGGTGGACATATAGGCTCCGGCGATCCCGCAGAGCAGACCGGCGATGAGGACGCCGCGATAGCGGAGCCAGGCGACGGAAATCCCGGCAGCATCCACGGCGGCGGGATTCTCTCCCACGGCGCGCAGCCTGAGGCCGAACCGGGTGCGGTAGAGCAGCCACCAGGCCAGGGGAACGATGGCATAGGTCAGGTAGACCAGGATGCCATGGCCGCTGATCACATCCCGATAGAGGGGGCCGAGGAGGGGGATCCCCGCCAGGGTCTCGGCCCCGGGCAGGGTGAATTCCGTGAAGCGGGACTCCTTGGGCAGCAAGGGGGTTTGCCCCCCCAGGTGAAACCAGGCCATGCCCAGGGTTACGGTCAAGCCGGAGACCAGGATGTTGATGGCCATGCCCGAGACCACCTGATTGCCCCGGTGGGTGATACAGGCGAACCCGTGGAGCAGGGCGAACGCGAGCGAGGCCAGGATGGCAACGGCCAGTCCCGCCCAGGGGCTTCCGGTGACCGCTGCGGTCGCCGCAGCGGCGAAGGCTCCGGCCAGCATTTTGCCTTCCAGGCCGATGTCGATGATGCCGCCACGCTCGGAGAACAATCCGGCGAGCCCCGCTAGCACCAGGGGCACGGAGACCCGCAGGGTGGCGTCGAGCAAAAGGGACAGGAATTCGAGACTCTCGCCCATCGGCCCTATCCCCTTTCGCTGGCGGGAAGGGGCCGTTTGCCTCCTTCCAATCGGGCGGCCATCCGACCGAGGGCGGGGCGGAACATGTGCTCCAGTGCGCCGGTGAACAGGATCACCAAGCCCTGGATAACCACAACCACCTGGACCGAGATTTCGGGCATATCGAAGGCCAGTTCCGCTCCCCCCTGGTAGAGGGCACCGAACAGCAGCCCGGCCAGCAAGACGCCGATGGGGTGGTTCCGGCCCATCATGGCGACGGCGATGCCGGTGAAGCCATAACCGTTGGTGAAGCCCACCAACAGGCGATAGTGCACACCGCCGACCTCGTTCAGGGCGAGTCCGCCTGCCAGGGCGCCGGAGATGGCCATGGCCAGGATGATCTGGCGGCCCGGATTGATCCCGGCGTAAATTGCCGCCTGGGGGTTGGCGCCGACCACCCGCAGGGCATAGCCGAAGCGGGACTGCCAGAGGAACACCCAAACACCGAGCAAGCAAAACAAAGCCCAAAGGGCGGTCACGTTGAGGGGGGACTGGGCCAGCCCGGGGATCAGGTCATGGAGGGGGGGAAGTTGGGCGTTTTCGGCGAAGCGGCGGCTTTCCGGTGCCATCTGTCCCGGCTGGATCAGCACATTGACCAGCATGTAGGTCATCACCGAATAGCTGATGAAATTGAACATGATGGTGGTGATCACCACATGGCTTCCCCGCCGGGCTTGCAGCCACCCGGGAATGGCCGCCCAGCCCGCACCAAAGGCCATGGCGCCGATCAGCATCAAAGGGGCGAGGATCCAGAACGGCAGGACGTCCAGATAGAGGGCCACCAGGGAGACACCCAACCCGGCGATATAGGCCTGTCCCTCGCCGCCGATATTGAACAGGCCACAGTGGAAGGCCACGGCGACCGCTAACCCCGCGAAGACCATGTCGGTGGTGTAGTAGAGCGTGTAGCCAATGTTCTCCCCGCTGCCAAAGGCTCCTTGGATGAGCAGAATCAGGGCCTCCAGGGGATTCTGGCCGATGGCAGCGACCACGATCCCTGCCACGGCCAGGGCCAACAGCAGGTTGATCAGGGGCATCAGACCGTAATCGACCCAAGGGGGCAGGGGGCGACTGGGGGCAGTACCGCTCATGACTGGGCGTCCCTGGATCTGTCGGTTTCGGGGTCCGTCGGCTCGCAGCCTGCCATCATCATGCCCAGGCGGCGCTCGTCGGCATGGTCTGCGGCGATCTCGCCCATGATCCGGCCATCGAACATGACCAGGATCCGGTCGGCGAGACCGCGGATCTCCTCCAGCTCCACGGAGACGAGCAGGATGGCCTTGCCTGCCTCGCGCATGGCCAGCAGGCGGCGGTGAATGAACTCAATGGCGCCGATGTCCACGCCCCGGGTGGGTTGGCCGACCAGCAAGAGGTCCGGGTCCCGCTCCATCTCCCGGGCGAGGATCAGTTTTTGCTGGTTGCCGCCGGAGAAATTGGCGGCCTTGAGCAGGGGATCGGGGGGGCGCACATCGTACTGCTCCATCCTCTTCCGCGTGTCCTGGGTGATGGTGGGCCAATCCACGAGGCCCTTGCGGCGCCAGGCAGGATCATCCTGGTAGCCCAGCATCATGCTTTCCCGACAGGTGAAGGCGGTGACGAGCCCGGTGCGAATGCGATCCTCGGGCACATGGGCCACGCGGTGGGCGCGCAGGCTATCCGGTTGATAGGCGGTCTCGGGGAACAGGGGGACGCCATTGATGACGATCTGCCCGGCCTGGGGGCGGCGGATCCCTGCCAAGGCTTCGAGCAGCTCGCTTTGGCCGTTGCCGGAGACACCCGCCAGTCCGACGATTTCCCCATGGTGGACGGTCAGGTCCACGCCCTTGACCCGGGGTACGCTGTTCTCGTCCACCACTTCCAGGCCTGAGACCTCCAGGGCAGGCGGACCAAGGGGAACCGGCGCTTTGGCGAGGCGGGCGGGGACCTTGCGGCCGACCATCAGTTCACTCAAGGCTTCGGGTGTTGTGTCGCGGGTCTCCAGGGTGGTGACCATCTGGCCCTGGCGCATCACCGATACCCGGTCGGTGATGGCCATGATCTCGCGCAGCTTATGGGTGATCAGCAGGATGGTTTTGCCCTGGTCCCGCAGGGCGGTGAGAATGCGGAACAGGTGGTCGGCTTCCTGGGGGGTGAGCACGCCTGTGGGCTCGTCGAGAATCAGGATCTCGGCCCCGCGATGGAGCGCCTTGAGGATCTCCACCCGCTGGCGCAGGCCCACGGGCAGGTCCCCCACCAGGGCGTCGGGGTCGATCTCCAACCCGTGGTCGCGGGACAGGCGGGACAGCTCTGTCCGGGCCGTACGGGTGGCCTTGCGGGTCAGGGCCCCCCCTTCGGCGCCCAGCATGATGTTTTCCACCACGGAGAAGGTGTCCACGAGCATGAAATGCTGGTGAACCATGCCGATGCCCTGGGCGAGGGCGTTGGCGCTGTCCTTGATCTTGATCGCTCGGCCCTTGACAAGGATCTCGCCTGCGTCGGCCTGATAGAAGCCGTAGAGAATACTCATCAGGGTGGATTTGCCGGCGCCGTTCTCCCCCACGATCCCGTGGATGGATCCCGGAGCGACGGCCAGAGAGATGGCCCGGTTGGCATGAACGGCGCCAAACCGCTTGTCGATGCCCCGCAGTTCAATGGCAGGCGCGGACGCTCCGACCGGAGGCAGGGGGCCTCCGGTCGGAGAGGGGGTGGACGGGATCGGATGATCGGGCATGGGGACAGGGATCCCTATCGGTCACAGGGGACAGGTGTCGTCGCTCATGTAGTCGTGGACCGTCAGGGAGCCGTCAATGATGGCCGCCTTCAACGCGTCGAGTTTGGCGGTGATCTCCGGGGTGATCAGGGGGGCGTTGTTTTCGTCCATGGCGAGACCCACACCGTCCTCGGCCAGTCCCAGGACCTCCAGACCCGGCGTGAAGGTGCCGTCCTTGGCTTCGGTAAAGGCCACATCCGTGGCGACACCCACGCGTTTGACCATGGAGGTCAGCACATGGCCCGGAAGAATGTGGTTCTGGTTGCTGTCGACGCCGATGCCCAGCTTGCCCGCATCGGCGGCGGCCTGGAGCACACCCAGGCCCGTGGCACCTGCCGCGTGGAAGATCACATCCGCACCCCGATCGATCTGGGATTTGGCCAGTTCGCCCCCCTTCACCGGGTCGTTCCAGGCGGCGCCGGTGGTGCCGGTCATGTTCTCGATGACGGTGATATTCGGATTGATGGCCACCGCGCCCTGCTTGTAGCCACAGGCGAATTTGCGGATCAGCGGAATGTCCATGCCGCCGACGAAGCCGATGGTGCCGCTTTCGCTTTTCATGGCGGCGATGGCTCCGGCCAGATAGGACCCCTCGTGCTCCTTGAACAGCACGGATTTCACATTGGGCAGGTCAACGACGGCATCGATCAGCACGAACTTGACGTCGGGGAAGTCCTTGGCGATCTTCTCCACGCTCTTTGCCTGATTGAAGCCCACAGCGACGATGGGAGAGAACCCCTTGTCGGCAAATTTGCGCAGACCCTGTTCCACCTGGGCTTCGTTCTGAGGTTCGTAGCCCCGGTAGGTTTCTCCCGTGCGTTCGGCGAAGCGCTGGGCCCCCTCGTCGACGGCTTGGTTGAAGGATTTGTCGAATTTGCCCCCCAGGTCGAAGACGATGGCGGGCTTGAAGGCCTCGTCGGCCCGGGCCTGGGGAAGACTGCCAGACAGCAGGCTGCCGGACAGCAGGCCAACAGCGGAAAGAGCGGCGATCACAAGCGTCTTCATGGTATCGATTACCTCCACTTGGGCGTTTCTATTCGGGCTTGTTTCTGCTCGGGGTCATCCCTGCTCGGAGATGGAAAAGGCGCAAAGAGAAGGGGGGTGGCGAACAGTCCGCCACCCCACCCGACTCCCGGATCATCCGCCGAAGGCGGCTTTCCAGACGACATCGGTGGTGGCGCCCTCGGGCTCCTTGCTGATGATCGGCGCGCTGCCCGGCTGCATCAGCACCTTCACGGTGCGGGCGTAGGCTTCTGGATCCAGGTAGCCGAAGCCTTTCTTGGAGCCTTCCAACAGCTTGTTGACCTCGCTTAGCATGCGGGCCTGGTGCTCTTCGGTCTGGGCGCCGGTGGCGTCGTTGGCCAGGACGATCTCTACGGCTTCTTCGGGATGTTCGGCCGCATAGGCCCAGCCCTTGGCCGAGGCTTTCAGGAAGCGGGCCAGCTTGTCGACCATGGCCGGGTCAGCCAGGGTGGCCTCGGTGGCGTAGAGGCCGTCTTCAAGGGTGGCGACGCCATAATCCTGGTACTTGAAGACCGTCAGATCGGACGCGGGGATGCCCGCATCGATGATCTGCCAGTATTCGTTATAGGTCATGGTCGAGATGCAGGAGGCCTGGTTCTGCAGGATTGGATCCACGTTGAAGCCCTGCTTCAGCACGGTTACATCCGGGTTGGAGCCTTCGGTGCTGAAGCCGAGCGTCGACATCCAGGACAGGAAGGGATACTCGTTGCCGCCGAACCAGACGCCCAGGGTGTGGCCCTTGAAGTCCTCGGGTTTGGTGATGCCGCTGTCCTTGCGGCAGGTCAGCATCATGCCGGATTTCTGGTAGACCTGGGCGATGTTGACCAGGGGTACGCCCTTCTCGCGGGTGGCCAGTGCGCTGGGCATCCAGTCGACGACCACGTCGGCGCCGCCACCGGCGATGACCTGACTGGGGTTGATGTCCGGACCACCAGCCTTGATGGTCACGTCCAGGTCTTCCTCGTCATAGAAGCCCTTGTCCTTGGCCACGTAGTACCCGGCAAACTGGGCCTGGGTCACCCACTTCAATTGCAGGGTCAGGTCGTCGGCAGCGAAGGCCGCGCTGCTGGCGCCCACCAGGGCAAGTGCCCCGGCCATTCCCGTCAATACGGTGGTCTTGAACTTGCTTCGCATCGCATAAGCTCCCTTGCGGTGAGATGAGGGCGGAAGAATTCGAAAAGGGTCAATGAAAACGGAAAACGGCTTACTTGGACCTGAACGACGGATGCCAGAAGGTGGCTCGCCGTTCGGCCAGGGACAGAAGGCCGTAGGCGCCAGACCCGACGACGGCGGCCACTGTAATGGTCGCCCAAACCACGTCCACGTTCATCCGGGCGACCTCTGAGCTGATCCGGAATCCCATACCGACGATGGGGGTTCCGAAGAACTCGGCGACGATGGCGCCGATCAAGGCCAGGGTGGAGTTGATCTTCAGGCCATTGAACAGGAAGGGCAAGGCTGCGGGCAGGCGCAGGTGAAAAAGGGTGCGCCAATAGCCGACCCCATAGGATCGCATCAGGTCCAACTGGATCTTCTCCGCCGATTGCAGGCCGGCAAGCGTGTTTACCAGCATGGGGAAGAAGGTCATGATCACCACAACAGCCGCCTTGGACTGCCAATCGAAGCCGAACCACATGACCATGATCGGTGCGATACCGACAATGGGAATGGCGCTGGCCAGATTGGCGAGCGGCAGTAACCCCCGGGCCAGGAACGGCACCCGGTCGGCGATGATCGCCAGCAGGAAGCCCGACAGGCAACCGGCCACATATCCCCGGATCACGGCTTGCAGCACGGTCTGCTGGAAGTCCGCCCAAAGGGTCCCGGCGTGGCTGAGCAGGGCTGCGGCCACCGCATGGGGGGCAGGCAGAAGCACCGAGGGCACCTCGAAACCGCGCACCCCAACCTCCCACAGGTAGAGCAGGGCTGCCCCGAACAGGGTGGGCACGAGGATCCGGCGGAACAGGGCATGCTCTTCCATATTGGCCAAAACGGCCATGGCGTGCCAGGTCATGCCCATGGCGCCGAGCACCACCAACCAGACCGGTCCGGCGCCCCGGGCCAGGGAATACCCCTGGTCCATGAGCATCAGGGGCACTACCCCCAAGGCGACGAGGGAGAGCAGAGACAGCAGGCCTTCGACCAGGGCGGTCCTGGCCCATCGACCCGCCAGGGCGGCGCCGATGCCCAGGATCACAGCCGCTGCGGGACCGGGAAGCTCCCACCACATGGGGCGGAGGCCGTCCAGGGAGACGGGCGGTACCAGCAGGGCGACGACGGCCAACAGGGGCCAGGGCGCCATGGGGGGGCGGCATGTGTTGGCGGACAGCATCTGTTGGGGGCTCATCGGTGGCCTCCTGCGGAGTGAATGACCGCCTTTTCGATACGAGCGACCAGGGCCACCAGCACCACCGACAGGACGGAAGCGAGGATCAGGGCTGACCAGATTTGCACGGTCTGCCCATAATAACTGCCCGAAAGAAGGCGCGACCCCAGGCCCGATTGGCTTCCGGTGGGCAGCTCGCCGACGATGGCCCCGACCAGGGAAATGGCGATGGCGATTTTCATGCTGGTGAAGAGGAAGGGCATGGCTCCGGGCAGGCGCAGCTTCCAGAAGACCTGACTGGGGCTGGCCGAATAGGTCCGCATCAGGTCGAGTGCCAGGGGATCGGTGGAGCGCAATCCCTTCACCATGCCGATGGTGATGGGGAAAAAGCAGAGGTACATGGAAATCACCGCCTTGGGCAGAAGGCCGGTGAAGCCGATGTTGCCGAGGACCACGACGATCATCGGAGCGATCGCCAGGATGGGAATGGTCTGGCTGGCAATGACCCAAGGCATCAGGGCGCCGTCGAGGGTGCGTGAATGGATGATACCCACCGCCAGCACAATGCCCAGGACCAAGCCCATGGCGAAGCCGGTCAGGGTCGAGGCGCTGGTCACCGCCGCGTGGAACAGCAGGTTGCGCACGCTGTCCAAGGGCCATTTGGTCGTGCTGGTCCACAGGTCAACGGCAATCTGGTCCGGTGTGGGCAGGATGGGCCGCTTCATGGTGTAGGCTTCGGCCAGCACCCGGGAAAAATCCGGGCTCTCGATGCCTTTGCGGGCCAATTGGTCGAGCACGACCGGTGCATTGAGAAAATAGGCGCCCAGGTACCAAATGATCAGCACGGCTGCGGCAATCACCAGGATGGGCAAGCCATGGTGGACGAGGGATTGGGCTCCGGAGCGCTTAATCGTCATATCCATGCCCCTCCGCCAGTCCCACGCGTACCTTGGCGGCGATTTCCTGGAATTCGGCGCTTTCGCGCATGTCCAGGGTCCGATCCCGGGGCAGGTCGCAGTCGATGACCTCCAGGATGCGGCCGGGCCGGGGGCTCATGACGACGATTTTGGTGGAGAGGAACACCGCCTCGGCGATGGAATGGGTGACAAAGACACAGGTCTTGCCCGTTTGGTTCCACAGACGGGTCAGTTGCAGGTTCAAATGGTCCCGGGTGATCTCGTCCAGGGCGCCAAAGGGTTCGTCCATCAGCAGGATGTCCGGGGCGAAGGTCAGGGCCCGGGCGATGGAGGCCCGTTGCTGCATGCCGCCGGACAACTGCCAGGGAAACTTTTTCTCGAACCCGGTCAGGCCGACCAGGGCCAGTTGCTCCTCGGTGATGCGCTTGCGTTCGGCCTTGCCAGCGCCGAACAGTTCGAGCGGCAGGGAGACGTTGCGTTCCACGGTCCGCCAGGGGTAGAGGCCCGGCGCCTGGAACACATAGCCGTAGCGGCGTTTGCGCCGCGCTTGCTCGGCGCTCATGCCCTCGACGGTGAGGTCTCCGCCGGTGGGTTGCTCCAGGTCGGCGATCACCCGCAGAAGGGTGGTCTTGCCGCAGCCCGAGGGGCCAATCAGGGAGACGAATTCCCCCGGCGCAATCTTCAGGCTGACATCACTGAGGGCATGCACCGGGTGGTCGCCCGCGTTGAAGGTCAGATTCAGGTGGCGGATATCGATGATGGCCGAAGCACTGGCCCCAGTGTGCGGGCCAGTTCGGGTATCGGTTCTGGGATCGGTGGAAGCGGACAGGGGCGCCGTTGAATTGGGGGAGGGGGCCACGCGAAATCTCCTGGAACGGGTATGGACCGCTTTGGCGAAAAGGGGACGAAAGGGAGGCGGCGTAATGAGGTGGCGAAAGGAGGCTTCCGGGTTCCTTGACCCGAATGCTTCAACCGTAACCCATAAGGCAAATCCGGGGCCAACTGTTTGACACGTCTTCCCCGGCCGTCTGCTCGGGATCACTCTTCTCGCCTCCCCAGGGCCTCCGGACCCCACGAAGGGGAAGGAAACCCTAGGGAAAGTTGACCAAGAAGACAGCTTATTCGCTCCGCAGGCCCCCCCTGTCCCAAGGTCGTGTGACCGGGAAGGGGGCCTGGATTAGGGACTATGGGAAAAGTTCAAAAAGCAGGCAGAGACAAATTCCCATAGAAAGGCTTGGGTTTCCAAGCGATATCCGAGGGAAGACCCTTCGGAATGGCGGTCTCGGACCCGAAGCTGGGGAGGGAGATTCTGAGAAGGGTTCCTCTATGATGCTGAAAAAAAATGAAAATTTTTAATATGATTAATTTTTGTGCTTTAAATAAAGATATTGCTTAGAAAACGATCTTATCGAACGGGCATTTCTTGGCCAAAAAGTCAGGAAAAAAACGAAATTTTCGGGTTATCCTATGTTGGCATTGTCATTGCTTGACCAGATGGTCAGGTTTTCGAGGATCCCTCCGATGGTTAGGTTTTGAAGGGCCCCCTCAGCCGCGTGTCCCTTACCGACGTGTTTCCTTTCCCCCTAACGAAGGATTTCGCCGATGACCGCCGCTCCCCGTCTTCCCGCCGCCGATTTGTCCAGCGCCTGTCGATCCAGTGGTGGCTTCGACGACCTCCATCCGCCCCTGTCCTCCTTTGAGGCCATGGCTGACAGCGCCCGCTGCTTCTATTGCTACGACGCGCCCTGCGTCACGGCTTGTCCGACCTCCATCGACATTCCCGGGTTCATTCGCCGCATTGGGCAAGGGAACGCGGTGGGCGCGGGCAAGACGATTCTCTCGGCCAATGTGATGGGGGGAACCTGCGCGCGGGTCTGCCCGACCGAGGAACTCTGCGAGGCCGCCTGTGTGCGGGAAAAGGCCGAAGGGGAGCCCGTTGCCATTGGCCAGTTGCAGCGGTTCGCCACCGATGCCCTGTTTTCCGCCGGAGTCCAACCCTTCACCCGCGCCGCCTCCACGGGTAAGCGAGTCGCCGTCGTCGGGGGCGGTCCCGCCGGACTGTCCTGCGCCCATGCCCTGTCCCGCGCCGGGGTGGAGGTGACCGTTTTCGAGGCCCGGGCCAAGGCTGGTGGTTTGAATGAGCACGGTTTGGCCGCCTACAAAATGACCGACGATTTCGCCCAACGGGAAGTGGACTTCATTCTGTCCCTGGGCGGGATCTCCATCGAAACGGGAAAGGCCCTGGGCCGGGATATCGCCTTGGCGGATTTGACATCCGGCTATGACGCGGTCTTCTTGGGCATTGGCCTGGGTGCTGCTAATCCGGTGGGCCTTCTCGGCGAGGGCTTGGACGGCGTGGAAGCGGCCATCGATTTCATCGAGCGCCTCCGCCAGGCCAAGGACCCCATCGGCGAGATCTCCCTTCCCGACAATGTCGTCGTCTTGGGCGGAGGGAACACGGCCGTTGACGCGGCCATCCAGGCTCGGCGCTTGGGCGCGGCCCATGTGACCCTGGCCTATCGCCGGGGCGAGGACCAGATGGGCGCCACCGCCTTCGAACTGGATCTGGCCCGGGCCAATGGCGTCCAGGTGGTCTTCTGGGCGAGCCCCACCCGCTTCGTTGATACCGCAGGCAATGGCGTTGTCGGCGCGGTCGCTTTCGAACACACCGTCCTGGTGGACGGCAAATTGGAGGGCACCGGCGGGACCTTTGAGGTCGCTGCGGATCTCGTGCTCAAGGCCGTGGGGCAATCCATGAAACCGCTCGGGTTGGAGGGGCTGACCCTCGCGAAGGGACGGCTTGCCGTCACTGACTATCGAACCAGCGACCCCAAGGTTTTTGCGGGAGGGGATTGTATCCACAACGGGACGGATTTGACGGTGCGCGCCGTGGCCGATGGCGCCAAGGCGGCGGAGGCGATTTTGGCCTCCCTGGCCCTGTGAGGGCGCCTTCCGTTTCCCCGATTGCTTCCCTTTCCTTTTGAACGAGGACATCGCGCCATGGCCGATTTGACCTGCACCATCGCCGGAATCAAAAGTCCCAATCCCTTCTGGCTGGCTTCCGCTCCGCCGACGGACAAAAAGTACAATGTTGAACGCGCCTTTGCTGCTGGCTGGGGGGGTGTCGTCTGGAAAACCCTGGGCGAGGATCCCCCAGTGGTGAACATGTCCAGCCGCTACGGCGGTCACCTGGACGCCAGCCGCCGCCTGATCGGCATCAACAACATCGAGCTGATCTCCGACCGTCCCCTGGAGGTCAACCTGCGGGAAATTACCGAGGTCAAGCGCGATTGGCCCGACCGGGCCTTGGTGGTCTCGCTGATGGCGGTGATCGAGGAGCGGGCCTGGGCGAGCCTCGCCCAAAAGATCACCGCCGCCGGAGCCGATGGCCTGGAGCTCAACCTGGGCTGTCCCCATGGCATGTGCGAGCGCGGTATGGGTTCTGCTATCGGTCAGGTGCCGGAGATGGTGGAGCAGGTGACCCGCTGGGTGAAGAATGCCACCGACCTGCCGGTTCTGGTCAAGCTGACCCCCAATGTGACGGATATCCTGATCCCCGCCTCTGCTGCCCGGGCGGGGGGGGCGGATGGCCTGTCGCTGATCAATACGGTAAATTCCATCACCAGCGTCGATCTGGACATCATGGCGCCGACTCCCACTGTGGACGGCAAGGGCAGCCACGGGGGCTATTGCGGCCCGGCGGTGAAGCCCATCGCGCTCAATATGGTGGCCGAACTGGCCCGCGATCCCATCACCCAGGGCCTGCCCGTTTCCGGCATCGGTGGCGTGGGCAGTTGGCGGGACGCGGCGGAGTTCATGGCGCTCGGCGCCCATGGGACGCAGGTCTGCACGGCGGCAATGACCTATGGGTTCCGCATTGTTGAGGACATGATCGACGGCCTGTCCGACTGGATGGACGAGAAGGGCTACAAGACCCTGTCCGACTTCATTGGCATGGCCGTGCCCAATGTGGTCGACTGGAACGAGCTGAACATCAACTTCGACAGCAAGGCGATCATTGACACGGAGAAGTGTATCGACTGCGGCCGGTGCCACATTGCCTGCGAGGACACCAGTCATCAGGCCATCACCATTGCCCAGGGCGAGGGGAAACGCGTCTTTACGGTGGTGGACGAGGATTGTGTGGGGTGTAACCTCTGCTCGCTGGTTTGCCCTGTGCCCGATTGCATCACCATGGTGCCAGTCGATAACGGTAAGCCCGCTCTGACCTGGCCCGAGGATCCCCGGAACCCCATGCGCGTCGATGCCGCTGAGTAATCCCAAAACGCGTGATTTCGAAAGGACGATGAAGCGATGGAAACGCCTACCAATTTGAAAAGCAATGGGTCGCGCCTCTGGGACAGCCTGATGGAGATGGCCCAGCATGGCGCCACGGAAAAGGGTGGCGTCTGCCGTCTGGCGCTGACGGATATCGACCGGGCGGGACGGGATCTGTTCGTCTCCTGGTGCCAGGAGGCCGGGTGCACGGTCTCTGTGGACAAGATGGGCAATATCTTCGCCCGCCGCCCGGGCAAGAACCCGGATCTGCCGCCGGTGATCATGGGCAGTCACCTGGACAGCCAGCCCACGGGCGGGCGGTTCGATGGTGTTTATGGCGTGCTCGCCGGGCTTGAGGTGGTGCGCAGCCTGAACGACCTGGAAATCGAGACCGATGCACCCGTGGAAGTGGCCGTCTGGACCAACGAAGAGGGCTCGCGCTTCGCTCCGGCCATGGTGGCCTCCGGTGTGTTCGCCGGTGTCTTCGACCTGGACTATGGCCTCTCCCGCGCCGACCTGGATGGCAAGACCATGGGCGAGGAACTGGCCCGTATCGGCTATGCCGGGGATGCGGATGCCAGCTATAAGGCCCACCCGGTGGGCGCCTATTTTGAGGCGCATATCGAGCAGGGCCCCATCCTGGAAGCCGAGGACAAGACCGTCGGCGTGGTCACCGACTGTCAGGGCCAGCGCTGGTACGAGATCACCTTCACCGGCGTGGAAAGCCACGCGGGTCCAACCCCAATGAACCGACGCAAGGACGCCCTGTTGGGGGCCTCGCGGGTGGTGGATGCGGTCAACCGCATTGGCATGAAGCATGCGCCCTACGCCTGCGCCACCGTGGGGCTGATGCAGGTTTTCCCCAATTCCCGCAATGTCATCCCGGGTCGGGTCTTCTTCACCGTGGACTTCCGCCATCCCGACGATGCCGTGCTGGCGGCCATGGACGCCGAGCTGCGTGCCGAAGTGGACCGTATCGCCAGCGAGATCGGTCTTCAGAATGACTTCGAGCAGATCTGGTACTATGCGCCGGTCAAGTTCGATGCCGATTGCGTGGCGGCGGTGCGCAAGGGCGTGGAGGCGGGGGGCTTCTCCACCCGCGACATGGTGTCCGGCGCCGGCCACGACGCCTGTTACCTCGCTGCGGTGGCGCCGACGGGGATGATCTTCATCCCCTGCGTGGATGGGATCAGCCATAACGAGATCGAGGACGCCAAGCCTGAATGGGTGGCCGCGGGCGCCGACGTTCTTCTGCATGCCGTGGTGGAAACCAGTCGCACCATCGCTGACAAGGCTTGCTAGAGTATTTCGAGATCAAGTTGGGTCACTTTGCGACCAAACTTGGCCTCGAAGATACTCTAAAATCTATAGAATGAGAGTGAAACCGGGCCAGCTTGACTCAAGCTGATCCAGTTTCACTCTAGCAGATTGCGGGAAAAAGTTTTTCCGTCATTCTCGCCCCCTTCCCGTCATTCCCGCGAAAGCGGGAATCCAGGGTGGGGACAGGTGACGGAAGCGGTCGACGCGACAGGCGCGCGTTTCATCGTCGGCAGCGAAATCAACCCTGGATCCCCGCCTGCGCGGGGATGACGAATGTCGCGAGGATGACGAATAGAGGGGAGGGCTCGGACTCTTTCCGCAACCTGCAAGATCCGAAAGGGTGGAGACCAGACGATGAAACAGGCGGTATCGGAAAATTCCACCGGTAAGGGGCGGATCCGGCTGGAGAACGAGCAGCGGATTCTGCGCGCGGCGGAGGCTGTGTTCGCCGATGCCGGGTTCGCCGGGACGACCATGGCCGATATTGCCGCCACCGCTGACCTGCCCAAGGCCAATCTCCATTACTACTTCGGGTCCAAGGAGGACCTCTATCGGGCCCTCCTTCGGGATATTCTTGATGTCTGGCTGGACCCCATCGAAAGCATCCGGGCCGAGGCCGATCCGGCGGAGGCAGTCACCGCCTATGTGGCGGCTAAGATGGAGGCCACAAGGACCCGACCGGCGGCCTCGCGGGTTTTTGCCAATGAGGTTTTGCATGGTGCGCCGGTGTTGGCCGATTTCCTGGCCCATGACCTGCGAGATCTGGTCAATGCCAAGGCTGCCGTGCTGGAAGACTGGGCCAGGCGGGGGCTGATTGCTCCGGTGGATGCCCGCCATTTCCTGTTCATGATCTGGGCCCTGACCCAGCATTACGCTGACTTCGATGTGCAAATCCGTCTGGTGTTGGGGCGCCGGACGCTTGGGCGCTCCGATTACAACCATATCACCGCCGAGGTGACGCGCTTCGTGCTGCGCGGCCTCGGTTTGCCCATCCCCTCACACCTCCAATAATGGACCAAGGGAAGGATCTCGCCATGGCACTTCTGGTAAAGGGCGGCACCGTCGTGACCGCTGACACAACGACCCGGGCCGACGTGCTCGTCGAGGACGGCGTGATCATCGCCGTTGGTGAGGGCCTGGAGGCCCCCGTCGGCGCAGAAGTGGTCGACGCGGGCGGCTGTTACGTCATGCCCGGCGGCATCGATCCCCATACCCATATGCAACTACCCTTCATGGGGACCGTCGCCAGCGAGGATTTCGAAAGCGGTACCGCTGCGGCCATGGCCGGTGGGACGACCACCATCATTGATTTCGTCATCCCCAACCCCAAGGAACGCTTGATGGATGCCTACCGCACCTGGCGTGGCTGGGCGGAGAAGGCGACCTGCGACTATGGGTTCCATGTGGCCGTCACCTGGTGGGATGACAGCGTCTATGAGGACATGGGCACCCTGGTGACCGAAGAGGGCGTGAACAGCTTCAAGCATTTCATGGCCTACAAGAACGCCATCATGGCCGATGATGAGATCCTCTATAACTCCTTCTCCCGCTGCCTGGAGCTGGGGGCCATCCCCACCTGCCATGCGGAAAATGGGGAGCTGGTCTTTCAGCTCCAGAAAAAACTCCTGGCCGCAGGGATCACCGGACCGGAGGCCCACCCCCTCTCCCGCCCGCCGGAGGCCGAGGGCGAGGCCGCCAACCGGGCCATCCGCATGGCCGAGGTCATCGGCGTGCCGGTCTATCTGGTGCATGTCAGCGCCCAGCAGGCCCTGGACGAGATCACTCGCGCCCGCTCCGCCGGCAGCCGGGTCTATGGAGAGGTCCTTGCCGGTCACCTGATGATTGATGACTCCGTCTACCGAAATGAGGATTGGTACACCGCCGCCGCCCATGTGATGAGCCCGCCCTTTCGCCCCAAGGGCAATCAGGAGGCGCTGTGGAAGGGCCTGCAATCGGGTAACCTGCAGACCACGGCCACGGACCATTGCTGCTTCTGTGAAAGCCAGAAGTCCATGGGCCGGGACGACTTCACCAAGATCCCCAATGGCACTGGTGGGGTCGAGGATCGCATGGCCGTGCTTTGGGACCAGGGAGTGAACACCGGGCGGCTGACCATGAACGAGTTCGTGGCCGTGACCTCGGCCAATGCGGCGAAAATCTTCAACCTCTATCCCCGCAAGGGTGATGTGCGGGTGGGGGCGGACGCGGATCTGGTGGTCTGGGATCCCAAGGCCACCCGGACCATTTCCGCCAAAACGCACCATCAGAAGGTGGATTTCAATATCTTCGAAGGCATGACCTGCACCGGTGTTCCCGTCCACACCCTGTCCCAGGGCAAACTGACCTGGACCGGTGGGGAGCTGCGGGCCGAAAAGGGGGCGGGACGCTATCTGAAACGCCCCAATTTCCAGCCGGTCTTTGACGCCGTCTCCAAGGTCAACGCTGCCCGCGTGCCGACGTCCGTCGCACGGTAGACGCGGATTGGGTCAAGCGGGACGCTTTTCGGCGCCCCGCTTGATTCGGGGGTGATCAGTCGCTCTCGCCGTTCAGAAAGGCCTCGCTTTCCTTGCGGACGATCGACACCGCTTGGTCGCGGGGCATGCCGGGTAAAATGGCCGGAAGATAGTGAAGCTTGGGCAGCAGTTCCGTTGCGTACAGTCCGTGTCCCGCAGCATCGACATAGTGGCTATTCCAGGCCACACTTCCTCGGAAGCCCACGGCCCAAAGGGCGGCTGTGGTCGCGACGGTTCCGAGGACCTGGGGGGAATCGTTGAGCATCCCCACCGGGTCAACGGTTTCGAGCGTTGAAGGGCTGATCTCGATGCGCACCCGGCTGAGGACGCCCGCACGGTGGCTGAAGTGGGCTCCCATGGCGTCGGGCTCGCCTCGGGCATTCGTTCGGGGGCCATCGAGATGGGTGATTTCGACGGTACAAGGGCCGTCCTCCGGTGCGTCTTGCAAACCTGCCGCTTTTAGCGTGGATGCGGTCCGAGACAGCAGGTTGTCCCGGAGCAGGCTATCGGGAAATCCCGTGACACAAACGCGGATGGGGCTTGCCCATTTGAGGATCACAGCGCCGGGTTCCGTGGAAACGGCGCGGGCGTACAGGGCGGACAGTGTTTCTGGCGTCAAGGGAACTTGGTTCCAGACGATCAAGGCCCAGCCGAACAGGCCACCACCGACGATGATGGGAAGAAATTTAAACAACAGTGCCTTCCCAAGGCGAGGCAGGAGGGGGCGGGATCTCTCTTCCCTTCGAAACTGCCGTTCATCGTCCTGGAAGGTGCGCCCCGGGGGACCGAACGGATGGGGGTGGGGAAGGCCCGTTGCCGTTGGTGGCGGTTCGTACATCCAACTGTCCGATAGGCGAATGCCCTTGATTTGCCGGACGATCAAACGACCCGGATCCAGAAGAAGGACAAGGGCACAGAGAATAAAGACAAGTCTGTCTCCTTGAGTGACGAGGACGCCGAGGGCAGGCGCGGCAAAGGGAAAGGCGGCGATGGCCAAGGCCAGAGTCAGGAGGGCCGCGACTTTTCTGATAAATCGTCCCCGGCCCCATTGCTCCGAGGGTTTCAGGGAGAGAACCGGGGGACGGCGCATGGGGCGTGGCGGGATGCCCATGCGCTCCAGACCTGCGCTGAAATCACGGGCAAGCCAACGTTGCAAGACGAATTGCGCAAGCGGGTGACCAATCACCAGACCGATCCCAAGGCAGAGAAGTCCTAGAACCCTGTCGGAGAGGAGCAGGGGGGGAAGGGGAAAAACCACGAACACCCCAAAGGCGAGAGCCGTGATGGGAAGCACGGCCAGCAAGAAAAGGGGGGAGGTTTTGGCTTCCATCACCAAGGCACTCCATTGCACGGCGGCATCTTCATCGATCTCGTAGGCCCTGTCCGTGCGGTTTGGCCAGAGGAAGAGACGTCCGGACCGGTCGACATACAGGCCATCGGCCTGGGTTGCGCCGGGTCGCGTATGGAAGAAGCCGTAGGTCATGGTCATGGAGCCTCCAACCTGTTGCCGGGATGCGCGTTCCCCTGCGAATGAGGAGGGGTGTCACAGACAGAATGATCGACGAGCGCCATCTGACGGTTTGCATTTTTTGCGATATTGAGAGGGGGAGACCCGATAGGTTTGGACAAAGGTAGCGTTGAACTGACGAATGCTCCCGAAACCGGCCTGAAACGCGATAGTGGCGATTTTTAAGTCGCTTTCGTCCAAGAGGCGTTTGGCCCGCTGCAGTCTCACGGTTCTTGCTGTCTGTATGGGGCTGGCGCCAACATGGGTCTGGAAAAGCCTGGATAAATGCCGCTCGCCGATGCCAAGCCTGTCTGCGAGGTGTTTGACATTGCCCTCATCCAACGCGCCCTGATCGATCAGTTTCAGGGCACGCGACACCGTCGCTTGAGTGCCACTCCAGGCTGCCGAATGGGGGGCGGCTTCAGGGCGGCACCGTAAGCAGGGCCGATACCCCTCCGCCTCTGCCGCAGGTGCTGTTGGAAAATAGAGAACGTTTTTCGTCAGAGGTTGCCGGACCGGACAGATGGTGCGGCAGTAAATCCGAGATGTTTTGACACCGACGAAAAACACACCGTCAAAGTCGGGATCACGCCCCAATCTCGCCGTCTCACACGTTTGAAAGTTCAACATACAGGCGAGGTTACCCGACAAGTGAAGACTTGTCGAAAGCCCTTTCGATTTCCATGTCCGAAAACCGCCAGAAAATTCGTTCCGTACATGCGAATAGGCTAGATCAAACCGCCTTAAATCGGAATCGATTTAAGGCGGGTAATTTGATCTAGATTCAACAGGTTGAGCATCGAGTGGATCGGAAAACCGGTGCTCACTTTTCCGCTCGATGCTCTAGAGTGAAATGGGATCAGCTTGGAACAAGCTGGCCCCATTTCACTCTAGTAACGCCTATTGGCATGACCTTGTGGAGCCCGACCAATGAATTTGTCTCGTACTGAAAATCTGGCGATGCTGGTTGCCGCACTCTCGGGGGTTGCCTGGGGGCTCTTCTGGATTCCTTTGCGGGCGCTTGACGATGCCGGGATTACCGGTGTCTGGGCTGTCGTTCTCTTCTATGTCTTACCAACACTTCTGCTCCTGCCCCTCATCGTTGTGCGCCGACGCCGATTCATTGCGGGGGGATGGCCCCTGCATTGTGCGGGACTGCTCTCGGGCGTGGCCCTTGCCTGCTATGCGGGCGCGCTCGTCTTCACCGACGTGGTGCGCGCCTTGCTGTTTTTCTACCTCACACCGATTTGGAGCACGCTACTGGAGCGTCTTGTGCTGGGTGAACCCATCACAGCGCGCCGGTGGGGTATGATCGGTTTGGGGTTGATCGGGCTCTTGTTGATCTTAAAGATCGATACAGGGTTCAGCGGGGGTCCCAACCTGGGGGACTGGATGGGGGCCATTGCCGGGATCGTCTGGGCCATGGCGGCGGTTTGCATGAAGTCCGACGAGAGCGGCAATGGGATCGACTTCACCCTGTCCTATTTTGTATGGGGAAGTGTCGCGGCCCTCCTGCTGGCTGTTCTGCCCCTTGAGGGGCAGACTTCGGCTCCCGATTGGGAAACGATTGGCGATGTCCTCCCCTGGATTCTGCCGGTGGTTCTGTTCTTGGTCATTCCTCCCGCGATTGGCATTATGTGGGGGGCGACGGTGCTGAGCCCTGGTCTTCTTGCCATTCTGTTCATGACAGAGATCAGCGCGGGTACGGTGACGGCAGCACTCTGGGCCGACGAACCGTTTGGCGTCAGGGAAGTGTCAGGCGTGATCTTGATCACCGCAGCGGGAATTCTGGAACCGCTTCTCCTGATGTGTCGACGTGACCCTTGACGGAGCAGCCAACCTTCGCCGTTGCGTGACTTGCGTTCGTTGCCTGTCCTCACCCTGGAGTCCCGCCTGCGCGGGAATGACGACGACGCTATTGAAACAAGGGGAGTCCTTTCGGGTTGGCTCTAACCCTCCAACCCAGCCACCCAGCGTTCGAGGATGGCGTGGACGGCCTCTGGCCGTTCGATGGGGGCGAAATGGCCGGCGTTCTCGACGATTTCCAGCGTTGCGCCGGGGGTCGCTTCGGCCATTTCGGTGTGCTGCTCCGGTGGGCTCCAGGCGTCCTGGCGGCCAACGATCAGCACCACCGGACAGGTCAGGGTCGGCAGCACCGGCGCGGCGTCGGGCCGGGTCAAGAGGGCCTGGATTTGGCGGGCGTGGATCTCCGGGGTCATCCGTTTGACCATCCGGGTGAGCGCTCCCATGAGATCACCGTCCTTATGGCGGCCTGGGTGGACCATGGGGGGAAGCCAGGCCTCGGCGACGGCGGCCATGCCCTTTTCCCGGCCCAGGGCGGTCAGGGCATGGCGGGGACCCTCCTCGCCGGGTTTGGCGGGGTGGATGCCCGTATCGAGCAGGGCCATGCCGACGATCCGCTCGGGGGCTTGGCGGGCCATCTCCAATGCCACCCGCCCCCCCATGGAATGGCCGATCACGGCCAGGGGACCCGGATGGGAGTCGAGCATGTCCTTGGCCATGGCTTCGATGGAGTCCTGGGTGGTCAGGTCTCCGACGACGGTCGGCAGGGGGGCAGTCAGGTCTTCCAGGATCACTTTCCAGACCACAGCATCGGACAGCAGGCCAGGCAGAAATAACAGGGTCGCGGGCATGGACGGGGACTCCCTTTGTGTGATCCCATGGGGTGAACGCGCAGTATCCGGGGGAGGGCGGTGATCATAGCAGCCGCAGCCGATCCGGCAACGCAGACCTTTTCCTGCGGGAAGGGGCCTCTGTAAAAATGGAGAAGTCGGCATGTTCCTTGTCTGCGGTGAAGCCTTATTCGATGTCTTCGTTGTCGAGGACCGGCCCGATGGTCTGACCCTGGACGCCCGCCCGGGAGGATCCCCCTTCAACGTGGCCATTGGGCTGGCCCGGCTCGGTTGGCCGGTTCAGGGTCTCATGGGGTTGTCTGCGGACTTCTTCGGGGATCGCCTGCGGGCGGTTCTGGCCAGGGAGGGGGTTGGAACCGTTCCCTTGCCCGATCGGCGGGCCCCCACCAATCTTGCCGTGGTGCGTCTGGATGACCGGGGCGTGCCAACCTATGCCTTCGGTGTGTCGGAAACGGCGGATCGGGCCATCCGCCCCGAGGATCTTCCGGACCTGCCCGAGGCGATCCAGGCCATCCATATGGGGTCCATCAACACGGCCATGGAACCAGTTGCCACCGCCCTTTTGGCCCTGGCCCAACGGGAAACCGGCCGCCGCTTCCTCGCCTATGACCCCAATGTCCGCCTGACCGTGGAGCCCGACCAGGAGGTTTGGCGACGGAGCCTGGCCTCTCTGGTGTCTTTGGTGGATCTGTTGAAAATCTCCAGTGAAGATCTGGCGTTGCTCTATCCCGGTCGCGACTTGGAAGACGCCGCCCGCTCTTGGCTGGACCAGGGTCCTGGCTTGGTGGTGATCACCGATGGGGAGAACGGCGCCCAGGCCTGGACCGCGGAGCACCACCTGTCCTTGCCCTGCCATGCGGGACCCGTGGTCGACACGGTGGGGGCGGGGGATACCTTCCAGGCGGGTCTGCTGGCGGCCCTGGCCGAAATGGGGCATTTGTCGCGGAAGGGGCTCAAAGCGCTGGATCGGGAGCGCTTGGCTGCGGTCCTGGATTTCGCTGCCCGGGCGGCGGCGGTGACCTGCTCCCGCCGGGGGGCAGATCCGCCGCAACGGACTGAGTTGCCGATTATTCCATGAATGGGGGTCCGGGGCCTCAGGCCCCGGCGGGGGGCGGGGCAGAGCCCTGCACGGGGTTCATTCGCTTCCGATTTCAGGCGATTTGATCTGGTCGACGGGTCCCTGCAAGGTCAGAATGGGGCGAGGTACCATTTTTTGGATAGGGCCAAATGGGCAGGACGAAGGGAACCGGGGGAACCCGGCTGGATGATGCGGCGCGGGCTGGGTGGCTGTACTATATTGGGCGCAATACGCAGGAGGAGATCGCCGAAAAGCTGGGGATTTCCCGGCAGGCGGCGCAGCGGCTTGTCTCGCTCGCCGTCTCCGAGGGGTTGGTGCGTTTCCGCCTGGACCATCCCATTGCCCATTGCCTGGACCTGTCGGCCCGTCTGACGGATCGCTTCGGCTTGACAGCTTGCGAGGTGGTGCCCTCTGATCCCACCTCGGAGTCCACCACTTTGGGGCTTGCAGAGGCTGCCTCTGCCACCTTGGAACGGGCTTTGCTTGATCCGGAGACGCGGATCATCGCCATTGGCAGTGGTCGGACCTTGAAAGCGGCCATCGAATGCCTGCCGCCCATCGAGGTCCCGGACACCAAGGTTGTTTCCCTGACCGGCAATATTGCCCCCAACGGGTCTGCGGCGCTCTATAGCGCCATTTTCACCATGGCCGACCGGGTCAAGGCGGAGCACTACCTGATGCCCGCTCCGGTGGTTGCGTCCTCGGTTGCCGAACGGGATAGCCTGCACCAACAGTCCATCATCCAGCGCAGCTTCACCCTGGCCAAGCAGGCGAATGTGGTCTTTGTCGGTTTGGGGGACCTGGGACCCCAGGCGCCTTTGCTGGTGGATGGCTTCATCGACGAGGGCGAACTGGATGCCCTGCGCAAGGCCGGAGCCGTGGGCGAGATCCTGGGCTGGGCCTTCAATGCTGACGGCGATTTGGTCGATGCGGCGACCAACCGGCGAGTCGCCTCGGTTCCCCTGGAATGGGGACCGGAAACGCTGGTAACCGTCCTGGCCATGGGGCGGCGCAAACTCCCCGGAATGCGGGCTGTCCTGCGCAAGGGATGGGTCGGGGGGCTGGTCACCGATGAATGGACCGCCGAAGCACTCCTGAAAGCCTGAACTGCAACCCACGGAAGTGTCTGCCAGAATTCCCCTTGGGTCCTTAGAGCATGTTGCGTGAATCACATTTCACGCAACATGCTCTAAGGACCCAATCCAAAAGTCATGCCGTGAAATTAAAGGTTACCGTCATGCCCGTGAAAACGGGCATCCAGGGTTGATTTCGGTGCCGGTGCTCAAATGCACTGACGTCGCGGGATTTGCTTCCCTTGCCTGCTCCCACCCTGGATTCCCGCGTGCGCGGGAATGACGACCAAGTGGTTGAAAGAATGAGAGTCATTTCGGGTTGGGCTCTAAGGAAAGGGATCCTGCTGTCTTTTTCCCGTAAACAATACCCTGGCTATTTGGTCAAGAACCTCGCGTTTGTGGTGCGCCGCAGCGACGAAGAGTCTTGACTTGATTCTCAGAAAAGTGGGTAATTGCCCGACAACGAGGCAAAAGCCCGGTTAAAATGTTTCTGGGAGGAAAAAATCATGAAACTTTCCAAGCTTCTTCTTGGAGCCTGTTCGGCTATCGCTCTGTCCTATCCGGCGATGGCGGACACCACCTTGACCATCGCGACGGTGAACAACGGCGATATGATCCGGATGCAAAAACTGACCGGACCGTTCACCGAAGCCCATCCGGACATCAAACTGGAGTGGGTGACCATGGAGGAGAATGTGCTCCGCCAGAAGGTCACAACGGATATTGCCACCAAGGGTGGCCAATACGACATCATGACCATCGGCAACTACGAGGTGCCGATCTGGGCCAAACAGGGCTGGCTGCTTCCCCTGGATGACCTGGGCGCTGACTACGATGTCGACGACCTGCTGCCCGCCATCCGCTCGGGCCTGACCTACGAGGACAAGCTGTACGCCGCCCCCTTCTATGGGGAGAGCTCGATGGTCATGTACCGCACGGACCTGTTCGAGAAAGCCGGATTGACCATGCCGGAGGGACCCACCTGGGAGTTCATTGGCGAGGCTGCCCGGAAGATTACCGACAAGGACAACGAGATCTACGGCATTTGCCTGCGCGGCAAGGCGGGTTGGGGCGAGAACATGGCCCTGATCACCACCATGGCCAATTCCATGGGTGCCCGCTGGTTCGATATGGACTGGAACCCCCAGTTTGACCAACCGGCTTGGAAGAACACCCTGAAGTACTATGTGGACCTGATGACTGACGCTGGTCCTCCGGGCGCTTCCTCCAACGGCTTTAACGAGAATCTGGCCCTGTTCCAAACGGGGAAATGTGGCATGTGGATTGATGCCACCGTTGCCGCCTCCTTTGTGACCAATCCCAAGGACTCCACGGTTGCCGACAAGGTTGGCTTCGCGCTGTCCCCCGATGCAGGGTTGGGCAAGCGGGGAAGCTGGCTATGGTCCTGGAACCTGGGCATTCCCGCAGGCTCGACGAAGGCGGAGGCCGCCAAAGCGTTCATCGGTTGGGCTACCAGCAAGGCCTATACCGAATTGGTCGCCGAGAAGGAAGGTTGGGCCAACGTGCCCCCGGGGACCCGGACCTCGCTTTATGAAAACCCGACCTACCTGAAGGACGCGCCCTTTGCGGCCATGACCCTGCGGTCCATCAATGCTGCGGATCCCAAGGCGTCGACCGTGGATCCGGTGCCCTATACCGGTGGGCAGTTTGTCGCGATTCCGGAATTCCAGGGGATCGGGACGGCGGTTGGCCAGCAGTTCTCTGCGGCCTTGGCCGGTCAGACGAGCGTGAATCAGGCCCTGGAAAACGCCCAACGGATCACCGAACGGGAAATGGAGAAGGGCGGTTACATCAAGTAATCGGGTGACCTTTTCGCAGGAGGGTGAGCGGGGAACGATGGCTTCCATCTTTTCCGCCCCCCGCCCCGTTTTGGGGCCGGACCCCTCCCACTTGGCGGGCCGCGTGACGCTCTCTCCTGGCGCGGCCCGCCCTTTCTCTTCCCTTCGAGATCCCATCGTTGGACCTTGGCGTCCGGCGAGGAGGAGGCATCCGTGGCGACCTTGCACACCAAATCCACCGCCCGGGCGATGATGTCCCCCAGCGTCATACTCCTGTTTTGCTGGATGGCTGTCCCCCTGGCCATGACCCTCTATTTCTCCTTCCTGCGGTATAACTTGCTGATGCCGGGCATGGAGGAATGGGCGGGATTTTTTAATTACAAATACTTTCTGACCGATCCGGCCTTCTTTTCTGCCCTGTTCAATACCTTGATCCTGGTGGGCAGTGTCTTGGTGATCAGTGTGGGAGGCGGGCTGTTGATGGCCCTGCTGCTCGATCAACCGGTCTTCGGCCAGGGCATTGTCCGGGTTTTGGTGATCTCACCCTTCCTGATCATGCCCACGGTTTCGGCGCTGGTCTGGAAGAACATGATGATGCACCCGGTCTACGGCCTGTTCGCCTGGCTCGCCAATGCTGTCGGATTGGACCCCATCGACTGGCTGTCCTCGGCGCCCTTGACCTCGATCATCATGATCGTGTCCTGGCAATGGTTACCCTTCGCCACCCTGATCCTGCTGACAGCCCTCCAATCCCTGGACGAGGACCAAATGGAGGCGGCGGAGATGGATGGGGCGAGCTTGTGGTGGCGCTTCTATTTCATTGTCCTGCCCCACCTGGGTCGGGCCATCACGGTCGTCATCCTGATCGAGACCATCTTCCTGCTCAGTGTCTTCGCCGAGATCCTGGTCACCACCTCCGGCGGGCCGGGTTATGCAAGTACCAATATCACCTACCTGATCTATACCCAAGCCCTGCTTCAATTCGACGTGGGAGGGGCCTCCGCTGGCGGCATCGTCGCGGTGATCCTGGCAAATATCGTTGCCTTTTTCCTCATTCGCCTCATCGGCAAGAACCTGGAGGGCTGACCCATGGCACGCACCGTTTCCACAAGGCGGCGGGTGGCCTTCACGGCCCTGGCTTGGACCGTTGCCCTCGCCCTGTTCTTCCCGATCCTCTGGACCTTCCTGACCAGCTTCAAGTCCGAGGGGGCGGCCATCGCCTCGCCCCCCTCCTTCCTGTTCTTTGATTGGACGCTGGAGAACTATCAGGAAGTTCAAGAGCGGTCGAATTACTTTCACCACATGTGGAATTCCGTGGTGATTTCCTTCGGCTCCACATTCCTGGGACTGCTGATCGCCGTTCCCGCAGCCTGGGCCATGGCCTTTTCGCCGACCAAAAACACCAAGAACATCCTGATGTGGATGCTGTCGACCAAGATGTTGCCGCCGGTCGGCGTGCTGGTTCCCATCTACCTGCTGTTCCGGGATTGGGCGTTGCTCGACACCCTGACGGGGTTGGTGCTGGTGCTGACCATGGTCAACCTGCCGATCATCGTCTGGATGCTCTATACCTATTTCAAGGAAATCCCTGTCGACATCCTGGAGGCCTCCCGCATGGATGGCGCCTCCCTTGGGCAGGAGATCCTCTATGTCCTGACACCTATGGCCGTGCCCGGCATCGCCTCCACCTGTCTGTTGAACGTGATCCTGGCCTGGAACGAAGCCTTCTGGACCTTGAACCTGACCGCAGCCAAGGCGGCGCCCCTGACGGCCTTCATCGCCTCCTATTCCAGTCCCGAGGGCTTGTTCTGGGCCAAGCTGTCTGCGGCCTCGACCATGGCGATTGCGCCCATTCTCATCCTTGGCTGGTTCTCGCAGAGGCAGCTTGTTCGCGGCCTGACCTTCGGTGCCGTCAAATAGCGATCGCCGTCGCTTGTTCCTTAAACAGCGACCTCCGTCGCGAAAGAAAAAGACCCTCTCGGGAGAGACCCCATGTGCAACATCCGGCTTGAAAATGTGACCAAGGTATTTGGCGAACTCGCCGTCATTCCAGGCATCGACCTACAAATCGACGACGGAGAGTTCGTGGTCTTTGTCGGCCCGTCGGGCTGCGGCAAATCCACCCTGCTGCGGCTGATCGCCGGGTTGGAGGACATCTCTGGCGGGGCCATTCTGCTGAATGGCGAGGATGTGTCCAGCCTGCCCCCGGCCAAGCGGGGGTTGTCCATGGTCTTCCAGTCTTACGCCCTCTATCCGCATATGACCGTTTACGGCAACATCGCCTTTCCGCTCAAAATGGCGGGCATGGACAAGGAGGAGATCGACAAGAAGGTGTTGGCGGCGGCCAAGGTTCTGAATCTGACGGAATACCTGAAGCGCAAGCCCCGCAACTTGTCGGGCGGTCAGCGCCAGCGGGTGGCCATCGGTCGGGCCATTGTGCGGGAGCCTGCGGCCTTCTTGTTCGACGAACCACTGTCCAACCTGGACGCCGCCCTGCGGGTGAATATGCGTCTGGAGATTACCGAGCTTCACCAACAGCTTGGCACCACCATGGTCTATGTGACCCACGACCAGGTGGAGGCCATGACCATGGCCGATAAAATTGTCGTTTTGAATCGGGGCAACGTGGAACAGGTGGGCTCGCCCTTGGATCTGTACCGGGATCCGGCCAACCAGTTCGTTGCGGGCTTCATCGGCTCACCCCGCATGAACTTCGTCGACGGAGGAAATGCGGCAAGCATGGGCGCCACCACCATTGGGATCCGCCCGGAACATATCCGGATCGACCGGGAAACGGGCCTGTGGAAAGGGGTGATCGGGGTCTCCGAGCACTTGGGGTCGGACACGTTTCTGCATGTCCATGTGGAGGATGTGGGGACCATCACCGCCCGGGCCGGAGGGGAATGGGCCCTGCGGCATGGGGAGACTGTTTTCCTTACTCCGGAGCCGGACAAGGTTCACCGCTTCGATGAGTCCGGGCGCTCCATGGCGCGCGCAAGGATACCGGATGTGGAGACCCTTCCCCCGAGCCTTCGGGCGGGCCCGACCTCGGGAGCGCCCCTTCAATGAAACGGCTGGCGGGAAAGGTGGCCTTGGTGACCGGCGGCGCGCGGGGGATCGGGCGCGCCTTCGCCGAGGCCTTCCTGGAGGAAGGAGCTTGGGTGGCCCTCGGTGATGTGAACCTGGAACAGGCGGAAGAGACGGCTCGGGACCTCGGGCCCGATTGCCTTGCGGTGTCCCTGGACGTGTCGGATCCGCTCTCCATCGATGGGGCCTTTGAACAGGTGACGGCGGCCTACGGGGGTCTCGACATCCTGGTCAACAATGCCGCGATTTTCGACATGGCGCCCCTGACCGAAATCACCCGGGAGAGTTACGAGCGCGTCTTCTCGATCAATGTGGCGGGGGTGCTGTTCTGTATGCAGGCGGCGGCCCGGGTGATGATTCCCCAGGGCCGGGGCGGTCGGATCATCAATATGGCGAGCCAAGCCGGACGCCGGGGGGAGGCCCTGGTGGCAGTCTATTGTGCATCGAAGGCCGCCGTCATCAGCCTGACCCAATCGGCGGCCCTGAACCTCATTCCCCATGGCATCAACGTCAACGCCATCGCCCCTGGGGTGGTGGACGGGGCGCATTGGGACGGGGTGGATGCCCTGTTCGCGAAATATGAAAACCGACCCATCGGCGAGAAAAGACGGTTGGTCGGAGAGGCCGTGCCCCATGGCCGCATGGGGCGGGCCGAAGATCTGACAGGCATGGCCGTGTACCTGGCCAGCGCCGACGGCGATTACGTCGTGGGCCAGACCTTCAATGTCGACGGCGGTAATGTCTTGAGTTGAGAAGGGGACGGAACATGTATCTCGAACGTTTGAAAATAGAGGGGCGGGTTGCTGTGGTGACCGGTGGGGGACAGGGCATTGGCGCAGCCTGTTCGGAAGCCCTGGCGGAGGCGGGAGCCACTGTTATTGTCGCTGATATGAAGGAAGACCGGGCCCAAGCCGTGGCCAAGGCCCTCACCGACAAAGGCTTTCAGGCTCATGCCGCCGTGCTGGATGTGACGGACTCGGCTCAGGTGGATGCCGTCGCCGCCCAGGTTCTGAAGGACCAGGGCCGGATCGATATTCTGGTGAACAACGCGGGCGTGGCCATCAGCAATGTCCCGGCGGAGGAGACCAGCGACGACCATTGGCGCTTCCATATGAATGTGAATGTGGACGGACTGTTCTGGTGCTGTCGGGCCTTTGGCAAGATCATGCTGGGGCAGGGCGCTGGGTCTATTGTCAATATCGGCTCGATGTCTGGCTTGATCGTCAACAAGCCGCAGCCCCAATCCTTCTACAATGCCTCCAAAGCGGCAGTGCACCAACTGACCCGGTCACTGGCTGCGGAATGGGGGGCTCGGGGGGTTCGGGTCAATGCCGTGGCACCGACCTATATCGAAACGCCCTTGACCGCCTTCGGCATCGAGGAAAACCCCGAGATGTACAAGGTCTGGGTGGAGATGACACCCATGGGGCGGGTCGGTCAGCCGGAGGAAGTCGCTTCCGTTGTCCATTTCCTGGCCTCCGATGCGGCCAGCCTCATGACCGGGGCGATCGTCTCCACTGATGCCGGATATACCTGCTGGTAGGGGAGGGGAACAACCATGGGAGAGAGACACCGACCCGCAGCCCGTCGTGCCATTGATTTGCTGTTGTTCGACTGTGATGGGGTGCTGGTGGACAGCGAACCGATCGCGGCCCGGGTGTTGCTTGAGTCCGTCGCCGAACGGGGCGTGGCCATCGACCCCGGCGAGGCCAACGACCGCTTCCTTGGACGCAGCATGGCTGCCATCACCGGCATCCTGAGGGATGACTATGGCTGTACCTTCGGCGAGGAGGGGCTCGCGGCCATGCGGGAACGGCTTTTCACCGCGTTCCGGGCTGACCTGAAACCGACCCCGGGCGTTGTCGGCGCTTTGGAGCGTTTGACGGTGCCCCATTGCGTTGCCTCCTCCAGCCAGGTGGAGCGGATCCGTTTGGCCCTGTCGGTCACCGGCCTCCTGCCCCATTTCGAGGGTCGGATCTTTTCTGCCACCATGGTCCGGAACGGCAAGCCCGCTCCGGACCTGTTTCTTTATGCCGCTGCGGAAATGGGCGTACCCGCAGAGCGCTGTCTGGTCATTGAGGATAGCCCGGCGGGGGTGACCGCAGCCCATCGGGCGGGGATGCGGGTGTTTGGATATTGGGGAGGGAGCCACGCATCCAACGCGCGCCATCGGGAAGCCTTGGAAGCGGTGGCGCCCTTCGCTACATTCAATAATATGGATGATCTGATTGATCTTGTTGGCGGATTGGACGGTCCGTCGCATAAGGTCCAGAGATAGGCGGTAAAACAAAGATCGCGCCGGTCGGATCCGATCCGCCGCGAAGGAGAGGGGACATGCGGACCTACGTGATTGGCGTGGATGTGGGGACGGGCAGCGCTCGGGCGGGCGTACTCGATACCACGGGTGCCCTGCTTGGGCGGGCGGAGCATCCCATCGAGATGCGCCAGCCAGAGCCAAACCATGCGGAATACCAATCCGAGGGCATTTGGGAGGCCGTGGGCAAGGCCGTCCAGGGGGCTCTCGCCGAAGCGGGGACACCGCCCGAGGCGGTGGTTGGGATCAGTTTCGATGCCACCTGTTCCCTGGTCGTTCGCGACCGGAACAGCGTCCCCTTCCCCGTGGGGCGGGATGGGGCTCCGGGCTGGGATACCATTGTCTGGATGGACCATCGCGCCCTGGCCGAAGCCCGGGAATGCACGGAAACGGAGCATCGGGTGCTCGGCTACGTGGGCGGGGTGATGTCCCCGGAAATGGAAATTCCCAAGCTGATGTGGCTCAAGCGCCACTATCCGGAGCGCTGGCCGAATGCGGGTTATTTCTTCGATCTGGCCGATTTCCTGACCTGGAAGGCCTCGGGCTCGCTCGCCCGGTCCCAATGCACCCTGACCTGCAAATGGACCTATCTGGCCCATGAGGATCCGGGCTGGCAGCGGGATTTCCTGGAGGTCGTGGGTCTGTCTGACCTGTTGGAGCGGGGCAACCTTCCCGACCGGGCCACGCCGATCGGCGACGACCTCGGCCCGCTGTCGGAGGAGGCAGCGGCCCATTTGGGCCTGACCACCGCCTGCCGGGTGGGGGCGGGGTTGATCGATGCCCATGCGGGGACCCTTGGCGTGCTCGGGGCGATCGCAGCCGAGCCTTCCGTTGATCACCATTTGGCATTGATCGCCGGGACATCAAGCTGCGTCATGGCCCTCTCGCCCGAGGCCCGGCCCACAAGGGGGGTCTGGGGGCCCTATTTTGGCGCCGTTGTGCCGGGATGTTGGCTGAATGAAGGGGGACAGTCGGCTACGGGGGCGTTGCTCGACCATATTATTCGGCTCCATGGGGCCGGGGGAGAGCCCACCGGTGCCATGCATGGCAAGATCTGTGACCGTTTGGCCGAACTGCGTGCGGTGGAGGGGGCGGATTTTGGCGCACGCTTGCATGTTCTGCCCGACTTCCACGGTAACCGCTCGCCCCTGGCCGATCCCCTGGCCCTGGGCGTGATCAGTGGCTTGGACATGGATAGCTCCTTTGACAGCCTCTGCCGCCTCTATTGGCGCACGGCCGTGGCTATTGCCCTGGGGGTTCGCCATATCCTGGAGGCCTTGAACGAGCGGGGCTATGGTATCGATACCCTGCATGTGACCGGGGGCCACCTGAAGAACCCCGTGTTGATGGAGCTTTATGCCGACGCGACCGGTTGCACGGTTGTGGTCGCCCGAACCGAAGACGCGGTCTTGCTGGGGACGGGGATGGTGGCGGCCAAGGCAGCAGGACTCCACGATAGTCTCGCCTTGACCGCTGCGGCTATGCGGCAGGGGGAAGATATTCGCGCCCCCAATCCGGCGGCTCGGGCCCGGTTCGACAAGGATTACGCGATTTTCATCGAGATGCACGCGCATAGGAAAGCGTTGGACGCCCTGTCCGCAGGATAAGTCTGCCCAATGCGGGAGGATGTCTTGTCCTTGTCAACCAGTTTAGCCAAACTGCGTCATCACATGGTTTGGGAGGCGGGTTGAGGGGTATGGTGTCTGGTATGTATGATCGGGAGTGGGATCTTCAAAAGGCAACGGCGGAATTGTTGGATGGGGGTTCCGCCGATCCCGAAGCGTTGCGTGACGCGCTGGACCGGTTGAATAGTGAATTTGGTCGCCTCATTGAACAGGGCGAGGAACAGGTCGCCCAACGCACCAAGGAGTTGGCTGCGGAGAAATCCAAACTGGCCTCATTGGTGGAGCAGGGCATCGCCTTATCTGCGGAACGGGATTTGGGGGCGCTGTTGGGGCGGATTCTGTCCTCCGCCATGGGGCTGACCCATGCGGATGGGGGAACCCTTTACCTGCGTACGCCGGAAAATACGCTTCGTTTTGCCATCATCCACAATGGTACGCTGAATGTGCATATGGGGGAGGGGGAAGAGGCGGATATCTCCTTCCCCGACGTGCCCCTTACCCTTGCCGATGGCGCGCCTAATCACCGGAACGTTGTCAGTCAGGCGGTTCTTCGCGAACGGACCATCAATATTCCAGATGCCTATGACGACAGTGAATTCGACTTTTCGGGGACCCGGGAATTTGACGAACGGGTGGGATACCGCTCGACCTCCTTTCTTACTGTCCCCCTGAAACCTCGGGGAGGGGAGGTGATCGGTGCCTTGCAGTTGATCAATTCCCTCAACCAGGAGACCGGAGAGGTCGTTCCCTTTTCGCCGGAGCTCACGGGGTTCGTGGAGGCCGTCGCTTCCCTGGGGGCGACGGCGATCGCCAATCGGGACCTGATGGAGGCCCAAAAGGATTTGCTGGATGGCTTTATCAAGTTGATCGCTGGGGCCATCGACGCCAAATCCCCCTATACGGGGGGGCATTGCGAACGGGTGCCTGTGCTCGCCGAAATGCTGGCGCGGGCCGCAACCGCCGCCGAAGAAGGGCCCTTTGGCGAGTTCGCCTTCACCACCGAGGAGGAATGGGGCGAATTCCACATTGCCGCGTGGCTGCATGATTGCGGTAAGGTAACCACGCCGGAATTTGTTGTCGACAAAGCCACCAAGCTGGAAACCATCTACAACCGGATCCACGAGATCCGCATGCGTTTCGAAGTCCTGATCCGGGACGAGGAGATTTTCGCCCTGCGCAAGCTGCTGGCCGGAAACCACTCCACCGGTGAGGTCATGGACTCCCTGGAGCGTCGGAAGCAGATGTTGGCGGACGATTTCGCCTTCGTTGCCGAATGCAATGTGGGGGCGGAATTCCTGTCCGATGACAAGGTGGATCGCCTCAAACAGATCAGCGCGCGCACCTGGGTCCGCACGCTCGACGACCGTCTCGGCCTCTCCCACCTGGAAGAAGCCCGCAAGCGTGCCGCCGATCCCGATCCCCCCCCCTTGCCAGTGGAGGAAAAGCTCCTCGCCGATAAACCTGAACATCGGATCACACGTCCAGAGAGTCAGCGCGAAGCGCCCTTCGGGGACAACCCCCATGGGTTCCGCATGGATGTTCCCGAGTATGAATATGACTTCGGCGAACTGCATAACCTCTGTATTCGGGCCGGGACGCTGTCGCCGGAGGAGCGCTTCAAGATCAATGATCACATCATCCAGACCATTGGCATGCTCGGGAAGCTGAACTTTCCGAAGCATCTGGAACGGGTTCCGGAATATGCGGGCTCGCACCATGAGACCATGATTGGCACCGGATACCCCCGGAAGCTGTCACGCGACGATATGTCTGTTCCGGCCCGGATCATGGCCATCGCCGATATCTTCGAGGCCCTGACCGCCTCGGACCGGCCGTATAAAAAGGCCAAG
Source organism: Rhodospirillum sp. A1_3_36 (assembly GCF_047263945.1). Taxonomy (NCBI): domain Bacteria; kingdom Pseudomonadati; phylum Pseudomonadota; class Alphaproteobacteria; order Rhodospirillales; family Rhodospirillaceae; genus Rhodospirillum; species Rhodospirillum sp. A1_3_36. The sequence continues at coordinate 142,729 of NZ_JBLAVB010000005.1, read as the reverse complement.
ACGTTGTCAGAGGCCATTCGGATCATGGGATTCATGGTGAAGGACCAGCATATCGATCCGGACCTGTTCCAACTGTTCCTGTCCCAAGGGATTCACCGGGATTACGCTGATCGTTATCTCACGCCAGAGCAGATCGACGACGTGGATCTCACCCCGTATCTGGAGGGGTGAGAGGTTGGGCGGAGGCTTATACCAAGGTGCGGTGAGTTTGGCTCACCGCACCTTGGAAGCGGCCAAGTGGCCGCCGCGCCTTATGGCGCGTAAAAGCCCGCCTGGCGTTTGAACGCAAGAAAAGCGGCCTGGGTTTCAACCCGCGCCGCTTGGTATTATGCCGCCAACCCCATCACCCCGTCCCAAATCAGCTTCAGGGCTACGAGGCCGATGAAGGCGTGGATCATCGGATAGAAAACCGCTGGCTTCATGCGCTTCACTACCCAGGCGCCGAGCCAGGTCGAGACGATGGCCAGCGGAAACATCAGCGCCGAGAGGGTCAGGTTTGTGGTGTCGAATTGCCCCAGAGCGAAATAGGGTCCCAGTTTCACCGCATTGACGATGGTGAAGAACAGAACGCTCGTGGCCGTATAGCGGCGGGGATCCATTTTCAGGGGTAAGGCGTAGATCTGGAAGGGGGGCCCTCCCGCATGGGCGACGAAGCTGGTGTATCCGGCGATGGTGCCGAGGACCCAGGCCAAGACCGGTTTGTGGCCCCGCGCCGCCTTCTCCTTGGCGCCGGGCCAGGGGATGGTGCGCAGGACGAACAGGCCCGCCAGCACACCGACAATGAGTCGCACCGCCGCTTCCGACACATGGGACGCGGTCGCCCAGCCAATCCCCACCCCTAGAACGGCGGGAGGAATCATCATCAGCAAGGTCTTGCGGTCCCACTCCCCCCGCCATGTGAGCAAACCGACCATGTCCATGACCACCAGGATGGGCAGCAGGATCGCCGCAGCCTGGACCGGCGATATGAACAGGGCCATCAGGGGAACACCGAGGATCGCCACGCCCCCTAATCCACCCTTGGAGAGCCCCACCAGGAAGACGGCCAGGGAGGTGATGGCGAGCAGGGAAAAGTCAAAGCCGAAGAGCATCTAAAACGTCCGTTGGGGAAGATGAACTCTCCCTTAGCATGCTATGCCCACCTCAGCAAATGCGGGGCAGTTGCTCTCCGGCCAGCATGTCGACACGGCGCCCTCCGCCGAATAGGGTTTTCAGGACCACCTGTTCCGGATGGGCGCTTACGGCTTGGCCAATGGCACAGGCGCCCCGGCCTTCCGGAACGCCACGCATGGCGGCCAGGGCTGCTTCAGCCTGATCGGCTGGGGCGAAGAGCACCAGAGTCCCCTCGTTGGCCAGATAGAGAGGGTCCAACCCGAGAATTTCACAGCACCCTCGCACTTCGGGCCTGAGGGGCAGGGCGGTTTCCTCCAGGTCGATGCCGCATCCGCTGGCCTGGGCGATCTCGTTGAGGGCTGAGGCCAGACCACCCCGGGTGGCGTCCCGGGCGCAACGGGTGCCCGGTGCCGCAGCCAGCACGGCCTCCATTAGGGCATTCAGGGGCGCGCAATCGCTCTCCACCGGGCTATCCAGGGCCATATCGCCCCGGGCGTTGAGGATTGCCGCCCCATGGTCGCCAAGGGTGCCGTTGACGAGGGCGACATCTCCGGGCCGCACATGGCGGGCGGCGAGGTCACGGCCCGGCGGGATGACACCGATGCCTGCTGTGGTGATGAACAGCTTGTCGGCGGCGCCCCGGTCGACGACCTTGGTGTCTCCGGTGACGATACGGACCCCGGCCCGGTCCGCCGCTCTGCGCATGGTTGCGGCCACGGTCCGCAGGATATCGACGGACAGTCCTTCTTCAATCACCATGGCGCAGGACAGCCAAAGGGCTTTGGCTCCGCCCACGGCCAGATCGTTGACCGTGCCGTTGACCGCCAAATCTCCAATGTTCCCGCCCGGGAAAAACAGGGGATCGACGACAAAGCCATCGGTGGTAAAGGCCAATCGGCCCCCCTCTGCCAAATGGGGGGAGGGGTCCAGACGGGCCTGATCCTCCATGTCGCCGGTCTCCGGATTATCGAAGGCGGTGATGAAGACATCGTCGATCAGATCGCGCATGGCCTTGCCACCACCGCCGTGGGCCATGGTGATGGTCTCGGTCTTCAACTGGCCGCCGCGACGGCGGGGAGGGCTCTGGTCGGTCATGGCTTGGCTCATAGGGTCAGGGTGTCGGCGTAAAGGTGATAGGCGGCGCAGGCGCCCTCGGAGGAGACCATGAGTGCTCCCAAGGGGGTATCGGGTGTGCATTCGGCGCCGAATTTGGGGCAGGCCCAGGGCTTGACCTTGCCTTTGACCACCTCGCCGCAGAGGCAACCCTCCATGTCCGGCAAGGCCATTTCCCGGCCCGAGGTCTTGCCCGCCCCATAGCCGACGCCAAATTTCTCCTCGGCGTCGAAGGCGGCATAGGTCGGGCGGATTTTCACGCCGGATTTGTCGATCTCCCCCAGGCCGCGCCAGTCGAAGGCATCCCGGGGGGTGTAGACATCGGCGATGGCCGCCAGGGCTGCGGGGTTGCCGTCCTTGGGGACAATGCGGGCGTATTGGTTCTCGATCTCGGCCCGGCCCTCGGCGATCTGGGTGACCACCATCAGGACGGCTTGCAACAGGTCCAGGGGTTCGAACCCGGCGACCACCAGGGGTTTGCCGTAGTCCCGGGCGATGAAGTCATAGGGCGCGGTACCGATGACCATGGAAACATGGCCCGGCCCGACGAAGCCATCCAAGGCCATATCCGGGTCGTCCAGCAGAGCCTTAATGGGCGGCGGCACGAGGATATGGTTGCAGAACAGGGAAAAGTTCGTCCGGTTCTCCCGCGCAGCCTGTTGCAGGGTCAGGGCGGTGGAGGGCATGGTGGTTTCGAAGCCCAGGCCGAAGAAGACCACCTCCTTATCCGGATGGCGGCGGGCCAGCTCCAGGGCGTCGAGGGGAGAATAGACCATGCGGATATCCGCGCCCCGGGCTTTGGCCTGCATCAGGCTGCCCCGGGTGCCGGGCACGCGCATGGCGTCGCCGAAGGTGGTGAAGATCACGTCCGGGCGCTCGGCGATGTCCAGGCAGTCGTCCACCCGGCTCATGGGCAGGACGCAGACCGGACAGCCGGGACCGTGAATGAATTCGATGGCGTCGGGCGTCAGCTTGTCCAGGCCGTAGCGGAAGATGGCATGGGTGTGCCCGCCGCAAATCTCCATGATATGCAAGGGGTGGTCTGCCGTGGCCCCGGTGCGAGAGACCTGGGTTTCGATGGCGGCGAGCAGGCTTTTAGCCTTGATCGGGTCGCGGAATTCGTCGGTGTATTTCATGGGGTTTCGCCTTCCATCATGCGGTCGGCTCCCCGTATGGCCTCGATCTCGGCCATGGCGTCTCCCAGGTCCTCCAGCGCCTTTAGGGTCGCTGCGGCTTCCTCCGGGTCGATGCGGCTCATCGCGAAGCCCACATGGACGAGCACCCATTGCCCGATGACGTCCTCCAGGGGGCCGTCTCCAGCCACGCAGGCCAGATTGACCGCCCGGCGCACGCCCGAGACGTCGACCATGCCCATCATGTTGGCCGCGTCGGTGATTTCGACCACTTGGCCGGGGATGCCTAGGCACATGGTTCGTTGCTCCTCTTCGAGTGGGCTTTCGCCCACACCCAATTGGGGACGATGTCCCCAAACCCCTCTTTTTCTTCTTCGTCATTCTCTCCCAAACAAAGGGAGGGTTTGGGAGGCATCGCCTCCCAAATGGGTTTTTTGGGGGCGATAGCCCCCAACTGCCTCACCCCGAGAGTGCTTCGTCTTCGGTCTCAACTTCGCGGAGGGGGGAGTCGATGCCGTAGCGGTCCAGCTTGGCCCGCAGGCCCACCCGGCTGAGTCCCAATTCCTCCGCCGCGCGGCTTTTGTTCCAGCGCAGGCGGGTCAGGGTTTCGCGCAGGATGCGGGCTTCCATCCGTTCCACCCGGTCCTTCAGGGTGCCCTCAATGCAGAGCACCGCTTCGGCTGCGGGATCCGTTTCTGCTCCCACCGGAGCGGCCCGCAGGATACGGGGGGCGATATCCGCCGCCGACAGGCTGTCGCCGGTGGCCATCATCAGCATGCGCAGGATTTCGTTTTCCAGTTCCCGCACGTTGCCCGGCCAGTCGTAGGCGGACAGGAAGACCAGGGCCGCCGGTTCAATGCCGTTGACCCGTTTGCCGTGGGTCGTCATGGCCGTGTCCAGGATATGTTCGGCCAACAGGGGAATGTCCTGGGGCCGTTCACGTAAGGAGGGCAGGCGCAAGGGGCTGACGGCCAGCCGGTAAAACAGGTCGTCCCGGAAGCGCCCGGCGCGGGCTTCCTCTTCCAGGTCGCGGTTGGTCGCGGCGACGATGCGGACGTTTACGGTCAGGGTCTCGTTGGAGCCGACCGGGCGGATCTCGCCCTCCTGCAGGAAGCGCAGCAGTTTGACCTGGAAGGCCGGGGAGGTGTCGCCGATCTCGTCGAGGAAGACCGTGCCGCCGTCGGCCTGTTCCAGCAGACCCATGCGGTTGGCGTGAGCCCCGGTGAAGGCGCCTTTCTTATGGCCGAAGAGTTCGGATTCCAGCAACTCGTCGGGGATGGCGCCGCAATGGACCGCGTGGAAGGGTTTGTCCGAACGCAGGGAGCCGTAATGGATGGCTCGGGCCAGCAATTCCTTGCCCGTTCCTGTCTCGCCAGTCACCAGGGCGGGGACGTCAAAGGTGGCGATCTGGGCGGCGACAGAGCAGAGGGCCTGCATGGGTGAGTCTGCGGTGCGGATGATCCGCTCGAAACCGAAGCCCCGCTTCAGGGCCTCCCGCCGGTGGGAGACCCGGCGTTCTGCCACGGGGGTAAGTTGGCGCATCTCCAAAGACAGGCGGTCGTGCTCCCGCTGGAGTTGGAACAGCCGGGCGCCGTTCCGTGCGGCCATGACCAATTGGTCCGGGTGCCAGGGCTTGGTCAGAAATTGGTAGATTCCGGCTTCGTTGATGGCACGGATGATGTCGTCGGTTTCCGTGTAACCGGTCACGATGATGCGGATGGTCTCCGGCCAGCGTTCCCGGGCCTGGGACAGAAGGGCCACCCCGGTGGTGCCGGGCATGCGCTGGTCGCAGAGGATCACCTGGATCCATTCGTCATGCAGAATCTCCAGGGCCTCTTCCGCAGAATTGGCGGTGAAGACGGTGAATTCGTCCTCCAGCGCCATCTCCATGGCATCGAGCGAGCGTTGTTCGTCGTCCACCAGCAGGACGGCGGGATTGCGCGCGGAGTTCATGGCCGGTCTCCCTTTCCCTGGGGTTTATTGGGCCGCTGCGGTGGGGATCAGGGCCGCGCGGCGATTTTCGATCCAGTCTAGCCAAGCCGCCATCCCCTCGCCAGTACGGGCCGAAAGACGGATCACCTCCACTCCCGGGTTCACCCGGCGGGCATTGGTCTCGTAGAGCTCCAGGTCGATGTCACAATGGGGCGCCAGATCGATCTTGTTGAGAATCACCAGCCCGGCGGCGGCGAACATATCGGGATATTTCAGGGGTTTGTCCTCACCCTCCGTGACGGACAGGATGGCGACCTTGACCGCCTCTCCCAGGTCGAAGGCTGCGGGGCAAACCAGATTGCCGACGTTTTCGATGAACAGCACGCCGCCGGGTGTCGGGGACAGGTGGTCAATGGCATGGCCCACCATATGGGCGTCCAGGTGGCAGCCCTTGCCGGTGTTGACCTGGATGGCCGGAGCGCCGGTGGCGCGGATCCGGTCGGCATCATTGGCGGTTTGCTGGTCCCCTTCGATGACGGCCACTGGGACGGCCACAGGATGGCGCGCCATCAAGGCGCTGACGGTCCTGCAGAGCAGGGTCGTTTTGCCGCTGCCCGGGGAGGAGACGAGGTTGAGTGCCAGTGTCTCCAGGGCGGCCAGCCGCGCCCGGTTGGTGTCAGCATAGGCATCGTTCTTCGAGAGAATGCTGGTCTCGATTTCCACCATGCGGGCCTGGGTCAGGCCCGGTGCATGGGCATGGGCGGGACCCTGACCATAATGCAGATCTCCCTGGACATGATCCTTGTGGGAAGGACCGTGCCCATGGTCGTGACCCGGCGAATGAGCATGGTCATGGTGGTGATGGTCATGACCATGGGGATGATGATGGCCATGACCATAGGCCTGTCCTTCGACCTTGGCGCCGTCCCCGGCGCATCCGCAAACCGTACACATGTCACACCACCTCCAGGTCTTTGATCCGCATATCGTCGCCACCGGTTGGCGACAGACGCCCGCTTCCGCATAGGGGGCAGGGGTCCAGGCGGGTGTTGAGTTCGACGGTCTCGCCGCAGCCAAAGCAATGGGCGAGGCCCGGTTGGTCGATGATCTCCAGCGCTGCGCCCTCGGCCAGGGATCCGCGCATCACAATGTCGAAGCCAAAGCGCAGGGCCTCGACTTCCACCCCGGCGAAACGGCCCACTTCCAGGCGCACCCGCTTCACCTTGGTAAAGCCGTTGGTTTTGGCATTGTCCTCCAGGATCTGGAGGATGCCTTCGCAGAGGGACATTTCATGCATGGCGGGGGGCTCCTTCCACCGTCAGCTCCACGGCAAAGCAGGGGTCGATGACATCCACCGCCAGTCGGGCCAGGGCTTCCAGGTTTGGCGCGTTACAGGGCAGGCTGGACAGGGCCAATTCCAGCGCACCTCCGGGAGCCAAAGCAAAATCCGTGGGCGTCAGGCGCTCCAGGTTGGCAACCCTCCCCGCGTCGTCCATCTTGGCGCGGGTGAAGAGGGTTCCTCTGGCTGCCTCGACCACGCCCGGCGCGCGGAAGGGGGAGGGGGCGGTACCAGAGAGCAGGCATTCCATTTCCACCAACCTTGCGGTCATGCGCCAGAGGACACCCCGCCCCAAGCGATCCGCAATGGCGACCATCAAAGGGTGCCCCGACAGCCGCCCGCCCACCCCATTGTCCCGCAGGGGGGCAAGGTCCGGAGAACCGGGCCAGCTGCCTGCGAGGGGGAGGCGGCTGGGCAGGTCCGCGCGGCCCCAGGCTGGATTCCAGCCGTCCCGCACGGCTTTCATGCACCGGGCCGGAGCCGACCCGGTGCTGTCTATCCATCGCTCGAAGGCGCTCCAGTCCTCGGGCAGGATACCTTTGGGGCCGAATAGGGAGACCCGAAGAGTGGCAACCATGGTTTCGTTGTCCAGGGCGCGGGCCAGCAGGGTCGCCGCTGCTCGGTCGGGCTCGATTCCCAAAAGCCCGGGCCAAAGGAGGAACAGCTTCACCCCATGTTCCCGCAGGGTTTCCGTAACCACTCGTTTTTCCAAGGCGGAGTCCAAAGCCAAACCGAGGGCCGAGCGGGCCGCAGCCTCCTGCGCTGCGCCACAGATGTTAAAAAGCCGTCCCACCAGGGATGCCGCAGTCTCTGGATCCTTGCCCCGGAGGAGCGCGGCCAGGGGCAGCTCAACCGGCGGCGTGATCTGCACATCCAGCCCCTGGAGACCCGGCGTCAGGCGCAGGCGCAGGGCTGTGGGGGCGGATGTCATTGCTCGGTATCGCTTTCCTTGGCTCGCCCGGTGAACAGGGCACGGCGGTCCAGGACCTTAGGGTCTTCGGAGTTTACGTTTTCCTCAGCTTTCGGCGTGCGGGGCTTGGTGGAGGTCGCATCCGTCGCGGCGATCTCCGCCTCCCGCTGGGCGCGGATGGTTTCGCGGCGGTCGGTATCCTCTCGATTGTCCGGGTCGAACAGGGCTGTCATGGCGGCCCGGGCAACGGCCACCGCCGCCTCGTGGCTTTCGAAGTCGCCCATGGGGGAGAACAGGGAACACCCCTTGAACGGCCCGGTCAACCGCATGGACATATGGGTGAAGGAATAGGGGCCGGACGGGAACTGGAACAGGGTCTTGGCGCCGGTTCGGTCGGCGCTCCAGTCCTCCCCAGGCCCAGGCAGGAGAAGCAGGTTCATGAACCAGGGGGCGATGAGGATGCCGACGTAATGCCCCTCCCAGGGCTGGAAACCCACGGCCTCCACCGACAGTGCCTTGTTGCGGAAGGGCACGTCTCGCATTTTTCCGATATTGATGTCGCGGAATTCGGCCACCAATCGCGCCACCAGATCCGCGCATTCGGGGGCGGAGGCGGGCAGGACACCCTCCTCTCCCAGACCCGGATCCTCCAGCACCATGAACTGCTCCCGGGCGCCGCCGCAATTGGGACAGGTCCAATCGCCGGGCAGGTCGAGGAAGGCGGTGCCAGGCTCGATCTGCCGGGTCTCGTCTCCGACAGCGGGGTCGTAGGGGGTCCAGCAGATCTTGCATTCCAGGATGGCGCGGGGCGAGATGCGGCTGTCCGAACCCAGATAGGAGCCCTCAAAGCCGCTGCGGGCGGTGGATTGTGACGTGGTCATCGGATGCTCTCCAGCACTTCGCGCAGGCGTTCGGCGCTGTCTTCCAGGTCTTCCCTGGCGGCCATGGCCACCTCGGGCACGCCGGTGACCTCGTAGGTGTCGAGGATCATGGCGTCCATGGAGTTGAAGAACTGTACTTTCCAGACGTTCGCCAGAGCGGTTGCCCGGATCCGGCAATCCCCATAGCCGCGCGAGGCAATGGCCACAGAGCCCGACCCCAGGGCCATGTCCAGGTGGCTCAGGTCCTCGGGCGTATGGGGCAGCAGGCTGAGGTTGATGACATGAACGTCGCTGCCGGGCCTCCAGCTTGCGCTTTTGTCCATCATCTCGGTGACGAGTGGCGGGGCGTTGACCACCCCGGGCAGGACCGGGGTCAGGGAGCCAAGTCCCGCGTCGGAGGGCCGGAAGGCCCGCTCTCCCACCACCTTGGGCATGGGAGAAACCTCAACCCGATCTGGTCCATCGCCGATGACGGTCCAGACCCCGGCGAAGACCGATTCCGTGATCTGAACGGTCACCTTGCCCTGGTCGGCGTCAAACAGGTCGGCGGAGACTTCGCCCCGGCCCAGGGTTTCATCCAGCAGGGCGCGGTTGGCGGTATCAAGGCCCGCCAGGTCAAAGGCTTTGTCTTGACCGCTGTGGGTGGCGCAGGCCTCGGCGATGGCCTCCATCAGGGCGAGGGCCGGGGCCAGGGCGTCGGGGTCCTCGACCTCGGGCAGGTGGGCCTGGAAGGTGCGCATGTCCTTGGGCAGGGGCATGTATTCCAGCTCTTGCCCGTCACCGGAGGCGGGCTGGGAGCCCGCGCCGAAGCCAATGGGCGGACGGGTGAAATTGTTCAGCATGGGGTATCCTCCGTCCTCGTCAGTTGGCCGTCGCCGGGGTTGGGGTGGTCGTCGCATCGCTGTCGGCGTCCGGTTGGGCATGGCCATTCAGGATGGCACTGGTCCGGGTCAGATAGTCGGCCCAGTCCCGCACCCGGGGGATGGAGCCCAAAAGGGTGCCGTTCCGCAGGAAAATCAGGCTGGGGGTGGGCCAGCAATCGAACTGGGTTCGGGCCTTTTCCTCGATGGCGGGGGCGATGACGGCGCAATCGAAGCGACCCTGGAAGGCGCGGACCAGTTCGGGCAGAACCACTGCGGCGTCATTGGTCTCCAGGTTTTTGACCGGATCCCCGGGGATGAAGAGGCAATGGTCGCCGGGGGTGGCGAGATGGGCCTCCAAGGCCGCAAGGCTATCGAGGCGAGGCCATCCCAAGTCGTCGGTCAGGCGGTCGATCAGGGAAGAGGACATGGTCTTGGCTCCTCAAGCGGTCTTGGCGCCGACCCGGCGGGCGGCTTCCAGGTGGGGTGGCAGGGCGGGCTCGCGGGCTTCCAGGTCGGCGAAAGCGTCTCCGAGATCGCCTCCATTCAACAGGGATTGGAGTCCCTCTAAGGCGCGGGAGATCTGGGCGGCGTTCTCCGGGTCGAGCACTTCCCTTGCGGCGCCGAGGAAGGCGAGCACCCAGGTTTCTGGCTCCTGGGGGCCGACCAGGGAGAGGTCGACGGATCCGGTCTGTCCATCCGCGGCCTCGCAGACTGCGGAAAACCCCTCGACGGAGAGGATGCGCATGGGGATGCCAAGGCACATGGCTTAACGGTCCCCCGTGCTGGTTCGGGCGCCCGCAGGGGCGAGAAATCGGGGGTCGCCGATGCGACAGGCCTCCTCGGCGCTGGGGCGGCCGGTTTCATAGTCCACGCGGGCGATGGAGCGGTGGGTCAAACCGGGGGAAGCCTCCATCCGAATCTCTGGAGTGATGCCGAAGACCCTGCGCAATTCGTCCAGGGCGATCTGGAGGGCCGTGTCGACCCGGCTGGCGGTCAGCTCCCGCAGACCTCCGCCGTAGTCCTCCAGCTCCACGGGTTGAACGCCGATCAGCAGCAGGGGATCGGGGCAGTACCCCATCAACGTGGCGGTGGCGAGCACGTCCTGGAAGCCGGTCTGGTGGAGGCTCATCTTTTTGGCGCCCATGAAGGCGGGAACATCGTCGCCCCGAACCACCTTCATGGTCCCCGGTTCCAGGCCGTAATCCACGGCGTCGAAGACGATCAGGGCGTCGTGGTCCTCCAGATAGGGAAGCAGGTAAAGGCCCTGGGTGCCGCCATCCATAACGGTGACGGTATCGGGGAAGACGTAGCGGGCGTCCAGGGTCTCGGCGCAGCGCACGCCAAACCCCTCATCCGCCCATAGCACATTGCCGATGCCTAAAATGAGAATCCGTTGGCCCTTGGAGCTCGACATGCTGGTCCCCCCTCGTGATCCCAGGGAGCGCCGCACGGATGCTTGGGCGGACCCTTGGGTGGCCCTGTGGTGATATCCACTTGGACCTTGGTGATATTATTACCCGCATTGGTCGCGGGGCTTTCGGTTTTGCTTTTGGCCGGTGACCGGCTTTCCAGTTCTGGGGTGGTTAACTGCATGGGCCGTGCCAATGCGTCTTAATCTGGTCAAAAGCTTTCCAGACTCTCGCATTTCTTCACAAAACGGTTTTATCCGTTGGTCAGGTTGAGTGGAATGTTTGTTTTCTGTTCTGGTGTTTGTTGGAATGGAAATATCCAGTCTGGCGTTTCGAAATCCGCCCTGCCTGGATGATACGGGAATGGGTAGACGACCGGGGGGGAGGTTCGGTTAATACTGTTGACGATCCCGTCGCGATTGCCTCACCGGGGTCTTGCGCCCCCTGCGATGAGTTTCCTTGATCATGACATCTCTTGATACCCTTCGCCGAAAGTTTTCCGAGACCACCTGGGAGCGGGGAGCACGCTACCAGCGCGCCGATCGGGCGAGGGTTACCGAGGTTTCCCACGATGGCCGTCGGGTGTCGGGCACGGTGTCGGGAACCCGATCGCGGCCCTACGTCACCCATATGACGGTGAAACGCGACCGGTCTGGAAAGCTCACGATTGTTGGAAGCTGCAGTTGTCCGATGGAGGTGAACTGCAAGCACGTGGTTGCCTTGTTGCTCCAGGCCAAAGCCGATGGGGTCCTCCGTCTCCCCTCGGAGCCATCCGGGGGGGACGGCGAAACCGAAGACCGAGACCGCGTGGTTCCCGCAGAGCGGGATGTCCTGTCTCCGGAGATCACCAGTTGGCTTCAGACCCTGGAGAAGGTGGGACAAGGGGAGGCAGAGGCGTACCCCGACAGCATCCGCCAGCGTTTGGTCTATGTCCTGTCCGTTGAAGATGGTCCGGGTTTGGTCGAACAGAGAGAGCTGGAGGTTGAGGTTTTATCCACGCGCCTCCTGAAGGACGGGAGCTTCTCCAGCACTGTCCATAGCTATGACCCCTCCCGCGTCTATGGGCCGCAAGGGGGGGGACAGTTCTTGCGGCCCTCCGACCGGAAAATTCTGAAAGCGCTGGATACGGTGGGGCGCATGGGCTGGGGGCAGGGTGTCCTCAAGGGGGAAGACGGGGTGGAGATCTTGGAGACCATCCTCAAGACAGGGCGGGGCCGGTGGGAGGATATCAATGGGCCCATTCTGACACGCGGCCCCTCCCGCCAGGGCCGTCTGACGTGGACCGTTGGGAGGGATGGTCGACAGCGGCCCACCGTCGAACCCGCTTCCGAACTCGCGTCCACCGGGGATGGGGGGGAGGGCGAATCCGCGTCACTCTGTCTGTTGCCTCTGGTGCCGCCCTGGTTGGTGCGTATCGACCCAACCGACCCCGGGCGTATGGTCGCCTCGCCCCTGGCTCTGGACGTGTCTCCTCGTCTGCTGGAAGCGCTGTTGGCCGCGCCACCCCTGGGAGCCGGGGAGGTCGAGGCCGTCCGGACGAAGCTCTCCGACCTTTTGGGGGAGAGGGGGGGCGGTCCCGTGCCATTGAGCTCCTTGCCGCGCAGCCTCCCCAAGGCTCGTCGGGTGAAGGAAGCCCTGGTACCCTGCTTGCGCCTTTTTACGGTCAAGGCACCGAAAAGTCGGGTCTGGGGAGAGTCGCCTTTTGCCATTGATGGGGACAAGCTCCCCCTGGCCCGGCCTTGGTTCCGGTATGGAGAGATCGATATCGGTGTTTCCGAAGCAGAGAAGGTGGTGACGCACCTTATCGAGGAAACACCGGTCGAAATCAAACGGGCCATTGGCCAGGAAGGCAAGGCCTTGACGCTATTGGCGGACATGGGCTTCACGCGGGCCATCTCTCTGCCGCTGGTGATCTTGGGGCCAGAGCATCGGGATGACCTGACCCTGCCTCCCGATATGGATAGGGACCTCGATTCCCAGTGGGTCGAGGTGCTGCTTGACGACGTTCCCCGTCTGCGCGAGGCGGGGTGGTTTGTGGAGGTCGCCGATGATTTTCCCCTGCGGCCCGTGCTTGTCGATGGCAATTTCGAGGCCGAAGTGGCGGCGGGCGAGGGGAGTGGCATCGATTGGCTGGACCTGAACCTGGGCGTGATGGTCGATGGGGAGCGGGTGGACCTCTTGCCCCCGTTGTTGGGCCTGTTGGAACAAATCCCGGCCGATGTCATCGACGATTTTCTTCTTGAGGACGCGGGGGAGGGGGCCACCCTTCATGTGAGAGGGGCCGATGGCCGGGTGCTGGTCCTGCCCTTCGAGCGGCTACGGCCCATCCTGCAGGCGCTGATTGGCCTGATGGGCGGGGGCGGGCGTGAGGGCGCGTCCGGGGAAGGGCTTCGTCTGTCCGCACTGGATATGGCCGAATTGGTCGATTTCGAGGAGACTCTGTCGGGTCTTGGTGTGGCTTTCAAGGGGGCCGAGGCGGAACGGGCGCTCTGTCGGCGGTTGCGGGATATCGGGGGCTCGGTTCCCGAGGTCACCTTGCCCCCGGCCTTCCTGGGGGAGCTCAGGCCCTATCAAGCCGTTGGCGTGGCCTGGATGCAGCTTCTTCGGGAGACAGGGATCGGCGGAATCCTCGCCGATGACATGGGCCTGGGTAAGACCGTCCAGGCCCTGGCGCATCTGTCCATCGAGAAGGCCGAGGGCCGTCTGGACAGGCCGTCCCTGTTGATTGCGCCCACCAGTTTGATGGGCAATTGGCGGGCCGAGGCCGCGCGGTTTGCGCCGGAGCTGAAAACCTTGGTTTTGCATGGCCCGGATCGCAAGGCCGACTTCGACCGTCTGGCCGAATACGATCTCGTCCTGTGCACCTATCCCTTGCTGACCCGCGATGGCGATGTTCTCGCCGGTCAGGACTGGTCCCTGCTGATTCTGGACGAGGCACAAACGGTCAAGAACCCCCGGACCACGGCGGCGAAGGTGCTGGCGCGTCTTTCCGCGCGCCACCGTCTGGCTCTGACTGGGACGCCGGTGGAGAACAATTTGGGGGACCTTTGGGCGCTCTATAATGCCGTCTCTCCGGGGCTGTTGGGGGATCGGACGACTTTCACAAAGCGGTGGCGGACGCCCATCGAGAAGAAGGGGGATATCGACCTCCAAGGCACCCTGTCCCGACGCTTGCGCCCCTATCTGCTGCGCCGAACCAAGACCGATGTGCTCGCCGAATTGCCACCGCTGACCGATATTGTCGAGCATGTCGCCCTGGAAGACGAACAGCGTGCGGTCTATGAGGCCATCCGCTTGGCCATGCACGCCAAGGTGCGCGAGGCCATCGCCCGCAAGGGTCTCGCCCGCAGCCATATCGAGCTTTTGGAAGCTCTGTTGCGCATGCGACAGGTTTGCTGTGATCCCCGTCTGGTTGCGAAAGCGGATCTCGGGGGCAAGGGCGCGAAGGCGCGGCAGGCCGGATCCGCAAAGCTGGAGCGGCTTTTGGAGATGTTGCCCGAACTGATCGCCGAGGGGCGGCGGGTGCTGCTCTTCTCCCAGTTCACCAGTATGCTCGATCTGATCGAACAGGCGATTGGGGGACTGGGGATCCCCTATGTGACCTTGACCGGGAAGACCCGCGATCGGGAGGCTGTGGTGAACCGCTTTCAGGCCGGGGAGGTGCCCCTGTTTCTGATCAGCCTGAAAGCGGGCGGAACGGGCTTGAACCTGACCGCCGCCGATACGGTCATCCATTATGACCCCTGGTGGAATCCGGCGGTGGAACGGCAGGCGACGGACCGCGCCTACCGTATGGGTCAGGACAAGCCGGTTTTTGTTCACAGGCTGATTGCCGAGGAGACCATCGAGGTCAAGATGCAGGCGTTGAAGGATCGCAAGCAGGCCCTGGCCGATGGGCTCTATGACGAGGACGGCGCCACACCCTTCGACATCGGCGAGGAGGATATCGAGTACCTGCTGGGGCGTGGGTAATGTGGGTCCTGAAGGTGTGGAGGGAGGTTGACTGATTTTTTGGGCGATTGCCCAAGCCCATTTGGGGGCCAATGCCCCCAAACCCCCTTTTTTTTTGAGCCAGTGGGGGACGGGGCAAAGCCCCGTGACGGGAAAGCACCCCCTGTGATGATCAATCCGGCAGGTCGTCCTTAAAAGTCCTTGTGCCGGAAATCATGGTCGAGACGATGGACTGCCGCGACATGATGTCCTCGCGGATGGCCACGTAGACATGGGTGAGGACGAACATCAGGATCCACCACATGCCCATGTGATGCCAAGTGTGTACATCCATGGATCCGCCAAACAGTGGGATCACCCAGCCGAACAGGATGTCCGCCCAGCTTCCTTCGCCCAGACCCTCGCCATACAAGGCGAAGCCGGTAACGATTTGGAAGGTCACCCCCAGGGTGAACAGGAAGAACATGGCGAATTGTGCCAGGGGGTTATGGCCCACGTATTTCTTCGGACGCTTTTCCAGGAAGAAATACCAGCGCAGTTCGAAGAGCACTTCCTTCCACCACTTCTTGGACCACAGGGCCACGTAGAAGAGCTGGCGGGCATGGTGGTTGCCCACGAACGCCCAATAGATCCGCCCGAGAAAACCGACGGCTAGGACATAGCCCGCAGCGAAATGGGCGAAGCGGATATAGCCGAACCAGAAGGTATCAAAGGTGTTCCCCGGCGCCGCAGCGGGCGGCGGGGAGCCGATGAAATAGCCGGTTACGGCCAGAACAACGATGGCCAGGGCATTGATCCAGTGCCACAGGCGCACCGGCGCCTCGTACACATAGACCGAAGTGATTTTCTGCAGGGAGGCCATATCTTCCGGAGCGACATCGTCGGCTCCGGCGACAGCAGTATTCGGCTTGCTCATGCCAGTGGTCATGATCACCTCCCTATCAACGGACCTTCACGGTCGTGAGTTCCTCGCCCTCGGGCGACATGACGTGCGTGGAGCAGGCCAGGCAGGGGTCGAAGCTGTGCAGGGTGCGCAGGATCTCCACCGGTTCGTCGGGCCGTTCCATGTAGGTGTCCATCAGGCTGGCTTCGAAGGCGCCGATATTGCCCTCGTTGTCCCGGGGACTGCCGTTCCAGGTGGTCGGTACGACGCATTGGTAGTTGTCGATGCGACCGTCCTTGACCTGGACCCAGTGACCCAGAGCGCCGCGCGGCGCCTCGGTCATACCCACGCCCTTGGCCTCCTTCGGCCATTTGGAGGGATCCCACTTTTCGACGTTGGCGGTGCTGGAATCGCCGTTCTTGATGTTGGCAATCAGCTTGTCGAAGAAGTGCCGTTGCAGGTCGGCACAGTAATCGGCTTCGAGCGCCCGGGCCGCGGTGCGTCCCAGGGTGGAGAACAAGGCGGTGACGGGCAGATTCATGGTGCTCAGCAGGCCCTTGATCTGGTCCGTGATGACCTCGTGGCCACTGGCGTAGCCGACAATATAGCGGGCGAGGGGGCCGACCTCCATGGCATGGCCACGCCAGCGCGGGGCCTTGATCCAGGAGTATTTCGCCGCTTCGTCCAATTCCTTGATGTCGGTCTTGGTGCCGACGGTCTTGGGGCCGAGGGCGAAGTTCGGCTCGGTGACGCCGTCCCAGGGGTGCAGGCCCTTGTTCTCGTCGGCGTATTTGTACCAGGAGTGGGGCACGAACTCCTGTATTTGCTCCGGATCGCGGACATCGACCTCATGGACCTTGGACAGGTCGCCATCGATGATCGCACCCCGGGGCAGGTGGAGCTGGGCAGGGTCGAAGTTGCTTGGGTTCTCCGGGATATCGCCATAGGCGAGGACGGATTTTCCAGAGAGGCCGCCTCCATAAAGCCAGGATTTGTAAAATCCTCCAATGGCAATGATGTCCGGGATGTAGACGTTCTTCACGAAGGTCTTGGATAGATCAACGATGGAGGACACCAGATTGAGGCGCTCCATGTTGATGGCGCCAACGGCGCCCGTGTCACTGACGTTGATGGCGCAGGGTACGCCACCCACCAGCCAGTTCGGGTGGGGGTTCTTGCCGCCGAAGATGGTATGGACCTTGACGACTTCCTTCTGAAGATCCAAGGCTTCCAGATAATGGGTGACCGCCATCAGGTCGGCCTCGGGCGGCAGCAGGTAAGCGGGGTTGTCCCAATAGCCGTTTTTGAACAGGCCGAGCTGGCCGGATTCCACGAACCGTTTGATGCGGTTCTGCACGTCGCGGAAATAACCCGGGCTGGACAGCGGGTGGCTGGGGGATACCGCCTGCTGCAACTCGCTGGTGGCCTTGGGGTCGGCTTTCAGGGCATTGACCGGATTGACCCAATCGAGCGCATGCAGGTGGTAGAAATGCACGATGTGGTCATGGATCTGCAGATTCAACTGCATCATGTTGCGGATGGAGTTGGCGTTGTCCGGGATGGTGATCCCCAGCGCATCCTCCACGGCACGGACCGAGGTCAGGGCATGGGTGCCGGTGCAGACGCCGCAGATTCTTTCGGTGAAGGCCCAGGCGTCCCGGGGGTCGCGACCCTTGAGGATCACTTCCAGGCCGCGCCACATGGTGCCGGTGGAGACGGCGTTGCGGATGATGTTGTTCTCGTCGACATTGACCTCGCAGCGCATGTGGCCCTCAATCCGGGTGACCGGATCGACCACGACGCGGCGGCCGTTGGTGTCGAGATTGAAGCCGTTGGGCGTGGCGACCATGGATTAATCCTCCCCCTTGGTAGTGGTGGGCTCTTCTTTGATTTCATTTTTGTGCTGGGCGCGCTTCAACGCCGAGATAGCGGCATGCACGGCGATGGCGCCCCCCACGCCCGCGGCGGCGGCACGGCCAATCGTGTCGGCGTTTTCCTCGATGCCGAACTGTTTGACCTGGGCCAGCCGGTCATAGAAGGGGCCGTTGTCCCAGAAGCCGTCCTCGGAGCAGCCAATGCAGCCGTGGCCGGACTGGATGGGGAAGCTGACGCCGTCGTTCCACCGCACGGTCGAACAGGCGTTGTAGGTGGTGGGACCCTTGCAGCCCATCTTGTAGAGGCACTCGCCCCGCCGGGCCGCGTCGTCGTCCCAGTTCTCCACGAATTGGCCGGCATCGAAATGCGGGCGGCGGTAGCATTTGTCGTGGATCCGCTGGCCGTAGAACATTTTGGGGCGGCCCTGGCGGTCCAGCTCCGGCATGCGATCGAAGGTCAGCATATAGGTGATGACGCCGGTCATGACTTCGGCGATGGGCGGGCAGCCCGGCACCTTGATGATCGGCTTGTCGGTGATGACCTTGTGGACCGGGGTGGCCCGGGTCGGGTTGGGCTTGGCGGCCTGGACGCAGCCGTAGGAGGCGCAGGCGCCCCAGCTGATGATGGCCTTGGCGTCTTTGGCAGCATGGCGCAATTGCTCGACGAAGGGCTTGCCGCCGATGATGCAGTACATGCCGTCCTCGTTGAGGGGCGGATTGCCCTCCACGGCGAGGATGTAGTTGCCTTTGTACTTCTCGATGGTTTCCTGAAGGGCCGCTTCCGCCTGATGACCGGCCGAGGCCATCAGGGTGTCGTCGTAGTCCAGCGAGATCATGGATAGAACGACATCCTTGACCAGCGGATGGGCCGAGCGGATGAAGCTTTCCGAGCAACAGGTGCATTCCAGGCCATGGACCCAGATCACCGGCGTGCGGGGCTTGGTCTCCATGGCGTTGGCGATCTTGGGCGCATAGGCCGGGCCCAGGCCCAGCGCCGCCGCAGTCAGGGAACAGAATTTCAGGAAACTACGCCGGGTGATGCCCTGACGGCGCATCACCTCGTAGAAGGTTTCGGTTGTTTGGCTCACTTGGTCGCCTCCCCCAGTTTGTTCTTTGGGTACCCATTCGGGAATGGAGGTAAGCAAAACGCGTGCCGAAAAAAATATGCTTTTTTATGAGTTGGTTAGCCAAGGGTAGCGCGCCGCTGGCTGTGTTGTCCTTCCGCTTTCCAGGGGGAGTGGTCAGGGGCTTTCCAGGGGGTCACCCCCCGCACCGCCGCGCCCCTGCCACCACGGCTTGACCCAACGATAGCCCGCCGTCATTGGCCGGAACCAAGGCATGGGTGAGCGTCCGGAAGTTGCCCAAAGCTTCGAGGACTCCCTCCAGAAGGGTGGCGTTCTGGAGGCAGCCTCCGGTGAGGGCGATGGCCCTTGCAGCATGGGTTCCGGCCAGGGTCAGAGCCGTTTCCGCGATGCTCTCGGCCAGACCCCGATGGAAGCGGGCCGCGATGATGCCCCGGGGCACGCCCCGTCCCAGGTCATCCATGAGGGCGCGCCAAAGGGGGGCCGGATCCAGCCGACCTCCGGCGTCCAAAGGAAGGTGGTAATGGGGGAGGCGCTGGCTGTCCATAAAGGGCCGGGCAAGGGTTTCCAGGGCCATGGCGGCTTCGCCCTCGTGGCTCTGCTTGTCCGGTGCGATGCCCAGGGCGGCCGCGACGGCGTCGAACAGCCGCCCGCAGGAGGAGGACAGGGGGCTGTTTACCCCCTTGGTGATGGCCGCGCGCAAGGGGGCTAGCGGGTGCCTGTCGAGCAGGCGGTCGGCGTCCTTGGACAGTCCGGCGGCGTCCAGATGGGCCAGCAGATTGCGCCAGGGTTCCGATTGGGCGGCGCCTCCACCGGGCAGGGGCACGGGTTTCAGGTGAGCGAGCCGGGTGAAGTCCCGGTAGTCGCAAAGCAGAAATTCTCCGCCCCAGACCGTGTCGTCCGGTCCCCACCCCAGACCGTCCAGGGCGACACCCAAAACCGTGCCGCCGTCCAGCGGCCAGCCGTTCTCCGCCATGACCGCGGCCACATGGGCGTGGTGGTGTTGGACGGGCTCCAGGGGCAGGCCGGTTTCTCGGGCGCGGGCCTCTGCCTGGGCGGTTGAGGGATAATCCGGGTGGAGGTCATGGGCCAGAACGTCCGGCCTGTGGTCCATCAGCTCGGCGTAATCCCGGTCGGCCTTGGCGTATTCCTCGGCGGTCAGAGTGTCGTCCAGGTCTCCCAGGTGGTGGGAGAGCAAGGCTTCCCCCTCTCGCGTCAGGCAGAGCGTGGATTTGAGCAAGGCCCCATGGGCGAGCACCGCTGGCGCTTTTTCCAGACCCGGCGGCAGGGGCAGGGTTTCGGGCGCGTAGCCCCTGGCGCGCCGCTGGAGGCGGGCCCGACCGGCGACTACTCGCGCAACGGAATCATCCAGACGTCGGGCAATGGGCCGGTCATGCATCAGGAAAAGGTCGGCGAAGGGGGCGAGTTTCTCCCGCGCCTCGCCATTGTCGACGGCCTGGGGCTCTCCGGACAGGTTGCCCGAGGTCATCACAAGCGGCCCACCAAAGGCCCGCAGCAACAGCAGATGGAGGGGCGAGGTGGGGAGCATCCAGCCCAGCGCCCATTGCTCGGGAGCGACGGAGGGGGCAATGCCCTCTGCCGTGGATCCGAGGGCGCTTCCTTCATCCCGTATTTCCAGCAGGACAATGGGTGCGGCGGGTGACGCCAGGGTTTGGGCTTCCTGGTCGGAGACCCGGGCATGGTGGGTGATGGTGCCCAAGTCCGGGGCCATCAGGGCGAAGGGTTTGGTTGGGCGGCGTTTGCGGACCCGAAGGCGGGTCACGGCTTTTTCGTTTCGGGCGTCACAGGCCAGATGGAATCCGCCAATCCCCTTGATCGCCAGGATTGCCCCCTCTCGCAGATGGGCCGCCGCCGCCGTGATGGGATCGGGGGTGTCCAGAAGTCGTCCGCTGCCACCGACTTCAAGCCAAGCCTTGGGGCCACAGGAGGGGCAGGCGATGGGCTGGGCATGGAACCGTCGGTCGTCGGGGTCGTCATATTCCTTGCGGCAGTCGGGGCAGAGGCGAAAACCGGCCATGGTGGTGCTGCCCCGGTCGTAGGGAATGGCCTCGACGATGGAAAATCGGGGGCCGCAATGGGTGCAATTGGCGAAGGGGTAAGCGAACCGGCGGTCTGCGGGATCCAGAACCTCGGTTGCACAGGCCGGACAGGTCATGGCGTCCGGCGTCACGCCGGTCCGCGCAGACCCCACCGTGGTGGCGATGATGGAGAAGCCCTCGCCCTCGGGAAGCTCAGGGGTGGGGGAGACGTCGACGGAGTCCACTCGGGCCAGCGGTGGGGCTTGGTCCCATAGCGCACGGGCGAAGGCGTTCAGGTTTTCCCCCGCAGCGTGGATCCAGACGCCTTCTCCGTCGTTGCGGACGGTTCCCCGCAGCCCCAGCTCCCGGGCGAGCCGCCAGACGAAGGGGCGAAAGCCGACCCCCTGGACCTGGCCTCGGATACGGATGTGAACGGTTTTCATGCTCGCTACCTGGTTATTGGCGGGAGTTCATCGCGTCTTTTCCATTTTGAGTATTACCTCACGAAGAGGGATTTTTTCTTTTTCTTCTTCATAAAATATTGTTTTGCTCGCTTCTATTAATTCCTTTGACTGCTCTTTTGTTAGTTTGTAGCAACGGCCATTTTCTATTGGTTGTAGGTAATCTATTTTCATTGTAATGGATATTTTTTGGTTTTCTTTTGGTATTTCTTGTTCTGATAAAATTACTTTTAGGTAGTTGGCTTTTTTTGGTCTTCTCCCATTCTTAATATTTATATCAATTAATAATTCGTTTTCTTTTAGATTTTCTATTTGATACGTCCAGAAGGGACTTCCTTTTTTGCTTTCAGTGGGTTCTTCTTTGGTGCGTGTTTTTATATCTTTGATTAAATGTTTTGAGTATCTTTTTGCTTCTTCTGATATGTCTGTGTCGTAGATTGAGATATAAACATTTGAGAATATTTCTTCATTTTGATTGAAGTCTTCAAATAAATCTGGAATTTCAGAATTCAATGGCAAAGGAGTATTTTTTCTTCTTAACTTCCATTTTTCTTCGCTTTCTCTCAAGGATTCCATTGTTATTGTATTTGTGTTTTCGTTATCCCATAATTCAATAAATCTATTTTTGGCGTGCTCAACAGATGCTTCGTCCTCTAACAATATATTTGTTTCCAGCCAGCTCTCCGACTCTGTTTTATTCAAACAGAGTCCATTTGATGACGCATTGGATGATCCAATAATTGCGGATTCTCCCGTAATATATATTTTGCTGTGTAATATTTTATTTGTTCTGACTGTATGTCCGTATTGAATTAATTTCCGTATCTCTTCCGGGTTTGTGCATCCAGATTCGAGGTTGCATAATATCTTCGACTTAATACCTTGGTTCAACCCAAGAGCTTCTGAAGCCCCTTGACCCCAAAAGGCAACGGCTATGAGTGCTCTATTCTCTTCAGTTTCGTATAATTTCTTGAACGTCGGAGCCGTGTCGCGTTCTGTCAAGATTTTGGACATGATGATGTCTCCAAATGGAAAAAATTGACACTCTCAAATCACTCTATTTAATTACATTCTAGAGTGCCTTTGAGGCCAAATTGGGCCAAGACGTGGCTCATTTTGATCTCGGAGCACTCTAATGCACCGTGCAGACCATGCAGGGGTCGAAACTCCGCACGATGTGCTGGACGGCCAGGGGGGTGGTCTCCCCGGGCAGGACAGGGGCTCCCTCCAGGGCCTGTTCCACCGGGCCGGGGATGCCTTGGCCATCCCGGGGGCTGAAGTTCCAGGTGGTTGGCGCGATGATTTGATAGCTGGTAATCTTGCCATCCCGGGCAATCAACCAATGCCCCAGGGAGCCCCGGGCGGCTTCCACCAGACCGGCGCCCCGTCCCGTTTCCAGGGCATGGGTCGGGGCCATGTGGGAGGCGCCGGGGGAGAGGGTCGCCGCCCAGGTTTCCAGCGCCAAGGCGGTTCGGGCGACCTCCAGCAGGCGGCCCAGGACTCGGGCGCGCACGTTGGCCGCACCATCGCGCAACAGGGCGCGGGCGAGGGGATGGTCGTCCACCACCTGCCGGGCCAGCGCGCCCACCTCCACCGTTTCCCCGGCCAGACGGGGGGCCTTGCACCAGCTATAGGCCGGGTCGGCCATATCCGGATCCGGTTGGGTCACTCCGGCGAAGGGGTGGGCGGGGGCGCCGGTCATCCAGGAATGGGCTAAGTGTTCCTCGATGTGTTCCAGGGGCACCGGCCCCGTGGCGCCATCCTTGAACAGCCCCCGGTCGAAGAGGAACCCCGCTCCGGTTTCGTAGGCGCCAAGGGAGAGGAAGCGGGCCGGTCCAGGACCCATGCGGTCCAGTCCCAGGTCTTCGGCGATGTCGAGGAACAGGCCGGTGTCTCCCCGGGGCGCGGCGTGGCGCCAGCGGGTCAGAGCCTCTTCGCCGTCCAGGGCGGCGACCTCCTCCAGAGGGGCGGCGAACAGTTCGGTTTCCAGGAAGCGGCGGCAGGCCTTGAGGGTGGCGAGGATACGGACCTTGTCCCGGGCGTCCGGTGCCTTGGTCACGCCCCCGGGCTGGAGGGAAAGGGTATGGGGCCACTTTCCGGCGAGTTGGCCCATGATGTGCAACAGATCCGCCCGGGCCTTGGTCGCGCTGCGAATGGCCGAGCCTTCGGTGGCGGTGAAGCGGGTCACGACCCGATCGTGCCAGGGCCGCCCGGCGTAGGCGGGGCGGGCGAAGTCGGGCATGAAGAACAGGTGGAAATGGGTCAGGTGGTCGGCCAGATTCTCCACGGCGTGGATCAGGGCGGCAACCAACTGGCCCGGGGCGGGGGGGGTGACGCCGATGGCCTGGGCGATGGCCCGGGCTGCGGCCATGGATTGGCTGATGGAGCAGATGCCGCAAATACGCGGCGTCAGGGTCAGGGCGTCCAGGGGCGTCTTGCCCACCAGGATCATCTCGAACCCCCGGAACAGGGGGGAATTGGCCCGGGCCTCCCGGACCCGGCCATCGGTGATGTCCAGGGTGATTTCCAGATCCCCCTCTACCCGGTTGAAGGGACCGGCAATCAGGCGTGTCGTTTCGCTCATGTCCTGTCCCATCAGCTCCGTTTGGTCGAACGGATGGCGGGCGGGGTGACGATATGGTCTGCAACGGCATTGTCGCGCAAGCGTTGCGGGGTCGCTGCCTTGGAGAGGGAGGCCAGGGCGATGAACCAGGCTTTGGGCATGTCCGTCGGCAGCCCCACCGGCACCCCTGCGATCTTCGGCGTTTCTGAGAAGGCATGGCCCGGCTCCTCGAACTCCGGTGCGGTGCAATTGATGCAGGGGTAGCCCCCTCGGGTGCAGGAGCCCTCACCATTCCAGGGGCGGATATTGCAATCACCATGGGCCTGGGTGCCGACGCAGCCCAGGTGCTCCATCATGCAGCCCTGCTCCGAAAGGTGGCCCGCGCTGGCCTTGAATTCATAGTACTCGTTGCGCGGGCAGCCGTGGTGGACCAGATGGTCGGCCAGGAACCGGGGGCGCTTCAGGGGATCCAGATCACCGTCCCCCAGCAAGCCGAGGGAGAGCATCATCAGCGTCTCGGTCACCCAATTGGGGTGGGTGGGACAGCCCGACACATTGATCACGGGACGACCGGAGCGGGACCGGAAGTCAGCGCCCAGGGCGCCCCCCTCCCGCGAGCCGTCGTAGGTCAGACCGATGGCATCGGTGGGGTTGGGACCCGCCGCAGTGACCCCGCCATAGGCGGCGCAGGAGCCGATGGCGACCACATCCCCGGCCAAGGGAGCGATGTCCCGCACCCAGGACAGCATGGAGCGGTTGGTGCCTCCCAGGATGTGGAAGCGGCCGGTGCCTCGGGGGCCTCGGGCGATGGCCCCTTCCACACAGAGGCAGTCCAGCCGGACCCGCCCTGTGGTGATGTCCTCCAGGATGGCTCGGGTTTCGGCGCCGGTTTCCAGGCTCAGGGAGGGATGCCAGAGGAGTTTAATGCCGAAGTCTTCCAGCGCTTCGAACACCCCCGGACTTTCCGCACAAAGGAGCGACATGGTGCAGCCCCCGCATCCAGCGGATTGAAGCCATAGGACGGTATAGGAGGGGGTCATGGGGTCTGTCCGTTCGGGAGGGTCAGGCGGAAAACCGCGCCACCTTCGGGGCGGTTGGCGACGGAGAGGGTGCCATTGTTCTCGGTGACGATTTTATAGCTGATGGACAGGCCCAGGCCCGTGCCCTGGCCCACGGGTTTGGTCGTGAAGAAGGGGTCGAAGATTTTCAGGGTCAGCTCCTCCGGAACGCCGGGACCGCTGTCGGCCACCTCCAGGCAAACCCTGCCTCCGCTTTGGGACAGGGTGATCTCCATGTGAGGGTCGGGCTGGGGGACGGAACTGCCGGTCATGGCGTCCAGGGCGTTCTGCACCAGGTTCATGACCACCTGCTGAATATGGCCCGGGCGACCCAGGGCCCAGACCGGCCCTTCGGCGTGGATCTCCACGGGGATGGAGGACGCGCGGCCCTTGATAACCCATTCGGCAGCCGTTTCCACCGTCGAGCGGAGATCGAAGGGTTCGATCTCTCCAGCCCCTTCAGCGGAGAGGCGGCGCAGGCTTTCGACGATGTCTCGGACCCGTTCCGCCCCTTCCAGAGCGCCGGATGTCGCCGAACGCATCTGGCGCACGGCCCGATCCAGTTTCAGGTCCTTGCGCAGCTCCACCAATTCGGCGCGGGTGGCTCCGGCTTCGACCCGATCAAAATATTCCTCGAACTTGCGGGTATAGCGATCCAGGGCATGGGCGTTGCCATAGATGAAACTGATGGGGTTGTTCAACTCGTGGGCCACGCCCGCCAGCAGACGGCCCAGGGAGGCCAGTTTTTCCGAATGGACCAATTGGGATTGGGCTTCCTTCAGTGCTTGGTGGCTTTCCTCCATATCCTCGTAAGCCCGGCGCAGCTCTCCCATGGGGCGACCGATAAGCACCGCGCCCTCGTAGCGGCCCCGGCTGTCCCGGCGGGCGGTGATGCTCAGTTCCAGGGGGGTGGACCCATTTCTCGTGCGGAAGCTCCGTTCGACGGCCTCGACCGTGTCGCCACTTCGCAGGCGGGTCAGGTCCCGGGTCACGAGGGCGCCGTCGCCATCGGGGAACAGATCGGTTACAGGACGTCCTTGAAGGATGTCCTTCGAACGGCCTGTGACCGCCTCGCAGGCCCGGTTGGCTTCCAGGACCCGGCCATCTTCCGCACAAACCAGAAGAATATCGGTCATCGCGGCCAGAACAGAGGTCATGAAAGCCCGGACACTTTCCAGGTCGGCGTTACGGCTTTCCAGCTCCGATTGGTAGGCGACCAATTCTTCGTAAGTGCGGTCAACGGATTTCAGGACCTCGACCCAGACATCCTCGGAGAATTCGGGGCGGTCTGAAGGAGGGAGCGGAGGGGCGGCCAGGATCCCCCCTGTGGCGGTCGGTGGCCCGGACGCAGGCTCCGGGAGATGACGTGGTGGCTGTCTCATAGGGATAGGATCCGCTCTCCCGTGGGATTCATCAAGGGAAAGAGGATCCTGGGCGAGGGCGGACCGCTTTCACAGCGGTTTCGAGGGGGCCATAGGCCTCCCACGGTACGCGACAGGGCGTGTTTTCCCGCCACGCGGCTTTGCCCCGTCCCCCACAGGGGCCGATAGGCCCCAGAGGGCATTTTGGGGCCGATAGGCCCCAGAGGGCATTTTGGGGCCGATAGGTCCCAGAGGGCATTTTCTGGCCGAAAGGCCCCAGACCCCGGGCTCCTATTTATAAAAGAGAAATGGGGGTTTGGGGGCATCGCCCTCAAATGGGCTTGGGCACTCGCCCAAAAAGGACGAGACACTGTCGTGTACTGTGCAGGCCTCCAAAGAGGATGGGAAAAAGGGTACATCTTATGCTAGATGGTCATTTTTTGTGTTACTAATATGTTAATGGAATAGGGTGGTCTTTGTTAGATAGAATTTTCACAGCAGGGCAGGGGCTGTCTCTCATCACCGTCCGATTGTGACTCACATAAAGGTAAATCATGGTTGATACAGTGAAAGGGAGCATCCGTCCCGACCCCTTGGATTTCATGCTCAGCGCGGAGGAGAAGCGTGCGCTTGAGCAGGTGCGCCCCGTGTTGGACCGTGTCCTGCCCGGTGTCATCGACGCCTTTTATGAGCGCATCTCACGCGAAGATCATCTGGCCAAGATGTTCGGTGGGGCCAAGAACATGGAGAAGGCCAAGGCTGCGCAGAAACGCCACTGGCAGTCCTTGTTTCAGGGAAGCTTCGACGAAGCCTACCGGCAGGATGTCCGGGGGATCGGTTTGGCTCACCATAGGGTGAAGCTGGAGCCCGATTGGTATATCGCGGGCTATGGTCATGTGCTGAAAGACCTGATCGATGCCACAGCGCCCAAGAGGGGGGGGCTGTTCGGTGGGCGAGACAACGGGTCCACGGCTGCGCAAAAGGCTGTGGTTTCTGCTGTTCTTTACGATATCCAGGGCGCCTTGACGGCCTATTGGGATGTCCTGCGGCAGGAGCGGGTCCAATCCGTGGAAGCCATGGTGGAGCGAATTTCCGAGCAGGCCCACGATATGGTCGATGCGGTGTCCCATTTTACCGATGATCTCAAAGACTCGGTGACCGAATTGACGGATGTCTGCGAGGTGGTGGATGGGTCTGCCATCCAAGCCCGGACCGAGGCGGACCAAGCCCTTGGTTCGGCGCAGACCGTCTCCTCTGCGGCGGAGGAATTGTCGGCGTCGATCGGCGAAATCGCCCGTCAAGTGTCGGACTCCACGGCCACCAGCCAAGACGCCGTGCGCGAGGTCGAGGGGACGCGCGCCGTGATGAACAAACTAAGCAGGTCAGCCGAGGAAATTGGCGAGATTCTGGACATCATCTCAAATATCGCCGACCAGACGAATCTGTTGGCCCTGAACGCGACGATTGAGGCCGCCCGGGCCGGGGTGGCAGGCAAGGGATTCGCCGTCGTGGCTGGGGAAGTCAAAAACCTGGCCAACCAGTCCTCCCGGTCCGCCGACCAGATCGCCGGGCGCGTGGGGGCCATGCAGTCGGCGGTAACGGAGGCCGTTGCTACCATCGATCGGGTGGCAACCACCATTGGTCGGATCGAGCAAATTGCGACGGCCATTTCTGCGGCAGTGGAAGAGCAATCCGCCGCCACCAAAGAAATTGCCCGCACGGTCCAATCGGTGGCGTCCACGGCCAAGGGCGTGAACGACCTGATGGGACAGGTGACGGGTGAAACCACGCGGGCCAAGCACAGTGCAGCAGTGGTGCGAGAGGGAACCAAACAGATCCGCGAAGCCCTGGTTGAGCTTCCTGATCTTCTGGCCAAGGCCATTCGAACGTCATCGGATATGGCCAACAGGCGCCAATACCGTCGCCGTCCGGTGCTGATCGAGGTGACTTTGCGGGGGGCGTCCGGGACGTCCCAGGGCATGATGCGGGACTTGTCCGACCATGGCTGTTTCATAGAAACCGATCTGAATGCCGCCTATGGGGAGGTCCTGCAAATTGACACCAAAGGAGCCTTGGGGACCTTTCCGGCGTCTGTGAGCGCCCATGCTCGCAACGGTCTTCATGTGAGTTTGGGTGAATTCACCCTGCCTGTCGATCTGGTAGAGCAGGTTGCCTTGGAAAGTGC
Source organism: Rhodospirillum sp. A1_3_36 (assembly GCF_047263945.1). NCBI lineage: Bacteria > Pseudomonadati > Pseudomonadota > Alphaproteobacteria > Rhodospirillales > Rhodospirillaceae > Rhodospirillum > Rhodospirillum sp. A1_3_36. The sequence goes on along the minus strand of NZ_JBLAVB010000005.1, from coordinate 114,579 downwards.
AGGGCAGCTCACCGAGCTGGCCAAGGCGGACCATCTTACCTTTATGAAGCGTATTGAAGATGCCCTGGAGGGGCGGAATGACGATATCGCCGCAGGGCTGCCGACCCACCACAATTGCCGCCTTGGTCGGTGGTATGACGCGGTGAACGACGCCGTGGTGATGGACCTGGACTCCTATGGGAAGCTCGCCGATCCCCACCAACGGGTCCATGACGCGGGCCGGGCCTGCCTGCTGGCCAAGGAGGCCGGCAGGACCGAGGACGCCCGAAGAGAACTGGAACGCTTGCGCGGCGCCAGCCAGGAGGTGCTCTCCCTTCTTGATGTCCTGGCACGAGAAATCCGAGAGGCAGGGTGATCCGGATGTCAGCTGTCCTGGGAATGGGCGCAGAGGTTTGGGGTAATCTCTTGGGTGATTAGGAGGTTCCTCTCCCGGCCTCCTTAGAATGCGCGACTCATTTTATTTGGGGTTCTTGTTATTTAGGGTTCTTGGGAAGCGGGTCTGGGGATGATATGTTGCTTCGTTTGGTTGAGCGTTGCTGAATTGCTCTACCTTCCTGAGTGGATAAATGAATGCTCCCATAACATGGGCTCTCGAAGGGGGCTGTTCATGAAGTCGAATGGAACGGGAGAGTTTTTGGTGTGGAATGAAATGGGGCTTTTAAACTAAAGTTTTTTCTTTATTGGAGAATATGAAATGAAAAACGTAAAGATTGGCGTAAAGATTTTTATCGTTGTAATGGTGAGTGCTGTTGGTCTTTTTATTGTTTCGTATTCTGATTCTGTAAACCTAAGACATTCTATGATTGAAGAGCGAAAGAATATGGTTCGGCGGGTTGTCGAGACGGCCGTCAGTGTTGCTGACCATTATTACGAAATGGCTCAAGATAAGAAAATCACTGAAGAAGGCGCCCAAGAGGCAGCGAAGGATATAATAAGGTCCTTGCGATTCGGGGATGGAAATTATTTGTTTGCCTACGATTACGATGGTGTGACGGTGATCCATGGAACCAGGAAAGAGCTGGAGGGGAAGCAACGGCTGGAAGAAAAAGACGCAACGGGTTTCGCTTTTATCAAGCATCAGATTGCCAATGCCCAAGCGGGAGGTGGTTACACCACCTATCGGTTTACAAAAAGCGGTGGTGGCGATGCTTTGTTTGAAAAAACGTCCTATGATGCGCCGTTTACACCCTGGAGGTGGGTCATCGCGGCGGGTGTCTATATGGATGACATTGATGCTGAATTCCGAGAAAAACTTCTGCATTCACTCCTCATCAATGCGAGTGTCGTTGTTGTTCTGGTATTGGTGTCCCTGTATCTTGGGAAGGCGATCACGGGACCCATTTCCCAGATGGTTGTCTCCATGGGGAAACTGGCCGACGGTGAATTGACCGTCGAGGTCGAAGGCGCCGACCGTCGGGACGAAATCGGCGCCATGGCCAAGGCGGTTCAAGTCTTCAAGGACAACGCCATCGCCATGGAACGGCTCCGTCAGGAAACCGAGGCTGCGGCAAAACGCACCGCCCAGGAGCGACGTCAGGCCGTTCTGGAGATGGCCGACGAATTCGAAAATCGCATGAATGGCATCGTGCGGGACGTGAATGACCAAGCCTCGTCATTGCAATCAACTTCGACGGAACTGACGAATTTAGCCGCGGGTGTCGCCGGTCAGTCTGGGCATGTCTCCCATGCGGCGGCCAATGCGAGCGGCGGCATTCAGATCGTTGCTGCGGCCGCCGAAGAATTGGCGTCCTCCATCAAGGAAATCAGCACCGAAGTCACCCGAGCTGCGGACATGAGTGGAAAAGCGGTCGAGGAAACCCGTCGAACCAGCGAGATTGTTGGGGGGTTGACCGCAGCGGCAAGCAAGATTGGGGATGTGGTCAATTTGATCACGGCGATTGCCAGTCAGACAAATCTTCTGGCGCTGAATGCGACCATTGAGGCGGCGCGCGCGGGAGAAGCCGGTAAGGGCTTTGCTGTGGTCGCCAACGAGGTGAAAGCGCTTGCCAATGAAACGGCCAAGGCGACAGAGGAGATCGGTCAGCAGGTCGCGTCCATTCAGGCGGCCACGGGCGAGGTGGTGACGGCGATCGACGGCGTGTCTGGAACCATCTCGGGGATCAATCAGGCCGCGACAACGATTGCTTCGGCGGTTGAGGAACAGGGCGCTGCCACCCATGAAATCGCTCGAAACGTCCAGCAGGCCTCCGATGGAGCCCAGGAGGTGACGGAGGGGATCTCAGGAGTCCAGCGCATGACCGATGATACCCAAAGGGGGGCGGATCAGGTCAGTGTCGCGGCCCGGGACCTTCAAGAACAAGCAAAAAATCTCAATGATCGGATGCACGAGTTCATTCACCGTATCCGCGCGGGGTAAACGCGGATCATGGCTCCTCCCTTGTTTTGGAGATCGGGAACCCCTGCGTCTTTCCGGCATTGAGCTGGCATCGGGCTCGGTCCGCCAAGACTTCGGGTTGGTCCCGCCAAGAAACTCTCTCCATGAACAGGAGTCCGGGAGTCATGAACAGCGTTCCGCAAACCTCCGCCTGCGTCGGCTTATCTAAAGAGGCCGTATCCCAAGAGGCCATCGATCTTTATGATGCCTTTACCCATGACCGCCTCGATCGGCGGAGCTTCATGGAGCGTATGGTCACCCTGGCCGGGGGCACGGTTGCCGCCGCCACCCTCATTTCATTAATCGCGGCGAATCCGGCCAAGGCCGCCATGGTTCCCGAAGGGGACAGCCGTCTGGAAACCGGTCCCCTGTCCATTGAGACCTTCAATGGGCCGCTGCGGGCTTACATGGCCAAGCCAAAGGTCATCGCTGAATCGATCCCCGTGGTTCTCGTTATCCATGAGAACCGGGGGCTGAACCCCCATATCGAGGATGTGGCCCGGCGCTTGGCCCTGGCGGGGTACATCGCCGTCGCTCCGGATTTTCTGTCTCCGCTGGGCGGCACCCCGGGTAATAATCCAGACTTGGCTCGGGACATGATCGGCCAACTCGCTCCCGATACAACCCTGATGAACGCGGCGAGCGCGGTCGGCTTTGCCCAATCCATGGCGGGAGCCAATGGGAAGGTGGGGGCCGTCGGCTTCTGTTGGGGCGGTGGTCTGGTCAACCGCTTGGCCGTCGCTGCGCCGGACCTGGATGCGGCGGTGGTCTATTATGGGCGTCAGCCCGACGTGGCGGATGTTGTGACGATCCGCGCGCGTCTGCTGTTCCACTATGCGGGCCTGGACGAGCGCATTGGCGCGGGTAAGGCGGCCTATGAGACGGCCTTGAAGAACGCAGGAAAGCCCTTCACCTCCTATGTGTACGAGGGGGTGAACCATGCCTTCAACAACGATACCTCCGAAGCCCGCTATGACAAGGCCGCAGCCGAATTGGCCTGGTCCCGCACCCTTGAGTTTTTGGCAGCGAATTTGAAGGGCTAGGGGGAGCCTTAACGGGAACCTGTGAACCTTACGTCCTTGTCACTTGACGGCGACCCGGGAACCTAGCCTAGTTTCCGGGTCTTTATTTTATCGATGGCGGGTGGACATGACGAAGACGCGACAGATTGTCGTGGTGATGGTGCTCCTGGCTGCAGTGGCTGGGGTCTTCTATGGCGAAGGTCTGTTGTTCCCTCAGGGGGACGGCAAGGCCGCGTCCCGGGCAGAACGGCCCATTCCCGTCGAAACGGTGGCGGTGACGACCACGCGTTTGGCCGATCGGGTGGAGGCGGTGGGGACCACCCGCGCCCATCTGGCCGTGGATATCGTGCCGGTGGCCGATGGCCGCGTTACCGAACTGGCTTTTGCTCCGGGAGCCAGGGTCGAAGCCAATCAGGTGCTTGTCCGGTTGGATGATGGGGCCGAGCAGGCCGACCTGGAAGAGGCCGAAGCCGCCTTGTTGCAGGCCAATCAGGCCCTCACCCGGGGCCGGGCCTTGCGGTCGGGGAAGAATATCGCCCAATCCACGGTCGACGAACTGGCCAATGCACAGGCCGGTGCCCTGGCCCGGGTTGATCGGGCACGGAAGGCGCTGTCTGATCGGGTGATCATTGCGCCCTTCTCCGGCGTCGTCGGATTCCACGAGGTGGAAGTGGGGGCCCGCGTCGAGTCCGGCCAGATGATCACCACCCTGGATGATCTGGCGGTGGTTGAGGTGGATTTCTCCGTGCCCGAGATCCATTACGGCGATTTGCACCCGGGTCTCGCGGTTCGGGCGACGACCCAAGCCTATCCGGATCGGGTTTTCGAAGGGGTTGTGGACCGGGTGGATACCCGGGTCGGGGACGTCTCCCGGGCGTTCCGGGTCCGGGCCTCCCTGCCCAACCCGGAGGGGTTGTTGCCTTCGGGCCTGTTTGTGAACGTTGATGTCATTTTGACGGAACGCGATGTGCCCACCATTCCCGAGGAGGCTATCCTGGCCGAAGCAGCGGGCAGTGTGGTTTTCGTGGTCAAGGACGGTCGGGCAAGCCGCCGTCCCATCGTCACCGGAGCGCGCGCCGACGGTCGGGTGGAAGTGCGTGAGGGATTGGAGGAAGGCGAGGACATCGTCCGCCTGGGGATTCACCGCATGCGGGATGGTGTTTTGGTGTCCCGTGTTGGCGAGACGACACCCAAGGGCTAGGCGGCGTCTTGAGGGGCGTGCAGCGACCCGGCGAGAGATACTTTTAAAAAGGCGGTTACCCCGATGGACTTCAGCACGTTCTTCATTCGGCGTCCGGTTTTCGCCACGGTTTTGAGTTTGCTGCTGGTGGTCATGGGCATCGCCGCCATGACTCGATTGCCCATCCGGGAGCTGCCCGATATCGATTCTGCGGTGGTCACCGTGACCACCATGTACACCGGTGCCGCGCCGGAGATCGTTGATACGGATATCACCGAAGTCATCGAAGGGGCCGTGGCGGGGGTCTCCGGCGTGCGGGTCATTACCTCCCAAAGCCGCCGGGGGCGGTCGCGCACGGTGATCGAATTCGAAACCGGTGTACTGGTGGACGATGCCGTCAATGATGTGCGTGACGCCGTGGCCCGGGTGCGCGGCGACCTGCCCGACGACGTGGACGAGCCCACCATTGCCAAAAGCGATACCAACGCCGATCCGGTCATGCGGCTGACCTTGACCAGTGATCGACTCTCCCAACTGGATTTGACCGATTACGCGGACCGTTTTGTTGTGGATCGGCTCGCCACGGTGGATGGTGTCTCCCAGGTGGATCTGTTCGGCGAGCGGGTTCAGGCCATCCGGGTCTGGCTCGACCGCAGGGCCCTGGCCGCCCGCCAGTTGACCGTCCAGGACGTGGAGGACGCGCTGCGCCGGGGCAACGTGGAATTGCCGGCCGGAGAGCTGGAAAGCACCAACCGCCTGTTCACCGTGCGTGCCGATACCCTGCTGAGATCGGCCGACGAATTTGCCGGAATTGTCATCCGAATGGTGGACGGCTATCCGGTGCGTGTGCGCGACGTGGCCAAGGTCGAAGTGGGCGCAGAGAACGAGTCCACCACCGTGCGGGCCGAGGGGCGTCCGGCCGTCGGCCTGTCGATCCTGCGCCAATCCCAGGCCAATACCGTGGCCATTTCCGACAAGGTCCGGGCCGAGGTTGCGGCGATTCAATCCGGCTTGCCCGATGGCATGTCCCTGGAGGTGTCCTCGGACGACGCGATTTTCATCAATCGCTCCATTTCCGAAGTCTTGATGACCCTGGGCGTCGCCGGTCTGGTGGTGGTGCTGGTCAACTTCGCTTTCCTGGGCACGGTGCGCGCCACCCTGGTTCCCAGTGTGACCATCCCCGTGGCCGTGATCGGTACCTTTATTGGCATCTTGGCGCTCGGCTTTTCCATCAATATCCTCACCCTTCTGGCCCTGATCCTGTCCATCGGCATCGTTGTCGATGACGCCATCGTGGTGCTGGAGAATATCCAGCGCCGTATCGAGGGCGGAGAGTCGCGCCTCGCCGCTGCGGCCCTGGGCTCCCGTCAGGTGACCTTCGCGGTGATCGCCACTTCGCTGACTCTGATCGCGGTTTTTGTGCCCATTTCCTTCATGGACGGCACCGTGGGACGGCTGTTTACGGAATTCGGCTTTGTGCTGGCCTGCGCCGTGGCCATCTCCACCCTGGTGGCTCTCACCCTCTGCCCTCCTTTGGCGGCAGGCCTGTTGAAGGAAGGCAAATCCGAGGGATGGTTGGCACGCAAGTTGAACCGGGGCCTGACGAGGCTGACCAATGGCTATCGCCGGGCTTTGGCCTTCTCCCTGGACATGCCTCTGGTGATCCTCACCCTTGGTCTTCTGTTCGGCGGGGCGTCCTGGTGGCTCTATCAGCAACTTCCCCGGGAACTGACCCCCCGGGAGGACAGGGGTGTCTTTTTCGTCAGCCTGTCCGCCCCCCAGGGCAGCACCCTGTCCTATACGGATGCCCAGGTTCGTGAGGTGGAAAAGGCCATTCAGCCCCTGGTGGAGGATGGGGAGGTCCAGCGCCTCTTCGCCCTGGCCGGAAGTTGGAATCGGCCTCACCGGGGGTTCGTCGTGGCCCGTCTGGACGACTGGGAAAACCGGACGCGGAGCGCGTCGGACATCACCACCCAGTTGCGCCGGGATCTTGCGGGCTTAACCGGGGCGCGGGCCACGCCCATCGTGCCTGCGGGCCTGGGCTTGCGGGGAAGCCGCACCCCGCTTAAGGTGGTCGTCGGTGGGCCGGATTATGATCAGGTGTTGGTCTGGGCCGAAGCGATCCTGCGCCGGGCCGAGGCCAATCCGGGTCTGGTGGGGCCGGACATCGATTTCGAGAAGAACCAGCCGCAGTTGTCCGTCCACCTGGATCGGGCAAGGGCCAATGACCTGGGGATCGGCGTGGAAAGCGTGGGTCGCACCCTGCAAACCATGCTGGCCTCGCGCGAGGTGACCCGCTTTGTCGACCGGGGGCGGGAATATCCCGTGATTCTCCAGGCTCGGCCGGAGGACCGGCGGACTCCGTCGGACCTGTCCAATACCTTCGTGCGGGCGGGCCGGTCGGGCGATCTGGCGCCCTTGGACGCCGTGGTGACCTTGACGGAAACGGCCAGCGCGCCGGAACTGAACCGTTACAACCGTATGCCCTCCATCACCATCGAAAGCGCCCTGGCGCCGGGGTACGATCTGGGGACAGCCATTGATTTCATGCGCGGCGTTGCGGCGGAGACTCTGCCGCCGGAGGCCCGCCTGTCCTTGGCCGGCCAGTCCAAGGAGTTCCTGGAGACCTCCAGCGGCGTGGCCTACACATTCCTGTTGGCGGTGGTGATTGTCTATCTGGTGCTGGCCGCCCAGTTTGAAAGCTTCATCCACCCCTTCATCATTCTCCTGTCGGTGCCCCTGGCCGTGTCCGGCGCCCTGTTCGCCCTGTGGATTTCAGGAAATTCACTCAACGTCTATAGCCAGATCGGCATCGTTTTGTTGATTGGTCTGATGGCGAAGAACGGGATCTTGATCGTGGAGTTCGCCAATCAGCTCCGGGACGAGGGCAGGACAACGCGGGAGGCTATCCTGGAGGGCTCGGCCCTGCGCCTGCGTCCGATCCTGATGACGGTGGTCTCCACGGTCCTGGGGGCGGTGCCGCTCGCTTTTGCCACAGGGGCAGGTGCGGAAAGCCGGATCGCCATCGGTATGGTGGTGATCGGCGGATTGGGGCTGGCCTCGATCATGACCCTGTTCCTGACACCGGTGCTCTATGACCTGTTGGCGCCCTATGCCCGCTCCGCCGGGGCGGCGGGGCAGGCCTTGGATCGGGCACTGGCACGCGCAAAGGGCATCGACGAGGTCAAGCCAGCGGAATAAGGGGCGATCGTCGGGTGCTTCATTGGATTGTTTAAATCACATGAGCTGCCCTCACGGTACACGACAGGGGGGGCCGTTACGGGGCTTTGCCCCGTTCCCCACTGGGGCCGAAAGGCCCCAGACCCCAGGTCATAAAAAAAAGGGGGGGGTGGGGGCATTGGCCCCCAAATGGGCTTGGGCAATCGCCCAAAAAAGTCGAATCGATTTAGGGCGGTTTGATCTAGTCCATGTCCTTTGGGCCGTTTAATTCCCCAACCAACCGACGGACTGCTTCGGCCATGGCAAGGGTCGCCTGAGTGGTTGCCCGGTCCCGGGGCCAAGCCAGCGCGATGGAGCGGGTCAGGGGTGGGTTCCCCAAAGGGCGCTGGACAAACCGTCCCTCGGCGAGTTCCCGGGGGAAGGCAGAGGGGGCGTGGATGACCATGCCCAGGCCAAGTTCCGTCAATTCCGCCAGAACCCGCAGGGAGTCCGCCTCGATCCCCACATTGAGCGAAATCCCATGGCGGAAAGCAGTTTGATCCAGGATGGCCCTTAGGCCGTGACGTCGTCCCGGCAGGATGAGCGGTAACTCTGCCAAGCCATGCAAGGGCAGGGGAGGGGCCCCTGGGCCATGGGGTACTGGTCCAGGCGCTGGGGGAACCAGGTCCGGGCGGCCAATAAGGGCAATGTCTTCTCGGAACAGGACCTCCGAACGGAGGGATGGCCCCTCCGTCCCCGCATAAAGGAGGCCAATGTCGATCCATCCGCTCCTGAGGCCGTCTTGTATGACGCCGGACAACTCCTCGACGATGGACAAGGCAACCAGGGGGTATTTCTCCCGGAAGCGAACCACGAGGCGGGCGGTGAGGGCTGTGCCAACGCTGGGTGGCAGGCCCAGAGTGACCCGTCCGGTGACCTGTCCCTTGCGGTTGAGCAGGGCTCGGCGGGCACTGTCCACCTCGTCCAGGATCCGGTGAGCGCGGTCGGCCAGGAGAAGCCCGGCCTCCGTCGGCTCCGCTCCGCGCCCAGTCCGGTGGAGCAGGCGTTCCCCTAAAGACTCTTCCAAGAGGCGCATGCGGCGGGAGAGAGCGGGTTGGGTCACGTTTAACCGCTCCGCTGCGGCGCTGAAGCCGCCGGTTTCCACGATCAACAGAAAGGCCTGCAAGTCCGGAATGTCCATGGGGTAAGACTACCATCGGGATTTACGGGAGAGATATAAGGAAAAAGCATATCTGATAGTTGGGAAGTTTCTTTGCTTTATGGGTGGATCAAAGCCTAGGGTGAACCATCGTTTTTTCCAGGAGCAGTTGTCCATGTCTGCCCAAGAGGGGGCTTCCCCCGTTCTGTCCGCACCCGCTGCCAGCCCTGTGCCCTTCGATTGGGCCCCTTGGATGGTGTTCATCGCAACGGTGACCTTGTCGTTTAAGGGAATCGCGGTGAAATCCGCCTATGGGACGGGGATGGGGATCGCCATGGTGGTGGCGATGCGCTTCGTCTTTTCCGTACCTCTGTTCTGGGCAGGGGAGCGGTTGATCAATCGAGGCAAGGTTTTGGCGCCCCTGAGTTGGGCGGAAATTCGCGCGACCGCAGGGGTTGCCTCCCTTTTCGCCATTGCGACCATCTCGGATCTGAGTGCGTTGAGTTTCATCGATGCCGGGGTGTCCCGGGTGATCCTGTTTACCTTTCCCGCAGTGATTTTGATCGCCAAAGCCATTGAGCGCCGGTCTCTGCCCGAAACCCGACATCTGATCGCGTTCATCGTCACCTATGGCGGGCTGGTTCTGGTGATCTTGCCCGGGCGGTTCGAGATGGCCAAGGGCCTGTCCTGGGAGGGCATTGCGCTTGCCCTGGTTTCGGCCTTGACCTACGGGCTGTTCCTGACCCGCACCCAGTCGCTGACCAAGCGCATGGGGTCGGCCCGGTTCACGGCCTGGTCCAACACCTTTGTCGTTCTCTATGTGTTGCTTGCTGCCCCCTTTCTCGGGGGCGGTTGGGACCTGCCGTTGGCGGGTTTGGGCTGGTCTCTGGTGAATGCCATTTTCTGCACGGTGGTCCCCTTCTTTCTGTTATTCGAGGGCATCAATCGCTGGGGTGCTGAAAAGGCAGGTCTGCTCGCCTTGCTGGGGCCGGTGATCACCATGGTCTTTGCGTGGTGGCTTTTGGGCGAAACCGTCGAGGTGCCGCAGCTCGCGGGCTTTGGGGTGGTTCTCTTGGGGGTAGCCACCCTGCAAGGGACAGACCGGGTGATCCTAAGGGCTTTGCTGGGCAGCCGGGCTTCGGTGTGAAAGCAAGCTGGGCCGGAGGATCTCTCCCCCGGCCCGTCACCTCGTTGTCGTCTTCCGCATTACCCGATCATGCTGCGCAGCATCCAGGCGGTCTTTTCATGGACCTGCATGCGCTGGGTCAGCAAGTCGGCAGTCGGCTCGTCAGCCACCTCATCGGCCAGGGGGAAGATGGAGCGGGCGGTGCGGACAACCGCCTCCTGGTCTTTGGCCAGCTCGCGGATCATGTCCTCAGCCGTAGGGACCCCTGTCGCTTCCTTGATCACGGTCAGTTTGGCGTATTGGGCGTAGCTGCCTGGCGCCGGGTACCCCAAGGCGCGGATTCGCTCGGCCACCAGATCTACGGCCAAGGCCAGTTCTGTATACTGGGTCTCAAACATCAGGTGCAGTGTGTTGAACATTGGTCCTGTGACGTTCCAATGGAAATTGTGAGTCTTCAGGTAGAGGGTATAAGTGTCTGCCAGAAGTCGGGACAGCCCCTCGGCGATGGCTTGTCGCTTTTCATCTGCGATGCCGATATCGATGCTCATGCCGTTCATACCTTTTGATCCTTCCTCTATATCTTCATGCCGAGGGTCGGCTTGTTTGGGACGCCCCTCGTGCTGTCGAAAGACATAGTCTCAAGAAAATAAAGAGTATTCAAACCGATAAAAAAATATTAAAAGTTCGAAAATATCGATTAAACTCTCCTTTGCCTTTAACCATGGCCTCTCCTGCGTTTTGGGATCCACTGGCTTTAAGAGGCGTTGGTCCAAGCACCGGGTTCGAATCCCGGCCTCTATTGTGACCGCTAGATTGGACTCCGGGATGAAAACCTTACCAACACTTCGTCAGCTTCGATATTTGGTAACCGTTGCAGAAACCCATCATTTCGGTCAGGCTGCTGAAATTTGTGCGGTAACCCAGTCCACTCTGTCTGCGGGAATTCAGGAACTGGAGGGGCTTCTGGGAACCCGCCTGATCGAACGTCGCAGCCGTCGGCAGGTGGTCTTTACACTTCTGGGGGAGGATATCGTTGAACGGGCGCGGGCCTTACTCGCTGACGCCGCATCCCTGGTAGACGCGGCCCAGGCTGGGGCCCAACCCCTTGTCGGGGACCTGCGGCTAGGGGTGATTCCCACCATTGGCCCCTATGTGATGCCCCGGCTGGTGCGCCAGCTTCGGGAAGGCTATCCGGACCTGAAGCTGTTTCTGCGGGAGGAGCAATCGGCGACTTTGATGGAGATGCTCAATGCCGGGCGGTTGGATGTTGTCCTGATGGCCTTGCCCTATGCGGTTGGGGAATTGCCCCGGGTCGAGGTCGGCGAGGAGGATGTGGTGGTCGCAATGCCCGATGGTCACCCCTTGACGGAACTGGAGTCCGTGCCCTTGGATCGACTGGACCAGGAAACCATGCTGATGTTGGAAGACGGTCACTGTCTGCGGGATCATGCCATGGAGGCTTGCCGCCTCGCCCGCTCCCGGGGGAACGAGGCCTTTCAGGCGACGAGCTTGTCGACGTTGATCCAAATGGTCGCGGGAGGGATCGGCTTGACCTTGGTGCCGCGCATTGCTGTCCCGGTTGAGGCTCGCCCCGGTTCCGGTGTCACAGTGCGCCCCCTTCAAGGGGCCCGGGCGGCCCGAACTCTGGCCCTGCTCTGGCGACCGGCTTCCCCTCGGGCAAGAGATTACCGTTTGCTTGCCACCGTCATTGAAATTGTCACCGGCGAAGCTTTGGCCGAGGCGGATACTGTGCTGTCGAACCTGCTGGAGCAGGGCGTCTTAATTTAGGTTTACGAATGGGGCTGGCGGGGTGGTGGCGTGATTGGTGGCGTCGCAGGCCGCCGCTCCTGTTGCGCCAACCGCATAGGTCAATTGTCCCCACTTCCACAGTCTGATAAACGTCAACAGGCTCTAGGACGGAGAACAGTCGAGCGTGTTGTCGGTGACGGAGCGGAGTGCCCGGCAGGCGTCGAGCATGGGGCCACTGCTCTCCTGTTTCACCGCTTCCCGAAGAGCCCGTTCGATATCCTTGGGCTTGAGATCCGGGCGCGCCGACAGCAAAAGCGCGGCCACTCCGGTCACATGGGCGGTTGCGACCGAGGAGCCGGAAACATAGTGGTAGTCCTTGTCCGGAGCCGTGCTGATTACGTCGATGGACGGCGCGGGAATACAGTGGTCGTCGCCCAATCCGGCACCGATTACCCCGGACATCGAGGCCGGGAACGCGGCAGTTTCTCCCTCTCCCCGCGCGGCGACGATGAGAATGCCCTTTTTGATGGCCGCGTCCACGAGCTCTGCCAGGAGCGGATCCGGTGGACCACCAAGGCTCATGTTGATAATCGGGATGTCGTTCAGGACGGCGAAATTGAGCGCTCGGGCCAGGGAGAAGCTGTTGCAGCGGCCTGGCTCCCCCGTGTTCTGCCAGCAGGCGCGCAGGCCGATCAATTCGGCCTGCGGCGCGACGCCGACCATGCCAATGGCATTTTCGGCGTCGGCGGCGACGATTCCCGCGATGGCGGTGCCATGGGCCTCGGCTCGTTCCTGCCGACCGTCAGCCACAAAATCGCGAAGGGAGTCCACGCGACCCAGGAGATCCGGATGATCCCGGTCGATGGTGGAATCCACAACGCCAATCTTGACCCCCGATCCCATGGAAAGACGTTGAGCCGCCATGGCGTTGATTTCGGTCAGGGCGGTTTGGGCAGGAAGCAAGGGATCGGAGTAGTGGGGGGCCACGTAGGTCTGGAAATCACGTATCCGCTGTACGGTTCGGATCAGTGTATCGCCTTCCATACGGGTGATCAGGCTATCCACGTTGCTATTGGCGGCCGCCCGGACCACGAAACAATGAACATCAATGGACCGGAGGGGCCATTCCGCAGCGAGTGTGACGCCGAAGCGTTGTTCTATGGTCCTGGCCATGGTCGCGAGGGTGTCGTTGTTCGCCATGGGGACGGTGAGGATCAGATGGGTGGTCGAAACCATCGTTTCTGCCGGGGCAAGAAGCGGATTGTCGGCTCCTTGGGCGCGCGATTGGGGAACCGGTCCCAGGAGGGACAGCAGGGTGAGGAGCAGGGCAAGCAGGCTTCGGGTCATGGTCACTCCTCCGGGGCGGCGAAGAGGATTTCGGGCAGGGCCATGAAGGCTTCTGCAGCCGCTTTCGGGTTCCTGTCGGCCCCAATCCTGGCAGTATAGACACCCGACTGGGAGGGGCCTGCCACAAGTGTCAAGCCGTGTTCCGTCAGAAGTGCCTTCAGGCGATCCGGCGGGAGATCGGGAGTGGTTTGGAACTTGATTGTGTCGCCAGCGGTCGTCGAAGGGCTGGTCAGCGTGCGGAAGCCAGTTTCCACCGGCTCGCGGAAAACAACGAGGACCAGACAGGCCGCTGCGACGGCTCCGGCCAGGGACAGACCACCCCGGACGCCGCCAAACCAGCGGAACCGATCGGGTTGGGGCGTCCGCACGCGTTCATCGGCCTTGATTTGGTCGCTCAGCTTAGCCCAACTCCGGACCATGGCCTCCTCGGACACGTTCTCGGTGGCGACATGTTGGGCCAGACACCGTTGCCGGGTCACTTCGGCGGCGCAGTCCGGGCAGGTCTCGATATGACGCTTGACCGTCTCATGTTCCTCGGGTGACAGAGTGCCGTTTACATACCAGGGGATCAGGCCCCAGACGATGGCGTGCGTGTTGTCCGACAAGGAGCTGTGAGTCTCAGGCAACGGCATTCTCCGAAATTTGGTATGCTTCGTCCGATAGCATTTCCCGTAGACGTCGCCGTGCCGTCATCATACGCGTTTTAACGGTACCCACCGGGCACTCGAGAATCTCGGCTATCTCTGTGTAGAGATAGCCATTGTAGTAGGTTAGTTCAACAACGGCCCGTAGTTCCGGTGTCAACTGATCGAGGGCACGGGCAAGGTCGTTCTGATGCATCACAGCCTGGGCTGTGTCGTGGCCGTCATCAATCAGGCCTTCGTCCAGTTCCACGTCGCCTTTGCGGCGCCCCAGGCTCTGCCGTTGTTTCAATGAAAGCCGATAGGCGATGCCGAAGATCCAGGATGACGCTTTGGAGCGCCCCTCGAACCGGTCGGCGGTCCGCCAAATGATCATCAGGGTATCATTGGCGATTTCCTCGGCCGCTTCGGGACTGCCCGTGATGCGTTTGGCGAAGTGCATCAATTTCGGAAAATACCGCCGATGGATCTGTTCGAAGGCGGCGACATCGCCCCGTGCAACGGTGGCGAGCAACGCCTCTTCCGACTGGGGGGGCGTGTCCTTCTTCCAGGGACGGATCGACTTGAGTATTCGCATCCTGAACGTTTACCTTGCTGTCTTCGTGATTGAGTGTGCCGAAACCAACAAAGGGTTCATCGATCTAGAGTGTCTCCGAGATCAAGTTGGGCCATTTCTTGGGCCAACTTGATCTCGGAGACACTCTAAAATCTATATAACGAGAGTGAAACTGGGCCAGCTTGATTCAAGCTGATCCCGTTTCACTCTAGACTAAATTTTTGAAATGCATCGATCCAGATTGGGAAACCCACCCGGACCGAAGCTCATTATCTGCCTCCCCTGAGATCATCATGGGGGCGGAGGATTCGGCTTGGTAATACCAGTAAATATCATTGGGATCTTCCCATGTCACGGTCCAAGGACAAGGTTTGAAACCATATTTTTGAAATTTGTAAACACCTTGGAAGAAAAGTGTTGGATTTAAGATAATAAAATTTATTGGATGTGATCTGTTGGGAGGTAACGAGTACTATGGGATTTAGTTCTTTTGTCCAGATTGGCGCCATTTGATGAGATGTATGATGTGGGGGATGTCTTCCGTGGCGATTGGACGGGGATCGGGGAGAAGCTCGGCGGCCCGTCTTTCTGGACGGGCTTTGGGGCGGGCATGGGTGGTGTTATACCCAGGTGCGGTGAGTTTGGCTCACCGCACCTGGGAAGCGGCCAAGTGGCCGCCGCGCCTTATGGCGCGTAAATGCCCGCCTGGCGTTTGAACGCAAGAAAAGCGGCGGGGGAGCAACCGGGGCCCCAGAATATCCGTGCGGGATCGACGGAAAAAGGTCCCCCCCCGGTTGGTGGGGTCTCTTTTGAAGCCACGTCGCGCCGTCAGCTACAGGCGCAGGGGGAGCACATATCGAGGTATTCGATGTCCAATCCCTTGCGCAGGGACGCGTTCAGGGCCAGGACCACGTTCAGGAAGGGGGCAATGGCCAGTTTGGGCGGAGAGAAATTTGACCAAGCGAATGCTTTGTTCATGGATCCCACCAACCTCTCCCCAAGCAGGATGTTCTCGAGCGGAGGCAGGGCATCCAGCTTGGCGTATCGAGCCAGAAGAGGCAGGGCGAAGGGGATGGGGATCCGTTTCCACAGGGTCAACATCAGGCTAACCTGATCCAGGGTGGTGGGAGAAAAGGCATCCCCCCCGAAGGCTTCCTCGATGGTCGCCAGGGATTCCAGGACCATGGCGAGTTTGGTCAGGAGCGGCAAGGGGATTTCCAGTCCCGGCGGCGTCAGCTCAGCCAGGGGGAGCAGCCGACTTTGCAGCATGGGCACGATGCCCGGGTCTCCCAGGGGGAGCAGATCCAGAGACTCGGCCATCTCCATGATGGGGGGCAGATCCAGAGTCTCGACCAGCTCCATGATGGGGGGCAGCCCCAGAGTCTCGGCCATCTTCATGATGGGGGGCAGTCCGTTCAGCAGTTTCGCCATGCGGACATGGAGCGGCGACAGCGCGAAATCCATGGTGTGGATCGGCGTGAGGGGTGGCAGGGGTGGTGGATCAAGGGGATCGATGCCAAGCGCTCGCAGGTCGAGGACCAGTCTGGCAAGAATGCTGTACTCGATTAAAGGTTGTATTTTAGGCTTGGTCAGCCAGCCCAGTTTAGGCCAGAGGTTTCGGGTGATACTATCCGCTGCGATCTCCATCTCCATTTCCAGCATGGGGATGTCGTCGAGGGTGAAGGTGCCGCTCATCATGTTGATGGTCATGGCGATGTTCGCCAGTGCCCCGCTGGGGAAGCCGATGTCCGGAAGCATCACCGGATTGAAGCCGCTCTCTATCTTTACGTCCAACTGGTTTTCCAGCGCCGGCAGGGCCACCGCAAGGTGCATGGCCTCGGGAATTTCGGGCAGTAGCGGCGCCGCGCCCGGGAGAAAGTGGGAGCGGGCTGCGTCGAGGGGAACTTCGCAGAAACAGGGCATGCCTTAAACCTCCACGGCGATGACGGAGACGTTGTCCGAGGCTCCGCCATCCAGGGCGACGGCCAACAGGTCGTCGGCCAGGGTCTCTATGGGACGGGAGGACAGATAGGCGCGCAGGGTTTCCGTATTGGCGTAGTGGGTCAGGCCGTCGGAACAGAGCAGGAAGCGGTCTCCGGGGCGGATGTCACCCCGGCGCTTGTCGAGCTCCAGGTCCTCGTCCACGCCGACGGCGCGGGTGATCTGGTTGTTCTGGGGGTGGTTTTCCACCTCGTCCCAGGTCAGATAGCCCTGTTCGACCAATTCTCCCACCACCGAGTGATCGACGCTGATCATGTCCAATACACCGTCGCGCAGGCGGTAGAGGCGACTGTCGCCGGCCCAGAGACACATGAAATGGGCGCTCGACAGAACCAGGAGAACCACCGTGGCGCCGATGACGCCGACGCCGCGTCGGTCGGATTCCTCCAGGATAAGACGGTTCGCTCCGTGGAGGGCCTCCCGGGTCGCGCGGGGAATGTCCTCCGGCGCGAGGGGGTCGGGCAAGCTGTTCAAGGCGCGGACGACGGTTTGGCTGGCGAAGTCGCCTCCGGCGTGACCGCCCATGCCGTCGGACACCACCCAGAGGCCCAGGTCAGGGCGGCAGAGGATGGCATCCTCGTTGATCTTCCGCGCAAGCCCCACATGGGTGACCGCACTGTGGCGTCGTCGCGTCTTTGGCGAGGAGAGGGGCATGTCAGGCATCTCGACGGATCAGGCGTGGAGGTCGAAGAAGGCACGGGCGGTGTCCGGATCTTCGGGCAGGCCCTGGGGGAGGAGAACACGGTCCTCTTCCCCGATGGGCGCGACCCAAAGCGATCGGGTGGCGCTGGCGTCCAGGGCCGCGAAGTTTCGCGTTGAGCCATTGGCGTCGGCGTCGGCGTCGGCATCGGGGCCCGGATCGGATCGCGGAAGGCCCGCGAGTGTTTCCTTGAGCAGGGTCAGGGAGGTTCCGTCTTCCAGCATCATCAGCGCCGCGTCCTCAAGGGCGTCGAAGTCCGGCGAGGCACCGTGGTAGGCCTGTTTGACCGGGATGTTGCCGAGTTCGGCCGCGAGGCAGAGTGGAAAGCGCCGACCGACCCGGTCGACGCTGGGCATCATGATCCCGGCTACCGCATGGGGGCCACAGGCACCCGTCGGGAGGGCAAAACGCCAGATGGGCGCGCTGAGGTAACAGTCGTCCCAACGGTCACCGAGAGTTTCGGCGGCGGTCGCCAGCAGGGTCCGCATCCAGCGGTCCCAGCCGGTCATGAAGGCGGGGGACAGGCCGGAGCGGATGAAATCACCGACGCAAGGAACCTTGCCGTACCAGCCGTAAGAGAGGCCATTGGGCGTCATAGGGACCTCGGGCAGGAAAAGCTCTTCAGCGCCGGAAGGGTGAAGGGGTTCAACGCCGATCCGGCCCGAAGCTGGAAGGAGGCAATCCGTCCCCCCAAGTTGAAGACAATTTCGCTTCGGTCCGAGACATTGGTCCGTCGCGACTCTGCGGCGTCCAGCAGGCGGAACCAGGCCCAGGGACCGTCCCGTTGGATGCTGTTGGCCACGTCGGGGCGCGTTGGCGTCACGGCGACCCGAGTGCGGCCTCCGGTCTTTCCCGGCCAGGTCAGTGGGGTCACTTCCGGCGGCCCATGGGCATAGGTGACCGGTTCGCCATCGACTTCCAGGACCACTTGGTCAACGGTGGCGTCAAGGGAGAGGGGCTTGATGTCGAAGGTGATCGAAGGGGGTCCCGAGGACAGGAAGAAGCTGTCCCGGATGTCCGCGGCTTTCTGGAATTGCGCGATGACGGCGTTAGAGATGCCGATATCGGCGCCGTTCACCTGTTTCAGACGCCAGGGATTGCTGGTGGTATCCACGAAGGGAGCGAGGTTTTCCTTGAAGAAGCTGTCGATCAGTCCGTCAGGAGCGAACAGACGGCCAAAGTCCCGCAGGGTCACGTCCGCTTGGGCTCGCCGGTCAAAGGGATAGCGGCCCGACAACGCCTTTTGGCAGAAGGACTGAACCCCGGTCTGCCACTTGGTGTTCAACTCCGCCCGGGCTCCGCCCACGGTGGCGCCTGAAGAGCTGTCCACCACCTGAGAGGTCCAGCGCCGCAGGGGATTGGGGAGGCGGGTGATGGTGGCTTGCAGTTGATCGGCGGCGCTGGCGCCCTGGCTGACTATGGCCGTGCCCGTGTTCTGTCCCAGGGACAGGCGGTTCAATTGGTTGAAGACGTCGTTCATCTGGCGCAGAACGTCATCCAGTTGGGAGGGCGCGCCTTTGACGCCGTCCACCAGATCGTGGAGCGCCTGGAACCGGGATTCAACGAACTGTCCGGGAGGAGGGGTGTCCTGAGAAGCCAGACTCTCGGCGGGGATGGCCGAGGATAGGGCCTCGACAATGTCCGCTTGCTGGGAGTTGAGTTTTGAGACGGCCTCGTCGCGCAGGATGCCCGTGGCGGCGCCGCCGACATTCTTGGCGACTTCCTGTTCCCCGGGCAACTGGGTCAATTTCGTCTCCTTGGACACCGCCGTCAGAATGTTTCGGATCGGCGAGGCCGGGCCCGAAAGTGTATTGATGGCGTCCCTGGCCTGTCCCAGGCTGTCCATGGGAACGATGTCGAGATCAGCGAGAAGTTGGTCATAGCGGGTGACATAGTCGTTTTCGTAGAGAGCCAGGATGTCCCGCTCCAGACGGTCCAGTGCCTCTGGTGTCGCCGGGGTGGCAGCGGGACCAAGGACCAGGTTTTCCTGCTTGGCCTGATCCTCGACGGTGCTCAGGCGCGGCAGGAAGTAGTCGTGGAACCCCTTGTAGGTATAGACCCCGTCGATCCCGTCGCTCAGCGGTTTGCCCGAGGGGCGCGTCATGACCCGGGCGACTGCGGGGCCACCGACATCCGTTATCCGAAAGGGAGGCAGGGCGCGAGCGGATGGCGCGGTGACGATGCCCTGGTAGATCCGCTCGGCCAGCGGAGTTTCCAGCAGGAGTCCCCGAACCTGGGCGATCAGGGGACCATTCAGGTCGATCCGGCGCATGGGCTGTGTCAGCATCGCGTCCAGGTGTCGGGCGAGATCGGCGCGGAGTTGGTCCTGCTCTCGCCCCGGGAAGGCCAAGCCCCAATCGGTGCGCATCCATTGGGAGACCGTATCGACGTCCATGGGGGCCTGGAGACCGAGTATGAGGTAGACGCGCAAGGCTTCGAACAGGAACGTCTTGTTGTTCAGGTTGGCCTGCATCTGGGTTTCGAGACGGAACAGCAGGCGGGGCAGCAGCATGGCGTTCAGGGCGCCGCGATAGGCCTGGGCTCCCTCCGTGCCGATCACGTCGCCTTGGTACAGGCCATAGGTCAGGGCGAGGGGCGGGGCCGGATCGTCCGCGGACGGGTTGCCGGGCAGGTCGCGCAGGGCGTTCAGGGCGGGCACCACGGCGGGCAGGTTGTCGTCGGCGATGGGGCTGGTCGGGATGTCGCGGGAGAGGGCGCGGAAGGTTTCCACCTGGCTCCGCGCGTCGGCGATCAGGTCAAGATTGCCGAGATAGCTGTTGGTCCACAGCCCCAAGGCGGCTGCGAAGATCAGGACACCGGCGGCGATGGTCCCGCGCTTGATCCAGCGGTAGCGTCGCTCCACGGCGTCATCGGCGGAGACAAGGCCGGATTCCTTGAAGATCACGCCGGTCAACAGGCGGGTCAGGAAGAAGCTCCGCCCCTGCCCCCGGCCCGTGCCGATGGCTTGGCGGCCAATGCCGAAGGTTTTGGACATGCCCATCATCAAGCGGTCGATGGGCGTGCCTTCCTGCGTGCCGGAGGTGAAATAGACCCCGCGGAGAAGCTGGCCTTCCTCGTAGCGATTTTCCTGGAAAATGTCGCTCAGGAGGCTTTCGGCCAGGCCACGCAGTGAGGCAAACTGGGCGGGAAAGCCCGCGATCAGGCTGCGTCGCTGGAAGTCGATCTCCGCTTGCATGCGCTCCAGGCTCAGGCTGGACAACTGGTCGACCAGGGCCGTGAACTCCGTCGAGAAGCTGGCGAGTGGGAGAGCCTCGCCGTTCGACGGATCCGGAGGAAAGGTGAAGCCCCAGACCTGTTGACGCTCCTCCGCGCCCAGGTTCTCGAAGAATTCCTGGAACCCGGCGATCAGATCGGTCTTTGTGAACAAGATATAGACGGGAAAGCGCACGCCCAGCCGCTCGCGCAGTTCGAGGAGGCGGGTCCTGATGGCTTTGGCATGCGCTTGGCGTTCCCGCTCATCCTGGGTGGAGAGATCCGACAGGCTGATGGCGACGACGGCGCCGTTGATCGGCTGACGCCGTCGGTACTTCTTCAATATGTCGAGGAAGCCGGTCCAGGTCTTGGCGTCCACGTCCTTGTTGCTGTCTTGGGTGGTGTAGCGCCCCGCCGTGTCCAGCAGAACGGCTTCGTCGGTGAACCACCAGTCACAGTCGCGGGTGCCACCGACACCGCTGACGGCTGTCTTGCCCATGCGTTCCGCCAGGGGGAAACGCAGGCCCGAATTGATGATCGCGGTGGTTTTTCCGGAGCCGGGCGGGCCGATGATAATGTACCAGGGCAGTTGGTAAAGGGGGCGGGAACCGAAGCGACCGCCGAGCTTGGAGCCGCGCAGAATGCCCAGGGCCTCGGTCATGCGCGCGCTCAGGTCGGACAGTTCCGCTTCCACCATGTCGCTGTCGCGCGTTTCGGGGGATGTCGCCTGGGCTGTCATGGCCTCGGTCATGGTCCGGTCCAGGGAGCGTCGGCGGAGCAGTATGACGAGGATTGCGATGGTCGTGATCGCGGCGATGGCGGCCAGGGCGATCAGCCGCTCCGCGATTTCGTCAAGGGGGCGGACGTCGCCGAAGGCCAGTAAGGGGCCCAGATACCAAAGGGTCCCTGCCAGGATGAGGCTGAACAGGATCAGCAGACTGATGGGGCTGAGCAGTCGGGATCGGATCATGGGAAACATGGGTCAGCCTGCCTTCACTAGAATGACTTCGATGCGGCGGTTCTTGGCCCGCCCTTCGGCTGTATCGTTGGAGGCGATGGGTTCCTTGTCGGCCCGCCCTTCTGCCGAGATCCGGGATTTGTCACTCAGGGACGCGGAGATCCGCTTCATCACCGATTGGGCCCGGGCGAGGGACAGCCGCAGGTTCGAGGGGAAGCGCGCCGTGTTGATGGGGACGTTGTCCGAGTGACCAGCGACGATGATGCGTCCGGGCTCGTCGTTCAGGGCCTGGGCGACCCGATCCATGATGTCCTCGAACCGTGGAGCCAACTGGTCGGAGGCGGAGGGAAACATGCCGCTGCCGGTGATGCGGATGGTCAGGGTGTTGCCCTCGCTTGCGACACTGACCAAGCCTTCCTTGATCTCGGGCTGAAGGAAGGCGGACACCGCTTCCACGGTATCGACCTGGGCGGGCGAGGGTGCCGCAGGTGGCGGAGGCGGAGCCGGACGGTCAAGTTCGATCTGCCCTGCGAAATCCAGTGCGGCGATCTGGTCGCTCAGGCGACCGGACTCTCCGTTCAGCAGGATGGAATAGGTGAAGAAGGCCAGACACAGACCGGCCAGGATAAGGCCACCGGTGACCCAGAGCGGGGTCCAGGCCGAAAGCAGCCGGTGGGCGATGTCCATGCCTTTCCAATGGGGGGACAGGCTGGGTTCGGCGGGGCCGCGATGGGTGCGGATCAGTCGGGCGAGGTTGTCCCGGACGGAGAGATGCTTTTCTGTTCCCCGTTCGGCGACGCGCAGACGTCCTTCAAAGCCGAGGCTGAGGCAGACATAGAGGAATTCGAGCAGGTCCCGGTTCTGGGAAGGGGTCTGCTCCAGACGGGACAGCAGGTCATAGAAGCGGTCGCCGCCATAGGTTTCCTTATGGAAGGTTCCCACCATGCTTTGTTGCGTCCAGATGCTTTGTCCGCCCCAGGGGGTGTTGAGGACGACGTCATCAATCGTGGCGCAGATGGCGTAGCGGGCGACCCGCAGGTTTTCCGCCGGAATGCCGATCCGTAGGGCCTCGTTCACGAAGGCCTGGATCTCGGAGACGACGCTTTGGCGCAGGGCTGCCGGATCGGAATGCTGGGCTCGGTTGCGGATCCGTCCGACCAGGGAGAAGAGGGACGAGGCGGCGGCATTCAGTGGGTTCAGCCCAGCCGTCGCGCTCTCCAGCGGGACCGTGGATTGGCCGGAACGGGTGGATTGGGCTGATGGGGTGCGCGCGGCTGGGGGGGGCGCCGCCGAGGGGGAGGTTGGCGGCGGCATGGGCGGCGTGCTGGAGGAGACCGCTCCGCTCGGGGGAGGCATCGGAGTAGGCACCGAGGAGCGGCGGCCCGCCGGGTTTGGCCGAATGATTGTCTTGTCGGTATCGAAGGGTTCGGCGAATGGATCGTCGGATGACATCGGTCGCTCCCAGGCGGGGCCAGATCGCGGATCAATCACGACAGGCCGGCAGGTCGGTTAAAGGCGTCTACATTTGATGAGTGCGCGTGATCGTGGATTTGGTTCGCCGCGCTCATGCCTTTCTGGGCCTTACTCTCTAGAGTGAAATGGGATCAGCTTGGAACAAGCAGGCCCCATTTCACTCTGATTCTATAAGTTTTAGAGTATCTTCGAGGCCAAGTTTGGTCGCGAAGCGACCCAACTTGATCTCGGAATACTCTAGCGGATGGCCCAGAGCTCCATGGACAGGTCCGGGAAATCGCCGGAAACATGGACAGCCAGGCCGCCGGAGGTGGTCAACTGTTTCCAATGGGGGCTGCTGGTGTCGAGTTCGAAGTAGACGACGCCCGAGTGGTAGGGGACCTGACGGGGAGCCACGGGCAGGGGACGCAGGCCGATGCCCGGCAGGGCTGAGTTGACGAGCTGGCGGATTTCCTCCACCGAGCCCAGTTTGGCTTGGGTAGGGAAGTGGCGTCGCACGTTTTCCAGGGGAACGCTGGCCTTGGCCGCGAGCACAAAGGTGGCGCTGGCCAGCAGCCGCTTGTCGGAGATCATCGCCACAGAGACCCCGTACTTGCGCGGTTCGATGGGGATCGCCACCGCGTTCTGCTCGAGAACGGCGCTCAGGTACTGGCGCAGGGAGCGGAAGACCGGTTGGAACACATTGGTCAGGTCGTGGTGACAGTAGGCCGGGAATTGGGGGACCTGCTTCTCCGGTGTCATGAAGGTGGCGAGTTCGCCCGCCAGACCGACCAGAAACCGGTAAATCTCCTGGGGGTGCGCGTTCTCGATGGCCAGTAGGTGACGGACCACCGGCAGGTTCCGGTTCACGGCGATAAGCAGCAGGAAATCGGAGATCTCGGCAACCCCCTTGGCGGCCCCGCTTTGATTGAGCCGTCCGGCCAGGGCCTCGGCCCGGTGGCTCAGCAGGCCTTCCAGCTCGCGCAGGAAGCCGGAGAGCGCCGGGGCTGCGCGGACATCCGTGCAGGCGGGAATGAAGGCCCGGTCGAGGACCACTTCCTTGTCCTGGCGCACTTCGATAATCCGGGCGATGGGAATGACGATCTGGTCGGACAAATCGTCCAGGTCCAGGGCAAAGCGCAGGCGTAGCTTGCCCACGGCCATCTGGACCGCGCGGCCATCGCGGCCCATGGTGTCGGTCACCTCGATCTCTTCCAGGTGGTATCGCGTGGTGCCCTGGGTGGCGCCGCCCAGGTCGACCTCCACGGCGCCTTGACGGCGGATCGGGATGGCGAGATAGACCACAGTGTTCTTTGCCCCCAGCGGGACGTCGAGCGCGGGTGGATGCTCCTCGGTTTGGGGTACGCGGAAGGTCGCCCCATCCGGGGTCAGACCGGCGCAGGACTTTAGCGCGATTTTGCCGAGCTTGAGGAGCTCCTCATCGAGGGCTAGGTTGCGCAGGCCCCAGACATAGGGCGCGACCACCGCGCTGACACCGGCCACCAGGGATTCGACATAGCGGTCGTGCTGTTGGAAGTGGTGCGGCTGAAGGAACAGGCCTTCCTGCCAGATTACCTTGTTTTCCCAGGACACGCTCGGAATACTCCCCTCGCTGACCGGAGAGGGTCAGCGGTTTCTAGAGAAATGGAGGGGCGCGTCGAAACGCGCCGTGCTCTCGTTAGTGCGGGAAAGGAGGCTTTTGGTTTTCCAGAAAGGACGATTAGGCCAAAAAAGTTCATCCGGGATTTTCTGGGACAGACCGTCGCCTTTCCGGTTCTCTTTTGTCGTCATGCCCGTGAAAACGGGCATCCAGAGGGAGACCACGCGGACTCCTTCTGATCCCGGTTGCCCCCCCAGAAAAAGCGCCGCTGCCCTTCTACTGGATCACCACCCTGTTGCCCGAGAGGGTGACTGTCACCGGATTCCGGGCATTTGGCGTGAGCGGCCGCAGGGCTTTGAAGGTGGCACCGTCGATGGCGCGGAAGGCCGCAACCACGCCCACCGCTGTCGGATTGGTGGTGAATTTCCGGCTGTTGGTGACGGTCCGCTCCGGCGCCAGCTGGAAGGTGTCGACGGCGATCAGATCCGGGCCCAGGGTGGCTTCCGGGGAGTCGAAGAGGGCGAAGAAGTCCCCGGTTCCGAAGCCCGCCGGAGAGGCAAGGTA
This sequence comes from Rhodospirillum sp. A1_3_36, assembly GCF_047263945.1. Lineage (NCBI taxonomy): Bacteria > Pseudomonadati > Pseudomonadota > Alphaproteobacteria > Rhodospirillales > Rhodospirillaceae > Rhodospirillum > Rhodospirillum sp. A1_3_36. The sequence goes on along the minus strand of NZ_JBLAVB010000005.1, from coordinate 89,757 downwards.
GTAGACCTTGACCTGGGCGGGCGCGCCGCCGTTCATGTCGCTTCCGCCTGTGATGGTAAGGTTGACGCTGGTGGGCGGAGGAGGCGGCGCGGCGCATGCGACCAGGAGAAGCAGGCTCACGATGGCGCCCGGCAGGGATTTCCAGGACATGGCTTTTCCTTTCAAAGCTTCTTCAATTGGTCTTCGTAGGCCCGCGCGAATTCTCGTCCGAAGGTCGATTGGAAATCATCCTCCGTTTCCCGCGCGATCCGGGCGTAATGGGTCTCGAAGGCTTCCCAGTAGCGGGCCTTTTTGCCGCCCAGCAGGCCACCAAGGGTGGATCCGGTTTCGATCCGGGCCGACAGTTTCCGGGGATCGAGCCGAACCAGAAGGTCCTTCAGCGCGGCTTCCATGCCGGACATCATCGCCACCTCGTGGGCGCGGATGTCGTTCAAGGCTTCGGTCGCGGCCGCCTCGGCGTCGAGGTAGCCGCGGACATTGGGGCGGATCATCATTTCCACTGCCTGTTCCGGGCTGACGGAGAACTTCAGGGGATTGTTGTTGCCTGAAGTGATCATGGTCCGGTCCATGCGCATCTCGCTTTTGATCGAGGCGCGGGCGATGAGGATCTCCCGCATGCCTTCGACCATGGTGGCGAAGACCTTACCCAGGCGGGCCATGGTCGCCTCCATCTCCTCGGGCGGGATGTCCAGATGTCCGGCGCCCGCTGCGGCGAGAAAGGCCCGCGCGGCTCTCTCCGCCGAGGCGGTTGGTCGGGACGGTGGCGTGGGATCGCGGACTGGGGTCGGGGTGTTTTCCTCCGGACGGGGCAGGGGCTCGGGATGGGGGGGAGGCGGAGGAGCCTCGGGCGTGGCGGGAGACAGCAGATCGTCCCAATCGTCCGGGATGATGGATGAATGGACCGAGGGAGCCGAGAAATGGTCCCGTTCGGAGGTGGTGTGGTCCGATGCGGTGGGGGCATCGCGGGTCGGGTCCATGGCGAAGGGATCGTCACCGAAGGGGGGGCCGTTCTCCGGGAACGGGCTCCGGTCCCCGGAAGAGCCCAGGTTTCTGGAAGGGCCCAGGTCGAAGGAAGAGGTTGGCGAGCCGGAGCCGGTCGCGAGGGGGTCGTCCGGAATCGTGGGGCGATCCCAATTGGGGCGTCCGCCGGAGCCCTCCTTGGACGCCCCCATGGGCGTGCCAAGGAGGTCATCCCAGGCGCCGGTCGCGCCGGCAAGGGGGTCGCTCAGGTCCTGATTGTCCGGCGTTCGGGGAGAAAAGGGGCCGACGATCCGCTCCGCCGCCGCGGGGGGGAGCGGTTCTGTGGTCTGGGGGATCGCCGTCTGGGAGGCGATCTGGACGACCAGTTCGAAGGATCCAAGCTGGATCACATCTCCGTTGTTCAGGGGCGTGGGGGTGCCGCCGAGCGGGTCGGATCCGTAGTTGAGATAGGTGCCGTTGGTGCTGGTATCGAGAATGACATAGTCGCCCCCCCGGTCTTCCAGGACGCAATGGCGTTTGGACAGCATCCGATCGGGATCGGGCAGGGTCAGGTCGTTTTCCTCGCCCCGTCCAATGGTCAGGACGCCGTTTCGCATGGGGATCGAAGCGCCGCCAGTGGGCAGGGGACCGGAATTCAAAGGGCGCAGGCTCAGACTCACAGGGTTATCCTCCGACCAAAACGGTGGGGCATCCCATGACGATCAAGCCGCCATGGCCGCAGGTATCGGTCATGCGCGCCTGGGGCTTCTTGCCCGTCAGGACCGTCATGGACCCCTTGGCGACGAGGTCCGGAGGACCGATGCAGACGGCCATGGCCGTTGCGGTGGCTGCGGGCATCTTGCCGATCAGAACGGTGGGAACGGGCGTGATGATGGGCCCGCCCACATGGGGGATGACAGCGGTCACCATGGGGCAAACGTGATTGTCGCCGACGCGGGCGGCAGGAAGGGTCATGGTGGCGTCTCCTGGTTTGGAGAGTCGGATGGGACGGTCTGGGGTGGGGCGACTGCGATCCTGCCGTTGCCGCCCCTGGCGATGTCCAGGGCACGGGCCAAGTATAGCGGGCCGCGCGTCTCCATGGGGTTTTCGTCCTGGGTCTCGTCTCCGCCCGCTTCGTGGAACAGGGCGGTCAGGACCATACCGAACACGGCTCCACCGACGGCGCCCGGGGGGGCCTCGTAGTCGTCCAGTTCCCCAGGACCGAGGGTGCCGTCGGCGAAGGCTGCAGCCATGGCGCAGAGGGTGGTTTCGTCCTCGTTTCCGGCTGCGTCCAGGGCCTCGCGAGCCCGGGCGCGGGTTTCTATGCCAGGACGAAAGACCCAGGCTTCGGCGGCCTGTACCGGCGCGGGGAGGGCTGTGCCCTCGGGCAAGGTGTCGCGCGCCGACAGGCAGGCCCACCAGGTGGCCTGCCGCGGCGGCAGGGCATGGGCGAGCAGCTGGAACATGTCGAGCAGGGCGCCCTGGTCGTCCAAATCCTGGAGAACCTCGGGAATGGAGGCGCTGGCGGGGGCGTTGATGCGAGTCTGAAGCACCACGTTGCCCTTGGCCAGTATCTTGGCTGCGGGTACGTCGGGAAGCTTTTTCAGGCCGCTGAAACGGCTCGTCTCGTTCATCGCGTCCGTTCCTAATTGATCATCGTGATGGCGCCCTTGACCATCAGGACACCGGAGGATTTGACCTCCGTCATGCCGCCGCCCTTGAGGGAAGCCTTGCCCTTACCTTCCAGCGTGAGTTGGCCGTTGGCGGTCAGCTTGGCGCTGGCATTGGCTTTGAACTCGAGCTGGGTGGAGGAAATCGTCACCTTTGTTGGCGTCATCTCGATCTTGGAGCCGCCGCATTTGATCGTGACCTTCGAGCCCGCCGTGATTTCCAGCGTCCGCCCCACGTCGATGTCATAGTTTTGGGAGATCTTGTCCGTCTTGCTGGCCTTTACGGTCAGGCGGTCGTCATCGCCAATCTCCGTTGCACGGCTCTTGGCGATGGATTGGGTTTCCTTGCCCATGGCGACCGTGAAGCTGTGGTCGCCCGCGCGGACGGTCTCGGTTTTGTCGCCGTGGATGGTTTGCTTGAAGGTGCCGCCCTTTTTGTGCTCCAGGCCAACGGTGATTTCGGCGTTGTTCTTGATGATCTGCTTGAAGTCCCGTTCGGATTGCAGGCGGACGAACTCGGCGTCCTTCTTGTCCTCGAAAACCAGTTCGCTGAAGCCGCTCCCCCCCTTGGAACTGTTGGTCTTCAGACCGCTCAGGGTCTGCTCGCGCGGGAGGGGGTAGGGGACCTTGGTGTCCCCGTTGTAAACCATGCCGGTAATCAGCGGGCGGTCGAGATCGCCGTTTTCGAATTGCACGACCACTTCCTGGCCGATCCGAGGGACGCCGATCATGCCCCAGGTCTTGCCGCTCCAAGGGACGGCGGTGCGGATCCAGCAGGAAGATTGGTCGTCGCGTTGCCCTTGCCGGTCCCAATGGAACTGAACCTTCACCCGGCCATATTCGTCGGTCCAGATCTCCTCGCCCTTTTTGCCGACCACGACTGCGGTCTGCACGCCCGTGTGGACAGGGCGTGGCGTGACCTGCGGCGCGCGGAATGGCGCGTCGAAGGGTTGGGTTTCGAAAAAGCAGCGATACATGTCGCGGGTGTTGGATGTGTCGAAATCCAGGGTCGGCCCCAGGATCGCGTTGATGTACTCGCGATCTTCCACGTCCGCGTCGATCTGCACCTGGTGTCGGGCGCCGATCACCAGGTATTCCGCGTTCTCCACTTTGCGTGGATGCTTCTTCATCTTGAATTTGCCGCCGACGGTCATCTGGCGGACATTACATTGCCCCTGTTTGCGCTCGGTTTCCGCCGCGAAGCCCTCGACCATCACACGGGCGTGGTGTTCGCCGATGGAGGTGTCCAGGTGCCGCCCCGGATATTCATAGACCTCGTATGTTTTGTAGGCATGCCGCCCCTGGGGCTTGGCCTTGGCCGAGCGCAGGTCCGATTTCGGCTTCTCGAAGTCGTAGTCCTGCAAGGTGACCTTGCCGGTGCGAATGGTCTCCTGTCCGCGCCATTCGAAGATGTGGTCATCCTGCCGCCGGAAGTGATCTTCGCGGAAATAAAAATCGATCTCCCGGCTATCCTCGATCGCTTCGTGAGCGCTGGAGTCATCTACCAGTACCAGCGTTTCCTTATCCTTTTCATGGCTGTGGTAGTAGTAAATGCCTTCTTCTTCCATCAGGCGGGATAGGAAGGTGAAGTCGGTTTCCTGGTACTGCACGCAATAGGTCCGCTTGGGATATGTGTGCTTTGTCTTGTCCCTGTAATCGGCGAAGCCGTGTTGGCGGAACACCTCCTTGATCACATCGATCACGGATTTGTCCTGGAAAATCCGGCAGTCGGAGGCGCGGGTCAGGAACCAGAACCAGGGACGGACGGTGGCCCGGAAATATCCCCGGCCCGCATGGGACCCCAGGTATTCGGCGGAGACGCAGCGGCCCTGGAAGTACCGGACCTTGTCCTTGGGAGCGTCCACGTCCAGACGAAGGCGTTCTCCCACGACCTTGCGCAAGTCGAGATCCATGTCCGGGGACATGAACTCGATGGTCGTCTCGAAAAGCTGACTCAGGCCATCGTTGACCTGGGCGCGGATCAAGAAGCCTTTCAAGGCATTGGGAAGCTCCAATCGGGCTTGTCGTCCCTTGAGCGTGATGTCGTCGGCCATGAGCGCGTCTCTTTCCTTTAAGCAACTTACGCGATCGCGGGCGGGGGCGCGGGTGCGTCGATGGTGACCAATTCGTCATGCCGCGTCAGCCGTTCAATGATGCCGGGGTGAATACTCCAGAGAGAGCGGATGCCTTGGTTGTCGGGGAGAGCCGCGGTCAGATCGAGCGCCGAGGCGAAGCGGATACAGTGAACCGGTGTGGGATAGGCGGCGTCGGCCGCCAGCAGGGCGTCGAGATGCCGTTCTCCTTCGAGCAGCCAGTGGGAGTCCCCGACTTGGGCGAGAATAATCGCGTCATCGTCCAGCATCACAGACCCTCCAAAAGTGCGGCGAGCTCCGGGTCCATCTCGTCGTCCGATCCGTTCTCATCCTCGTCCTCATCAAGGCTGGCCAACAGGCGGTCCAGAGCGTTGTCCTCGTCGTCGCTATCCGTGTCGTCCGGGTCGAGATCCCCATCCTCATCCTCATCGGTGTCGGTGTCGAAGTCGAGATTGATATCCTCGTCGTCGTCGCCCGAATCGAGGTCGATATCCTCGTCCTCTTCTTCTTCGTCGTCGCTGACGTTCAGGCTCTTCAGGGCCTCGCCGGGCTTGGCTCGGAGTCGATCCCTGTTTTCCGGGTCGGCCAGGCCGAAGCCTACCTGTGTGCCCATGGCCGCCTTGCCCGTTCCAGAGGTCAGGGCCCAGGGACCGGCGAGCATGTCGCCGCTCAAAGCCTGGAAGGAGCCTTGGCGCACCTCGGCCCGCCCCTTGACGGACAGGACCGGCATGAAGCCCCGGGCGACCACGTCGGCGGTGGTTCGGGTGTTCAGCAGGCGTTCGGTGCAGGGCAGGGCGATCTGGTCGCCGTACTGGTCGACCATGGTGTGGATGGGGATGTCCCCCATGCCCATGATCTCGCCCAAGCGCATGTTTTTGCCGTCGCGGACCACGGTCGCGGCCATCAGGGTCGCCGAAAGGATCACGGGATTGGCCCAGAGCATCCCCTTCAGGCCCTCGCGCAGGGTGAATTCCTCGAAATCGAAGGGATCCACCGGTTCGCCCTTGGCGCCGTAGGGTTGACGCAGCAGGAAGCGGGGGGCGACGAGGCCCGCGTAGGCGGCCTCGGGCAGGCGTCGCATGGCATCCCAGGCTTTGGCCACCAGGGGATGGCGTTCGTGCTTGGGTGTCTTCAGGAACTCCGGGGTGATGGCGGCGACGAAGGGGGCGTTCATCCAGTCGGAGATCTTGGCCATCCGCGCCAGGAGTTCGGCGTGGGGAGGTGTTTCCTCCAGCGTGTAGAGGCCGAAGACGGCAGAGAGAGGGCCTTGGGAGTCATCCAGACGAGGCTCCTCGGCGAGCATGCGGAAGAGCCCGCTTTCCACCAAGTCGTCCTGGGCGGCCAGGTCGGCGGCCCATTCCTCCGCCGAGACGTCATAGAGGACGATGTCCATGCCGCCGCTGGTTTCCACGCGGCGCGCCAGGAATTCCAGGGAGCGCCAGGTGGATTCCACCGCCTGGAAGTCGGGGTGGTGCAGGATGGCACGCATGGCGCTGGACAGGGCCTCGTCCAGCGCGGCGAGGAGCGAGCCCTGGTCCGGATCTGCGGCGGCCTGGATATGGGGTCCCACGATCCGGGCGATCAGATCGTCGGTGGCGCCGGGCCGGGCGACCTGTCCCTTGATGTCTCCGATGAGGGTTTGGAAATCGCTCAGCTTGCGGTTGGCGGGGACGGTGCCGCCCTTGGCCCGGTGGCGGGTGGTCTTGCCGGGGTGTGGGTGCATCCCGGCCCAGGCGCGCGTCTCGGCGATGGCGCTCTTGTCGCCGCGGGCGACCCGTTGGCGTAGGGCTGCCAGATCTTCGAACAGCGCCACGTTTTCATACAATTCGTCGGGGTGGAGATCATCCAGGCTGGACAGCTTCACCTCGATACCTTCGCCATCCTCGCCGATGGGCAGGACCAGTGTCGTGGCGAAGCGGGCGATCACGTCGTCGAGGGTGTCGATGTCGAACTTGATCGCCTTGCGCCGGGCCAGCGCGTCGCCGATCTCCAGGTCCCCTCTGCTGGCGCGACCCGTGAAGTCGCCGAGTAGGGCGATGCGGAATTTTTGTCGCGGGGAGTCGCGGTCTTCCGGACGGTCGAGGGTCAGCACGCCGAAGGGCTGGGCGGGAGGCTGCCGGTTTTCGTCCGGATCACTGTCCTCGTCATCGGAGTTGAGGAGGGTGTCGAGGTCGATATCGTCGCTTTCTTCCTCGTCGTCGTCCTCGTCATCGGAGTTGAGGAGGGTGTCGAGGTCGATATCGTCGCTTTCTTCCTCGTCGTCGTCCTCGTCATCGGAGTTGAGGAGGGTGTCGAGGTCGATATCGTCGCTTTCTTCCTCGTCCTCGTCGTCGGAGTTGAGGAGGGTGTCGAGGTCGATATCGTCGCTTTCTTCCTCGTCCTCGTCCTCGGAGTTGAGGAGGGTGTCGAGGTCGATATCGTCGCTTTCTTCCTCGTCCTCGTCGTCGGTGTTGAGGAGGGTGTCCAGGTCCACATCGCCGCTTTCTTCATCCTCCTCGTTGTCGACGGCGAGCTGGGTGTCCGGGACGGTCGTCTCCCCATGTTCGGTTCCGGACGGTCTGTCGTTGACCAGGAGCGCGTGAAGATCCACGTCGCTGCTCTCTTCGGTCGCCTCGGGGATAGGGGTGTTTCTCAGGCTGTCAAGGGCGCCCTGGACGTCCTCGGCTTCGTCCCTGGACTCTTCAACGCGGAGCGCGCGCAGGCTGTCGAGGACCTGAGCATGATCCCCGTCCGCAGGGCCTTGGGATGAAAAGATCCCGGTCAGGGCGGCGAAGGAGGCAGGGTCCTGGATCAGCTTGGCGATCAGATCCTCGGCTCCGGTCTTGCCATCCATATAGGTCGCCAAGTGAGACAGGCGGGTCCGGGCCTCCAGCAGTTTGCGCAGCGGTTCCACCTGCTTGGCGATGGCGGCGGGGGAGAAGTCCTCCAGGCTTTCGAATGTCAGATCGACGGACAGGTTTCCCTCGCCGGTTAGGGTATTGGCGACCGTGAAGGCGGCGCGGGGCCCGATCGACTTCATGCGGTCATCGAAGTTGTCGACGTCGATTTCCAGGAACTTGCGGTCCGCGACCGAGGGAAGCGCGGCCTGCGACTGACCGGAGAGGTCGGCGAGAACCCCCATGACGAAGGGCAGCTCCACTGTCTTCTCGGCCCCGTAAAGCTCCACGTCGTATTCGATCTGAACCCGGGGCGCGCGGTTCCGTGCGACAAATTTCTGACCACTGTTCGCCATGTCGATTGTCCTCGCGCCGACTGAAGGACGCGCCAAGAGGTTTCGCTGCTGTCAACGGTTGGTGCGGCAAACGGGCCGGGAGGTTCACGGCTACGGAAAAAATTCGTCGGGATCCCGGATGGCGGGCCCGCTCCCGCGCCCGGTGTGACGATTTGTATTTTTCGACTGAACCAAACCGGCAGGCACCGGCACTCATCGGTGAAACAAATGAGGCCTAAGGGCGCGAGTGGTCGCGCTTGCGTCGGCAACCGTGAAGGAATGAGACATGAATGAAGTTACTAAAATCACGATTCCTGAACTCTATAAGATGTGGCAGAAGGTTAAGAAAGACGCTCAGGGCGCGGCAAAAAAGAAAAAGAAGGAGGACGCTTTCACCGAGCTCATGAAAGAATTTGGGTCACGTCTGGAAACGCTGCTGAAGGAATTTGCCGAATCGTATCCAAATTCTGGAAAAATGAAAGAGAAGAGGAATAAATCTCTTGATGAAATAAAAAAATACAAGAAAAAGATCGTGGATTATAGTAAAAGTAAAAAACTTGAAAAGGATGTTCTGGTTATTCTTGATGATGGTCTTCGTGATATTGAGTATAAAATGGACGCTTCATTGTCATTGGTCCAATCGGCGGTGGAGAGCGGCGGCGATGTCGCCATGAAACAGGCGATCAAGGCATCGAAAAAAACGAAGTTCTCGCCGTTGATCCTGTTCCAGCATGACGATCTGAGCGACGTGGTCATGAAGATGAAGCCGAAGGCGAAAACTGTTTTCGAGATCGAGAAGCTCGAGATCGAGGCCATTCTTGATGACGAAAAGATTCTGCAGAAGATTGGAGACGGTGATCCCTACATAGCACAGAAGTGCAAGGACGCAGGAAACTTCAAGCAGCTCGTGACCGACATCGCAAATGCCTATGAGAAGGCGGCTAACAGCATCGCCAAGGATCCGACATCGGCTGACAAAGCCAAACAGGTTTTCAGCGACGAGGTTACGCGGGCTACTCAGAATGCGTGTGAGCGGGCGGCTGGTGAGTTGAACCGACTTGAAGGCGTGCGCGTGAACTATCGCAATTACAAGATCGAGAGCCGTGTCAAACTCGGTGCGACGGTCGCAGGCACAGGCATCGGCGTGGCGTCACTGGCTCTCTCGCCGTTCACTGGAGGGGCGTCGGTCGTCGCTGTAATCGGTGTGGCCAAGGGTTTGCGTTCGACATTTGATCAGACTAAGGACCTTCGGTCGGAAGCGGAGCAGGTCGCTAATCGTATCTCCGAAAATCTATACCATCTGAACTCGCAATATGAGAATCTTTCGCGTAATAATATTGGCGCGGACCAAGTCTTGCGCACCACGATCAACGCATTGTTGCCGGGTTCTCTCAACACGATAAAGGGCCTTTCAAAGGACTGTGACCTGCTTGACAAGAAAATCGAGGGCCTGGAGATGGCTGCCAGAAATACGTCTCGCAAACTGGATACGCTTCTCAAGCTTCCAAAGGCCCTGGATAATGAAAACGAAAAATGGACCAAACGGAACGAAGGGAAAATATGGGGGAGGTTGCGCACGAGCCTTAACGCTCTCAAGAAGAAGAACCAGAATACTCCGAATGACGTCAAGGAAATCATAGAACGGATCATGGAGTACAACAGTCGGGTTGAGAAGGCGCGCAAAGAACACGGGGTATTGGCTAAGCAAGTTAAGATCTTGTCCGATCAGGAGCCGACGGGGGCGAAATTCGCCGAGGTATTCGTGGAACTGAGTGCTAGCGTCGCCTTCCTGGCGGTCGGGTGGAAAGGCGCTGTTGGGCTCGAGGAAGCGGCCGACAAGGCTCTCAATTATTCCGGCAACTTGATTGCTACTTTAGAAGGTGTGGAAGCTGCCTGTAACAACGTGCAGGAGGAGTTGGACAATCAGCGCAGATAGAGGGGGGCGAGCGGAAAAGTGGGCGCCGGTTTTTCGGTCTACTCGATGCTCAACTTGTTGACTCTAGAGTGAAATGGGATCATCTTAAGTCAAGGTCGCCCCCTTTCGCTCTCATACTATTAGTTTTAGAGTATATTCGCGACCAAACTTGATCTCGAAGATACTCTAAGCCGCGCAGATCTCGCGATCGTCATGGGCCCGAATGAGGTGTTTGATCCTTGCTCGGGTCCTTTTGGCGTTTGGTGGGTGGAAAAAAAACACCCGCTTGACATCCATCGAGCGGGGCTTCAAGAGACTGGATCAAGAATCTGGAGCGGTGCTACAGCCCTTCGGCAATGGATTGGATGTCGTCCAATTTGCTTTTGATGCCAAGGTATACCCCTTGACCGAGGACTGGTCCCACCATGCCGGAGCCTTTTTGTATGAGCTTCCATTTGTCCGGCTCGGATTTTTTTATCTCCGTGAGTGCCTTTGTGACGGTCTCTTTGTTTTTCTTGCGAATATCCAGGCTGTTTTGAAGAGACTTGTTTTGGTCGATGCCGTCATTTGTTCTGCTTTCCAGGGCCTTCAGGGCCGCCGAGATGATCATGTCCGGTCTGGAGCCACTTTGTTTCCGCAAGTCCTTGGTCCTGTCCAGGATTTTGTCGAGTGTTTTCCCGAAGTCGCGGGATGCTCTGTCCAGTGCCTGAACCTGTTTGTCGTATTCACCGATGTCTTTCATGACGTCATCGATGGTGGCGAAGAAATCTTTACCCAGAATCTTGTTCGGATCAGGTTGTGTGCCGTCCTTGGCGCCGCCCGACATGAGGCTTTTCTTGTTGTCGGCGTAGCGCTTGCGAAGCAGGTCGAGAGATGTTTTGAAGGACTTCTCCAGCGTTTCGGCGGCCCGCGCGGCCTTGTGGATTGCCTCGTACCCCCCTTTGGCATCGCGGATGCTTTTCAGGAGCTGGGTGGTGGAAAGGGCTGGGGCCGCCTCGCCTTCATCCTGTAAGAGGTCCGCGAAGGACTTGGTCGTATCAAGGATGATTTTGGCATCCCGCTCGGCAAGCGTGGTTTGTTCTTTTTTGAACCCGGTCCAAGTGGCGCGGACCGCTTTCTCGGTGTTTCCGGCGACGGCCCTGAACATCTTTTGGTAGTCTTTCTCGAGTTTCTGGATGACGGCCTTCTTCTTGTCTTCCGCCACCCGATCGTATTCGATATCGGCCTTTTGCAGGATGTTGACCAAAGCGGGCACAAGTTTTCCGTATGCGCTGTCCGCGGCGCGGCTCAGGTCGTCTTGTGCGGACTTGTCCGCCGAGAGGACTTGATGGGTCTCCTTGTCGACTTCCAGCGTTACGGAGAAGTCGAGCGCCTTTTCCAGATGAATCTGCTTGGTCTTGGCTTTTTTTCTGACCTGGCTGCTAACGTCTCGTGAAAGGACGGGCCACGTGGGCATAGGTCAAGTCTCCCGCATGCGAAAAGGTTCTAGAGTGAAACTGGATCGGCTTGAGTCAAGCTGGCCCCGTTTCACTCTAGCTGAAGGCGTAGGTGAACTCCCCCGCCGTCACATCGACGGTGATCCGTTCGACGGTGGCGCCATCGAGCATGCGGGTTAGAAACTCCGTGGAAATGGCGGGAAGCATGGTGTTCGTGACAATGGAGTCGATCATGCGGCCACCGCTTTCCAGTTCCTGGCAGCGGGAGACGATGGTTTCGATCACCGCGTCGGAATAGGTGAGGGTCGCGGCGTGGGTGTCGGTGACCCGCTTCTGGATCCGGCCCAGTTGCAGGCGGGCGATCTCGCCGATCATGTCCTCGCTCAGCGGGTAGTAGGGAATGGTGACGAGCCGTCCCAGAAGCGCGGGAGGGAAAACCTTGAGCAGCGGGTCGCGCAGGGCCTTGGCGATCCCTTCGGGGTCGGGCATCAGGTGCGGATCGGCGCAGAGGTCCATGATCACCTCCGACCCCACGTTGGAGGTCAGCAGGATCAGGGTATTGCGGAAATCGATCACACGGCCCTCACCGTCTTCCATGACGCCCTTGTCGAAGACCTGAAAGAAGAGTTCGTGGACGTCCGGATGGGCCTTTTCCACCTCGTCGAGCAGGACCACGGAATAGGGCTTTCGGCGCACGGCCTCGGTCAGGACACCGCCCTCGCCATAGCCCACGTAACCCGGAGGGGCACCCTTCAGGCTGGAGACCGTGTGCGCTTCCTGGTATTCGGACATGTTGATGGTGATGACGTTCTGTTCACCGCCATACAGGGTTTCGGCCAGGGCAAGCGCCGTTTCGGTCTTGCCGACGCCCGACGTTCCCGCCAGTAGGAAGACGCCGACGGGCTTGGAGGGATTGTCGAGCCCAGCACGCGAGGCCTTCACCCGCTTGGCGATCATCTCCATGGCATGGTCCTGGCCGATCACCCGCTTGGCCAGATGGTCGGACAGGGTCAGCACGACGCGGATCTCGTCCTTGACCATGCGGCCCACGGGAATACCGGTCCAATCGGCCACCACGGAACTGACGGCCTGGGCGTCGACGATGGGCAGCATCAAGGGCGTTTCTCCCTGGAGCGCGGCCAGTTCCGCCTGTTTCGCGCGCAGCTCGGCGAGGGTGGCGTCGCGCTCGGGTCCGGACAGAGCTTCCGTTGTGCTGTCGCTGTCCGAGGCGTCGCTGTCCGAGGTGTCGCCTTCCACGGGAGCGCCACCCGCACGCAGTTGGCCGCGCAGCGCGAGGATGTCCTCGACCAGGGCCTTTTCTGCGGTCCAGCGCGCGGTCAATTCATCCAGGCGCTCCGTTTCCGCTGCCAAGTCTGCGGTCACGCGGGCTTGGCGGTCGACCACATCGGTCCCCGCCGTCTCGTCGCGGGCGATGATGTCGCGTTCCGTGTTCAAGGCATCGATGCGGCGCTGGCAATCGTCCACCGGGGCGGGGACGGCGTGCAGACTGATCGCCACCCGGGCGCAAGCGGTGTCAAGCACGCTGACCGACTTGTCGGGGAGCTGGCGCGCGGGAATATAGCGCGCCGATAGCTTCACCGCTGCCTCCAGGGCTTCGTCCAGGATCTGGACCTGGTGGTGGCGCTCCAGCATGCTCGCGGTGCCGCGCATCATCAGGACGGCCTTGGCCTCGTCGGGTTCGGCCACTTGAACCACCTGGAAACGGCGGGTCAGGGCCGGGTCTTTCTCGATGTGCTTCTTGTACTCGGCCCAGGTGGTGGCGCCGATGGTGCGTAGGGTGCCCCGCGCCAGGGCGGGTTTGAGCAGGTTCGCGGCGTCGCCGGTGCCTGCGGCACCTCCCGCGCCGACCAGCGTATGGGTCTCGTCGACGAAAAGGACGATGGGTACGGGGCTGGCCTGGACCTCTTCGATGACGCTTTTCAGGCGATTCTCGAATTCCCCTTTCATGGAGGCGCCCGCCTGCAGCAGGCCCACGTCCAGGGAGAGGAGGCGCACCGCGCGCAGGGCCGGAGGGACGTCGCCGCGGATGATGCGCAGGGCGAAGCCCTCCACCACTGCGGTCTTGCCGACCCCGGCCTCGCCGGTGAGGATCGGGTTGTTCTGGCGCCGACGCATCAGCACGTCGATGATCTGGCGGATTTCCTCGTCCCGTCCGACGATGGGGTCGATCTCGCCCGCCCGCGCCTTTTCGGTCAGGTCCGCACAGAATTGCGCCAGGGCCTGACCGCCGCCCAGTTGGGGCGCCATGGCCGCCGACTCCTCGCCGGGGAGCGATCCGCTCCCCTGGGCGGGCGCGCCCTCCTCGGGCGAGCCGGAGAGGATATCGGTGAAGTTTTCCGACAGATCGTCGACCCGGACCGCGCGGAATTGCTGGGAGATGCCGTCGAGCAGGTGACGCAGGTTGGGTGTTTTCAGCATGCCGAGGATCAAATGGCCGGTCCGCACCTGAGTGGCGCCGAACATCAGGGATCCATAAACCCAGGCCCGTTCCACGGCGTCTTCCAGATGGGAGGACAGGTCCGAAATGGCGCTGGCCCCGCGGGGCAGGGCGTCGAGCCCACGGACCACGTCGGCCGCCACGCGGGCGGGATCCAGGTCATAGTGTCGGATAATCCGGTGCAGGTCGCTGTCCTGGCCTTGCAGGATCTGATGAACCCAATGGACCAGTTCCACGTAAGGGTTGCCGCGCATCTTGCAGAAGACGGTGGCGCTTTCGATCGATTGATAGCCCAGGTGGTTCAGTTTTCCGAACAGGGCGACGCGGCTGATCTCGGACATGGGTTCGTTCCGTTTCCGAGAGTGAACCTGGATCAGCTTGGGTCAAGCTGGCCCCGGGTCACTCTGATTCTTTAAATTTTAGAGGCGCTTCGAGATCAACTTGGGCTAAGACTTGGCCCAAGTTGATCTCGGAGCACTCTCGGGCTCACAAAGGGTGGGCGACGGGTGCCGCGAGGTGGAGGTCGTCGGCGTCCCTGTTCGGACGTCTTCCGATCCAGGTGGTCAGTCCCAGTTGGCCGCCGGATCCCAGAACCGTCGGGGGGACATCGGCGGCGCGCAGGACCAGGTTCGCCTCCCAGTCCAAGGTGTCGCCGACGACGTTGCGAATGATGGCGGTCAGGCGCTTGTGACTTTGGCCACCGGGCAGGAGACGGGTATAGTCGGCGAGCGATAGGGGGCCGATACGGATCCGGAACTTGGCCTGACGGGACCAGACCTTCTCGCCCAGGCTGGCGTTGCTTCCCAGCGTGGCGCCGCCCAGGGTGCCCCGGTCGTGCGGTTCCAGATGGAGCCAGCTTCCCACGAAGCTCTCGATGGAGATCTCGGCGCGGAGGAAGCGGGCGAGGATGGCGCGAAGCCCGGCCTCGCTCCGGGGCGCCGCTGCCAGCAGACCGGCGAAATGGCGCTTGGCGACGTCGGGCATGGCGTCCCGATCCTCGAATTCCTTTCCCGCCACCCCGGCGAGCGCATCCAGCTTGGCGCCGAAGGGGTCGTCATCGGGGCGGTCGAAGGAGGGCGCAGGTTCTCCCGTGGTCCAGGCGCGGTAGAACAGCGACATCATCCTGTGGTGGAAGACATCGGCGAAGGCCGTCAGGGTTGGGTCGCGGTGGTTCCGCTGGCGGTCCCGGGCGTATTCCGTCAGGTGCAGCGGCAGGGCCCCATGGGGGCCGAACAGGCCGAAAACCTGCTGGGTCAGTGTCTTGTGGCCGCTGCGTGGATCCTTGGCGAAGGCGGTGATCGCCGAAGTTGGGAAGGCCAGTTCCGGGGCCTGAGCCAGGCGCACCGGATCTTGGGACGGTCGGGTGGAGCGTCCCAGTCGGGGATGATCGGCGTGGGCCGCCTCGATGATCCGAAGGGCCTGGAAGATGTGATGTTGGCGCGGGCTGTTCTCGAGAGCCTGGAGGTGGCTCAGATCAGAACCCGTCGCCCGCTTTTCGCTGGCCATCGCGCGATGTCCCCTCGGAGTTGGGAGTGAATGACGGTTTCGGTGAAGCTGTTCAGCGCCACGTATTTGGCGAAAAAGGCTTCCAGGACGGCACCCAGCGGATAGCAGCCGGTCCCTTCGAAGAAGCTTTCGTCGAAGCCCACCCGCAGTTCCAGGCCCCGCACAGCGGTCGACAGGACGCCATCGGCCATGCGCCGCACGATGGGGCGGGAGGTGACGGAGACCAGGCCTTCCACCTGTTTGGCCAGGACGGCGTCGCCCTGGGGGGCGTAGAGGCCGATCAACTCCCTCAGGGCAGCGGCGCCGGTGCCGCGATCGGCGTCGGTGATGGACAGGTAATTGAGACTGAGATGGCTGATCAATTGCCAGGCGCGATTGCCCTCGGCCAGTCCTTGACGGGGGCGGGTGGGGGGGACGATGGCGCGGATCTCGGAGACGGGGCCGCCTTCGGGCAGGGTGAAATCCGTCTCTCCGCCGCCGATGGGGATCAGCAGGGGCAGATCCCGGTTGGTGCACAGTGCGGTGACCGCGAGTTGTTTGATCGTGGCGGGGTAAGGGGCCTCGTTTCGATCGCTGAGGGACAGGTGAATCTCCGTGCCGAGATAGGACGTTCGTCCGCCCTTCAGGCGCTGCTTCTCCGACCGTTGTCGCAAGCGGCGGCGGACGCTGTAGTAGGCGTTTCGGGTCTCGCCGAAGGGGGTGAAGTCCTGGGCGCTGTAGAAGGGGTGGAAGGCAATATCGTCCGCCCCGTCCTCGCCGATGCCGATGACCTCCTCCAACTGACAGATCTCGTAGTCCAGCGGCGCGGTGCGGTCCACGGTCACATGGTGGTCGACGGCGGTTGCGGCCACGGGAACGCGGTCACAGCGCTTGCGGAACAGGTTCACCGCTGGCACGGCGTGCAGGTCGAAACTGTGTGTGCCAACGGATTTCAGAGCCGCATATTCCTCCGACAGCAGGATATAGATATCCAGGTCGTTGCCCGCCGCGCGTCGCACGGCCGGTCCCAGACCGGCCAGATCGATGAAGAAGAAGCGCTGGGGCATGGCGAAGTATTCCTGGAGCAGGCGATACCCTTCGAAGGACTGGCCGGGGACGGGCAACAGTGCTTCCTCCGGCTCGAAGCCGCGCGGGTGAATCCCCTTGCCCAGCCTTTCCGACCAGTCCTCACGGCGGTTGGTGGAGCGTCCGGCGAGGCCGACGGACCGGCTCAGGATTGCTTCGTACAGGCGCCAGGGCTCGGCGCCGGTGCCGGATAGGTGAACCGTCAGACGGTCGAGCGACAGGTCGTTGATCGGTCCACCGCCGGACCGGCGCAGACGAAGGCGCAGGGCGGCCTTGGCGGGTGTGTTTCCGACCAATCCGGCGGAAACCAGTTCGTTTCGCCCTTCCAGGTATTCCGCCTCCGCCAGCTCGATGGGCCAAAGGGTGAGATCCTGGGACGTCGTGAACTGGCAGGCGGTCTGTTCGCCGTCCAACAGGCGGCTTCGCAGGGTCGAGCCCCGGGGCAGGGTGAAGCCGTCGTCGATCCCCCCCTGGGCGGAATCCGGTGTCACATGGGCGATGGTCATGGAGGGCGTCGGCGCCAGGAAATGCGGGTAGACAATTTCCAGCAGGTTTTGAGTAAAGACCGGATATTGAAGGTCAAGTTCGAGTTGGACGCGTGCAGAGAGGAAGGCGAAGCCCTCAAGCATGCGCTCCACGTAAGGGTCCTGTACGTCGAGTTGCTTCATGCCCAGGCGCGAGGCGATCTTGGGGTAGGCCTCGGCGAACTCGGCGCCCATTTCACGGACGAAACCCAGCTCTTCCTCGTAAAACTTGAGTAGTCGCGTGTCCATGTCCGTTGGCCCTATCGGTTCACGGTGATCGCGCCCGTGGTCACGTCGAGCGCGGTGCGGAGGTAAAAGTCGACGGGCACGGGGTCGGCCCAGAGCTCGCCGCGGATATCGAAGGAGATGAGCGTGCCCGTGCTCGCCTCGTCGGCTCGTATGGTGACCTCAAGCGTGCCGGGCAGGATACGGGGCTCGAAGGTCTCGATGGCGCTGTGGATCGACCGCTGGATCGCCAGCACCCGACTGCGGGTGCGGATCGAGCCGGACAGACCGGGGAGGCCATAGTTCACCACAGATCGGGCCACGTGGGGATAGAACTCCAGGTCGTGTTCCGTCTCGATGTTGGCAGTGTTCAGCAGCCAGGAGAGGTCCCTTTGGACAATCTCCCTTAGGTGGGCCAGATCGATGGTCCGGCTGGCGGCGCTGTCCGTTCCATTGTCGGGGGCATTGTCGGTCAACCGGTCGAGGAGGGACGGCTGGAGCCGCTCGGCAAGCAGACGGTCGGTCATGGCTGGGCAACCCGTCGTTCGGTGCGCTCCGGTGTGATGGAGGGCGGTTCGGGCGCCGCCAGTGGCAGGCGCCCGGAGGGAAGGACGTTCCGGTCCTATTTGACTTCGTAGATCGCCTTGTTGAGGACGCGGCTCCACTTGGTTTCGCCCTTGTTACCAGGTGCCTTCTGCATGGTTCCCTTGGCGGATTGCATGGAGTACTCGATCTTGATGGCGCCGTACTGGAAGACGATTTCCTCTTCCAGGACGTCGTCGCCATCCGCCCCGCTCCAACTGAAGTCCTGGACCATCAGGAGTTTGAAGTGGAACATCATGAAGGTCTTGCCGGACCCTCCGGAGCCACCGCCGGAGCGACGCAATTCAATGAAGGCCTCGTCGAAGTGCGTGCCCATGCAGAGGTTTTCAAAGATGGCGCAAGAGGCGGTGTCGGTCCGCTTGGTGATCTTGAATTCCTTGAAGGTGGCCTTGCCCGCACCGGCACCGCCGGTGTCGGAACCGATATTGATGGTGTTCTCGGCGCCGAAGTCGAAACTACGGAGCTCGAAGGCGCCCTTCTTCTTCATTGCGTCGTCTTGGGTCTCGCCGGAGATCTTGGACGAGTCGTTGAAGTACATGAAAGCGTCAAAGGCCATGGTGGAAGTCCTTTAGCGGCAGCGTTTGAAACAAAGGTTGGGGAGACAGGGGGACAAGGAGGGCGCGGCGCGATGGTCCGCCCGGCCTCGACCCGCTAGAGGAAAACTGGATCAGCTTGAGTCGAGCCGATCCAGTTTTCCTCATTCCGCTCTAGTTTTGGCCCCTCTGAGAGGGCAGCTTGGAGACGAGGCGAAGGGAAACGGAGAGCCCTTCGAGCTGATAGTGCGGACGGAGGAAGAACTTCGAGGTGTAGTAGCCGGGGTTCCCCTCGACCTCCTCGACGACCACTTCGGCGGCGGCCAGGGGGTGACGGGCCTTGACCTCCTCGGGGGAGGTGTTCGCGTTATAGTCCACGTAGGTGTTGATCCAGTTTTGCAGCCATTCCTGCATCTCGTCGCGTTCCCGGAAAGAGCCGACCTTGTCGCGGACGATGCATTTCAGGTAGTGGGCGAAGCGGCAGGTCGCGAAAAGATAGGGGAGGCGCGCGGCCAGATTGGCGTTCGCCGTGGCGTCCGGGTCGTCGTATTCGGCGGGCTTCTGCAGGGACTGGGCTCCGATGAAGGCCGCCATGTTGGAATTCTTGCGATGAATGAGCGGCATCATGCCGTTTTTCGCCAACTCCGCTTCCCGCCGGTCGGAAATGGCGATTTCGGTCGGGCATTTCATGTCGACCCCGCCGTCGTCGGTGGGGAAGGTATGGGTCGGCAGTTCGTCGACGATGCCACCGGATTCCACGCCGCGGATGCGGGTGCACCAGCCATATTCCTTGAAGGACCGCGTGATGTTGCGCGCCATGCCGTAGGCGGCGTTGACCCAGCAGTACCGGTCGGATCCGGCCCCTTCGGTGTTTTCCTCGAAGGCGAATTCCTCCACCGGGTCGGTCTTCTCGCCATAGGGGTGACGACCCAGGAAGCGGGGCATGGCCAGACCGAGATAGCGGCTGTCCTCGCTCTCCCGCAGGGCGCGCCAGGCGGCGTACTCGGGGGTCTGGAAGATCTTGGTCAGGTCGCGGGGATTGGCCAGTTCCGACCAACTGTCCATTTGGAAGAGAGAGGGATCGGCGCCGGTGATGAAGGGCGCATGGGCGGCCGCAGCCACCTTGGACATTTCGCTCAGCAGTTCCACGTCGCGGGGGCTGTGGTCGAAGTGGTAGTCACCCACCAGGCAACCGTAGGGCTCGCCGCCGAACTGGCCGTATTCCTCTTCGTAAAGTTTCTTGAAGATCGGGGACTGGTCCCAGGCCGTGCCTTTGAACTTGCGCAGGGTCTTGGACAGATCCTTTTTCGAAATGTTGAGGACGCGGATCTTCAGCATTTCGTCGGTTTCGGTGTTGTTCACCAGGAAATGCAGACCGCGCCAGGCGCTTTCAGTCTTCTGGAAGTCGGCGTGGTGCAGGATTTCGTTGACCTGCTCGGTCAGCTTGCGGTCGATTTCGGCGATGATGCCTTCGATCGAGCGCAGGGCGTCGTCCGACACCAGGGTGGCGTTGTCCAGAACCTGTTCGGCCAGGGTCCGGACCGCCTCCTCGACGGCACTCCGGGCCTGATCCGACTTGGGCCGGAACTCCTTCTGGAGCAGCGCGGCGAATTCGCTGGACTGGAACAGGGAGTCGCCCGTGGCGGCGACGGCCTCTGCGGCCTGGGGGGTGGTATCGGCCATGGCTTATTCCTCGGTCTCGGAGGTCTTCTGGGGGGTGGAGGCCAGGGCGCGCAGCAGGCCGGGGTCTTGGATGATCTGGGCAATCAGGTTTTCCGCGCCGGTTTTTCCGTCCATGTAGGTGGTCAAGTTCGAAAGCTGGGTGCGCGCCTCAAGCAGCTTTCTCAGCGGTTCCACCTTTTTGGCGATGGCTGCGGGGGAGAAATCCTCCAGGCTCTCAAAGGTCAGGTCGACCGCCAGATTGCCCTCGTTGGTCAGGGTGTTGGGTACGGTGAAGGCGGCGCGCGGCTTCATGGATTTCATGCGTTCGTCAAAGTTGTCGACGTCGATTTCCAGGAACTTGCGGTCGGCCACGGAGGGAAGCGGTTCCTCGGACTTACCGGACAGGTCGGACATCACGCCCATGACGAACGGAAGTTCGACTTTCTTCTCGGCGCCGTAGAGCTCCACGTCGTATTCGATTTGGACGCGTGGCGCGCGGTTTCGTGCCACGAATTTTTGACTGCTACTGGCCATGGTTCAGTTCCTGTTTTTGTCAGAAAGCCGGTGTTTCGTCTGGCTGTAAGTGTCGCGGGTTAGGGAAAAGGTTCAGGGGGACGGCGATTTTTCGGGCGGGGGGCGCATTAATCGTCCTCGTCTTCCGAAAAGCCGCCGATCAGCGCCACGTTCTCGATGCCCAGGGGGGCCATGTCCCGCATGATTGTGACGAAATCCGCCGAGACGAGGCGTCGGGCACGGGTCAGCAACAGGGGGATCGGACTGGAGGGCTCGTATCGGGCGTAGTAATCGGTAATGTGGTCGATTGCCTTTTTCACGTCGTCCGGTGAAGTGATCGGACCAATGGCCGTTGGCTTTGTCGCAGCTCGGCCAGAGGATACGATGGGTGCTTCCTCGGCGGTGCTGGTCGCCTCCGGGGCTTCCGCGTCGCCCGCCGGGGCCCCGTTGTCCAGATGGGCGGAAAAACGTCTCTTGATGTCGTACAGCATCTTCTCCAGCGGGGTCAGGTCGGGGGCGTCGGACCCAATGTGATCATCGAGGATCCGGGAGATTGCCTTCACGTGCTCGAGGCAGGCGTCGACGGCGCGGGCATTGGTGGCAAGGTCCTCCGGATCCGTGTCCTGGAAGGCTGCGGAGATGGTTTGTTGGGACGGGGGGGCTTCCATATCCGCAGGAAGGCTGGTTTCGCCCTCGGCGACGAGCAGGTCGCGCAGGGAGAAGCGGCCGAAGGCTCGACTTTCCACGAGTGGGGTGACGCGCAGGGCCGCCAGAACCGTCTCCCGGTCGGTCAAGCCCAGGACCGTATTGACCCGCATGGTCGGATCATTGTCGTCTTCCGCGTCCAATTGGGGATGAACGCTGTCCCAGTAGTCCTCCAAGGAGCGCCGCGCGTAGTTCAGTGTTTCTTCGAAGGCGGCCAATCCCTCACTTCGCAAAGCCGCGTTGGCGAGGATCACGGTAATGCGGAGATCCCGGGTCCGGCCAAGCAGGGTGATGGCCGCCTTCGTTACGGCGGCGTAATCCGGCTCCTCCGCCGGAATCACCGAGTTGCCGACCACCCGCTCCTCGCCCGGTTGGCTGGCAAGTTCCAACTCCGTGAACTCTGGATCGTATTCCATATCGGGGCCGCTCGGCTCCTCCTCGTCGAGGGGGCGCGACAGATCATCCAAGTCCAGCATGGTTTGGTCCTTTCAGGTGCGGCGTTGACTCAAGAGCATCGAGCGGAAAAGTGGGCACCGGTTTTCCGCTCCCCTCGATGCTCTAAACATCTGATCTAGAGCGGAATGAGGAAAACTGTGTGCGGTTTTCCGTCTCATTCCGCTCTAACTATATGATTTAGATCACGTTTATGAAATCAGGTCGGACAGACCTGATTTCATAAACGTGATCTAGGGGCAGCGCATCAGGGCGACGTGCGCTTCACAGCGCGCAGGAAGTCCTGGCGGTCGTGATCGTCCGGGATGTGCGCGGCCAGGGTTTGGACAAGGGCATCGGCGCTGGCCGCCGTCTTGGCTTCCCGTCCGGCCAGGACACGGGCGATCGGACCGAGGTGGGGGGTCAGAAGGTCCGCCAAGGTTCGGATGGTGTCCTCCGGTATTCCCGAAGCAGAGACTTGCGAGACCTGGGACCTGTCTCCCGCGAACGCCCGTTCGATGGCCGTGCGCAGACCATCCCGGTCCGTGCCGTCGGCGATTTCCTCGAGCACCGCCTCGATCAGGTCTTCCGGACTGCTGGCACGGGCTGCGGCGCGTCGGACGATGATCTTGCCCATGGGGCCGATGTGACTCATCAGCTGTTTCTCGACCGTGTTCAGGGTCTGGGCGCTCATCCGCTCGATCATGGTGCCCGCGCCGCTTCCCCCGGGTTCTTGTGCCTGGGGGCGGGCGTTGGGCACCAGATTGACCAGACCGGTGTGATCGGCGGAGGGTAGCACGGCGACCAAGGCCGCGCGCATGTCCTGGGCATTGGGGTAGCGATTCACCGCCTCGATGCTCATGGCCTTGGCCACGACCGCGTCGATTTCGGTGGACAGCGAGGGCACGATCTCGCTGGGGTTGGCGATCTGGCCGTCGCGCAGGGCGGTGAACAGGGCCTCCACACCGCCCCCCTTATAGGGCTTTCGACCGGTGAGCAATTCGTACAGGACGACCCCGCAAGCGTAGATGTCGGCCCGGGCATCCACCTCCTGTCCGGTTAGCTGCTCGGGTGCCATGTAGGCAGGGGTTCCGATCATGCCCGCGCCCGTGGCGTCCATGGTGGTGAAGCGGGCCACTCCGAAGTCGGTCAGCTTGACCGTACCATCTTCTGCGAGCATGACGTTCGCCGGTTTCAGGTCGCGGTGGACGATGCCGACGCCATGGATGCAGTGCAGCCCCGCCAGGATCTGGGAGACGATGGCATGGATCTCCTCCGTTGGCAGGGCCTTGCCATCGACCAGGCGGTCCTCAAGCGTGATTGAGCGAACCCGCTCCATGACCAGATAGGGCAGGCCGTCTTCCTGGAGGAAGTCGAAGACCGTGACCAGATTGGGATGGAGCACCCGCCCCGCTGCCCGGGCCTCCCGGGCGAACCGTTCGAGCCAGTCCTGGCTTTCGGAGGCGCTGATCAGATGCTTATGGATTGTCTTGATCGCCACGGGCCGATCAATGTCCGGATCCCGGCCCGCGTAGACCAGTCCCATGGCACCCTCTCCGAGGATCCCCTCGATCCGGTATTTGCCGATGGTTTTCCGACCCGGGCCACGCTTGGGGGCGATGACCGTCTCGTCAGACATCGATCATGCTCATGGCGCGTTCCAGGCTGCGCCGCATCAGGTTGAGGGAGGTCGCAAGCGAGCTGATTTCGTCCTTGCCGGGTTTGCTGTATTCCGGGACTGAGAAGTCGCCGAGACTGACCTTGCGGGCCGTTTCCGAGATGAGGCGGACCGGACGCAGAACAATCCTGCTCAACAACAGGTTGGTCATGATGAAAACCAGCAGGAAGATGACGGCGAAGCCCGCGATCAGGACTGCGACGGTCTCCATGGCCCGCTTGTTGGCGACGGACATGGGGGCGGAGATGACCTGGGCGCCGATGGTTTCGCCCAATCGCCAACCGAACCCATTGTCCGGACCATAGAGGTCGACCATGGTTGGGGGAGCAGCTTCCGGCGTGGAATGGCAGGCCAGACAGCCTTGCTGCGTGATGGTGATCGGAAAGGCGACGGTCAGGAAGCGGCCCTCGTCCGTATCGACGACCTTGGTGACCTTCTCGAGAGACGGATCGTCCCGGAATTGCCCGATCATCTCCGCTTCGAACGCATTGGGCCTGTCGGCGGGGTTGGTCGGGTCCAGGACGGCTTCCTTGTAGCCGAACTCCGGAAACTGCTTCTGGAAAGTGTCGAAGATCGTTCGCGTGGCGAAGGAGACGACGCTTTCGGGCAGGAACAGGATGTCGTTGTCGTCGGACAGCAGGGGCGTGATGTTATCGACCGTGTAGGAACGCACGGCCAGTGCGTTCCCATGGATCAGATCAATGGACTGATGAATGTCCTCGACCGCGGATTTTCGCACGACCACATAAGATAGGGTGGTGGCGCCGACCATGCCCAGCAGGCAGGCCAGCAGCAGGACGATATTGTATTTCAGGCGGAGGCCCATTGGTCCAGGTCCTTCTGTCACGCGCGTTTCTCTTGGTTCAGAGTGTTGATTGTTGCGCGCGATTAGAGAGATGTCGAAAGCGGGGGTCAGGAAGCAAGGTCGAGCAATTGCCGACGGGTCAGAACGCCGGTTCCCTCCTCGGACCGCTTGACCTGAAAAGCCTTGATGGCGGCCCGGGTCTGGGGGCCGAAGATGCCGTCGACCAGCCCCTGGTAAAATCCGAGCCCCCGGAGCGCTCGCTGAATGGACCGTTTGGCGGCCCGGGATAGGGAGCGCTCGAGGAGAGCCAGTTCCTCCGGTGCTGCCTGGGCGCCCTGATCCAGGGTGTCGGACGTTTGGTCCGAGGCGGGAACCGCCTGGGCGATCACGATGGAGTCGGGCTCCGGGGCGGCATCGGCGCTTTTGTTGATCAGAATCGGGTTCGGTGGAAAGTTGGAGATTGTCACCCGGGTATCTCTGGCCATTCGGCGAAGGATGTCGCCAAGGTCGCCCGACCCGCCCTTGGTCTGTCCTTGCAGCGCCGAGAGAATGGGGATGAAAGAGTCCGGCGCCGCGACCAGGATCGGGCTGCTTCCCGGGATGGGGTCCGGGGCCCGTTTGGTCGTGCTCAGTCCTGGAGGCAAGGTCTGGGAAGGCGGCTCGACGATGATCACAACGGCGCCGCCCTGTTTTGCCTGCGCGGCGGATCGGGAAAACGCCTGGACCGGAATCCCTTGGGTGAACAGATCCGTGGCCTGTTCGAGCGCGACGTTGGCTGGCAATACGAAGGAGCGGCCGTCGAAATCGACCACTGAAAGATCAAGGAAGACGAAAGTGGCGCGGGAGTCCTCTGCTTCCCGGGAGAAGCGGATCAGGATGGACCGGAGCTCCGCGTTGCTCGGGTCATTCGACCGCAGGGTCTCCAGTCCCATGAGGTGCAGGCGAGCCTGGATGGCGTCGGCGCGTCGGGCGCCGTCGCCCTCGGATATGACCAGCGCCACGACACGGTCCGATTGGGCAACCGCAGGCAGCGCTCCCATCGTGATCCCGAGGAGCAGCAAAGCCAGGCGCGTGATCGTCTTTGTTCCCATTTTCCCAAGCCTCTTTTCCGAACCCATGGCCTTCGCCCGGTGGGGGAGCCATGACCGTTCCGTCGGGTATGTGCCCGGCAACGGCGATCGGGTTCATGGTCGTGGAAAAAATCCGATGCACGCGCGTGGCGAGAAACGCTCCCCGGCGTGTCTCGGTGGGGTTACGGCGGGATGCCCGGGGCTGCGAATAGGATCTCCGGACCGGCCATAAGGGTTTTAGCCGTGCTTCCAAGGTCGACGTCTTCCCTGGCGATCGCGGTGTACACGCCGGAGCCCGAGGATCCATTGACAAGGGTCAGGCCGCGTGCGGTCAGGATGGCTTCCAGACGCGCGAGCGGGATGCCCGGGGCTGGCTGGAAGCGTATGACGGCTCCGGCATCCAGGGATGGGTCGGTGAGGGTATGGAAGTCGTTTTCCGGAGGATCGAGGAACGCCACTATGAGAAGACTGGCGGCGACAATGGCACCGGACAGGATCCGGCCCCTGTACCGTGTTTTACCGCATTGGTGCTTCGGAAGCCGATGGACCTTATGCCGCTGTCGATTCCGGGGGCGCGCGGACGGGCTGGAGAGGCGATGGGATGGGATTGGTTCGAAGGGATTCCGGCTGGCTATCCATTGGGCCAGATCCTGTTGCCGTGCCAATTCCAGCCTGCATGTGGAGCAAGTCTGAAGATGTCGTCGTACAAGCTCCGCTTCGTTTGGCGGCAGGGTTTTCGTGATATACCAGGGAATGAGTTCCCATACGATGTCGTGGTCGTCCCGTGACATCGATTTCCACCATTGATGCAACGGCTTTCTCCAAGACCCTTTCGGGTCATGCCGGTTCCCAGGATTTGGCGTTTTCAGCATTTTCTTGCTGTTCACGCTTCATGTGTTCGGGAAAGCGGAGAAAAGGTTCATTCCCCGCGACACCAAGGGTGAAAATGGCCGAGAGTGGGACTGGATCAGCTTGCGTCAAGCGGACTCCGTTTCCCTCTTCTCCCATAAATTTTGGAGTCCTTCTGGAGGATAGGAGAAAACCGTCTTCTGGATCGGAAAAACCCGGAACCGGTCACTCGGGTTCGGTTCGCGTGAACCAGTCCTGGAAGGTCGAGACAACGTGGTTCCTTGGCGTGAGCCCGTTCAGGGAAGCGACCCGTACATCGCCGGGAGCGTAGCCGTATCGGTTCTGGAATTGCCTATAGAACGAGGACAGGTTGGTGAAGCCGTGCTGGTAGGCGATCGTGCTGATCAGGTCCTTACCCGTCCCCTTGACCAATGCTGCATGGCATTTTTCCAGACGTTGCTGCGTGATGTATTTCATGACGCCGCCATTTCGTTCGAACAGGTAGTAGAGGTGGCGGCGGGATATTTTCAGACTGGCGCAGATGCCATTCGGCGTCAGGCGCGGGGATGTCAGGTTTTTGTCGATAAATCGTCGGACCATGCTGTACTGGGCCGCCGCGATTGGGGCGGCGGCGTCTCCAAACGCTTCTGTGGTGCCCCGGAACGTGGCACCGAGCAGGGTCACGAAAGCGTCATTCACCGTGTTGGCTTCCGCGAGGGTCAGGCGATCGGCTTGACGCTCCACGGTCGTGATAAACTCGGCGAGGATGCATGCCATGGGATCGGATATCGCGCTTTGGTAGGCACTGTCGAGTTGATGGGCGATGTTCGGTACTTTTTCGCGCGAGAAGAAGAGAGCGGTCGCCGCCACATTGGTCATTTCCGTCCGAAAGGGTTTGGCGAGGGATTTCAAGTGGGGTTCGCCAATGCGGCCCTGGAACTCTCCGTCCGCGCTGGTGTAGCGGATGGATCCCCGCCTGGGGATGGTCAGGAACAAGCAATCCGGATCGAATGTCGCATGATGCAAGAATTCGAGTGTCGGCGTGTGAAAGACCATCAGATTCAAGACCCCCGTGTCGACGACTTGCATGGCGGCGTCGAACCCTTTGTCCATGTCGGGGGTTCGTTTAATGTCTGAGAGGTTGGCGACGAATTGGCTCCAGGCGTCGAACTGTTCGGGCGCCTCGAAGGCGCGGGTCGAAAAGCGCAGTCGCGGAAGACGCAGCGTGTCGACGGACGGTTGCGTTTGCTCGGTCATGTGGTTCTGCCCAGATCCAATTGCATTGGCGAGACCCTTTGTCGGTCGTGATTCGTCTCCCGGATGACAGGCGATGGGAAGTGCCCGGGGTGGAAGACATGATCCGGCCCACGAGGGGCAGACGATGCGAAAATGCCTGTCGTCCCTTGATCGATTAGCGTCTTCGCCCAGACCGCATTGGCCCAAGGGGCATGAAAGCAATCGATTGAATTCCAAGCTTTTAGCTCGAATTAAACGCAATCAACGCAAGATGGAATAAAGAATGGTTTGTTCCATATCCCGGGTGGGTCATGCTTCTGGTTCGTTCCGTCTGATTGTCTTCCTTTCTCTGCACGGAATGGGAAAAATTTGCACGGAGTGGGAAGGGATGTGTGGGAGGACTGTAGGAATATCCTGATACATTTGCTTACTAACGATGGGCGAACGACAGGTCAAGGCTGGTTCGATGTTCTCCAGAAACGATGAAAACCAAAGGTGACGATGGTTTTGTGCCATTTCTTCTAATGCGGGAAACTCGTGGTTTTTTCGTTTCTATTCACGCTCGCTCACCTGAGGGAAAGTTCAAAAAGAGAACGTCTGATTGAGACACCTCCTTGTCGTTCCTCGACGTGAAGTGTCGTGGGCATTACGCTGGGTTTTTGCAATGTACGTTTTTAACGCACGCGCGGGGTCCTCCAAGGGAATGGGGGGCGAGTCGGATGAACGGCTGCTGGCCGCCGTCGCTCGTGGCGACCGGGAAGCCTTCGAGCATATTCATCGCCGCTACTTGCCAAGACTTCGGTGTTTCGCCTTGCGTTTGGCGGACGACCCTCAAGACTGCGAGGAAATCGTCACGGCTTCGCTGCTGAATGTCTGGCGGATGGCGTATCGCTTCCATGGAGGTTCGAAGGCTTCCGTATGGATCTTCGGCATCGTTTACCGATTTTGGCTCGACTACCAGAGACGGCAAGAGGCCACCCGGAAAGAAGGCCTGTGCGGTGCGGAGGATGTCCTTGACGGATCCGAAAGGATGGGGGGGGATTTTAGGGGGAAAGGTCTTGACGACGTATTACGGCAGTTGGCTCCCGAAACGCGTGTGGTTTTCGAGCTGACGTATTGTGATGGCTATCATTATACGGAAATTGCCGAGATTCTCGGATGTTCCGAGGAAACGGTCAAGGCGCGTATGGTGGCGGTACGGCGGATGTTGGACCGATTTCCGCTTTGACCTAGGGTCTGTGGACAATAGTGTTGTGTGCGGTCGTTATTTGTGATTCACCTCCCTTTTGGGGAGGGAAGCATGCGTTCGGAGCGATTTATCTTAAGCGATGCCCAATGGGCCCTCAGTGAACCGCACATTCCCGGAACGTCTCGGACGCGCGGGGTTTCGGGGCGGGATAATCGTCTTTTTCTCGAAGCTGTCTTGTGGCGGGTCCGTGTTGGCGCGCCTTGGCGAGATTTGCCGCCAAGTTTTGGCAACTGGAACAGTATCTTTCGACGCTTCCGGCGCTGGGCGGAAGACGGTGTTTTCGAACGGATTTTCACCGCAGTCTCTGGTGATCCAGACTTCGAGTATGTCTTGATTGATGGAACAATCGTCAGCGTGCACCAAAAGGCAAGCGGCGCAAAAGGGGGACTCAGAATCAGGCCATTGGCCGTTCTAAAGGCGGACTGACAACCAAAATCCTGGCCCTCGTGGATGCGCTGGGCAATTTGATCCGATTTTCCCTATGGCCAGGACAGCGACATGACAGTGTTGGAGCGCCTGACTTGATTTCGGGCCTGACTTTTGGGGCTCTCCTTGCGGATAAGGCCTTTGAGAACGACGCACTCCGCAAAATTCTCAAAGATGCGGAAGCCGAGGCCGTTATCCCATCCAAACGGGATCGGAAAGTCCCGATCCCGCATGATGTCGACAAGTATCGATGGCGACACCTGGTGGAGAACTATTTCTCTAAAATCAAAGACTTCAGAGCAGTGAATACACGATATGACAAAACCGATACCAGCTTTGTCGCAACCGTAAACCTCGCGGCAACCATCATCGCCATGCGATAATTGTCCACAGACTCTAGAGCAAATCCCGAGCAATCTGGAACAGATTGCGACGGGCGGAACGCACGCCGTAGGCGTGACGATTTTCTTCAATATCAGAGGTTTAGAGCATGTTGCGTGAATCACATTTCACGCAACATGCTCTAGTATCGGTTTATACTCTGTGTCCTTGAAAATTCGGAAACCCTGCTTCGCAGTTTCTGGGCTCTGCCCAGACCTGCAAAGGGTCCCGGACCCTTTGATCCCATTGGTCAAAAAACGAATGGGGGTCCGGGGCCTCAGGCCCCGGTTGGGGGCGGGGCAAAGCCCCGCGTTTTTCAGTTTTTCAAGGAGGGTGAACACCTATCCGCTTGCTCACGCGGACTGAAACCCCTCAGCTACCGGGATTGCGTCTTGGGCATCCGGTGAACACCTATCCGGTTGCTCACGCGGACTGAAACGCCACGGCGGAGACGTTTGTATGGGCTTGTTCCTTGTTCGCCAGAAAGGCGGTGAACAGGCCGAAGGGCAGGGCGATGAAGCCCACCTGTCGCTTCCTGGTTCCTCCCCCAGGATCGCCCGGTCATGCTCCCTCGCCGCCCGGGCCGTCCGCCAATCCAGCATTTCGGCGCTTCCCTCCCGGACCAACTGAAATTCCCTGTCCAGCGCCCCCCTGTAGACCTGGGCGATCCGCAACAGCCGCCGGTACAGGCTGTCCGTGTGGGGCGCGAGCAGATCGACCCCGATGGGAGTGGCGTAGGTGATCAGCGCCAGGGCGTGGGAGGTGGCCGCCAGGGTTCTTTCGCAAAGCCAATCTCGAATACATTCGAACAGGCTTGAGCGGTGCTCCGGTACACGAGATCGACGTTCTCGATCAACCCGCCGATGTCTCCCCGCCTTGTCCCTGCTGCGGCGGACGCATGGTGGTTATCGAGGTTTTCGAGTGGGGCTCCGGCCCCTATCGGCGGCCCATCCCGGCGCCCGAAACTCTTCACGGGAGCGGACAGTCCGCTTTCAAAGAATAGCCCATAGAAGCAGACCCCGTGCCCTGCCACGATGTGCATCGTACTTTTGGGGGTGATTGTAACACTGTTGCTCTCTGGTCAGTGCCCAGGCCCCTCATGCATCACTGCGGCGCCTTGTCCTGTCTGATGCATGCGTCCGCTGAGGTCGGTCATGATGTACCAGGTTCCGCCCGCCATGATTGCCAGCAGGCTGACCGAGAACAGCACCAGCAGCAGGTCCTCCCGCGATTGTCTACTGGAGAAGCTCAGATGGAGGAAATTGCGCAGGTGCACCAGGATCTGCAGGAGCGCCGCCACGCAGATCAAGGCGATCTTCCCTGTCGTCGGCAACTCCGACAGCAGCGCGGCAAATGCGACAACGGTCAGGAGCAGGCTGACGACGAAGCCCGTGGCATAGCTTTTGACCTCACGGGCTGCGCTTTCCTGCGGGTCGAGTGCTTCGGTATTCGGCTTGGTCATGCGAGCGGCACCAGAAAGACAAATGAGAAAATTCCGACCCAGATGAGGTCGAGGAAATGCCAGAATACGCCTAGCATCGACAGGCGGACTTTCACCATGTCGTCAACGCCCCTTGTGGCGATTTGCCCGATCATGGCGAAGATCCAGAGAATGCCGGAAAAGACGTGGATGCCGTGTAGCCCCACCAACGTCCAGTAGGAACTGAGCCAGCCGCTCACCTGCGGCGTGCCTCCCTTGCCCGCCTGGGTCATGAAATCTCTCACCTCGAAGAACAGGAAGCCTGCGCCGAGCGCCGCGCATACGAGAAGCCAGGTTAGCAGTTTCCCACGTCCATGGTCGTATTTCACCGCCAGCGAGACGCCAGCATAGGCGACGCCGCCGACAAGGAGGAATGCTGTCTGGATCGCCACGCTGTTGAGGTCGAACAGCTCTTTCGGCCCCGGCCCCCCGGCCATGCCCATCGGATTGAGGTAGGACGCATAGGAGGCAAAGAGGATGCCGAAGATGATGAGATCGCTCATCAGGAATACCCAAAAACCGAATACCGTGGCTTCGGCCTGGACATCCGCCTCGTCATGCATCTCGCCGACGTTCAGTCCGGGATAGAGACTGTTCTCGCTCATCCTGCGAACTCCGAAATGTCAGGGACACCGCGATTGCGCACGGTTTCCTCATCGGCCCGGCTTGCAGGGGCAAGGTTCGCCACCTGCTGACGGAATCTGCGGTCCGCTTCCTCCACCTCCGCTGCCGGAATGATCTTTGGCTCCACCACGCGCATCCCGCGCAGCACAATAAGGCCGGGAATTGCCAGGGCACAAAAGGCCGCGAGCCACCAGATATGCCACACCATGGCGAAGCCGAGCACCGCAGAGGCTCCCGCAATCAGCAGCCCGAGCGCCGTATGGGCAGGCAATTCGATGTCCGTGTAGGTTTCAGGACCCTTCCACGGGTCACCCGCACGCTTCGTCTCTCCCCAGTCGTTGCGTTTGCTGACATGCGGGATGCGCGGGAACGTCCATTCGGGCACCGGCGCGGGGGTCGACCATTCGAGGGTCGAGCCGTTCCAGGGATCGCCCCCGGGAACGGCCAGCGCCACACGGTGGCGATAGCTGCTCCAGAAGGTCCAGCAGAGACTTGCCAGCGCACAAAGCATCAGCACGCCGCCAAACGCGGCAATATACATCCACGGCAAGAAGTCGGGGTTCTGGAAGGTGGGCGAGCGGCGCGGCATACCCATCAGGCCCAGCACGTAAAGTGGCATGAACGTGAAGACGAATCCGCCGACGAACAGAAATGCCGTCCGCCGTCCCCAAGTCTCGCTGAGCCGGAAGCCGAAGGCCTTGGGGAACCAGTAGTGGATGCCCGCCAGCATTCCGTACAGCACGCCGGGAATGATCACATTGTGGAAATGCGCAACCAGGAAGGTCGAATTGTGAACCTGGAAGTCGATGGACGGATTGGCCAGGATGATGCCCGACAACCCTCCGATGACGAACAGCAGGAAGAAGCCGGTCAGATAGACGACTGGCGCGGTGATCCGCAAGCGTCCGCGCCACAAGGTCGCCATCCAGTCGTAGATCTTCACCCCCGTTGGCACGCCGATGATCATCGTCGCGATGCCGAAAGCGATATTGACCCCCGCACTCTGCCCCATGGTGAAGAAGTGGTGCAGCCAGACGGTGAAACTAATGACCGCGATGCTCATGCTGGCGATCACCAGAGAGGTATATCCGTACAGGCGCTTGCCCGAATAGGTCGCACTGATTTCCGAAAAGACGCCGAAGGCGGGCAGGATCAGAATGTAAACCTCCGGATGGCCGAACATCCAGAAGATGTTGGCATAATTCATCAGGTTGCCGCCGGCCTCATTCGTGAAGAAATGGAAACCGGCATAGCGGTCCAGCGCCAGCATTCCACTCGACACCGTTAGCGCCGGCATGGCGTAGATCAGCATGATGGCGACGCATAGGGAGGTCCAGCAGAACAGCGGCATGTGCATCAACTGCATGCCGGGCGCGCGTTTCTTGAAGATGGTGACCGCAAAGTTCATGCCGGTCAGCGTCGATCCCATGCCCGATATCAAGATCGCCCAGATCCAATAATCGACCCCTTCGCCGGGGCTGAACCCCTTGCCGGCATAGGATGGATACATGGTCCACCCTCCAGTGCCGAACTGCCCGACCAGCAGCGAGATCATGACCAGTCCCGCACCCGACGCCGTCAGGCCAAGGCTCACCTGGTTGAGCACAGGAAAGGCCATGTCACGCGCGCCAAGCTGTTGCGGCAGGACGAAATTGATCAGCCCGGTCAGCAGGGGCATGGCGACGAAGAAGATCATGATCGTCCCATGGGTGCTGAACAGCTGGGCGAAATGGTCGGGCGCGACCAAGCCGCTCTCCGGTTGCGCCAGCGTGCCAAGCGCCGTTGCCTGGTGGCTACGGATCACGAACCCTTCGATGATGCCGCGGGCCATCATGACCAACGCGAGCACGACATACATGATGCCAATCTTTTTCGCGTCCGGCGACGTCAGCCAGTCGCGATACAGCGGCCCCCACCAGCGCATCCAGGTGAGCAAGACCACCACCGCGATGCCGCCCAGAACCATCATGCTGGCCGCCCCCGCACCCACGATCGTGCTGCTGTTCACATGCTCCAGCAGGTCCGTGTAGGGCGTGACAGTCCAGTCGAGATTGCCGAAAATCAAGTCAGTCTTCCCGCTCATTCTCCGGTTCCCGTGCTTGCGCTTTGCGGCAGCCCGGTGCCGCCCCAGCGCGCGTCGGCGGACCGGTCACCAGACCGGTGGTACTTTGCGACGATCTGTTGAAAGATCTTCCTGTCGCCCAGAGACATGAGGATCGGCTCGGGACCTTTGTCCAGCCCCAGGTCCTCGCGGGCGTCGATCAGGACGGTCTGTCGGCGCAACCTGTCATAGGTGCTTTCATCCAATGTCAAGCCGCCTGTCCCGCGCGCGAGCCATGCGGCGTAATCGGTCGGCGCAAGCGCCCGAACCGTGAATTTCTGGCGGCCGAAGCCGTTGCCATTGAACTGCGTGTTCTCGCCCTCGGCCTCGCCGGTGCGGGTGGCGGCGAAATTAAGCTTCGTCGTCATGCCCGGCATGGCGTAGATTTGCCCCACGAGCGGCGCGATCAAAAAGCTTTGCATGACGGTATCGGTTGTCAGCGTCAGTTCCACCGGTCGCCCGACAGGAACCGCGAGCTCGTCGACCGTCGCGATGCCCTCTTGCGGATAGATGAACAGCCATTTCCAGTCGAGCCCGATGACCTGCACCTGCAAGGGGTCGGGGCCCAGCCGCTCATAGGGATCGAGCTTCGCCGTGGAATACCACAGCCAGCTTGCCAGCACCGCGACCACCAGCAGCGGTACACCCCACATCGCGTATTCGAGCGGTTTCGAGAATTCCCATTCGGGTGTGTAGCCGCCGCGCGGTCTCGAATAGCGATACCGCCACAGGATCAAGGGGACCCCGACGAGAACGGGCAGGATCACAACCATCGAGATCCCGACGACCCGCAGCAGATGCGTGAATTGCTCTTCGGCGACCGGTCCCATCGGCTGAAGAAAGCTCTGTTGCAGCGTCTCGGAAGCCATTGCGACCGTTGCGGGCAGCCACGCCAGTAAGCAGCCTGCGCCTATTTTCATCCAAGACATCGAACCTGTACCCACGCGATCATTCCGGTGTCTTGGAAGAGGCCTTAGGGGGACGCGGCACTGATTGGCCAGGGACAGACCCGCGTTGATTATCGCGATCAGATGAGCTGTGACACGTGTCATCGCAGGAAGTTGTTCCTCAGCAGATCCACAACCTCTCCGGCCCTGCCATCGAGCACCGCTTTGATCCCGAACATGGCGGTGGACGCGACCTGAGACACCTCGACCTTCGGCGGCATGACGAGTTCCATCTGGTTGACGTGAACATCCAGCAAGGCGGGCCCTTCGTGCCGAAGCCAGGCATCCATGGCTGGCTCCAGCGCGTCGGCAGTTTCCACATGCCAACCGTCGAACCCGCAAGCCTCCGCCAGCTTGGCGAAATCCGGATTGTGCAGGGTGGTGAAATGATCCAGCAGTCCCTCGACACGTTGCTCCATCTCCACGAAGCCGAGGGTGTTGTTGTGGAACACCAAAAGCTTGAGCGGGATTTTCTCCTGTACCAGCGTCAGCAAATCGCCCATCAGCATGGTCAGACCGCCGTCACCGCACATGGCGATGACCTGACGGTCGGGATAGGCGAGCTTGACGCCCATCGCCTGCGGCATGCCGCTTGCCATGGTGCCGTGCAGCAGGCTGTTGAGGAAGCGCCGCTTGCCGTTGGCCTTCAGGTGCCGCAGCATCCAGACCATCGCCGTACCGACGTCAGACACGAAGATGGCGTCTTCTGCTGCCTTGCCGTCGAGCATATTGGCCACGAATTGCGGGTGGATCAGCGTGGGATCGCTTTCCTCGCCCTCTTTCACGTAGCCTTGCAAATCCTTTTCCCACTGCTTGCGCTGTGTTGCGAGGTGGGTTCCGTCCGATTTCGCCCCGACCAGCGGCAGCAGCGCGCCCATCGTCGTCTTCGCATCTCCGACAAGACCAAGGTCGATGGCCGAGCGTCGGCCCAGATGCGTGGGGTCGATATCGATCTGCACGATTTTCTTCGCTTCAGGATAGAACTGGGTGTAGGCGAAGTCGCAGCCCAGCGTGATGACGAGATCGGCATCCTCCAGCGCCTCGACGCCTGCCTGGTTGCCGAGAATACCGTTAACCCCAACGTTGTAGGGATTGTCCGGCTCAAGGAACTCCTTCGCTCGGGTCGTATGCACCATCGGCGCCTTGACTTTCTCGCAAAAGGCGATGATTTCCTCGCGTGCATCACGGGCACCGATACCGGCATAGACCGAGACTTTTCCTGCGGCATCGACCAGTTTGGCAAGCGCGGCCATCTCGCCATCGTTCGGGCGGCAGATCGGCTGCGGCCGATAGATTTCCCAGTCCATCGCGTCGTCATCGGTTTCGGTGAACATGTCCCCGTTCACGATGACGACCGCCACGCCCTTCTTCGTCAGTGCGGTTTGCGCCGCCTTTGTGACGATGCGGCGCGCCTGCGACGGGTGCGAAATGTACTCGCAAAAATGCGAGTGCTGTTCGTAAATCTTCTTCTGGTCGACTTCTTGCGGGAAATTGAAGCCGCTTTCCATGCGCGCAACACTCGAGGCAATAAGGAGCACCGGCGCACCGTTGCGATGGCTTTCGTATATCCCGTTTACAAAGTGCAGCGAGCCCGGGCCGCAAGTCCCGGCACAGACCGACAATTCGCCGGTCATGTAGGACTCTCCGCCGGCGGCAAACGCGCCGACTTCCTCATGGCGAACGCCGATCCAGCGAAGGTCGCTCTTGGCTATGGCTGTCGTGAGATGATTGATCGTATCGCCGGGAATTCCGTAGACCCGCTTCACCCCCGCCTTCTGCAGGACATCGACGACGATTTCCGCCACGTGCTTCGCCATGTTCTTCCTTTCCTTGAGAGACCGAAAACCCGCAATTTCAGTATGCGCGAGGTTTCAGCTCGTAGAGTGTGACACGATCTTACCGTCTTTCAAGACCATCGCTGTTCCGCGCGGAAGTGGTTCCCAGCCTTGGGGATCCAGCGGCACCGAGGCGATAAGATGGAGCGGCCCGGAGATCTCCTCGATACTGGCTCCGCGCGCAGTCCAGCGATGCCCGCGATGGCTGTCGTCGAAGCTTCGGATACTCAGTCCCGGTTCGCGCGGTTCGGTCAAACCGTCCTCGGTTTCGAAGCGCCGCCGGTCGGCGTGGACGAACAGGTACTCGCCATCGAAGAAGAGGAAGTTGGCACTGCCCAGTTCGCGCATTTCGGTGGCAAAGGACGCGAATACATCGAGCCGCAGGACGGCATCGTCTGATGTTACCTCGCTCAGCCGGTCGAGCAGCATCAGGAAAGCCAGTTCTGAATCCGTGTCGCCGATTCGATGCGGGATGAAGGCGCGCGCGTCCTCGCGGTCCTCGATGCCGGGCAGATCCCCATTATGGGCGAACGCATGTCTCTTGCCATACACGACGCGATCGAAGGGATGGGTGTTTGCCAGTGCAGGCGCTCCCGCCGACGCCCTGCGCACATGTGCCATCAAATGCTTGCAGGGGCGCTCATCGCGAACGACCATCCGCGACAATTCGCTGGTGGCAGCTGGTTCGGGTTCGCGAAACAGATAGGCATCGCGATCCTGCGCGAAGAGGATGCCCCATCCGTCGCGATTGCGATGCCGCTCACCTCCCTCGGCTGCAAAGAGATCAAGCTCGTAGCGGATCCTGTGCGGGACCGAAGCACTCATCGCAAACAGTTCACACACTCAATTTGCTTCCGTTCTTTAAGCCGGTTCGGTTCGCGGGCAATTTTTCGAGTCTCCAATCCGGTTGGCGTGGTTCGCTATAGGCGGTCGGCAAGTGGCCTATCATGCGACTGGCTTGAACGTATCGGGATCCGCCATGCGCCAGTATTCGGCAAAGGCGGTATCCTCCGGTTCGTGCAGCAGCTTGCCGGGTTCCACTTCGGGTACGATTTGCGACCAGGGGATCATCTCCGCATTGTTCTTCCACTGACGCAGGTGGCGCGGCGTGAAATCGTCGGGCGTTTCCAGGCCACAGGCGACAACGATGTCATGCAGGCTGTCGAGCGTCTTCGATTGGAAATTGGCCACGCGCTGAGCCTTTTCCGGGATGACGAGACCACGCTGTCGGACAGGCGAGCTGGTTGCGACCCCGGTCGGGCAGGTGCCGGTATGGCAGCGCAAGGACTGGACGCACCCCAGAGAGAACATGAAGGCGCGTGCGGCATTGCACCAATTGGCGCCAAGCGCGGCATTGATCGCGATGGATGAGCCGGAAAAAACCTTCTCCGATGCCGCCAGTTTGACCTTGGCCTTCAGACCCGTGCCGATCAGTGCATTGTTCACGTAGTAAAGGCCGACGCGCAGTGGTAGGCCGACATGGTCGGAAAGTTCGAGCGGCGCCGCGCCGGTGCCGCCACCGCCACCATCCACGACGATGAAATCGAGTGTGATTCCGCTGTCCAGCATTGCCTTGCAGATGGCGAAAATCTCGTGCGGCATGCCGACACACAGCTTGATGCCGACGGGCTTGCCGCCCGACAGATCGCGCATCTTCGCGGCGAATTCCAGCATCTCTCGTGGCGTCGAGAAAGCCGAATGACCCGGCGGCGAGAGGCAGTCCTGATTCTCGGGAACCTGCCGTGTCCTGGCAATCTCTCCGGTTACCTTGGCTGCGGGCAAGAGGCCGCCATGGCCGGGCTTGGCCCCCTGGCTCAGCTTGATTTCGGTCATCTTCACCTGATCGTGCTGAGATTTGTCGGCAAAGGCCGCAGGATCGAAATTGCCGTCCTTGTCACGGGCGCCGAAATAGCCCGACCCCAGCTCCCAGACGATATCGCCGCCGTGTTTGAGGTGGTAGGGCGATAACCCACCCTCGCCGGTGTCATGGTAGAAATCGCCGATCTTCGCGCCCATGTTGAGTGCCTCGATCGCGTGGTTGCCCAGCGCGCCGAAGCTCATCGCGCTTATGTTCAGGCGGGCGGCATTGTAGGGCTTTCTGCACTGCTCCGTACCAACTGTCACCCGCGTGCGTCTGGGCGCTGCCGGGTTGGGGTTGATTGAATGGCACAGTGCTTCGTATTCTTCGGAGTAGACGTCAAGTTCGGTGCCGAACGGGTGCGCGTCCTCGTCCTTCTTTGCACGCGAATAGACGAGCGACCGGGAAACCCGGTCGTAGGGGCGCCCTTCGAGCGGACCTTCCACGATATAGCTTCGCAGGAACGGTCGAAGGTCCTCAAACAGCCAGCGGAAGCGGGCGGTCAGCGGATAGTTGCGTCTCAAGGAATGGGTGGTCTGAACCATATCCCAAATCGCGATCAGCAAAAGCGGGATTACCAGGATCAAGCCCCAGAAAAAAGCCTTGGCCACCAGTATCCCCAGGATGACCATGGCGACTGCGAGCACAATCGGTATCACTAGGCCCAGGTTTCTTTCCAAGCCCTTGTCGGCAAACAATCCGCGCACCAGCATTTATGAGGTCCTCCATGTCTACTGAGGGTAAGGTAGAATGCCGTACCGTGTAAAGAAGAACGCGTGCCATTCCCTTGCCCTGGAAAAATAGATTGCGGTTATAATGCGCGCGGCTTGGCTTAGTCTGGAGTAATGTAATCTATAGTGGTGCGCAGGGAAGGAGATTTCCCGGTCTGCCCCTCTTTTCCGTCCCGATAATGACAGGCCACGGGGGTTGGGCTAGCATGACGGTCTGTCTTTGGCTGTTTCCAAGTCTGTCCCATGCCCTCGTCCAGTATCGTCGGACGCTATATCGTCATCACCGTCACGATCCTCGCCTTGGCCCTGGTCAGTGTCGGGATGCTCTATAACCGCTTCGCCGACGACCTCCAGGAAACCTTGGTGGGCGAGCGTCTGGCCGCCCGGGAAGCGGCCACCGCCAGCCGGATCGCGGCCTTTCTGGAAGCCCGCCAATACCAGCTCACCAAGATTTCCAACTATCCAGGACTCAACGATTTTTCCGCCGGAGGGAAAGACGAGGGCGAGGGCGGTGGCGAGGTCGACGCCCTTCTGCGCCTGGAAGCGGATGTGCCCGACCTCTACGGTATTCTCTTCTTCGGTCCGGATGGCGCGCTGCGGCGGGTGATCGCCGGGCAGGCGGCTTCCGGTCCGCCCTATTGGTCCACCCGGGATTGGAAGATCGATAACCTTCCCGTCGCCCTCCAGGACGGGATCGAGGTGATCGGCCCGGCCCTGCCCACGCCGGGGCGGTCCGGTTGGCTGCTTCTGCGCCGCCCCCTGCGCGGGGCGGGGGAAGGCAGCGTCGCCCTCCATGTGCGTCTGGCTTCTATGACCGAACAATTGGACGAGTCCAATGCCAGTCCCGTCGCCCGCATGCTGCTGGCCACGCCGGATGGTGCGCTTCTCGACGCCACGGGGCGGGTGGTCGAGGCCCGTCCGGACCTGGTCCCGGGGCCGGAGATCCTGCCCGGCTGGCGGTTGATGCGCGATATCCGGGCGGCCAATGTGCTGTCCTCCCTGCGGCTGGCCCGGGGGTGGCTCTATCTTGGCGGGGCGGGGATCACCCTGTTGGTGGTTGCCCTGTTCCTGCATCTGGGGCAAAGGGTGCGTCGCCGGGTGGATCAACTCATGGAAGGCGCCAATGCCGTCGCTGCGGGCAATCTGACCTATCGCCTGCCGCTCACCGATCACGGCGACGAAATCAGTGCCCTGTCAACGGCCTTCAACACCATGGCCGCCCGTCTGCGCGAGATGATCGATCGGACGGTGCGTACGGAGAAAATGGCGGTTCTGGGAGAATTCGCCACCGGTGTTGCCCATGAGGTCCGCAATCCCCTGGCCACCATGAAGACAACGGTGCAAAGCCTGGGCCGGGACGAGCCGGACCCGGATCGCCGGGACCTGCTGGTGGATATGGAGGCGGAGGTGGACCGTCTGAACCGCGTGGTCAACGACCTGTTGACCTACGGCCGCCCCCATGCGGCGGAACGGACCCCTGTCACCGTGCGCGACCTGCTGCGCCGAACCGTGTCCCTGCTGACCTCCGCCGCCACGGAGCGGGGGGTTGTCCTGGCCACCACCGGTGATAGCACCGCAGGGCTGCTGGTCGACGAGGATCAGGTCCAACAGGTCCTGGTCAACCTGGGCCTCAATGCCATCCAGGCCACCGAGCGGGGCGGGGCCGTGACCATTCGTTCCCGCCGCCAGGGCGGGCGGACGGTCATCGAGATCGCCGATACTGGACATGGTATTCCAGCGGATCGTCTCGCCGACATCACCAAGCCCTTCTTCACCACCAAGTCGAAGGGAACCGGACTGGGCATGACCATCAGCCAGCAGATGGTGGATGCCAACGCGGGGTACATGCGCATAGAAAGCACCCCTGGCGTCGGAACCTTGATACGCTTGAGTTTTCCCGCCGCCGAGCCGGGCCGGGACGTGTGAACACGGATGCAGAGGAAGACGGATCCCATGGGCACCCCATCCATCCTGGTGATTGACGACGAGGCGCCCTTCGTGCGCTCGCTGGTCTATGCCCTGAAAAAGGAAGGCATGGCCCCTGTGGGCGTGAACGGCTGCGCCCAGGCTATGGAGCAGATCGAAACGACCCAACCCGACGTGGCCCTGGTGGATCTGCGCATGCCCGAGGTCGATGGCATGGAGACCATGGCGCGCCTGCTCAAGCGTGTTCCGGATCTGCCGGTGATCATGATTTCCGCCCATGGGGATACCCGGGCGGCGGTCCAGGCGGTAAAAATGGGGGCTGCGGACTATCTGACCAAACCCTTCGAACTGGATGAGCTGGTTCTGTGCATTCGCGCCCTGCTCGACCGGCGGCGCATGCGCGATGAGATCGCGTACCACCGGCGTCGCGAGGTCTCCTCCACGCCCTTGATCGGCGACAGTCTGGCCATGGCCACCCTGCGGGAGACCGTGGAGCGGGTTGCGGCCAGCGGTGCGGCGCGGATCCTGATTGAAGGCGAGTCGGGCACGGGCAAGGCCCTGGTCGCCCGGGCCATCCATGGCGGCAGCCGCCGCGCCGATCAACCCTTTGTCGAAGTCAACTGCGCGGCCCTGCCCGAGCAGCTGATCGAGTCCGAATTGTTTGGCGCTGAGAAGGGGGCCTATACGGGGGCCCATCAGAAGCGTCCCGGGTTGGTCGCGCTGGCCGACGGCGGCACCCTGTTCCTGGACGAGATCGGAGAACTGCCCCTGGCCCTTCAGGCCAAGCTGCTGCATTTCCTGGAGGATGGGACCTATCGTCCGATCGGCGCCTCGACCACGCGAAGTGGGGACGTGCGGGTGGTAGCGGCCACCAATCGGGATCTGCGGGCTCTGGTCGCCGAGGGCCAGTTCCGCGAGGACCTGTATTACCGCTTGAACGTGATCACCGTCCCCGTGCCGCCCCTGCGCGATCGCGAGGATGACGCCCTGGTGTTGATCCACCATTTCGCCCACCACTACGCCGCCCAGGAAGGCTGCGTTCCCATCCGCCCCTCCGCTGCGGCCGAGGCCCTGCTGCGGCGTTACGGCTGGCCCGGCAATGTGCGCGAACTCAAGAATCTGGTGGAGCGTCTGACCATCCTGTACCCCGGGCGGCCCATCGATCTGGAGCATCTGCCCCAGGACCTGCGCGCGCCCACCGGGGAGGTTGCGCGCGGGGGTGAGGGGGGCGAAGGGGGCGAAGCGACCTCCATCGGCGATCACCTGGAGGAGGCGGAACGCCAGATGGTGTTGGATGCCCTTGACCGCTCCAGGGGCCACAAGGGGCGGGCTGCGGAAACCCTGGGCATCTCTCGCCACGCCCTGAAGCGGCGCCTCCAACGCCTGGGTCTTTGAGCGCTTTCCGCTCCGTTGAGCGGGCGATCATGAGCGGAAACCGCTCGCGGCGTGGTCTGTTGCCGTCTCGAATCCCCGGATTCCAGGCGTCTTGTTCTTGGCACGCGCCTTGCTCTCTTCCAAGACAAAGATAATAAGGCGAGTGCACAACCACTTGCCGGGAGGATTTCGCCATGTCGATGCGTCCGTCGTATCGATTTCTCAGGATAGCCCTGGCCGCAGGCTGGGTCTTGGGTTGGAGCGCCTCGGGCGCCCAGGCCGACCGCATTGTCGTGGGCGCCTCCGCCAAGGAGGCCGACGTGGTGGTCGGCTGCATCTACCCCATGACCGGCCGGGCGGCCACCTATGGGGAAGACAGTGTCATGGGGATCCGTTTGGCGCTCCAGGACCTGAAGGCGGAAGCCGCCACGGGCCTTCCCACCCCCCATATCCGCGTCATCGTCGACGACGCCCTCTCCAAGGTCTCTTATGGCCTGCGTCTGGCTGAGGATTTTATCGACCAGGACGGGGTCAATTTCCTCTGTGGCATGGTCAGTTCCGGCGTGGCCCATGCCATCAGCGATTTGGCCCGCCGACGGCGGGTCATTCTGGTTGGGACGGATCATGCCTCCTCCCGCCTGACCATCGAGGCCGGGCACCGCTACTACTTCCGGTTCAGCAACGACAGCTGGATTTCCAACGCTGCGGGCGCGCGCTACCTGCGGGATATCCGGGCCGAGCAGCCCTGGCGGCGGATCGCCTTTCTCAACCCCGACTATGACTACGGCCATGTGTCCCGGGACGATCTGCTGGCGGCCATGGACCAACTGGGCATGGACTACGAGGTGGTGGCCGAACTGTGGCCCAAGCTCTACTACCCGGACTATTCCTCCTATATCCAGGCCCTGAAGGAGGTGAAGCCGGACATCGTCATCACCGCCCTGTGGGGCGGAGACTTCATGGCCTTCCTGAAACAGGCCAACGCTGCGGCGCTATTCGACGACATGCGGGTCGCCAATTTCGACACAGGGGCCAATTACGACATCCTTGTGGCCCTGGGCGACACCCCGCCACCGGGTCTTATCCTGTCCGCCCGCCACCACAACAACTGGCCGGACACGGGGTACAATAAACG
The DNA here is from genome assembly GCF_047263945.1 of Rhodospirillum sp. A1_3_36. NCBI lineage: Bacteria > Pseudomonadati > Pseudomonadota > Alphaproteobacteria > Rhodospirillales > Rhodospirillaceae > Rhodospirillum > Rhodospirillum sp. A1_3_36. The sequence continues at coordinate 46,541 of NZ_JBLAVB010000005.1, read as the reverse complement.
GTTTGTTACTGCCTTCCACGCCCTGGCCGGACGCTATCCGACCTACGCGGCGGAGGGGGCTTATACCGGGATCATCGCCATCGCCCGGGCCGTTACCGCCGTGGGCAACGCGACGGATACCGACGCCCTGATCACGGAGATGGAGGGGCTCAAACTGCCCCTGCCGGAGGACCCGCCGGGGTTCGTCTCCCAAATCGATCCCGAAACCCACCAGATCGAGCAGGCGCAAGCCATCGGGGTGCCCGTCCCCGATACCCGCTTCCCGCCCGCGAAAGTGATGCTCGGCGCCATCAAGGTCTATGGCGCCGAGGAGCTCCGCCCTCCGGTTGATCTCGTGCGGCGCCGCCGCGCGGCGGCCTCCGGCGGGTCGGAAACACCGCCTAACCAACATAAAGAAAATCCACAGGGAGATCGTCAGTGACTGAGAGCACCACTTCCAAGAAAATCGGCTTCGCCCGCCACCTGGTCGCAGGGACCGCGGCCCTGGCCCTGGCCGCCGGCGCGCTGGCCGGAACCGCCGCCGCTGCGGAGAACGGCAAGTTCCGTGTCGGCATCGTGACCTTCCTTTCCGGTCCTGCGGCCGGTCCCTTTGGCGTCCCTTCGGCCAACGCGGCCAAAGTGATGGTTGATGCCCTGAACAACGGCGCGTTGCCCGCCCCCTACGACAGCAAGGGCATCAACGGCGCCGAGATCGAAGCGGTCGTCATCGACGAGGCCGGGGGCGCCACCAAGCAGGTGGAGGAGTTCCGCAACCTGGTCCAGCGCCAGAAAGTGGACGCGGTCGTTGGCTACATTTCCTCCGGTGACTGCCTGGCCATCGCGCCGGTGGCCGAGGAACTGGGCGCCCTCACCGTTTTCTACGATTGCGGCACCTCCCGCCTGTTCACCGAGAACGCCAACCCGCGCTACACCTTCCGCACGGGCCTGGACGCGGTGATCGACAACGTCGGCGCCGTCCGCTATCTGATGGCCACCAAGCCCGACGTGACCCGGGTCGCCGGAATCCAGCAGAATTACGCCTGGGGTCAGGATTCCTGGGCTGACTTCACCCATTCGCTGGAAGTCCTGATGCCGAAGGCGGAAGTGGTGGAAAGCCAGATGCCGAAGATCTTCCAGGGCCAGTATGGCGCGGAAATCTCCGCTCTCTCCGTCGCCCGTCCGGAAGTGGTCCATTCCAGCTTCTGGGGTGGCGACATGGAAGCCTTCGTCCTGCAGGCCAATGCCCGCGGTCTGCTGGAAGACGCCACCGCAGTGCTGACCTGCGGTGAGTCCGCCATCGACCGCTACAAGGATCAGGCGCCGGACGGCATGATCATCGGCGGCCGTGGTCCCTTCGGCGCCTTCGCGCCCGAGAACGCGTTGAACAGCTGGTTCGTCAAGGCCTACACCGACGCCAATGGCATGGCCCCGACCTATCCGGCCACCAAGATGGCCCATGCCCTGCTGGGCCTGAAGCATGCCGTCGAAAAGGCCGGTGGCGGGGATGGGTCCATCCCGACCCCCGACGCCATCGCCGACGCCTTCACGGGGGCGACCTTCGAGTCCGTCAGTGGCACGGCGAGCATGGCTCGGGCCAAAGGTCACCAGAACCTGCAGGGTATCTCCTACGGCGCCTACAAGTACGATGCCGACGCCCAAAAGGGCATGGTCACGGATGTTGTCTCCTTCTCCGGAGACTGCGTGACCCCGCCGGAAGACATGCCCGCCGAGGAGTGGATCAAGGCCGGCTTCCCGGGAGCCAAGTGCGACTGATCCCCCAGATCGACCCTCCTTGACGGTGACTCACGGTCAAGGAGGGGCATTGATCTCGATTCACGGATTTGGGCAGTGAGTGGAACCGGAAAACCGGAGCCATTTTTCCACTCACCGCTCTCGGTCCCCTGTACCCAGAAACGACAAGCGTGAACCGGCGGTGGACAACCGTCGCCTGTTTCATGCGTCCAGAATCACGGATGCGGCCCCATGCTTAGCTTCCTCGCGGTGCTGATCGACGGCACGATCTATGCGTCCTGGCTGTTCCTCGTCGCCGCCGGCCTGACGGTGATCTATGGCGTCATGCGCATTCTCAACATGGCCCATGGCAGTTTCTATGCCATCGGCGCCTATAGCGCCGCCTCGGCCATCGGCTGGTACTTCAGCGACGGATCCGGCAGCGCCGGGGTCAGCCTGTTGATCCTTTTCGGCAGTGCCCTCGTCGCCGGTCTGGTGGTTGGCTCCCTGGTGGAGCGGGGCCTGTTGCGCTTCATGTACGGGCGGGACGAGATCCTCATGGTGATCGTCACCTACGCCCTTCTTTTGATCCTCGAGGACGTCATGAAGATGGTCTGGGGGGTCAATCCCTATTTCGCCTATCAGCCCTATACGGCCCTGGGCCGGATCTCCCTGGGCGGGTTGAAGGTCTCCAACTATGACCTGTCGCTGATCGGTGTTGCCGTCGTTGTCGGTCTGGTTCTCTACGGCTGGCTGGAGCGGACCCATCTGGGCAAGGTGCTCCGCGCGGTGATCCATGACCGCGAGCTCGCCACCGCCATGGGCGTGAACGTGCGGCGCATGTTTACCCTGACCTTCCTGATCGGCTCCATTCTGGGCGCCCTGGCCGGAGCCCTGACCGCCCCCGCCATTTCCGTCGTGCCCGGCATCGGTGTGGAGGTCATCGTGCTGGCCTTCGCCGTGGTCGTGGTGGGCGGCATGGGCAGCATCGAGGGCGCCGCGGTCGGCGCCTTGCTGGTCGGCCTGTCCCGGGCTGCGGCCGTCCACTACGCCCCCCAATTCGAACTGTTCGTGATTTACGGCGTCATGTCCCTGGTGCTGGCGATCCGACCCCAGGGCCTGTTCGGCCGGACCCTTGCGAGGAAAATCTGACATGCGTTTGGACAAGACCGAACTGGCCCTGCTCGGCCTGATGGCCGCGTTGGTGGTGGCCGGACCCCTTGCCCCCGGTTGGCTGATCTTCCTGCTGACTATCGCCCTGGCCAAGGCCCTGGTGGTGCAGGGGGTGGTGATGCAGATGCGCGCGGGCCTCGTTTCCTTTGGCCAGGGGTTGTTCTACTGCGTGGGCGGCTACGCTGTCGGCATGGGAGGGCAGTTCCTGGGGATCTCCGAAGGTCTGCTTCTGCTGGCCCTGGGCGTGGTCGCCTCGGTTGTCCTGGCCATGGTGCTGGGCCTGCTGCTGACCCGTTACCGCGAGATCTTCTTCGCCATGCTTTCGCTCGCCTTCTCCATGATCCTCTACGGGGTCCTGGTGAAAAGTCAGGAACTGGGCAGCACCGACGGCTTCAACGTCAACCACTGGACCCTGCTCGGCCAGGGGATCGAGGGCGGGGACGAGGCGACCTTGACCATTTACCTGTTGACCGTGGTCTGCGCCGGAGTGATCACCTTCCTGCTGCACCGCTACTTCCATTCGGGCGTGGGGTTGACCTGCGAAGCCGTGCGCGAGAACGAGGTGCGGGTGGAATACCTGGGCCTCTCCCCCCGCTGGCTTCACTACGCCAACTACGTGGTTGCGGCGGGGGTCTCTGCCCTGGGCGGGGGGTTGACGGCCCTCGCCGCAGGGCATGTGGATCCGGAAATGGCCTATTGGACCACCTCGGGCGAATTCGTCTTTATCGCCTTGTTGGGCGGCACCGGACATGTCTTCGCGCCCTTCCTGGCGGCGGTCGTCTTTTCTCTGGTGCGGACTTACGCCATCGAATTGCTGCCCAACGCCTGGCAGATGATTCTGGGCTTCACCCTGCTGGGGATCATCGTCTTCCTGCCCAAGGGCCTGTGGAGCCTGTTCCGTCGCGAAACCGCCGCCGCCCCCCCTTCCCAGGGCGCTTCCCCGACCCCAGCCGCCGGAGGACCGGGCCAATGACCCCCCCCATCCTGGAGACCAAGGGGCTGAGCAAGTCCTTCGGCGCCGTGACCGCAGCCAAGAACCTGCACGTTCAGATCCACAAGGGCGAGATCGTCGGCGTCATCGGCGCCAATGGCGCGGGCAAGACCACCTTCATCAACATGGTCACGGGCTATCTGCCACCCACGGCGGGGGAGATCCGGATGAACGGCCAGGACATTCTGGGATTGAGTCCCCGGGCCATCACCCGCAAAGGCCTGGCCCGGTCCTTCCAGGTGGCCCAGTTGTTCCCGGAGTTGTCGGTTCTGGACAATCTGTTGATTGCCCTGGCGGCTGCGGAAAGCGCCCACCCCTCCTTTCTGCGCCCCCTGCGCACCAGGGCGCGCATCGCCCGGGCCGAGGAGATCCTGGAGGAGTTCCGGGTTCCCGCCTACCGCGACGCGCGGGTAACCGCAGTGCCCCAGGGCACGCGCAAGCTGATCGACATCGCCATGGCGATGATCGGCGAGCCGGAAATGCTGTTGCTTGACGAACCCACCAGCGGTGTCAGTGTCGATGAAAAGGGGGACCTGATGGACACGGTCATTGCTGCGGTCCGGAACCATGGCTTGACTGTTCTTTTCGTCGAACACGACATGGACGTCGTCCGCCGCTACGTGTCTCGTATCCTCGCCTTTTACAGCGGTGAGATCCTCGCTGATGGCCCACCCGACGCCGTGCTCGCCAACGAACGTGTGCGCGACCTGGTGACCGGCCACGCCATCCATGCCCCCAGCCGCCAGGGGAGTTCCGTCGTATGACCCTTTCCATCGCCAATCTCGACGTGTTCATCGCGGGTATTCCCATCCTCCGCGATGTTTCCATGGAGGTTCCCTCGGGTCGGATGATCGGCCTGATCGGCCGTAACGGCGCGGGCAAGACCACCCTGATCCGAAGCATCATGGGGCTGGTGCCCATCTCCGGCTCGATTATCTTCGACGGCATTTCCATCGGCGACCGGGAGGGGCACCACCGGGCGGCCCTGGGCATCAGCTACCTGCCCGAGGACCGGCGGCTGATCCCCAATCTGACGGTGGAGGAAAACATCCTCATGCCCGCCTGGGCGAACCGCCTGGGCGACAGTGCCAAGCGGTTGGAGTGGATCTATTCCCTGATGCCGGAGATCGCCCAATACCGCGACCGTCGCTCCATGCAGCTGTCCGGCGGACAGCAGAAACTGGTGGCCCTGGCCCGCGCGTTGATGCCCGGCCGTCGCCTGCTGCTGCTCGACGAGCCCTTCGAGGGGGTGGCCCCCGTGCTCTCCCGTCGCCTGACCGAGGTCATCGCCGAACTGCGGGGCGAGGGGCTTTGCGTCCTGCTGTCGGAATCGGATGACACCCATTCGGCCGATCTGGTCGACCAGGTCTTTCGCATCGAACGCGGCGTCGTAACCGCAGGTTAACGGGAATAGGGAGCAAGGATCCATGACCATCAACTTCACCTTTGAAACGACGCCCCGGGTCATTTGCGAGGCCGGAGGCGCGGCGCGTCTGGCCGCGCTATGCGCCGAACTGGGGGCGACCCACACCCTGATCGTCACCGACGCGGGGCTGGAGAGGGCCGGCGTGCTGGGCCCCGCGCTGGAGGGCTTCGCCGCTGCGGGCCAAGCCGTGACCGTTTACACCGAGGTGCTCGCCGATCCGCCGGAACAGGCGGTAGAGGATGCGGTCGCTGCCGCCAGGGACCTGGGTGCGGACCTCATCGTCGGCTTCGGTGGCGGCAGTTCCATGGACACGGCCAAGCTGGTGGCCCTGCTGGTGGGGCGGGATCAGGCTCTGACCGATATCTACGGTATCGGTCTGGCCCAGGGGCCGCGGCTGCCTTTGATCCAGGTGCCTACCACTGCGGGCACGGGGTCGGAGGTCACGCCGATCTCCATCGTCACCACACCCACCAGCGAGAAGAAAGGCGTGGTCAGTTCTTTGCTCTACCCGGACTTGGCCCTGCTCGACGCGACCCTGACCCTGGGCTTGCCCGCAGCGGTGACTGCGGCTACGGGGATTGACGCCATGGTCCACGCCATCGAGGCCTATACCACCAAGCACAAGAAGAATCCCCTGGCCGACAGCCTGGCCGTCAAGGCCCTGGCGCTGCTCACGGGGAACATGGACGCGGTGATCGCCGACGGGTCCGATGTCGCCGCCCGGGAAGCCATGCTTCAGGGGTCCATGCTGGCGGGAATGGCCTTCGCCAATGCCCCCGTCGCCGCAGTGCATGCCCTGGCCTATCCCCTTGGGGGCCATTTCCACGTGCCCCATGGCCTGTCTAATGCCTTGGTCCTGGCCCCGGTTCTGGCCTTCAACCGCCCTGCGACCGAGGGCCTCTACGCCGAACTGGCCGGGGTGGTGATGCCCGACCGGCGCTTTGGCTCCGCAGCCGAGGGGGCGGAGGCCTTCATCGCCTTTATGACCGAGATGGTCGCCCGCATGCCCTTCGCCCAGACCCTGCGCGAGGTGGGCGTCGCCGAGACGGATCTGGAGATGCTGGCCGTCGACGCCATGAAGGTGGAGCGTTTGCTGATGAACAATCCCCGGGTCGTCACCAAGGAAGACGCCTTCGCCATTTACTCGTCCGTGCTGTAGGAGGGACCGCCATGCGCAAGGAGTTGGAGGGCCGGGAGGCCTATAACCATTACCGGGTGATCCCCACCCGGTGGATGGACAACGACGTCTACGGTCATGTGAACAATGTTGTCTACTACAGTTATTTCGACACAGTGGTGAACCAGTTCCTCATCGAGAAGGGGGTGCTGGACATCGAAAACAGCCCGGTCATCGGCTTGGTGGTGGAAACCAGTTGCAAATACATGGCGCCGATCACCTTCCCCGACCGGGTGGAGGCGGGCCTGCGGGTTGCGCGGTTGGGCAACAGCAGCATCCGCTACGAAGTGGGCCTGTTTCGGAATGACGACCCCAACCCGGCGGCTGCGGGTCATTTCATCCATGTCTATGTGGACCGCGAGACGCGCCGTCCGGCCCCTGTGCCCGACGCCATGCGCGCGGCCCTCGCTCCCCTCGTGACCCCCACAAAGGACGCGTGATCCCATGACCCACACATTCCGTAGCCCCCGGCGCATCATCTGCGAGGCGGGTGGCCTGTCCCAACTTGGTTCCCTGACCCGGGAGCTGGGGGCGACCCGGGCGGTGATCGTCTGTGATCCGGGCATGGTCGCTCTGGGCTTCGTCGAGACGGCCAAGGCGTCCCTGGCCGAGAAGGGCATCGCTGCGGAGGTCTTTTCCGATGTGGTCGCCGACCCCCCGGTGTCCATGGTCCTGGCTGCGGTGGACCATGCCCGGGCCTTTGGCGCCGACAGCGTGATCGGCTTGGGGGGCGGCAGTTCGCTGGACACGGCGAAACTGGTGGCCCTGATGGTCCGGGGCGAGCAGCCCATTGAAACCATGTACGGAACCAATCTGGCGACGGAGGATCGGATGCCGCTGATTCTGGCGCCGACCACCGCCGGGACCGGGTCGGAAGTGACCTGGGTGTCCGTCGTCACCGACGCCGAGGGGCGGAAGAAGGCCATCTACGCGCCCCAACTCCTGCCCGACGTGGCCCTGCTGGACCCGACGCTGACCCTGGGTCTGCCGCCCAAGATCACCGCAGCGACGGGGCTGGACGCCATGGTTCACGCCATCGAGGCCTATACCAGTCGCAGGGGAAAGAACCCGGTGGCCGACGCCTTGGCGGTGAAGGCGCTGCAACTTCTGGGCAGTCATATCCGCGAGGTGGTCGCCGACGGCTCGAACCTGGAGGCTCGGGCGGCCATGCTCCAGGGATCCTTGCTGGCGGGCATGGCTTTTGTGAACGCGTCGGTCGCGGCCATTCATGCTCTGGCCTATCCCCTGGGGGCACGCTTCCATGTCCCCCACGGTCACAGCAACGCCATCGTCATGGCGCCGATCATGCGGTTCAACCTGCCCGCAGCCACTCGGGAATACGCGGAACTGGCGCGGGCGACGAAGCCGGAGCGGACCTTCGCCAGCGACGCCGAGGCGGCGGAAGCCCTTGTGGCCGATATCGAGGCCCTGGTCCCGGCGACGGGGCTGGAAACGCGGATGAGCCAATTGGGTGTACCCGAGGACGCGATCCCCGGTATGGCCGAGGAAGTGGACCTGGGCATCCGCCGTTTGATCGACTGCAATCCCCGCGACATGACCCGCGCCGAGATCGAGGGTATCTATCAAAGCGTTTTCTAGAGTGAAACTGGATCAGCTTTGGTCAAGCTGGCTCAGTTTCGCTCTATTTATATAGATTTCAGAGTGAAACTGGATCAGCTTTGGTCAAGATGTCTCAGTTTCATTCGATTTCTATGGATTTTAGAGTGCCTTCGAAGCCAGTTTTGACTAAAAAGATGGTCCATCTTGATTTCAGATCACTAGATCAAACCGCGTTAACCCTGCTCTGTCACGGCAGTGCTTTCTGCGGTTGGATCGGGCCGGTTTTTCCCTTTCTCTTCGCATGTTCCGTCGCTTCGTCTCCTGCCCTGACAGAGGCGGACCTGGGGATCGCCTGCCTTGGCGTCCGGTATGATGAAACCATTGAATTGATGGCCGGAGGCAATATCAAGCTTCGCAAAGGCCCCGCCTTGGGAACAGATGTGTCTGCTCTGGAGCTGTCCGATTACGGTCTGATGGCGCAACCCGCTATTATCATCTCCACGGCGACGATGGCGCGTGCGCCGATTCTGCGGGGCGCCTGGGTCTGTCCGGCTACCCTTGGCGCGTCGCGGCCCACTCCTTGCGCAGGAGCGCGAATTGCATGGTGTTTTCGAAAATGGGCTCCCCGTGAATGTCCTTCTCGAACGACACGTACTCCAGGAACATCCCTTCTTGCCGCATTCCCAGACGGTTGCATAGCCGTTGCGACCGGTGATTGTTGTCCTCCACGTAGGCATAAAGGCGCCGGGCGCCCTTGGCGGTGAACAGATGGGCGAACAGGGCGGACGCGGCTTCGAACGCCAGGCCGCGTCCGCCGTAATCTCCGTTGAAATTCCACCCGACTGCGAAGGTGTCTTCCTCGGGCATGGCGAACAGGTCGCCGATCAGGTCGCCTGATTCTTTCAGGCGGACGGCGATGTAGTCATCTTTCTTGCTTCGGTTTTCCACTTCCGCTTCGGCGGCAGCCATGTCGGCTAGTTTCATGGACAGAAAGCAACTCGCCCCGGGCTCGTGAAGATAGCCATACAGTCCGGGTGCATCCCCCCTTTGGAAGGTGTTCAGGACAAGGCGGTTCGTTTCAATGGGGTCCATTTGGCTTCTCTCGTGATGTCCGATCTGAACACCCTATAATGTACAAGATAGGTAATTGCCCAAGCCCCCTTTTTCCTTTTCCAAAGAAGAGCCTGGGGTCTGGGGCCTCCCGGCCCCAGGGGGGCAGGGGGGCAGGGGGGGATGGGGCAAAGCCCCGTGAGGGGAAAACACTCCCTGTCGTGTCCGGCGACGAAAAACCGGTACCCACTTTTCCTCATTCCGCTTTAAGCGCCAGCAGAGCGCGGCGGAAATCCGGCTCGCAGAGCACCACTTCGCCGGCGCCCAGTGTGCGGGCATGGTCGAGCGCGCGGGAGATCAGGCGCTGGGCGGTCTCCACCGTTTGGGGCAGGGGTACGCCGTGTGCCAAGCCCGCGATGACCAGACCGGAGAAGAGATCGCCCGTGCCAGGAAGGGCGACCGGCAGATGCTCGACCGGATGGCGGCTTGGGCCGTCGGCGTCGAGAATGACGCTTTCGATATGACCGGGGGGACTGTCGTTCAGAGCGCAGCCCGTCGCGATCAAATGGGCGCCGGGCGCCATGCGAAGGCGGGTCCTCGCCGCCTCGAGGTCGGTCAGGGTCGCGATGTCCCGACCGGTCAGCCACCCCAGTTCGAAGGGGTTTGGCGTTGCGATGTCGGCCATCGGCAGTAAGCGGTCCCGCAAGACCTCCGCGATGGCTTCCGGAACATAAAGGCCTGGCTCGGCATCGCCCATTACCGGGTCGCAGAGATAGACGAGGCGAGGATTGATGGCTTTCGCTTCGGTTACGAAATCCGCCGCCATCAGCGCCACGTCGAGCGAACCGATATAGCCCGTCATGATGAAATCCGCCCGCTCCGGCAGGCCGCGTTCGCGGGCGCCCAGAAGCAAGTCCGCGAAGAAGTCGGGCGGCAGGGCACGACCGCGCTGTGTCGGATAGTCGGGCGTGTTCGAAAAGACCACCGTGGGAATGGCCGCGACTTCGAGCCCTGCGGCCTGCATGGGAAACAACGCTGCGGAATTGCCGACATGGCCGAACACGACCTGGCTCTGGATCGAGATCACAAAAGGAGGGGGTGTCATGGCGTGCCGTCCAGTCGCTTGCCCCAGTCCTCGACCCGGCCGCTTTCCAGACGGCGGATCGCGTATGCCCGCCAGCCCTCGGCCAGCGGTTCGAGGGCGGCGATGGCCTTGAGTTCACCAAGGTTCATCCGGTCCACATACAGGGCGTGCCACAGCCGGTACAGGGTCCACTCCGGGGCGAGCCGGTCGATCAGGTCGAGGCGGTCGGTGGGTGCGACGACCCCGGGTTCCAGCACGCGATAATACCAGCCGGTGCGCCCGGTCTTTTGCACCAGACGGGCCATGTCCGGCAGGTTGAAACGCCGGTTGAGTTTCCAGCAGGGCTGCCGCCCCTGGGAGACCTGGACGAGCGCGGTTCCCAGTCGGAAGGTATCCCCTACGGCGAGGTCGGTCTCGGTCAGGGCAGAGGTCGAAATGTTCTCGCCGAAGGCGCCGGGTGCCTCCAGGGCGGCGAGGTCGCCAAGCTCTTCTCGCCAGGGCGCGTAGTGATCGAACGGATAATGATGGACTGCCTTCTCGAGGCCACCATGGACGCGCCGGTCCGCCTGTTCATCGCCTTCGAAGCCCTCGGGTCCGAGGGCGAGTGGCGTTTTCGTCGGTGTCTTGATGATGGCGCTGCGTTTCTCGCTTCCTGGCAGCGGTCGGGCGCGACCGGTCAGAAGGGTGGTTGCAGTCATGCGGGCAACTCCTGCGGACATGCGCAGCGCATGGACCGGCCGAGCGCTGCGCATGCGTAGCGTGGCGCGGCTCTATGGGGCTCGACGCCGTTCGGTGGCGTTGCGCGCGGGATCAAGGTGGTTTTCGACATAAGGGACCTCTTGCGGTGTCGCCCATATCTCGCAAATATCCGGTCTATGAAAAAGAGCCAGTTTTTAAATTTTTGATAGGCCGGTTGTCATGTCCTCTCCGCCGCTAGCGTTGGATATCGAGAAAGACCCCCGTGGTCCGCTGTTTCTGGCGATCGCCGAGGCGATTACCCGGGACATTCTCCGGGGCCGCCTGTCCCCCGGCGCCCGCTTGCCGGGCACGCGCTCGCTCGCTCGCGCGCTTGGCGTTCACCGCAATACGGTCAATGCCGCCTATCAAGAGCTTTTGACGCAGGGCTGGCTTCAGGCCGAACCGGCGCGCGGCACCTTCGTCGCGCGGGATTTTCCGGAGGGTATGGAGGGGCCGGTGGCCGTTCCCGTTGCCGCAGTGACAGAGGAGGTCGCGCCGTTGCTGGCCTTCACCGACGGAGCCCCGGATCCCAGGATGATGCCGGGCAAGGCCCTGGCGCGCGCTTTTCGCCGCGCGGTGTTATCGCCCGCCTTCCTGGCCGGAGCGGATTATGGCGACACGCGTGGCGCGCCCGTCCTGCGACGAGCGCTCACGTCTTACCTTGCCTCAGATCGCGGCGTGGTGACCGATCCCGGGCGGCTCCTTATTACCCGTGGGTGCCAGATGGCGTTGTTTCTCGCGGCCAAGGCGGCCTTGAAACCCGGCCAGGTGATCGCCGTGGAAGAGCCGGGCTACCCCCTGGCGTGGGAAGCCTTCCGTGCCGCAGGCGCCACCGTTCGGGGCATTCCTGTCGATGAGGGAGGCCTGTCAGTCGCCGCGTTGGAGCGCGCCTTGGACGAGGACTCCCGCATTGAGGCGGTCTATGTCACGCCCCATCACCAATACCCGACGACGGTGACTATGGGCGCGGCGCGGCGCCTGCGACTTCTGGAACTGGTCGAGCGCCATGGCGTCACGTTGATCGAGGATGATTACGATCACGAATATCGCTTCGAGGGGCGACCGGTCTTGCCACTGGCCGCGCGCGCGTCGGCGGATCTGCCGCTGATCTATGTGGGCTCGCTGTCCAAACTGCTCTCCCCTGGCATTCGCCTGGGCTATGCCATGGCCCCGGAGCCCCTGTTGAGCGCCATGGCGGCGGCGCGCGCAGCGATCGACCGTCAGGGGGACGCCCCGCTCGAGGCCGCTTTGGCGGACCTTATCGGCGACGGTGACCTGGGGCGGCATGCGCGGAAAGCCCGCCGCATCTATCGGGCCCGGCGGGATGTCCTGGCCGCGGCCCTGCGGGAGCATCTTGGGGAGCGGGTGGCCTTCGAGACACCAGCCGGCGGTCTGGCGCTGTGGTTGCGCTGCGAGGGCGTGGCGGCCGAGACCTGGGCAGCGCGCGCCGGGGAGGCCGGGCTCACTTTGCTTCCGGGGTCTTGCTTCGCCTTGCAAAGGCCAGTGCCTCCGGCCTTTCGTCTCGGTTACGCGGCGCTGGACGAGGCCCGGATCCTCCGCGCCGTGGAGATCCTCGCCGGAAGTTGGCCTGGAGGGAAACGGGATCAGCTTGAGTTAGGCTGATCCCGTTTCCCTCTCGTTATACCCCGCCCCCACCACGCGCCCTTTTCGCCTCGGGAAACAAGGTGCCTTTCCTGGGCATCGCCTTTTCCGGCCAGGGATATAAAAAACGCTCCCGTTTTTGCTCGGGATATTTCTGCACATCAATGTATGGATTGCAGTGGTCGGGGCGCTGGTCCCAAACCTCGGTGAGCTGTTTGCCAATCCCCGTCTCGTATGGAGACGGGGGAATGAGAGGTGGTGGCTGTACAGGATCAGACGTGATTTCCCATGGCCAGGAGCGGTTGGTAGTGGTGTGGCAGGCGCATGACGATGAGGTCTTTTCGACGGACCACGTTGGTCGGGTAGACGGAATCGAGATTGCTGGTATCAACTGTCGCGCTCGCGAGGCCCTCGGTGTCTAGTATGGCCGATTCTTGCCTTGGAAAGGCGAAACTGTCCGGACCGAAGACTGCGCTCATGCCTCGCATGTCTCGTTCAGGGGCGAGGACGTTGGCGAAAGCCAGATAGAGATTATTCTCTCCGCCGCGCACGCGAAACGCATGCCAGTGGTAGGGATCGGCGCCCCGTGGAATGGGATAGTTATGGGGAATTGTCGTTCCCTTGTGCGCGCCGGTGAACACGCCAGCGATCGCGGAGGGGCAGGCGACGATGTCGCAGCCCGAGAGCGAAAGCGCGCGAATGGCTTCGGGGTAAAGGGCATCGTGGCCAATCGCGAGGCCAAGGCGGCCGATTGGCAGGTCGAAGACTTTCCATGCGTCGCCCGGGCTTGCCCAGGCGCGGTCCCCGGCGGAAAGGTGGGTTTTGCGATACCACCCCACCAGCCCTTCGGGACCGGCCAGGACCGCCGTATTGTAATGGTGGTCCTTATCCACTTCGGCCAGACCCGCGACCAGGTAGAGGCGTTCCCGCATGGCGAGGCGCACGAAGGCCGATACGGTCGGGCCATCCAAGGCTTCAGCGCGCTCCGTCGGCTTGTCGAGCCCGGTCAGGCTCAATTCCGGGAAGACGAGTAAATCGGGTTTTTCGGTCGCCGTGGCCTCCTTCACCAAGGTGGCGATCCTGGTCAAGTTCTCCTCCGGAGTATTGCCGGGTTCGAACTGGGCGACGGCGGCTCGGGAGAGCTTGCCCGGGGGCAGGGGCTGATAGCCATACAATCGGAAAAAGTCCAAGGGATTCCAGGTGAAGCTGTTGGTCATCAGTTGGGTATAGAGGTTCGTCCGGCGATTTTCGAAAACCGGTTCGTCAAGGACTGTCCGCTTCTTGGCCCAAGTCAGGTCAATGGGGCCGTAAGCGATGCCGTCTCCACTATCCCGCGCCGCCGCCACGGATCCATCGGGATTGATGATGCAACTTCCTCCCGAGAATTGGACGGTGCGCTCCAGTCCCCACCGGTTGGACTCGATCACATAGCATCCGTTCTCGAAGGCCCGGGTGATCCAATAGGGCGCCGGTGTGCGTTCCTGGAGCCAATTGCTGATATGACAGACGATATCCACACCCTTGACGGCGGGAAGTCGGACGGTCTCGAAAAAGTGCAGATCCATGCACACCACCATCGCGATCCGGCCGATGGGGGTGTCGAAGACGTCGTGGGCGATGTCGCCGCTGGCCGCCCACTTCGGTTCGGAGATATAGGGATGCGACTTGCGATGCTTGCCGATGACCCCATCCGGTCCGATGAGAACTGCGGTGTTATAATACAGGTTGGTGACCGCATCGACTTCGGGCATGCCGATAACGATGTAGCAGTCATACCGCGCGGCGATCGCCGTGAAGCGATCCGTTGTCGTGCCGGGAATCGGTTCCACCTGGGGTTCGACTTCGTTTCGGTCGTACCAGCAATATCCGGTGGTTCCCATCTCCGGTGTGACAATCAGGCGAGCCCCTTCCTTGGCGGCTTCCTCGCACATGTCGCATAGTCGCGCGATATTCTCTTCTTTCCGGAACATCGTGGGTTCGAATTGGATCGTCGCGGCTTTGTAGGTCGTTTCTGGCATTGGATTACCCTGTCTGTTCTCTGCGAAAGACTGTCGTGATCTAAAGACTGTCGTGATCTGGTGCGACATGAGAAAAAGTGCGCACCGGTTTTCCGTCGTCATTCCGCTCTAGCGCACCAACGCAGTCAAAAGATTCAGCGGCCAGTGCACTAGACCTTTGTTTATGCATCAACTTTCCAAACTCAGGCTGAAGCCTTCGTTTGGATCGATGCATTAGACGGTCATATGTTTGTTGACCCTGTCGGCGGTCAGGTCGGAGATGGGCCCCCGGGCGACGATCCGTCCCTTTTCCAACATGATGAAGTGGTCGGCGGCCTCGCGGGCGAAGGCCACGTTCTGTTCGACCAGGATCACGGTCAGCCCAACCTCTCGGTTCAGGCGGATGATGATTGCCTCGATATCCTCGACGATGGAGGGCTGAATGCCCTCGTTGGGCTCGTCCAACAGAAGGACCTTGGGATCGGCCGCGAGCGCGCGGGCGATGGCCAACTGTTGTTGTTGACCGCCGGACAGGACACCGCCGGGGCGATCGAGGTTTTCTATCAGGTAGGGAAAGAGCTCGGGCACGAGATCTGGAATGACGCGCTTGCCATCCTGGCGGGCGAAGGCGCCCATGAGAATGTTTTCCCGGATGGTGAAGTCCGGGATGATCTCTCGCCCCTGCGGGACGTAGGCGATGCCCGCCCGTGCGCGCAGGTGGGTCGGTGCCGTCGAGAGGTCGGCGCCATCGAGATGAAGCGCGCCGGTCATGCTGTCCGTCAGACCCATCAGGGCCTTCAGAAAGGTGGTTTTCCCCGTGCCGTTCCGCCCCAGAACGGCCATGAGCTGGCCTTTGGGAACCGTCAGCGAGAGTCCATGCAGGACGTGGCTCCGGCCATAGTAACCGTGCAGATCCGTTACCGAGAGCATCATGCGATCCCCTTTGAACCGAGATAGGCCTCGCGGACTTTCGGGTTGTTCTCGATCGCTTCGATCCGGCCCTCCGCCAGAACCTGGCCCAGGTGCAGGACGGTGATTTTCTCGGCGATCTCGCGGACGAAGCTCATGTCATGTTCGACCACGAGCAAGGTGTGCCGACCTCGCATCATAGTGATGATCTCCGCGGTTTTTCGGGTTTCTGCTTGGGTCATGCCGGCTGTCGGTTCGTCGAGCAGGATGACCTTGGGGTTCTGTGCCATCAGTATGGCCAGTTCCAACCATTGGGTCTGACCATGGCTCAGATAGGCTGCGGTCTTGGAGGCCACTTCGTCCAGGCCCGTCAAGGTCAGGATGTCCTCGACCCGGGCCCGGACCGCCGGAGGGAAGCCCCATCCCAGGTTGGACAGGATCGAGGGGTGGTGGTGGCAGCAGGCGACCTCAATGTTCTGCCTGGTGGTCAGCGCCCGCAGGATGCTGGGGATCTGGAACTTTCGCCCCACCCCGGCCCGTGCGATCTTGTGCTCGGGCCAGTTGGTGATCTCCTTGTCGAAGACGAGAACCCGTCCTGCGGTGCTTCGGGTCTTGCCGCTGATCAGGTCCATCAGCGTGGTCTTTCCCGCACCGTTGGCGCCCAGCAGGACACGCAACTCTCCCTCGTCGATGCTCATGCTGACATTGTTCACGGCCTTGAAGCCGCCGAAGTCGACGCCGAGCCCGTCCACGGTCAATGCAACCTTCATTTCAGGCGCCCTCCCCATCGCGCGCGGGTATCGAATGGGCGATGCCGCGTTCCTTGAACCGTTGGATGAGTCCGTGAGCAAACCCGGAAAGGCCATTAGGCAAATAGAGGACGACGAGTACGAAGATTAGTCCGATGATGGCCTTCCACGCCTCCTCCATCCCATCGATTTCGCTGACATGGGTCTGGGTCATGCTGATCAGAATGGCCCCGACGCAGGCGCCCAGCAGCGAGGACCGCCCGCCGACGGCGGCCCAGACCACCATGGTCACGGAAAAGGACAGATCCATGAAGGTGGGCGAGGCGAATTCGGCCACGACGACGTACAGCATGCCCGCCACTCCGGCGATTGCTGCGGAAACGACGAAGAAGAATCCTTGATAGGAAGCAACGTCGAATCCCAGGTATCGCGCCCGCGTCGCGTCATCCCGGGTCGCTTGCAGGATCAGGCCTGCTCGGGTTTCAACCAGTAGGCGGGTGGCGACCAGGACGATGGTCAAGGTTACGGCGCAGAGGTAATAGGTCGCCCGGCTATAGGGATCGAATTCAAAGCCGCCGATAGTCAGCCAAGCCATGTCTGTCAAGCCGTTGAATCCATTGGTCAGGGGTTGGGCATCGACGACGACAAGGCGTGCCAGAAGCACCAGCGCGAGGGTGATGATCGAGATGAAAACACCCGAAATCCGCTTGCGGAACACCATCAGGGCGATCAGTGCAGCGGCGGTCACCGGAAGCAGGATTCCCATGAGCAGGCCAAAGGAGAGGCTCTGGAACGGCAGCCAGAGAAAGGAGCCTTTGTTGATGCAACAGAGCGCCACGGGCGCGTTGGGTTCGGCGTTCCACAGCATGAAATCCGGGATCGGGCTGTCCGAGCCCTGGGCCATGCTCGTTCGGCTCGCCAGTTTCAGGGACATGGCCAGCATATAGGCGCCCATGCCGAAGAACAGGCCCTGTCCCAGGTTGAGGATACCCGCGTATCCCCAAGTCAGAGCGATGGCAATCCCCAGCATGCCATAGACCAGGTATTTGGCGATGCGGTTCAGCCAGAACTCGTCGCCGAACAAAGGCGCGGCCATGATCAACAGAATGAACAGGGCATAAGTGCCCAACTGGATCTTCCTCTCCAAAGTCATATCAGCGCCCCTTGAAGGAAAACAGCCCGTTGGGCTTGAACAGGATGACCAGGATGACGAGACCGAAAACGACCGCGCGAGCGAGAATGTCGTTGGCGCCGAGCGCGATGAGGGCGCTGGTCTCGCCCAGTAGGCCGGAGGAGAAAATCGTGCCGAAAATGCTCCCGACACCGCCGGTGACCACGACCATGAAACCGTCGATCACGAGGGTGCCGCCCATGTCGGGAAAGACGGTCTTGAACCCGGCCATCATGACACCGGCCACGCCTGCGAGGCCCGACCCAAAGGCGAAGGTCAGGGCGTTGACGCGTTTGACGTCGATGCCGCAGGCCGCGGCCATCGGCGCGTTGCGGATGATCGCGCGGACCTGAACGCCCAGGGAGGTCCGATACAGAAGGGCCCAGGTCAGCACCGTCAGGGCGATGGTCACGAGGATCATGAAGGCGCGGTAGGTGTTGACCTCCAGCCCGGCGAGCCGGGTCGCGCCTTGGAGGATTGCGGGGACGGCGAACTGCTGCATGCCCGATCCCAGACCGTCGACGTGAATGCCGAAAAAGGACAGGCCGAACTCGAGCCGGATGGCTTGCTGGATGAGGATCGAGACGCCCCAGGTCGCCAGAAGCGTGTCGAGCAGGCGTCCGTAAAGCTTTCTGACCACGACCCGTTCGATCAGCAGGCCAAGGGCAGCGGTCACCGCGAAGGCGATGGGTAGGGCGAGGAAGAAATTCGTGCCCAACCATTTTCCGGACAGAACCGCGACATAGGCGCCGACCATGACCATCTCGCCATGGGCCATGTTGATGACGCCCATGGCGCCATAGGTGATGGCCAAGCCGAGTGCCACCAGAAGGAGGATGGAACTGAGGCTGAGTCCGATAAAGATGACGTCGAACATGGAATCCAATCCGGGCTGGGCGTCATCCTCCCGTGGCCGTCTGGCCACGGGAGGATGACAGGGTATGGAAGGGAATTTATTTGAGCTTGGCTTGGTCGAGCCCATTTGGGGTGCAAAACAGGTTGTCTGCGGTCTCGCCATAGGCGGCGTAGGGCAGGGGCTTGATCGGTTCGGGGTATTCGTTCACCACCTTGCTCTGTCCGTCGGCTTGCCATTGACCGATGCGCGGGGTCAGCCAGCAATGCAGGTTGTCCGCGTCGATGGTGACCTTGCCGCCAGGCGCGTCATAGCTCTGCCCGCGGATGGCCGACCGGATGGCGTCGGGGTCCAGGGCGCCCGCCTTCTCGACGGCCTGTTTCCACAGGAAGACCTGGAAATAGGCGGCTTCCAGAGAATGGTAGGTCACCGCCGTCGGGTCGCCGACAAACGTCCGGAAGTTCTCGATGAAGGTCTTGTTGGCCGGGGTATCAATGGACATGAAATAGGGGAAGGAGGTGTAGCTGCCCGCCGCGTATTCGGGGCCCATCGCGGCGATTTCGATTTCGGAGGTCACCGTGGCGCAGATGGGTACGGTATCTTGGCTCATGCCTTGGTTTTTATATTCGCGATAGAACGAAATGATGGAATCTCCCACCACGTTGGACAGCACGACGTCCGCGCCTGAATCCTTGATCTTGCTGACCATCGGCGCCCATTCCGAATGACCCAGTTCCAGGTATTCGTCGGCCACCCATTCCGCGCCATTCTGTTCCAGAAGAATTTTGACCACCTTGGCCATTTCGCGGGGATAGACATAGTTCGAGCCGACCAGGAAGAACTTCTTCTTGCCTAAGGTCTTCACGATCCAGGGGATGTAGTTGTAGAGCTGTTGATTGGGAACGGCCCCGGTGTAGACGACATTGCGGGAACACTCGAACCCCTCGTAGTGGGTTTGGTAGAACAGCATGGCGTTGCGCCGTTCGAAGATCGGCAGTACCGCCTTGCGGCTGGCTGAGGTGTGACAGCCGAAGATGGTCTGGATCTTGTCTTTCACGATCAACGAGGAGGCTCGCTCGCTGAAGGTTTTCGGATCGGAGGCACCGTCTTCCACCACGACCTCGACGGGACGGCCCAGCACGCCCCCGGCGGCGTTGATTTCCGAGATCGCCATTTGGACCCCGCTCGCCAACAGTTTCTCAACGACGGACAGGCCACCCGTCATGGAGTAGAGGGCGCCCACCTTGATGGGATCCGAGGCGTATGCTGATCGGATCAGGGACGGGGCGGTGAGCGCCGTCGCCGAGGCCAGGGCCGCGTTCTTGAGGAAGTCACGTCTATTGATCATGTGATATGCCTCTTATCTCTGGTCTTTTACACAAGTCATCGCGCCCGGCGCGATGACGGGTCGTAAAGGAGTAGTGTTATCCTGGATGGGCTGACGGCCTTGTCAGCGAGCGCTATCCGTTGCTCTGGAAATAAAGAAAGCCCATCGAGATGGTAAATCCCGTGGGCTTCCTTGCCGATCCAGCGTCACAACCTGCGCGCTATACTTGCTAATGGCTTCCACGTCGAAGGGATCAGCAAGTTTTATCTTAAAAAGATTAAATCATGGGCTCCTTAGGATCGCAAGCCCTTTTCGGAGGCAATGACGGCGCGGGCCACTTCGTCGATGGAGATGCGTTTGGCCATCGCCTCCTGCCGCAACTCTCGATAGGCCTCGTCCTCGCTGGTCCCGAGGTTTGCCATCAGGATGGCCTTGGCCCGGGCCAAGTGCTGATCTCCGTGGACTTTGCGCTTGTATTTTCGAACATCCTTGGAGAGTTGTCGCCGCTCGAGCCAGAGTTGCCGGGCGATCGCCAGGTTGGTCAGCAGGCCGAAAGGTTTGATCGGCCGTTCGACGACGGCGAGCGCGCCGCTTTCCAGAACGACCTGTAACATGGACGGGTTTTCGTATCCGACAATGGCCAGGATCGTCGGGGCCGGGTTGGGCAAGGTCTTAATGAAGGCGGTTATTTCCTGCCGGGCTTCGTCGTCCATGGATAGGAAGACGATGTCCGTATGCGCGGGCAGGTGATCGGGGATGGGCCAAACCAATTGGGCATCGCATCCGATGCGTCGCAGGTGATCAGTCAGGAAGACCCCTTCGGTGTCCTTGGGGTGGAGCACCAGGACATTCAGGTCCCGTAGGTCATGAAGAAGAGCGAACGACACCGAAATCCCCCGTTCTCAAGCGGTCGCCAGATTGGTTTCCGGCGTGTTTCGATCCGGCCTGTACCGTAACATATAGGGATCCGGCGCGACTCGCTCGGTCGGCTCATAGACCACCGTGTATCGGCCGTCGACGTCGATTTTTGCCACGCGGGGCCAGAGATGGGTGTGGTTCGTGGCCGGATCGATCCGGACCATGCCCTGGGGGGCGTCGAATTCGATGTCGGCCAGGGCTGGCAAAAGAGTGTTCAAGCTGGTGGACCCGGCTTTCTTCAGGGCCGCAGCGAAAAGGTGGACCTGAAAGTAGGCCGCCTCGGCGGGGGCGGTGGGAAAGGTGTCGGCGCCATTGGCCTTTTGATACTTGGTCACGAAGTCGCGGACCTGGGGTCTGTCTATCGTGGAAAAGAATGGCGCTGCGGTGATATGGCCGGCGGCGATATGGGGCGGAAGTTGGGCGAAGTCCGCTTCGCTGGTCGACTGGCTGGCCGTCGGTAGGGTTTCAGCGGAGAATCCCGCTTCGTGAAAGGCCGTCAGAAACGGCAGGATGCCCGCGCCAACGATCGTGGAGTAGATCACGTCCGGCTTACTGGCCTGGATGCGGTCCATGATCTTGACGATATGGGCCTTTTCCAGATCAAGGGGAACATACATTTCATCGGCGATTGATCCGCCTTCGCGCAGAAATAAATCCGCGATGATGCGGTTGGACTCGTAAGGATAGACGTAGTTGGAGCCGACGAGGAAGACCCGCTTGCCATAATGCCGTGTCAGATAGTCAACCAATTGCACCGAGTTCTGGTTGGGTGCCGCGCCGGTATAGATACAGTGCCGGGAATATTCGAACCCTTCATAAAGGGTGGGATAGAAAAGCAAGGCTCCGCGGGCCTCGATGATGGGAAGAGTGGCCTTCCGTGTGCTCGACATGTGGCAGCCGAAGACCACGTTAACCCGATCCTCGTCGCAGAGTTTCAAGGCCAATTCACGATATTGCGCGGGCTTTGAGGCCGGATCATGGCAGATCGGCTCTATGAGGCGACCGCCAATTCCCCCATCGTCGTTGATCTCTCGGATGGCCTGCAGCGTCGCCGCCCGTTGGGTACGTTCGATCGCCCCCGTCACGCCGGTTTCGGAAAACAGGACACCCACGCGCCAAGTCTTGTCTCGCATCACGCCCCTCAAAAAACGCAAAAAGGCCCTCTACCGTTTCCGGTCGAGAGCCACCCCGCTCAAGGTTTTCCAAGAATATTCGAGTGGCACTATAAGGTATGTTCTTGGTGCGGTGCAATAGGGTCGTTTGGGGCGGTGATGGTGAGGCACGACATACGACAGTCGATGCTTTCCCGCCATGGGGCTTTGCCCCATTCCCCACTGGGGCCGTTAGGCCCCAGACCCCAGGTCATAAAAAAAATGGGGGTTTGGGGGCATTAGCCCCCAAATGGGCTTGGGCAATCGCCCAAAAAAGTTGAGACACTGTCGTGTCCTGTGGCGGGAAAGGATCTTGGTGGCTTACGGTTGCTTGGGGCGTGTCATCCCTGGGTTTCGGTGCTTGGTCTTTTTTCAGACCATATGTTCTGTTTATTACGTTCCGCTAGACATCAACCCGGATCGCTGTCATGTCAATGGTTGAGAACCCGAGGCGTGGGGGCGCCCCTGGTGATAGGGACTGTCGCGCCTGGGCGCGCAAAGAGTGAACGCGCCTGGGCGCGCAAAGAGTGAACGTGCCTGGGTGCGCTACGAGTGAATGCGCCTGGGTGCGCTACGAGGTGAGAACGATGAAACGTCAAATGGCGTCCGGGGTGGACGCAGGCACTGAGGGAGCGGAGCGCGAGGACGCGCCCAAGGGCGTGGCCGCCGTTGAGCGCGCCCTGCTTGTTTTGTCCGCCCTGGAGGCGGAACCCGAATCGTTGTCGCTCTCCGAGCTGGCGCGTCGGACAAGTCTTTATAAAAGCACGATTCTTCGTCTTTTGGAAACGCTTCTGGGATGCGGATACGTGGTGCGGGTCATGGATAACCGCTATGCCCTGGGGCCCACGGTGCACCGTCTGGGCATGGCTTATGAGCGGCGCAATCCCTTGCGCCATCACGTGATGCCGGTGATGGGACGGCTGGTGGAGTCGGGGGCCGAGAGTCCCTCTTTTCACATCCGGCAGAGCGAAGAGAAACGCCTTTGCCTGTTCCGGATCGATTCCAATCACTCGACCCTGGACCGGGTCAGCGTGGGGGACTTTCTGCCCCTGGATCGGGGGGCAGCGGGGCGGGTGATCCTGGCCTTCGACGGGGAAGAGGGCGAGAGCTACGACCGGATTCGGGCAGAATGTTTCGCCCTGTCCTTGGGCGAGCGTGATCCCATCTGCGCGGGCATGGCCTCGCCCGTGTTCGGTCCCGGTGGGCGGGCCGTGGGCGCGCTGTCCCTCTCCGGCCCCAAGGACCGCTTCACGGGCGACAGTATTCTCCGGATGCGCAGACAACTCCTTGAGGCAGCACGGGAAATAACTGAATCCCTGGGGGGCGCTTTTCCCGTTCCCAATCCCTGAGGACCGACCCGGACGAGCTTTCGGTCCGCCGTTTTCCTTCCAGTTTCACGCCATGTCAGGCCGCCTTCGGGCGGCCTTTTCGCTGTTGCGGAATCGAATTTCGCGTCCGCTGCGGTCTGTCCTATTGAACGAAGGGAAACCCTGTGCTACCAAAAATGAAACAAATGGTCTGCAGAGTGGACCACTAACGGATCCGCCATCGACAGGTGGACGACATAGGGAGGTTACAATGCGGTTTTCCCGAGCGGCCGTGCTTGCGGCCTGTCTTGCCCTGGGCGCCATCGCCACCCCGGTCGGGGTGGCGGGCTATCCGACCCAATCCATCAGAATCATCGTCGGCTTCAGCGCCGGGAGTTCCATTGACGGGGTGGCGCGCATCCTCGGCGAGCGGTTGACCGACGCCCAGGGCCAGCCGGTGGTGGAGATCTCGGGCTGACCCCGCCCCGTGGCGGAAGAGTGTTTAACGGCGGCGTCCGGCCGCCAGACAGGAGAACCACCGTGCCAGTCGCGCACCAGAATGCCATTGTTCCCTTGGACCAAGTGACGGTCATCGGTCGAGATCTGAACCGGCCGGAATCGGTTCATGTCGCCGCCGACGGCACCCTCCAGGTCTCCCACCGGGGGGCCGGTGTGAGCCGGATCGATCCCGGTGGCCACCGCCACTTGTGTGGGCAGGAGGATAGGACCGCCAATGGTCACGAACTCATTCCCAATGGGATCGCGCCCCTGCCCGACGGCGGCTATCTGGTCGCCAATATCGGCGAGGGAGGCGGGGTCTGGCGCCTTTCCCCCCAGGGAGTCCTGACACCTCACCTGATGGAGGTGGACGGGGTGTTCCTCGCTGCAGCCAACTTCGTGAAGGTGGACGGTCAGGGACGCGTCTGGATCACGGTCAGCACGGTCTCCCAACCCCGCTTTAAGGCCTATACGGACAAGGTTTCCGACGGTCTGATCATTGTCCAGGACGGGGCCGGGGCGCGGATCGTTGCCGATGATATCTGCTTCGCCAACGAGTGCCGGATCGGTCCCTCTGGCCGCGACCTCTATGTCAGCGAGACCTTTGGCCGACGGGTGGCCCGCTACGATCTGGCCGCCGACGGGACCCTGTCCAACAAAGACGTTTTCAGCCAGTTCGGCCAGGGAGACTTCCCCGACGGCTGCCGCTTCGACGCCGCAGGACACCTCTGGCTGACCTGCATCGTGTCCAACCGGATTTACCGGATCGCCCCGAACGGCGACGCCCGCTTGGTCCTGGAAGACCTGGATCCGGCCCATGTGGACTGGGTCGAGGAGGCCTTGGCCGAGGGCCGGATGGGGCGCGAGCATTTCTACCGCGCCGGTGGCGCGATTCTGGGCAACGTGGCGAGCATCGATTTCTCCGCCGACGGTCGCCGGGCCTACATGGGATCCCTCTGCGGTACCGGCGTCACGACCTTTGAGCTTCCCCCCGAATTGAGAGGTGACGCGTGAGCGACAACCCCGTGATTGGTTTCATCGGCCTGGGCGTGATGGGCGAACCCATCTGCCGCAATATGCTCCTCAAGTCCGGCTATTCCTTGTTCGTCCACGATATCGCGGCCGAGCCGGTGGCCCGGCTCGTCGCGCAGGGCGCAACGGCGGCGGCGACCATGGCCGAGGTGTTCTCCCAGGCCGATATCGTTTTTCTCAGCCTGCCCGGCGGTCCCCAGGTCGAGGCGGTCATCGCCGGACCGGGCGGTTGCCTGGAAACGGCGCGAAGCGGCCAGGTGGTGGTGGATATGTCCACCGCCCCCGTGGGGCTGACGCGCGCCCTGGCCGACCGGCTGGCCGCGAAGGGGATCCTCCTGGCTGATGCGCCCGTTGCCCGGACCCGCCAGGCGGCGGAGACCGGGACGCTGAGCATCATGGTCGGTGCCTCGGACGCCGTATTCGCGCGGATCAAGGACCTGCTGTTCATGGCCGCCAGCGAAGTGACCCATTGCGGCGATATCGGCTGCGGTCAGGTGGTGAAGATCCTGAACAACATGGTGCTCTTCGAGACCGTGGTGGCCCTGTCCGAGGCCCTGGTGATCGGCGAGGCGGCGGGTGTTGGCCGCGCCCTGCTCCTTGAGACCCTGTCGAAGGGGTCGGCCGACAGCTTCGCCCTGCGCAACCACGGCATGAAGGCGATGGTTCCCGATGTCTTTCCGGTGGGCGCCTTTCCCACGGAATACGCTTTGAAGGACGTGAGTTACGCCCTGGATCTGGCCCGAGACATGGGCATCCTGGCGCCGGGCGCGGAACTGGCGGAACGTCGCATGACCCGGGCTCGGGAGGCCGGATTCGGCCAGGAGTACTTCCCCGTGCTCACCCGGGTTGTGGACCGGATCACCGATACACCGGCCGCCCAGGGCAAGGGAGCGGGCGGATAACCGACGGGTCGCATGACCAGACGACGCAGCCAAACAAAGAACCAATCTTGGACTAATTATGGGAGGAATAGAGAATGTTGAACCGAGGACTTCGCATGAGTGCGCTGGGGCTTGGCGCCCTGATGGCGGTGGGCTCTGCCCAGGCCGAAACCCTGAAGATCGGGGCGTTGGTCACCCTGTCGGGCCCCGGCGCCAGCTGGGGGCAGGGCATGCTGCGCGCCGCTGAGTTGGCCGCAGAGGACGTCAACAAGGACGGCGGCCTGACGGTTGGTGGCAAGACCTACAGGGTGGAGATCATTCCCGTCGACGACGCCTATAAGGCCAACGAGGCCGTCACCGGCGCCAACCGTCTGGTCTACGAAGACAAGGTGAAATACATCGTCGGCACGGTGGGCTCGGCGCCGATCCTGGCGATCCAGCCGATCACCGAAAAGGAAGGCGTGATCACCCTGACCCTCGGCTTCACCTCCAAGGCCCTCTCGCCAGAGAAGCCCTATACTTTCCGTCCGAACCTGACCACCGCCGAGATTTCCCAGGCCCAGATCGATTGGGTTGTCAAAAGTCAGGGTCTGAAAACCGTCGGTGCCCTGTTCCCCAACGACGAGACCGGCCAGCAGATCGCCAAGGACGTGGCCGCCGCCTACGAAAAGGCCGGGGCCAAGATGGTCGCCGAGTTTTTCGAGCGCGATCGTGTGGACTTCATGCCGCTGCTGACCCGTCTGATGGGCGCCGGTATCGATGGGATCGAACTGGACGGCAATTCACCCACCACGGCCGGTCAGATCGTCCAGCAGGCCCGTGACATTGGCTTTGATGGAGTCATTGCGCGGACCGGCGGTCCGGCCACCCAGGAGATCGTCAATGTGGCGGGCAAGGAGGCCACGGAAGGCCTGCTGGTGCATTCGGGCGTCGATCCCTCCATCCCCAGCCTGAAGGCCTATATCGACCGCTACGAACACACCTATGGCGACACCATGAACGGATTCAGCCCCTATTTCTACGACGGGGTGAGCATGCTGTTCCAGGCGATGCGTGAGGCGGGCACGGTCGAGGACACCGCCGCCGTGCGCGACGCCCTGGCCGCCACCAAGGACTTCAAGGGCGTGCTGGGTACCCTGAACTGGACCGGTAAGGGCGCCTACGGCATCGCCCACCAGATCGACGCGCCGTTCTACGTGGCCAAGGTTGTCGATGGCCAAGAGCAGATCGTCGCCACATGTTCTCCCAAGGGTTGCAAATAACCCTGAATCAACACCCGCCACCGGTCCGCAGCGGGCCGGTGGTTTCCGTTCGTCACCCCAGCGGGGGAGCGCCAGTGACTTTCCTGATTATGCAATCCCTGGTCAATGGGGTCATCCTTGGGTTCCTGTACCTGTTGATGTCCATTGGCTTCACCCTGGTGTTCGGCATCATGCGCGTGGTGAACTTCGCCCATGGCGAGTTCTACATGCTTGGTGCCTTCGCCGCCTTCTTCGCCGTCACCCAGTTGGATCTGCCCTATGTCGTCTCCGTCGCCCTGGCCTTTGGTGGTACCATCCTGCTGGGCGCCCTGATCGAGCGGGTGGTTTTCCGTCGGTTCCGCGGCGACGAGCTGTCGGGGATGATCGCCTCCCTCGGTCTGGCCCTGATCCTTCAGAACCTGGCCCTGATCGCCTTCGGCCCCGACCCCCTGGCGATGCCCAGCCTGATCTCTGGCGCCTGGAAGCTGGGGCCGTTGATCGTGCCCAAGTCCCGGGTGGTTGTCATCCTGGCCGCCGCCGTGATCCTGGTCGCCTTCTATGTGTTCCTGATGCACACCCGCTGGGGGCGCGCCCTGCGGGCCCTGGTGCAGGACAGCGAGATCGCCGCCGTCTATGGCATCCGGGTGGAGGTCATGTACCCCCTCGGCCTGGGGCTGGGCGTCGCCCTGGCGGCCATTGCCGGGGCGCTGATGGCGCCGCTGTTCGGGGTCTCTCCCTTCATCGGCGGCACGCCACTGCTCAAGGCCTTCATCGTGGTGATTCTGGGGGGGCTGGGCAGTATTCCCGGGGCGGTTCTGGCGAGCCTGCTTCTGGGGGTCATCGAAAGTTTCACCAGTTCCTTCGTCTCGGCCTCCGCTGCCGACATCGTCACCTTCGTTCTGGTGATCGCGGTGCTGCTCGTCAGGCCGTCGGGTCTGCTTGGTCACAAGGAGGCATGACATGAGAGCCATGGACAAAACCCCGACCACAGGCGCCCCCGCGTCCACCGGCGGCACCGGACGGGTCCGCTGGTGGACGGTCGCGCCGCTGATCGTGCTCGCCGCCTTCCCCTTCGCGACAGGAAACATCTTTCACTTCCACATCGCGATCATGATCTGTCTGGCGATCATGGCGACCACGGGCCTGGCGGTCATTGCCCGGGTCGGTCAACTCTCGCTCTGTCATGGCGCCTTTGTGGGGCTGGGGGCCTATGCTTCGGTCATCACGGTGATGCGCCTGGAGCTGCCCTTCCTGTTCGGTCCCCTCGTCGCCGTCGTCCTGTCGGTGGGTGTGGCGGCTCTGATCGGTGGTCCTCTGCTGCGTCTGCGCGGCGTCTATTTCGTGCTGATCACCTTCGCCCTGAACGAGCTGTTCCGGCTCGTGATGCTGGAGTTCCCTTCGGTTTCGGGGGGATCCAGCGGCATTCCAGGCATTCCGCCGGCCGGGCTCGGTCCCTTCGTCGCCGACACCAAGCCGACGTTCTATGTCGTGGCCTTGGTCGCGGCGGCCGCCGTGGTGGGGATCCTCTGGCTGATCCAGCGCGGTATGCTGGGCCACCGCTTCGCGGCGGTCGAGGAGAACCTTGCCCTGGCCGAGTCCTCTGGGATCAACACCAGCCGCACCCAGACCTTGGCCTTTGTCATCGGCAGCGGCATCGCCGGGTTCACCGGATCGATGATGGCCCATTACATTGGTTTCGTCTCGCCGGAAACCTTCGGGTTCCAGCTCTCCGTATCCTACATCATCATGCTGGTCGTCGGGGGGCGTCTCGCCCTTTGGGGGCCCGTGGTGGGGGCGATGTTCCTCACCCCGCTGCCCGAATTCCTGCGTGGCGCCGTGGAGTTCCAGCATGTCCTTTACGGTCTGGCCCTCATCCTGATCCTGCAATTCCTGCCCGGAGGACTGGTTTCCCTGCCGTCCGTTCTGGCGCGCCTGGGGAGGCGGACATGAGCACGCCCTTTCTCTCGGTGGAGGCGCTGACCAAGCGCTTTGGCGGGCTGACGGCCCTCAACGACGTGTCCTTCCAAGTGACCGAGGGGTCGATCACCGGCCTGATCGGTCCCAATGGGGCGGGCAAGACCACCTGCTTTAATCTGGTCAGCGGCACCATGGCGCCCTCCAGCGGTCGGATCCTGTTCCGGGGCACGGATCTGGTGGGCAAACGCCCCCATGCCGTAGTCGAGATGGGACTGGCCCGCACCTTCCAGGCAGCGACCATCTTCCCGCGCTCCACGGTGCGCGAGAACGTCATCCGTGGCGCCCTGCTGCGCCATCCCGTCGGTTTCCTCTCGGCCCTGTTCCATGGGGCGGAGTCCCGGGGCGCCCTGTCGGCGGCCACCGACCTGGCCGACGCTATTCTCGCGGAGATGGATCTGGAGGATCAGGCGGACCAGGAGGCGGGAACCCTGGCCTACGGGCACCAGAAGCGGTTGGGCGTGTCGATCGGTCTGGCCTCGCGGCCGTCCCTGTTGCTGCTGGACGAACCGGCGGCGGGCCTGAACCCGGAGGAGGTGCGCGCCTTTGGCGACATCCTGCGCGGGGTGAAGGAGCGCCACGGCCTGACCGTGCTGATCGTTGAACATCACATGAAACTGATCATGGGCCTCTGCGACGCCATCGTCGTCCTGGAGCATGGGGTGAAGCTGGCCGAGGGCGCGCCCACGGACATCCAGAACGACCCCCGGGTGATCGAGGCCTATCTGGGAAAAGACTATGACTGGACAGCTTGAGGTCACCAACCTCGTCGTGCGCTATGGCCCGGTGGAGGCCCTGCGGGGCGTCAGCCTGGAGGTCGGCGCGGGCGAGATCGTCGCCCTGGTCGGCTCCAATGGCGCGGGCAAAAGCACCACCCTGAAGGCCATCATGGGCATGGCTGGACGGGTCGGCGGCTCCATCCGCGTCGACGGCCAGGAGGTCCCCGACCGCCCGGGGGCGGCCCTGGCCATGGGGGTCTCCCTCTCGCCGGAGGGGCGGCGCATGTTCCCGCGGATGAGCGTACGGGAAAACCTGCTGCTGGGCGCCCACGCGGCGCGGGACCGATCCCGCGTGGCCGCCACCTTGGATCAGGTCTTCGACTATTTCCCCCGCCTGTGCGAACGCTCCGGCCAGATGGCCGGATCCCTGTCCGGGGGGGAGCAACAGATGGCGGCCATCGGCCGTGCGCTGATGGCCCAGCCGCGCATCCTGATGCTCGACGAGCCCTCCCTGGGGATCGCTCCGATCATCGTTCAGGAAATCGCCCGGATCATCCGTCAAATCAATCAACAGGCAGGCTTGACCGTTCTTCTGGTCGAGCAGAACGCCCACATGGCCCTGGCTCTGTCAACCCGGGGGTTCGTCCTGGAAAGCGGGGCGGTGATCGCCTCCGGTTCCGGGCGCGAGCTTCTGGACAGCCCCCAGGTGCGCGAAGCCTACCTTGGCCTGTGATATGCCCATCAAGGAACCCTCGATGATGACCCCGACCACAAACAGTCAAACGGATCAACCCGCCGCCATTCTCCTGGCCGGGCGCATGGAAACCGGAGCGGGCGAGCCCCTGCCGGTGGTCAATCCAGCCACCGGTGAGTCCGTCGGGTTTTGTGGCACCGCGTCCCCCGCCCAGGTGGACCAGGCCGTCTCCCGCGCCAAGCGCGCCCTGACCGACAGCGGCTGGGGGGCCTGGGAGCCCCATCGGCGTGCCGGGGTGTTGCACGCGATCCATGACGCGATCCTCGCCGACCTCGACCGCATCGCCGGGCTCCAGATGTTGGAGAACGGCAAGACCCGGGCGGAATCCCAGGCCCAGGCCCGGGCTGCTGCGGGAGTGTTCCGCTATTACGCGGGCGTCTGCGAGACCCTCCAGGAGGAGATGCCGCCCGCCCGGGGACCCTATTTCACCATGACCGTGCACGAGCCCCTCGGCGTGGTTGCGGCCCTGGTGCCCTGGAACTCGCCCCTGACCATGGGCGCCCAGAAGATCGCCCCGGCTCTCGCAGCGGGCAACGCCATCGTCCTGAAACCGGCGGAAAGCACCTCCCTCGTGTCCCTGGCATTGGGCGAGGCCTGCGTGGCGGGCGGTCTGCCCGAAGGGGTGTTGAGCATCCTGCCCGGCCGCGCGGACGTGGGCGGCGCGATGGTCGCCAACCCGGAAGTGGGCTGCGTCTCGTTCACCGGCGGCACCGGTACGGGCCAGCGCATCGCCGCAACGGCAGCCGAACGCCTGGTCCCCACCATCCTGGAGCTGGGCGGCAAGTCGCCGCATATTGTCTTCGGCGACGCCGACCTGGAGGCCGCAGCCAAGACGGTGGCGAGTGGTATTTTCGGCGGCACGGGCCAATCCTGCGTGGCGGGCTCGCGTCTCTTCGTCCAGGCCGAGGTTTTGGATGCCTTTCGCGACCTGCTGGTGGCGGAGACCGCCCGCTTCGTGGTGGGGCCGCCGACGGATCCCAAATCGGTGATCGGGCCGCTGGCCTCCTTTGAGCAGCGCGCACGGGTGGAGGCCTATGTGGCGAAGGGGCTGGAAGAGGGCGGCCATGTGATCACCGGCGGCGCCCGGCCCGAGGGTGCGGGGTTGGACCAAGGCGCCTATTACCTGCCGACCATCCTGGGGGGGCTGGATAACCGCTCGACCGTCGCCCGGGAAGAGATCTTCGGTCCGGTGTTGGTGATGATGCCCTTCGAGACCGAGGCGGATCTGATCGCACAGGCCAACGACAGCGATTTCGGATTGGCCAGCGGCATCTGGACGGCCGACTACAAGAAGGCCTGGCGGGTTGCCCGTGCCCTGGAGGCGGGAACGGTCTGGATCAACAGCTACAAGCAGCTGTCCATCGCCGCGCCCTTCGGCGGCTTCAAGCTCAGCGGCCTGGGTCGGGAAAAGGGCATTCAGGGCCTGCGCGCTTACCAGCAGGCCAAGAGCATCTATTGGGGCCTGTGAGTCTCCAGCGGGGTCGCCCCGTCGCGGGCGACCCCTAGAGTATTCCGAGCCCCATTTTTCTATCACAAATAAGAGCTTGGGGACTGGGGCCTTTCGGCCAAAAATCATAGTTTGGGGCCTTTCGGCCCCAGTGGGGGACGGGATCAAGCCCCGTGACGGAAAACCGGTGCCCACTTTTCGTCGTTCCGCTTTACTCCTCCCGCGCGCTCATCAGCATTTTCAAGCGCTTGCGCTGGGCCGCCCGGATATGGGCGGCGATGGTCTGGGCTGCGGTTTCCGGGTCGCGGTTCCGGATGGCCGCGACGATGCGGGTGTGTTCCTCCACCGCTTCGGCGTGGCGGCCCTCGATGGCCAGTGTGGTGTTGCCCAGCAGGACCATGGCGTCCTCCAAGGCGGCCTGGCTCGCCAGTAGGTAGCGATTATGGGCCGCCCGGCCCAAGGCCTGATGGAATTGCCGATTGTAGTGACTGGCGTCCTCCGGGGCATCGGGTGAGACCGAGCGCTCCATCTCCACGATATCCTCCAGGATCTCGATCTCCGGTTCCGTGGCCTGACTGGCCGCAGAGCGGGCCGCAGCGGATTCCAGAACTTCGCGCATGGCGTACAGCTCGACGATGGCCTGGTAGTCCAGCTTGGTCACGGTCAGGCCCTGGCCCGCCGACTGGCTGAGCAGACCTTGGGTCAGTAGGCGTTGGATGGCTTCGCGTACGGGGGTGCGGCTGATCGACAGCCACTCGGCAAGTTGGGTCTCGGTGACCCGTTGGCCGGGCTTGAAGACGCCGCTGGCGATGGCCTCGCGGATGCGTTGGTGGGCGCTGGCGCCCAGGGCGTCCGATCGGGTTTCTGGGGTGCTCTTGGCGCGGGGCAGGGTCCTGGTCCTTAGTCATGGGGTGGGGAGCCGAACTATCGCAATGGCCGCCAGCGAGGGCAAGCGGTCAAAAAAATCCCGGCGGAGGGAGCTCCGCCGGGCGAGGAGCCACCGGGGAAAGGAATCCGGTGGGGATAGAAGGGGGTCAAGGGCGCTCCAGGGCCGCCTTGAGGAGCGCGGCACCCCGGTAGATGGAATGGACGAATTTGCCGTAGGGCAGGGTCAGGAACAGGCCCAGGACGAAGCCCAGGTGAATGGCCAGAAGGATCCCCATGGCCGGAGTCTCCCGAAAGACCAGCAGCACCAATCCGGTCAGGGAGACCAGGAAGAGCAGCGCGAGGAGGGCCACGTCCATCCCCAATTGGCGGCGGACGCCGGGCTCCGGATCGGCCACGAACTTCAGGGCCAGAAGGCCGCCCGGGCCGATCAGAAGACCCATGCCACCAATCGTTCCCATCACCACGGGGAGGCTGTACCAGGAGTAGGGCGCCACCCAGCCGAAGCCATAGTCGTAGATTGTTCCCACGCAGGTCGCGGCGAAGCACAGCAGGAAGCCATACATCATGAAGTGGTGCAGCCACCGGCGTTTGTTGGAAAAGGCTTCGTCCGGGTAGGTGCAGCCTTCGCCCTCGGCACCGCCCCCCAGGTTGCGCAGGGTGGCGATGTCGCTGACCGCCTTGCCAAGGGCGCGCGGGTCGACCAACTGGCGGAGTGATCCGCCGGTCCCCGTCCAGAAGCGCAGGAAGCCCATGATCAGGGCCAGCACCGCGAAGCCGAAGGTGGTCCCTGCCACGGCGACCATCACCCCATGGGGGATAACGGCGTAAAAGGAGCCGGGGCCCCGCTGGGGGGCGAAGAGCACGCCGGTGTCCTGGAGGAGGACGGTCAGGGCCAGCACCAGTCCCAGGCTGAGGGAGACAGCCAGGGAAACCACCAGACCGTTGTGCTCGAACAGCCGGGCCAGGGGGCCCGGCCAGGCGTATTTGGCGTAGCTGTTGCCGCGCACCTCGGCCAGGACCCGGGGGAGGTTGAGGTGGAAGGGATGGGGAGGCGCGTACTGGCAGGAGTAGTAGCAGCCCCGGCAGCCGTGGCAGAGGTTCGCCAAGTAGTCCAGATCGACGTCCGAGAAGGCCCGACGTTGGGTCATGGCCGGGAAGACCGCGCAATAGCCCTCGCAATAGCGGCAGGCGTTGCAGATTTGCAGTGCCTGACGGGCGTCGGTCAGAGCATCCTGTCCCGGGTTTCGGGTGGGGTCAATGGAGGACATGCTTGGCGGCCTCCTCTCCGGCGATGCGTCCGAAGACGGTTCCAATGGTCATGCCCAGTCCGGCCAGATAGCCCTGACCGAGGATATTGCCCGCCATGATTTCTCCCGTGGCGAAAAGGTTGGGGCAGGGGCGGCCACCGGTTTGGACCACCCGGGCCTCCTCGGTGACCTTGACGCCCAGGTAGGTGAAGGTGATGCCCGGCCGCAGCGGATAGGCGTAGTAGGGCGGGGCGTCCAGGCGTTGGGCCCAATGGGTCTTTGGGGGCTCCAGGCCTTCGGTCCGGCAGTCGTCGTGGATGTCCTTGTTAAAGGAGCCGGTCTGAACCGCCGCATTGTAGCGGTCCACCGTCTCCTCCAGGGTGGCCGGGTCCAGGTCGAGCTTCCCGGCGAGGCCACGGATGCTGTCGGATTCCACCGGGGGAAAGACCGAGGGCATGAATAACGGCAGACATTTGGAATCAATCAGGCAATAGGCCGTTTGATCCGGCTGCTTGGCCACGAGGCGGCCCCAGATGGCGTAGCGCTTGGGCCAGAAATCCTCGCCTTCGTCATAGAAGCGCTTGGCCTCGCGGTTGACCACCACGCCGAAGGGCACGCAGTCCAGGCGCGTGACGATGCCGCCGTCGAAGCGCGGCGCGCGGGCGTCGATGGCCACGGCATGACATTGGGTCGGGTCGCCCACCGTCTCCATCCCTTGGGCCCGCAGGTCCCGGAGGACCGTCCCCTGGGCGTAGGGGGTGCCGCGGATCAGGAAGTTTTCCGCCTGGGGGCCCCAGCCCTCCTTGAGCCATTCGATGTTGGCCTGGAAGCCTCCGGAGGCGGCGACGGCGGCCCGGGCCGAGATCGTGGCGGGGAAGCCTTTGATGGTCACCTTGGCGCCGCGAAACACGCCATCCTCGATGTGCAGGGATCGGACTTCGGAGTCATAGAGGATCTCCACACCGATACGTTCGGCATGGGCGTAGTAGGCGTTCACCAGGGCTTTGCCGCCGCCCAGGAAGAAGGCATTGGTGCGCGACAGGTTCAGGGTGCCGCTCAGCGATGGCTGAAAGCGCACGCCCCGGGCGGTCATCCAGGGTTCCACCGCAGCCGAGGCACGGATGGTCATGCGCGCCAGGGCTTCGTCGGTGACCCCTTGGGTAACCCGCGAGAGGTCGTCCCAGTACTCCGCCTCCGAATAGGTCTCGGTCAGCACGGAGGTGGGACCGATGTGCATGCAGCGCAGATTGCGGGTGTGGCGGCTGTTGCCGCCCCGGAAGGGTCTGGGCGCGTGTTCCAGCAACAGGACGCTTGCGCCCTTCTCCCGCGCAATAATCGCCGCGCAGAGGGCTGCGTTCCCTCCCCCAATCACGAGGACATCGTAAGTTTTTGAGTGAGCCAAGGCGGCACTCCCCAATGTGTGTAGATGTATACAGTCGTGTACTATGTGCCGGGAAAGGATATCCGTCAAGGGGTCGGGTCTCGTGGCGATCGATCGGTCTGGCCGTCGATGTGCGCAGCCTGAGTGTTCTGTTGCGTGGCATGGCGCCCGCCCATGAGAGATGTCTCTTGCCGGAGGGTTGGAGTTTCGCCCGCTACCTCGCCCAGGGGGCCGCAGAGCCAGGACCGGATGGAGCGGGACCCTTCCTTGCGGCGCCGAAAAACGCGGGGCCTGAGGCCCCGGACCCCCATTCGGGATCAAAGGGTCCGCCGACCCTTTGCGGGTCTGGGCAGAGCCCAGAAACTGCGAAGCAGGGTTTCCGGATTTTCGAGGACACAGAGTCTATTTCAAAGAGAGGGCGGGGTTTTTGGTGAAAGAGAGAAAATATTCCAGCGCTATGGTGTCGGACAATGAGCCCTCATCGGAGACCCGTCACGAGAGGGGTGCTCTACAAGGTATTGTTGAGTGATTTGCGGATAACCGCAATTGAAAGATGTCGTTTGTAAACCATTATACTTAAGCAGGTTCTGCTTTGTCGGAACCTTGCGGGAAGAAGATTCTTTCCGATCAGCAATGCAACTGAACATTCAGAGGAGGTTTTAAACATGAAAGTCGAAAATCTCGAAATCGATGAAATCGACCGCAACGTTTCGGAAGATGACACCGATCTTCTGGTGGAAGCGGTTGATGAAATTGTCAAGGAAGACAATCTTCCCTGACGTTTCAGGATTGGAGGGTGTTGTCACCCTCCAATTCCTTAAATAATAAAATTTGGCGTACAGGATGGGGGTTTAACAAATGTCCATTGATGTATTGTTGGTAAATCCACCTTATCGACTTGTCCCTCCATTCACCTACGATCAATATGAACAGATAGATCCTCCCAGAAATCTTGCGATACTTGCTGCTTGGCTGGAGAAGCGCGGCATATCCGTAGCGATTCTCGATGCCACCATTCTCGAAATGTCTTTCGAGGACATGGAGCGGGACATTCGTCGGTTAGCGCCTCGCGTGGTGGGAATAACCAACCGGTCCACATCGACATTTCCGATGGTGGAAAGGACGGCGGGGCTGGTGAAGGAGATCGACCCCACCATTCCGGTCGTGGTCGGTGGAACCTATGTCTCCTGGATGCCCCTGGAGGCCATTCGGCGGTGCGATGATATTGATTATCTTGTTGTTGGAGAAGGCGACCGGCAAGGGCCGGACCTGTTCGAATGCCTTTTGAGCGGACGCTCCCCCGATGGTATTCCTGGTCTTGTCCTGAGGGATCCCCTTGACCGGGACAAAGTCCGCCAAACCCCGCCCGGGCCCGTGGTTGAGACCTTGGCCGAGGTGCCGTTTCCCGCCTACCACCTCGTTCCCTTGGAAAAATACGTAGCGCGGGGGGAGCGGTATATTCTCTCTCTCACACGAGGGTGCATTTTTCGATGCGAATACTGCACGTCATCATTTGAACGGGGACGCGTTCGATTTCATGCCATCGCCGACTTGATTGCGGAAGTGACTTGGGCCTACGACCAAGGTTTTCGGTATTTTTATTTCTATGATGACATCCTGACGGTAGATCGAAAGAAGGCGGTGATTCTGTGCGAGGAGTTGATTGCAACCAATCTGCCCATCAAATGGCACTGTCTGACCCGCACCGAATATGTGGACCCCGATCTGCTCGCCTTGATGGCGCGGGCGGGATGTGACCGGATTGCCTATGGCGTCGAGAGCGCAAGCGAGTCAAACCTCGCGATGTTCCAGCGCAAATCGCGGAACATGCGAAGCGCTTTTGACATGACCAAGGCGGCGGGCATCCGATCCATCGCTTTCGCCGTCTTTGGCATGCCTGGCGAAACCATGGCCGATCAACTCAAGACCATCCGCATGCTCAAGGAACTCGGCCCGGACATGGTCCGCGATTTCACCTACAAGCCCTACCCAGGAACCCGCCACTATGCCGAACCCGATCGATGGGGAATTCACATCACCGACCGCGATTATGTTCGCTGGTCTCAGCAGGACGAACCCGTCCATCACACGGATCACCTCACTGAAGAGGAAATCATAGAAGTCCGGGTCCTCTGCAGCTATATCTTCAGGGGGCATGGCAAAGTTGAGCCGGGACCGAAATTTCGTCGTAAGAAGAAGGTTGTTCTCCTCAAAACAGCCGATGGCGGACTCATCTATAATGGCCACAAGAAGGAGGAAGAGCGTCGGGTTGACCTGTATCTTAATTGTCTAAAAGTCACAGAATTGTATTTTGAAGTTATGCTACATTGCGATGGCTATCATACCATTGAAGACATCGCACAAAAAATAGAACGATTGTTCGGTTATGAGCGAACAATCGCGTGCCGGAAGGTCGAGAAGGTACTTCAACACGCGGAATCCCTCGGCATGCTGACGCTCATGCCCGCCTTTCTTCCGGAGGACTCGTCGGAATCGGCCTTTGCCGAAGTCGATCCTGCCCGCCTTCCGGCAGAGGATCGCATCCTTGTCGACCCCAACCTTGAACGCGCGTCAATGGCCCAACGCTAGAGTGATTTGGGAGCACTCTAGGGAACCGACCGTCTGCGCAGGGAGCCCTCCACCCCATCAAAGGAGATGTCGGAGATGAGTGAAAACTGGATAAATACCTTGAGAGCGGTGGTTTATCCTTCCCATTGCGATGCCATGGGTCATCTGACCATCAAGGAATACATGGGGTTTTTTGATCAGGCCGAATGGCATTGTTTCGCGGCAATCGGTTTCGATCCGGCCTGGATCGAGGACCGCTCCATGGGCTGGGCCGATGTGCATCATGAGGTGGATTACAAAGGGGAATTGCTGGCCGGAGCCCTGGTGATTGGAGAAAGTCGGGTCCTGCGGATCGGCGCCAAATCCCTAACCACGGGCCATCGCCTGTTGAATGCCACGACCGGAAAGATCTGTGCGACCCTTCAGGCGGTGACCGTTCAATATGATCTTGCCCAACGGTGCGCCATTCCCCTGGCGGAAGAGGTCCGGGCCGCGGCCACGCGGCTCTTGGGCGAAGACCAACGGGATGGCGGCCAATAAAACAATGACCTTGGAGACGATGCGCCCCAAGACCATGCGCCCCAAGACCATGCCGTCTCCCGTGGCGGACCCGCCCCATTCCGGCCTTTGGCTGGTTGGTTTGGCTGCGATGCTGTGGGGCACTGGCGGGGCCGTGGCCAAGCAGCTCTTTCTGATATCGGCATTGGACCCCATGGAAGTGGGGTTCTATCGGTTGGCCATCGCCGTTCCCGCTCTTCTTCTTGTTGGTGTTCTGTTGCGGCGAAGACCCAGGCTTTGGGTCGGGCGCGCTCATGTCTGGCCATTCGTCGGCCTCGCCCTGGCGACGGCGTTGTATCAGTTGGCGTACTACAATGCCGTCGACCGGGCGGGCGTTACCATTGCCACCCTGATTACGATCTGCGTGGCACCTCCCTTGGTGGCGGTCAGCTCCGGGTACGTCCTGACCGAGGCGGTGGGGCGTCGAACTGTGCTTGCCATGGGGGTGACGCTTGGTGGCACGGCGCTTCTGATCGGGTGGCCGGGATCCTCTGGCTTGGCCGCCACGGGCGTTGTCGATGGATCGCTCCTGGCTCTTTGCGCTGCGGTGAGCTACGCCACCATGGTTCTGCTCAGCCGCCGTCTTGCCCCTCACCACGATCCCTACCAGCTGATCATTCTTGGTTTTGGTGGAGGGGTAGCCATTCTTTTACCCGCTTTCGTCATCCAAGGGCCGACCCCGCTTCCTTCCCTGGAAGTTACGGGCCTGCTGTTGTTTCTCGGAACCGTTCCGACCGCCGTGGCCTATGTGTTTTTCTTCATTGGGATGCGAAGCGCGCCTGCGGCTGCGTCGAGCGTGATCAGTCTGCTTGAACCCTTGGTGGCGACCCTGCTGGGTCTCATCGTTTTTCACGAAAAAATCAGCGCCGTCGGCTCCGTGGGTGTGTTTTTTATGGTTGCCGGGCTGTTGATCCTTGGGGGAAACCCTTCGGCGCGGCGCGGGAAGAGAGGTGTTGGCAGGGAAGAGGTCGGGGTTCAATCTCCGGCCGGTCGGGACCCGGAATGACCAGGCCCGCCCCTCCCGCCTGGGATGCTCATGTGTGTATTCCCCTGGATGAAGGGGGAGATCCAGCGGTCCTGGGTGCCCATTGGCGCGCGGGATTTCGGTTCGCTTCGATCAATGTGGGGATGGATATGGCGTCAACGGCGGAGGTCATGGCCGTTCTCACGCGTTTTCATCGTCGCCTCGTCGCCCTGTCCGACCGTTTTCTCCTGGCTGAAACCCTGTCCGACCTCTCCACCGCAGAGGCAACCGACCGTCTTGCGGTCGCCTTCGATCTCGAGGGAGCCGGACCTCTCGAAGGAAATCCTGCCCTGGTCCATCGCTTCTCCGCCCTGGGCGTTCGGCAGATGAACCTGATCTACAATCGGCAGAACGCGGTGGGTGGCGGCTGCCATGATGACTATGATCCTGGCCTTTCTCCCCATGGAAAAGAAATCATCCGAGAGATGGAGTCCGCAGGCGTGGTCCTGGATCTCTCCCATGCGGGAGAACGGACGAGCATGGACATGCTGGGCTGGACCGAAAGACCTGTCGTCTTTTCCCACGCCAACGTCAGGCGCTTTTACGACCATCCGCGCAACCTGACGGACACACAAATCGATGCCTGTGCGGCGGTCGGTGGCGTGATTGGCGTGACCGCCCATGGGCTCCTTATCGGGCGAAGTGACGATCCTGCCCAGACGGTATTCGAACATTTGGATTATCTGGTGTCTCGGGTGGGCTCCTCTAACGTGGGACTGGGATTGGACTACTGCTACGATACGGGGTTGGATTCCTTGCCCGTGTCCATTGACCTGGAGTATTGGTGGCCCAGTATCTGGGGATATTCTGACCCCTCGCTTGTTCCGTCTCCTCCTGACCTGTTTGGAGCGCTTTTGCGATTGATGCGGGCCCATGGATATGAGGCCAAGGATATCGCTGCGATAGCAGGGGGTAATTTTCGGCGGATTGCCGAAGCGGTCTGGCCGGGTTCTCGGGGTGGCCCTGATCCAGGTGCTGTTCTCCACAGGGGCCAGCTTGGCTCAAGCTGATCCAGTTTCACTCTAGAAGGCGCAGCGGCCCGCGGGACCCGACAGGGGATGTTTTCCCGTCATCGGGCTTTGCCCCCAAATGCGCTTGGGCAATCGCCCAAAAAATATAAGACGCTGTCGTGTACCATGGCTGCGGTCATTTGGCCGCTTCCAAAGTCCATCGTCTTCAAGCGCGTCGAGAATGTCTTCTCGGTTGGATTCAGACGACAAATCCATAAAGCGACCATTCCGTGTCCGGGATCATGAGCGCGAGGCGGGACCACTCCGCTCGCTTCACGGCGAGGAAGGACCGGTGCAACTCCTCACCCAGGGCGGCTCGGGCAAAGGCTGAGGCCTCCAGGGCATCCATTGAATCCCGCCAGGACCGGGGCAGGCTGCCGCCAAGGGAGGAGGGGGTGGCGTCTTCCCGGTGGGCGGGGCCGGGATCCTTTTGGTGTGCGATACCCTCCATGGCCCCCGCCAGGGTTACTGCGGCGACCATGTAGGGATTGGCGTCGATACCGGCCACGCGGTGTTCGAAGTGTCGGCCCTTGCCGCCGTTGGCAGGGACCCGGATGGCGACATTGCGGTTTTCCAACCCCCAAGTATCGGACGCGGGGGAATAGAGGGTGGAGGCGAAGCGTCGCCAGGAATTCTGGAAGGGGGCGAGGACCAACATGGTCTCGCCAATGGTTTCGCGGATCCCGGCGATGGCCTGGAGCATCAGGGGGTTCAGGCTTCCATCGGGGAGGTCCGCGAACCGATTGTTTCCGTCCGGATCGGCTAGGGAGAGATGCAGATGCATGCCGGACCCCGCTTGATCGCCGAACGGTTTGCCCATGAAACAGGCCTCGAAGCCAAAGCGTCGGGCGGTGGTCCGGATCAGACGCTTGGCGATGATCACGTCATCGGCGGCGCGGAGCAGGTTCCGGTAGCGGCTGGTGATTTCATATTGACCGATGGCGTATTCGGAAATGACGGATTCCAGGGTGAGCCCGAGGTGCTCCGCTCCGGCGTAGACTGAGTCCAGGAAGGGCGACATTTGATCCAGCTCGTCGACCGCCATGGTGTTGCGGTGGTCGGGACGGTGGCCCGTCAGGGCGTAGGGCGCCAAGCGGTGATGCCCCCGGTCCTCCGGTCCATTGGCGATCAGGTAGAATTCCAGCTCGAAGGCGCCCAGGGGGGTGAAGCCTGCCGCCCGGGCTTCGTCGATGCGGCCCAGCAGGGCGTTGCGGGGTTCCGCGGCGAAGGGAGAGCCATCGTCGTTGTACATGCTGACCAGCACCTGCCCCCGGCCCGTCGAGGGGATCAGGCCAAGGCTTCCCGGGATGGGCCAGCACCGCTTGTCGCCGCCTCCATCCACATTGACCAGACCCGTTGCTTCCACGTCATCACCGGCCACATCCTCGCCGAAGAGGGAGCTGGGCATGGGGCGTCCTTCGGCGTAAATGGCGGCCAGCTCATGGCGCCGGATGATTTTCCCCCGACCAATCCCGTGACAGTCGGTCAAGACGATGTCCAGCGCCTGAACGTCGGGGTAGCGGTCCAGGAAGGACAGGGCCTCCTTGAGGGAGGACCCGGATGGGGACGGGAATGTCATGACCTGTCTCTGCAAATGGGATGGATGAAGGAGGAGGATGGGCGCTTTGGGCCTAGTGGATCAATCCCATGCGTCGGGCACGGTCATAGGTCAGGTCGATGACTTTGCGGGTCGTGTCGATCAACTCATCGGCTTCGGCATGGGTCATGGTGAAGGGGGGAGCGATGATCAAACGATCTCCCACGGCTCGCATCACCAAGCCATTCTCCAAGGCAAAATCCCGCGCCGACAGGCCAACAGAGGCGACCTCGGGGAAGTCGGCCCGGGTCTCCTTGTTGCTGGTCAACTGGATGGCGCCGATCAATCCGACCATGACCGCCTCGCCAACCATCGGATGGTCGGCCAAGGCCCGCCATTTCTCCTGAAGGTAGGGACCAATATCGGTCTTTACACGATCGACCAAGCCCTCGTCGCGCAGAATGGTGATGTTCGCCAGCGCCGCTGCACAGGCTGCCGGATGGCCAGAATAGGTGAAACCGTGGAAGAACTCCCCGCCTTTTTCCAGCAGGACCGAGGCCACCCGGTCCGAGACAGCGACGGCACCCATGGGAACATAGCCGGAGGTGATGCCTTTGGCCATGGTCAGGAAATCCGGTTCCGTCCCCATGTACTCACAGCCGAACCATTCCCCGGTGCGGCCAAAACCGCAGATGACTTCGTCGGAAATGAACAGAATGCCCCTGTCCTTCAGTCCGCTGGTCAGTGCGGGCCAATAGGTCTCGGGCGGGATGATCACGCCACCGGCCCCCATGATGGGTTCGCCGATCATGGCTGCCACGCGGTCCGCGCCGATGCCGTCGATCAGCGCGAGGGTCTCCCGGGCGATCTTGAGACCGAATTCAGCCGGTGACAGGTCCCCGCCATCCGCCCACCAGGACGGGGCAGGGGCATGGTAGACGCCGGGAATGGGCAATCCGCCTTGCTTGTGCATCCCGGCGAATCCCCCCAGGGAAGCCGCCGCGACGGTGGATCCGTGATACCCGTTGCGCCGTCCAATGAAGATGGTCCGCTCGGGCTTGCCCAATAGGGACCAGTAGTAGCGGACCATACGGAAGATCGTGTCGTTGGCCTCCGAGCCCGATCCCGTGAAATGGAAATGGGTGAACTGGGGAGGCGTGACCTCTGTCAGGAGGGCGCCCAGGCGGGCCACAGAGGGGTGCGTGGTATTGAAAAACGTATTGTAGTAGGTCAGTTCGCGCATCTGATCGGCGATGGGGGCGATGATGTCCTCGCGGCCATGACCGACGGAGACACACCATAGGCCGCTCATGCCGTCCAGGATCTTATTCCCCTCGGAATCATGCAGGTAGATCCCGTCGCCCCGGGTGATCACGCGGGCACCACGGGCATTGAGGTCCCGGGCGTTCGTGAACGGATGGAGGTGATGGGCCGCGTCGAGGTCTTGAAGCTGGGCGGTGGTGGCGTTGTCTCGCATGGTGTTTTCCTGGGCTATTGGGCGATGCCGCTGCCATCGACGGGGACGAGGGGCA
The DNA here is from genome assembly GCF_047263945.1 of Rhodospirillum sp. A1_3_36. Taxonomy (NCBI): domain Bacteria; kingdom Pseudomonadati; phylum Pseudomonadota; class Alphaproteobacteria; order Rhodospirillales; family Rhodospirillaceae; genus Rhodospirillum; species Rhodospirillum sp. A1_3_36. The sequence continues at coordinate 3,357 of NZ_JBLAVB010000005.1, read as the reverse complement.
AGGAAGGGGGCATGAGGGTACCAAGAGGCTTGCTGCGCCGTCCCAGCCCAAGGCGACCCGGTCGCCCTAGGTAATCGCATCGTCTGGAGAGAGCGCCAGATTGGAAGGGGAGACGTTGATGATTTTCCCCTTATCCACGCGCAGATGGAAGACCGACAAGTTCCCCCGCCGACCAGCTCGATTCTGCGTCAAATAATCTCGTATTCAATGAAATGTGATATCATTTATTGGTTTGTGATCGTGATTTTTCGATCTGTCAAGGTCTGGCGCAGGGTTTGTTCGCAACGTCTTCCGTCTTGGAGACTTCCTCACGCTGCCCACAGCGCAGGACAGTGTCTCGTGTCTTTTGGGCGATAGCCCAAGCCCATTTGGGGACGATGCCCCCAAACCCCCATTTTTCTTTTAAAAATAACAGCCTGGGGTCTGGGGCCTTTCGGCCCCAGTCTCGCCAAAGGAGGGGGGGGACGGGGCAAAGCTCCGTGACTGGAAAGGACCGACTGTCGTGTACCGTGCACGCTGCCAGCCCGGTCAAGGGAAACTGGCCGAGGCTATGCGCTTAGAGTGAAACGGGATCAGCTTGAGTCAAGCTGGCCCAGTTTCACTCTTGTTATATAGATTTTAGAGTGCTGTTTCGTCGGCGCGACGATCAAATGTCCTTGAGCAGGCGAAGCGCGTCGTAGATCGCCGCATGTGTATTCCGCGCCGAAACCGCGTCCCCTATTCGGAAAAGCTGAAAGTTGCCGCTCGGGTTGCGGATGGTTTCTTGGGGTTTGCCCTCAATGAGCCGGTCGTAGGACACCGCACCCAGGTTCGAAGACCTAGGCTTGAGCTCGAAGTACAGCTCATCCAGTGGAATTGTGCCATGGTTGATCACGATCTGATCGAACGGGCGGTGCTTCGCAACACCGCCATAATCGCTACCAATATGGGCGATCAGTTGGTTCCCGTCCTTCTCCACCGCTTCCAGCCTGAATGAAACGGTGAATGTCACGTCTCGGGACTGCATCGCACGCATGTAGGGCACAAGGTTCATGGCCATCACGTCAGGGGCGAAGGTCCGATCCGGTGTCATGATTTCCACCTTCGCCCCTGAGGCAGAGAGAATCTCCGCTGCCTGAAGGCCGGAGTGGTCGCCTGCGTCGTCATAAACAAGCACATTGGCTCCAGGTTTCACGTCACCGGAGATGATATCCCAGGACGACACGACGAAGTCATTGCCCTTCGATAGCACCTCGGTATGCGGCAAACCGCCGGTGGCGATGACAACGACATCAGGGGTCTCGGCAAGCACCGTATCGGTCTCGGCCCAGGTGTTGAAGCGCATGACCACACCCAGTTTCTCGCATTGGGCCAAGCGCCAGTCGATGATGCTGATCATTTCCTTCCGCCGCTCACTCCGCGCAGATAGACGGACCTGTCCGCCCGCCTGCGCGGCGGCCTCCAGGACAACCACCTCGTGGCCGCGCTCCCCGGCGACCCGCGCGGCCTCCAGGCCCCCCGGACCGGCGCCAACGATAACGACTGTAGCGCGCCACTTGATTTTGGAGTGAGCGACACATGGTTTTGGAGAAAAATAGCTGGGCTGGGGCGGCCACCAGCGCGATGAGTGAGTCATTGAACCAACCCGAGGAACAAGCCAATGACGACCTCCAAACTCACCGCAGCCATCGACGCCAACATTCAACTGCTCGACGAGATCCTTTCTCAAGCAGCCGCCGACGCCCAGGAAGCCGCTCAGGCCAGCGTCGAAGGCCGGACCAATGAGGCCATCGGCTGGCTCGCCTCCCTCGAAGACGCCCTGGCGTCGGCGACGGCCTTGAGGAATGCCACCGCGACCTTGAACCGGGCTCGGAGTCGGGGCTCGGAACGGCCCTCCAGTTTAAAGTCGCCCGACACCGCGGGCACTTGATCGTCACTCGACCGTAAGGGATTCCCTCGATTTCTGCGAGCATCTTGTTGCACGAGGGACAACGGATAGACTCCTCCACGCTTATTTCCTAGGCCGTGTGGACGAATTGAGGCGTAGAAAATTTTTGGGGTTCCCCTGGTGAATCTGTTGTGATTCATAGGATTCCGACTGAACTTAAGGAGTCGGAACCATGTCGACGAGAATGAGCGAAGAGGACTGGGAGCACACTCTGATGGTGTTTCGCGCCTGTCTGCCCCGTCGGGGCCGCAAAGCCCAAGATGATCGACGGTTTCTGGAAGCCATGCATTTCTTCGCCGTCGAGAACGTGCGCTGGCGCGCCTTGCCTGCTGAGTTCGGCCCCTGGAACAGCGTCTGGAAGCGGTTCGACCGCCTGAGCAAAGCCGGGGTGTTCGAAGCCTTCTTCGACGCCCTGGCCTCCATGAGCTCGTCGGCGCATCTGACCCAAATGTTCGATTCAACCATCGTGCGGGCGCACGTTTCGGCCGCTGGCGCAAAAGGGGGCAAAAGGGTCAGGCGCTCGGTCGCTCGCGGGGCGGGTTCAGTACGAAAATCCACGCCAAATCAGACCATTGTGGAAACCTGATCGCCTTTGACCTGACCGGCGGCGAAGCCGCCGACAACAAGCACTTCGACACCCTACTCGACATTGGCCCGGATATTGAGCCCAGAGCCGTCATCACGGACAAGGGCTATTCCAGCAAGGCCAACAGGGCGACGGCCAGGGCGCGCGGCATCGCTCCAGTCATCCCCCACAAAAGCAACGAAAAGAACAAGCCCGCCTTCTTTCCCAAGAAGCTTTACAAGGCCAGGGCGCGCATTGAACAGGCCTTCGGGCGCCTCAAACGCTTCAAGCGCGTCGCACTCAGATGCGAAAAAACAGCCGCCAACTTCAGATCAATCGTAAGTTTCGCTGCTGGCCTTTGTTTGATCAAATTCGTCCACACTGCCTAAGACTCCCCCGCCTCCGCGCGAGGTGGCGGGATCGGCCAGTCTGGCCGGATTGGTCGTGGGGGCTACTCCCCCCCGGCTCGGGGCGTTGGCGCGCCCCGGCCCCCGCCTAAGGCGGGGAACAGGGTCGAAAATGCAGACCACTCACCTTGGCGGGTCGGGCCAAATGGGCGTAAGCGGGTCCACAGTACTATCTGGCAAATCCCGCAGCGCTTGGCGATACGCCCTCCATGCGGCCAGAGCGCTGGCTGGCAAGGGGCTGTCTGACGCAACACGCCAGTCCGAGGCCGCGAGCAATTGATCACGCCTTCTCCGCAGGCAGGACCATCCTTGTTCAAGTGTAAGCGGGGGAGGATCGACAGCGACAGGGCCGCCGTCCTCACCGGCAACAATCTCCAAACCGGACGCCAGAGCCGCCAGCAGTTCGTCGTAGTGGTTGTCGGATATTTCGACTGCATCGAGTGGCATTTGATTGCCAT